>JAHBWA010000109.1 GCA_019637195.1 Labilithrix sp. | reverse complement strand
ATGTCGATCGCCTTGTCGGCGGCCTCGAAGTCCTGCCGCGAGAGGTCGAACCGGACGAGGCCCTGCTGGATGCTGCCGCGATCGAGCACGAGGAGCGCGTTGTCTCCCTTGATGTCCTTCGGGAGCTGCTTGTCGCTCGAGACCTCGAGCTCCTCGTTGATGACCTTGATCGCCCCCTTGGCGTCCCCGGCGTCGAGCGCCGTGCGCATCTTGACCGTGCGCGCCTCGTGACCGCCGCAGCCGACGAGCCACGGCGCGAGCACGAGCGCGCCGGCCGAGGCCGCGCGGAGGAGCGCGCCGCGCGCGACGCGAAGGAGGGGTACTGCTCTCACTCTGGCTCCCCTCGCCCGCTACTTCACGGCCTTCGTGATCTCGCTCTTCCCCTGGAAGCGGATCTCGCTCGTCTCGACGTCGATGACCTGCATGTAGAGGAAGTACTGCACGCGGCGCATGTCCTCGCTGCGCTCGTCGTTGCCGGAGACCTTACCGGTGATGAAGTACTTCGCGCCGAGCTGCTTGCCGTACTTGGCGGCGTTCGCCGGGTTGAAGACGGCGTTCTGCTGGCCCTCGACCTCGCGGATCATCTCCCCCTGGCGCTGCCGCGAGACGACGCGGACCGTGTTGGCCTCGAGGAGCCAGGTCTCGGCCTCGCTCAGGATCGTGTCGAGCGACGAGTCGATGTGCTCGCTCGTGCTGTTCTGGAACGGGAAGATCGCGACGATCGGCTGGGGGTTCGTCGTCCGCCACTCGTTCATCACCGGCGACGCGCGCAGCTTGTTCAGCGTGTCGCGCAAGGCGCGCTTCATGTCCTCCTTGTCGAGGCCGGTCGAGAGCGCGTGCGAATCGACGCTGGGATCGTCGGCGCCGCGAACGACCTCCTTGCCGCAACCCGCGACACCGAGGGCGAGAGCGGCGGCGGTGACACAGGGGAGAACGAAGCGAAGGGACATGGCGGGAGACTCCTTGCGATGCGGTTTTACGGGACGGGATCCTAACCCAAGGCGTCGAACCTCGCGCCGCCGTACCTCCGTTCGACGGCGCAACGCCGCGCGCGATTCCGTCCCATCGCGCGCGCCGAATTCGTACGTAGTTTCGCCGCCATGTTGTACCCCACCCCTTCACCACATCACCTTCTCGACGCCGGCGTGCGCCGTCGGGCCGGAGCGACAGGCTCAGCCGTTCGCCTCGCGGCGCACGTCTTCATCGCGTGCGCCGCGCTGGCCGGCGCCGTCGTCGTCGGCCCCGCATGCGCGACGTCGACGCACGAGGACGCGCCGCCGCGCGCCGGCGAGCTGCCGATCGTCGCGGTCGGCGACGACGTCGCCCGCGACCCGCGCGGCCACGTCGCGCGCGATGGCGAGGACGCCCCGACGACGAGCGACGAGCCCCCGACCGACGAGGTGCCGCTCGCTCCTTGGGAGCCCGGCCCGCCCCCCGCGATCCCCTCGATCGGCTGCGAGGTCGACGCCGACTGCGCGCGCATCGAGAAGGGTTGCTGCCCGCTAGGCGCGTACGTCGCCATCCACGCGGACGGCGTCGCGGCGTACAACGCGGCCCTCGGCTGCGAGCGGCCACACGCGTGCCCGCTCATCCTGGCCCTCGACGACCACAGCGTCGCGCAGTGCAACGTCGACACCCGCGCGTGCGAGCTGGTGAAGGTCGAGGACATCCGCTGCGACGGCTTCTCGATCAACCCTCACTCCTGCCCTTCCGGCTTCCGCTGCCAGTTGCCCGCGCTCATCGCCGACGCGCCGGGCAAGTGCGTCCAGCAGGCCGGAGTCGATCCGCGCGAGCGCTAGAGCGCGCGGATCGCCTCGTCGAGCGCCTCGGTCAGGGTCGCGCGGTCTTGCGCGCCCTCGAGCTTCGTCCCGTCGATCCAGATCGTCGGAAGGCCGTGCCCCTTCACCGCGCGGAACGTCTCCTTGTCCTTCTCGATGCGCGCCTCGGTCGCCGGGTCCGCGACGCACGCGCGGAATTTCTCGAGGTCGAGGCCTTGCTGCGCGGCGAGGCGCTCGCACCCCTCGGGCGTGAGCTCGTGCGGCGGAGCGTGGAACAGCGCGTCGGCCAGCGCGTCGCCCTTCCCGAGCACCTCGCCGCAGCAGGCCGCCTTGGCCGCGTCGAGCGCGTGCGGGTGCATCCGGAGCGGCACGTGCTTGCGCGCGACGCGCACCTTGTCCTTTCGCTCCTCGAGCAGCGGCGCGAGGTCCGCGTGGGTCATCCGGCAAAAGGGGCACTCGAAGTCGACGAAGTCGACGACGGTGACCTTCCCGCGCCCGCTCGCCCGCATCTCCTCGGCGATGGCCGGCGGGACGTCGCCGGGGATCGCGCGGAGCTGGAAGCCGACCGCGAACGGGACCGCGATCGAGGCGACCAGCCCGAGCGCGGACGCCGCGGGGACGAGCCGCCCGCTCGGGGGATCCCACGCCTTCCGCCAGCGGAAGAGCGCGACGACGGCGAGCGCGATCGCCGCACCGTCCACGACGGCGCAGAACGGGCAGAGGGCGCCCATCTTCGCCTGGATCCCGAAGAAGAAGAGCCCGGCCGCGCCGGCGGAGACGGCGAGCGCCGCCTGCAGGAGCCGCGCGCCGCGACCGGGAACGAGCGCCGCGAGGCCGATGCCGAGCATCCCGACGAGGCCGATGGCCGGGAGCGGGACGCCGAGCGGTCGCGCGAAGACCGTCGCCTTGACCTTGCCGCAGCCGCCTCCGGCGTCGCAAAAGACCGGCGCCGGCCTCACGTAGTCGACGAGGAGGACCGCGCTCGCGACGAGCGCAGCGGCGACGAGCACGACGGTGAGCCAGAACCAGACGTTTTTCCGCATGCCGGAACCTGAGAGCATAGTCGGACGGCGCCCGGACCTTGCTGGAAGTCTAAGGGCAAAGCTGGCCCAATATTCCCGCGGCTCGAATCCGAGCGACGCGGTAGGCGATATCGCGTAAGTAGGCGCCATGAGAAGGGCTCTTCCGTCACGGACCGCCGTCCTCGAGGCCCTCGGCAGCCGGGACCGGGCGGTGGACGCCACCGAGCTCGCCATCGAGCTCGGGGTAGGCGCAAGCTCGATGGAGGGGCTCTTGCGCCTCCTCGACGACCTCGTCTTCGACGGCTCGGTCACCGCCCAGGGCCAGCGCTTCAAGCTCGTCAACCAGCGCGGGCTCGGCTCGAGCGGCGCCAGGGGAAAGGGTGGCGAGCGGCGCGAGGGGCTCCTCACGGTCAACCCGCGCGGCTTCGGCTTCGTGTCGAGCCCGACCGCGAGCGGGGACGACGTCTTCATCGGGGCCGACGCGCTCGGCGGGGCGATGCACGGCGACCAGGTCCTCGTCACGATCATCGGCCGCGGCCCGCGCGGCGCCGAGGGGCGAATCGCCGAGGTCGTGAAGCGCGGGACCACGCGCGTCTCCGGCGTCCTCCGGCGAAAGGGCAAGAACGCCTGGGTCGACCTCGACGATCCGCGCGTCCGCGGTCCGGTCGTGCTGACGCGCGAGATCGACCGCGCCGGCCCCGAGGGCAACAGCGGCCAGGAGGGCCAGGTCGTCGTCGCCGAGATCACCCGCTTCCCGATCGAGCCCGGCGAGAACCCCGAGGGGAAGATCATCGCGGTGCTCGGGCAGCCGGGCGAGCTCGGCGTCGAGGTCAGCAAGGTCCTCTTCCTCGCGAAGATCGACGAGGTCCACGGGACCGAGGCCGTCGCCGAGGCCGAGGGCTACGGCGGCGAGGTCCCGGAGGAGCTGCTCGAGGGACGCGAGGACCTCACGCACGTCCCCCTGCCCACGATCGACCCCGACGACGCGCGCGATCACGACGACGCCGTCTGGGTCGAGCGCACCGAGAGCGGCGGCTACGAGGTGTGGATCGCGATCGCCGACGTCAGCTCGTACGTCCGGCCCGGCACCAAGCTCGACGACGAGGCCAAGGCGCGCGGCTGCAGCATCTACCTCCCCGACCGCGCGATCCCGATGCTCCCGCGCGCGCTCTCCTCGAGCCTCTGCTCGCTCCTGCCCGACGTGACGCGCCTCTGCCTCTGCGTGCACGCGGAGCTCGACGCCCGCGGCGCGGTGAAGAAGTCGCGCCTCGTCCGCGGGTTCATGCGCAGCGCGGCCAAGCTCACCTACGGCGGCGTCGCCCGCGCGCTCGGTTTCACGGCCGAGCCGGCGCGTCAGCCGAAGGCCGAGGAGATGATCGACGGCCTCCGCGTCGCGCACGAGCTCTCGCGCATCCTGCGCTCGCGCCGGCTGAACCGCGGCGCGCTCGACTTCGACCTCCCCGAGCCGGTCGTGAAGCTCGACGCCGAGGGGCAGCCCACCAGCGTCACGAAGCGCGCGAAGGATCCGGGCGTCAAGAAGGCCTACCAGCTCATCGAGGAGCTGATGATCTTCGCGAACGAGGTCGTCGCGCGCTGGCTGCTCGAGCGCTCTCTGCCCGGCGTCTTCCGCGTGCACCTCCCGCCGGATCCGCAGAAGCTCACGCGGCTCGCCGCGATGTGCGAGGTGCTCGGCATCGAGCTCGACGTCGACGAGACGCAGACCCCCAAGGGCCTGGCGCAGATCCTCGAGGGCTTCGCCGATCATCCGAACGCGCAGGTCTTGAACAGCCTGCTCCTGCGGTCGATGAAGCAAGCGACCTACGACGTCGCGAACCTCGGACACTTCGGGCTCGCGTCGGAGGCGTACCTCCACTTCACCTCGCCGATCCGACGCTACCCGGACCTCGTCGTCCACCGCGTCGTCCACGCGGCGGTCGCCGAGGACGAGCGCGCGCGCAAGAAGCTCCTCGGCCGCGTCGCGGCCCCGGAGGCCTTGCAGGAGGCCGCGCTCCACTCGTCGGTGGCGGAGCGCCGGGCGATGGAGGTCGAGCGCGAGATCCTCGACATCTACCGCTGCTTCTACATGATCGACCGCATCGGCGAGCGCTTCGAGGGGACCATCTCGGCCTTCGTCGGGAGCGGCGCCTTCGTGACGCTCGACGAGCCGTTCGTCGACGTGCTGGTGAAGATCGAGGACTTCGGGCCCGAGTTCGTCGTCGAGGACGACGGCCTCATGGCGACGAGCAAGCGGAGCGGCGACGCCGTGCGCCTCGGCGACCGCATCATGGTGGAGATCACGGACTGCGCGATCCTCCGCCGGACCGTCTACGCACGGCGGATGCGCGGCGAGCACGACGGCGCGAGCGACGAAGGGCGCGGCGGCCGGGGCGATGCCCGAGGCGCCCGCGATGACCGCGGGCGTGGACGTGGACGTGGCGCGGGCGCTCGCGGAGGCGCGGGAGCAGCCCGCGGAGAGCGACGCGCGTCCGAGGGCGACGCGCGCGGCTCGCGCAGCGGCGCGCCGAAGCAGGGCGGCTCCGACGGGCGCCCGAAGAAGAGCGCGAAGCCCGGCCAGCGCAGCGAGACGCCGTCACGCGGCGGTAGCAAGGGCCCGCCGGCGCGCAAGAACAAAGGCGGGCCGGGACCGGCGCGTCAGAAGAAGAAGGGCGGCAAGAAGCGCCGCTGACGGCTCGCCGGCGGCCGCGCACGCCTCGCCGGCGGCCCTCGCGTCACCAGACGACGGCTGTGGGGGCGGGCCGGCGCTCCTTCGTGCCGTCGCCGATCTGTCCGAAGGCGTTCGAGCCCCAGCAGAGCAGCTTGCTCTGCTTCGTCAGCGCGCAGCCGTGGGCGGAGGCGAGGCACACGTCGGCGACCGCCGTGAGCGCCGTCACGTGGGCGGGCCGCTCGTCGGACGACCGGGTCCCGAGGCCGAGCTCGCCTTCGCCGTTGGAGCCCCAGCAGCGGACCGAGCCGTCCGAGAGGAGCGCGCAGGTCGACGCTTCACCGGCGATCAGGCGGGCGACGCCGCCGACCCCGGGTACCGTCACGAGCTTCTTGTGGGGCTCGATGTCCGATTTCACGCCGAGCTGCCCGGCGTCGTTCATGCCCCAGCACTGAACGGTGCCGTTCTTCGTGAGCACGCAGCCGTGACGGTCGCCGGTGACGACCTGCACCGCGGCGGTGACGGGCGGCTTCGCGAACACCCCGCCGGTGCCCCAGTCGCCCGCACCTCCCCAGCAGGTCACCGTACCCGACGCGTCGAGCGCGCAGGCGTGGGTGAAGCCGACGGCGATCTGCTTGAACGCGCCCTTCGGCGGGGTGCCGATGGTCTGCACGTCGGCACCCCAGCAGGTGACGCCGCTCCCGCTCCGCGCGCACGCGAGCGCCCCGCTCGCGGCGAGCTCGTCGACCTCTCCCACGCCGGAGACGAGCACGGGCTTCGCGTCGTCCCACGTCTTGCCGTCGTTCGCGATGCGGCCCGTGCCCCAGCACTTGACCTTCTTGTCCTCGAGGAGCGCGCAGCCGAACTTGGAGGCGAGGGCGACCTTCGAAACCTTGCCGAGGCCGGGGACGAGCTTGCGCTCGAGCTGCTCACCCTGCCCCTTGCCCGCGCCGAGCTCGCCTTCCTTGTCGCGCCCCCAGCAGCGCACGAGGCCGTCGGACGCGACCGCGCAGGTCGTGAAATCGCCGCAGTCGACCTCTTTCGGCGGCCCGGCCGGCGCGCTCTCCGCGGTCGGATCGCTGGCGGTGCCCGCGGGGGCCTCGCCGTCCGGAGACGGGCCCGGTGCGCTCGGGGCCGCCGCGCCGCTCCCTCCTCCGCACGCGGCGACGAGCACCAGCCCGGACAGAAGGACGTGCACGAGCGCGACGCGCCCCAGCGAGATCATCGGAGGCTCAGAGTACACGAACGGAAGAGGCCAGCGTCCAGCTCGGTTTCCCGGGGATGCGCTTTTGTCGAGACGGGCTCGGCAGCGGGCCGGGCGTCACACGGTAGCGCGGGTGGCGGGCGCGGGCGCGCACGCGCACTGGCGGCGGGCGCTCGCGCCGCTCGTCACTGACCGAGATCGACGTCGAGGTGGCGGCGGAGGTTCGGATCCTCGAAGCGCGCCAGCTCGTCGACGACGCGCCCGAGGTCGGCCGCGTCGCGATCGTTGTTCGGCTGCGGTACGTGGACCATGAAGCGAATGTAGAGATCTCCCTGGGGCCGGCCCTTGCGGCTCACGCCCTTGCCGCGCACCCGGAGCACGGTGCCGCTCTGCGTGCTCGGCGGGACCTTCACCGAGATGGGCCCCTCGAACGTCGGCACCTTCACCTTCGTCCCGCGGATGGCCTCGCTCACGCGGATGGGCACCTCGAGGTGGAGGTCGTCCCCCTCCCGCTTGAAGAGCGGGTGCGGGCGCACGTGGATCACGAGCACGAGATCGCCGCTCGGTCCGCCGTTCGGCGACTGCCCGCCCTGCCCGGGGATGCGCACGCGGCTGCCTTCGTCCGCGCCCGGGGGGATCCGCACGGTGACGGCCTCCTGCGCGTCGGGGCGCCGGAGCTGGAGCGTGGTGCCGCGCACCGCCGTGTCGAAATCGACGGTGATCTCCTGCTCGAGATCGGCCCCCTTCATCGGCCCGCGCCGCCGCCGCCCGAAGAGGTCGCCGAAGTCGGCGTCGCCGCCCTGCGAGTAGGCCCCGCCGAAGAGGTCCTCGAGGTTCACCGCGCGCGCGCCTGGGAAGCCGCCCCCCGATCCTCCGCGGAAGCCGTTGCCGCCCTGGCTCTGCCACTGCCGGTAGGTCCGCGCCTTGTCGGCGTCGAAGCCCTCGCGCAGGGCCTCCTCGCCGAACTCGTCGTAGAGCGCGCGCTTCTTCGGGTCGTGGAGCGTCTCGTACGCGCGGTTCACGGCCTTGAAGCGCGTCTCGGCGTCCTTGTTCCCCGGGTTCTTGTCCGGGTGCAGGTCGCGCGCGAGCTTCCGATATGCCTTCTTGATCGCATCGGCTTCGGCGTTCTTCGGGACGCCGAGCACCGAATAGAAGTCATCCGCCATGACACTCCGAACCTAAATCTCCGCAGGGTTCCATGCAATGGCCGTGCACACGGGCCGGTCGAACGCCTTGCGAGCGCCCGCGCTCCGCCGCGCCGGGCGAGCGCCCTCGCCGACCCTACCTCACGTCGGCCGGAAAGCGGTCTTCGCCGCCGGACGTTGTTAGGATCGATCCATGGCTCGCGCCAAGCCGTCGCGACGGACCAGCCTGATCGTGCCGCCCCCTCCGGGCGCGCGCGCGGTCCCCTCGCGCCGCCTGGCCTCCGCGGCCTGCTTCGCCGCCGCGGCGATCGTGCTGGCCGCGACCTCTTGCACGCCGACGCGGGCGCCCCACGACGGCCAACCGGAGGCGAAGGGCCCGAGCGCACCGCCGCCGCCCGAGGCGCCGCTCGACGCCGCCGTCGAGGGCGCCCGGCTCGACGCGGCCGCGCGCGCGCTGCTCGACGCGACCGCCGGCGACGCGAGCGTCGCGATCGTCGACGACGATCCGATGAAGCTGCACCGCGAGACACGGGAGGAGCTGCTCTCGCTCTTCTCGATCCGAGATTTCTCCGACCAACAGAAGAAGACGGTCCAGGCAGACGCGTTCCTCCGGTCGATGTTCAACACCGACGGCCCACACCACGCCAACCAGGGCAACAAGGCGATCGCCCAGCACTCGATCAGCCGCGCGAAATGCCTCGAAGGCCTGAAGGGCGTCGTCATCCAGACGCCCGAGCAGCGCGAGAAGTGCGGCGCCGAGAACATGGTGCCGATCTGGGTGAAGGGGAAAGAGGCGTGGTTCTGCATCGACGTCTTCGAGTTCCCCAACAAGGCCTGCGAGCTGCCGATGGTCTGGACGCAGCCGCCGCTCGCGAAGAAGGTCTGCGAGCTCCAGGGCAAGCGCCTCTGCTCCGACATCGAGTGGAACATCGCCTGCCGCGGCGATCCCGAGGGCGGGCCCGACCAGCGCTACGCCTACGGCGACAAGCTCGATCTCGAGATCTGCCACACGAACCTCCGCCACCGTCAGGCGTGCGTCGTCCGCGACGCGCGCACGACGTGGAACACGTGCACGACCGACACCGAGCCGAGCGGCTCGTACCCGAAGTGCCGCTCACGCTTCGGCGTGTTCGATCAGCACGGCAACGTCGCCGAGGTCATGATGCGCCGCGACGGCGATCGCGTGGTCACGCAGCTCAAGGGCAGCGCCTGGTTCTACAACGAGCTCGCGAAGGAGCCGAACGAGCCGGTCCCGGCGACGACGACCAACAAGACCGGCGCCTACCCCGACCACTGCAACTTCGACCCGCGGTGGCACGTCGAACAGCTCGACCGCGCGATGCACGTCAACTACCACCTCGGCTTTCGCTGCTGCAAATCGATCCCGTGACGGGAGCGACGCGCGAGCGCCGCGCGCGCTAAAGCCTACCGCTCGGCGGCCGCCCGGGACGCCCGGCAGGGGAGATCCTCGCGGTGCGGGCGTACATGAGCGACATGAACCATCCCGCGCCGCCGTCGATGTCACCGTGGCAGCAGCAGCAGCCGTCGTACCCGCCCCAGCCTGCGCTCGCGCCGGGGCAGCCGTGGCAGGCGGCGCCGACGGCCGCTCCCAAGCGCAACGTCGGGATGATCGTCGGCGGCGCCGTCCTCCTCGTCATCGCGCTCGGCGTGGGCGGGCTCTTCTTCTGGAACCTCCACACCTACCTGACGATCGAGGACAAGTTCGCCGAAGATCCCCTGCTGCGTGGCAAGGGCACGGAGTGGGTCGTCGAGCTCGTGAAGGCGGCGTCGCTGCGCCGGATGACGATCTTCGGATCGATCTCCGCCGTCTTCGGCCTCGGCGGCCTCACCCTCGGCGGCTTCGGCCTGCGCAAGAAGTAGCGGGGCCCGCGACGGCTCGAGCGGCCGCGGTGCGGCGCGCGCTGCCGCTCGAGAGGCAGCCGCGGAGCGCTCTACCACTCGAAGAGCTGGTCGACCGGGTTCGACGGCGCGCGGGCGGCGACGCTCTTCGTCCGGTCGACGTCGACGGTGTCGATCTTCTCGAACGTCTCGGACGCGCCGTCGTGCTTGAAGAAGGTCAGGCGGTTCACGCGCGCCGCGTCGGTCTGCTTGGTGACGTGGAGCACCGAGTAGCCGAACATCGAGTCGCCCTCGTATTTCTGGCTCGCCAGATCGGCGCCCGACGTGAAGCGGAGGATCGCGAGCTCGCGCGGGCCGCCGCCGGGCGCGGAGAGCGTGGTCATCGGCCTCGGCGTCGCCTCGCGCAGCATCGCGTCGAGGTCGGCGCGCCACCGGTCGAAGGATCGGACGTCGAGGCTCGTCTCGACGTCGTTCGCGAGGCTCGGCATCCCCGGCGCCGCGAAGCGCCACGCGCCGGGCGCGGACGGGGCGAGGCGCTCCTCCCAGGCGAGGCGGCGCACCGGGTTGGCGGCCTCGATCGACGCGTTCGCGCTCGTCGTCGCGGGGTCCATCGAGAGGCGGTTCGGGATGAGGACGTCGCCCGACTGGAGGACCTCGAGGCTGTTGAAGTGGACGTGGCCGAGCACCAGCGTGCGGGCGTGGTCGCTCTTGACGAACCGCCTCAGCAGCTCGACGCCGGAGAGGAAGAACGCCGCGCCGTCCTTGTCGAGCTCGTCGGGCCCCATCCACTCCTGCAGGCCGTCGTGGAGGCAGCTCTCACGCTCGTCGACGGAGAGTGACCAATTGGGCTGCTTGCAGACCGCCGGGACGAACACGCTGCTGAACAGGTAGTTCAGCGTGCTCTGCGCGATGCCGCGAAACTCGATCATCGGCGAGTAGTAGCCGTGGTCCGTGCCCTTGTGCCCGCCGCGCGGGTCGTGGTGCATGAGGACGACCATGTCCTCGCCGGCGAGCTTGCCGCGCGTCAGCTCGCGGTCGAGCCACTCGAGCTGGGGCTTCGAGACAGCGCCGCCGTAGTTGACGGTGTACATGCCCCAGCCCGTCCGCCGGTGCTGCCGGAGCTCGTACGAGTTCATCGAGACGTAGCGGTTCTTCCCGAACGTCCACGACGTGTAGAGCGGCCCGTACGTCTTTTGCCACTGGTAGAAGCCGTCGTAGAGGATGACGTTGCGGTCGGCGCGAGGCACCTCCTTCGCGAACGAGGTCGCGAAGGTCTCTCCGACGCGGCGCTCGAACGTCCCCTCGAAGATGTCCTTGTGGAGGCCGCCCGGCGTCGCCTGCGTCTTGTCGAGGAACGCGGCGAAGCTGTCCCACGAGTAGCCCGGCCACGCGACGTTGTTCTGCTCGTCGATGACCTTCTTCAGGCTGTCGCCGAGCCGCTCGTCCGCGCTCTTCACGAGGCTCGGGACGTGGCCGATGGCCGCGTAGCCGTCGTGATTTCCGGCCGTGAGGAAGATCGGGAGGTTCAGGCGCTTCAGCGCGTCGACCACCCGCTTCGTCTCGTCGAGGTACGTCTTGGCGACGATGCGCTGGCGGATCGATCCCGGCGAGCCGCCGTTGTGGAGATCGCCGTTGAACGTGATGAACGCCGCGTTCTTCACGGCGGGATCGCGCTCTGCGTTCACCGCGTCGACGAGATCGTCGAGCTTGTCGGCGGTGAGCGCCTTGTACTCCGCGCCGATCGCGACCTGCGTGTCGGTCACGTTGAGCGCCGTGTACTCCTCGCGCTCCGCTTCGAACACGCGCACGGCGTTGTACTGGTACTCGTAGACGTTCGCGAAGAGCGCGCCGTTCTTGCGGACCTCGAAGCGCGCGTCGTAGAGGCCGGGCGGGACCTTCGCCATCGCCGCCTGGTCGAACACGAAGCGGAGCGTCTTCTTCTTCGCGAGCGACGCCGGCATGTCCGCGGGCTCGGGGTTCTCGAGCACCTTCGACGGCGCGATCCGGAAGACGCCGGCGCGGGGGAGCTGCGTCGTCGTCGCCTCCGCGGCCGCGCGCTCGCTGCGGGCGACGAGGAGGAACGAGAACCCGTTGTCCGCGTCCTCGGTCAGCGTCACCGCCGAGAGCGGCGAGTCCCCGCCCTCGGGCGCGCGGGACGGCTTCAGGTGAGCGAAGGCGTCCGGCTCGATGCGGAGCACCATCACGAGCTCGTCCTCCGCGTCGGCCTTCACGTAGAGGTTCGGGTTGCCGAGCGTCGGGTAGACGAGGCGATCGATCATCGTCCGCCCGTCGATCGCCCACGGCATGATCTGCTCGTTCTGGCTGGCGTCGGCGTAGAAGACGTTCGCGAGGTACGTCTCGCCCTTCTTGCTCACGACCTCCCACGGCCGCTCGCGGAGCGCCGAGGCAGGGACCTCGTCGTAGACGTCGTCGCCCGCCGCACCGCCGGGCGGCACCTCGTCCCGCGCGCCGGGCGCGCCGTCGTCGGCCCGATCGTCGCTCCCGCAGCCCACGATGCTCGTGCACGCGAGGGCCCCGGCCAAGAGGGTCGCGGCGAGCCATCGAAGCTGTGCGGGCGCTGCCATACCCACGAGGTAAGCAGCTGTCGTACCGATCGGGATGACGCGGTGCACACTCGGAAAACTCAACGTGAAATCTCCGAGTCACGTCCGCGTCATGACGGGGGTGGATCGCGCCGGATCCGAGATCGCTCCCCGCCTCCCCGGGGACTTTGCGCAAGTTGCTCGCGCGCGAACGTCAGGGCACGAGGACCGTCGAGCCCGTCGTCTTTCGGCCCTCGAGATCGCGGTGCGCGCGCGCGGCCTCGCGGAGCGGGTACGTCTGCCCGACGCGCACCTTCAGCGTCCCGTCTTCGAGCGCGGCGAACAGATCGCGGGCGCGCGCGTCGAGCTCCTCGCGCTCGCGGACGTAGTCGTAGAGCGTCGGTCGCGTGAGGAACAGCGAGCCGCCCGCCGCGAGGACGCGCGGCTCGAACGGCGCCACGGGCCCGGACGACTGTCCGAACGACACGAGCGTGCCGCGCGGACGGAGCGACGCGAGCGACGCGCTCCAGGTGTCCTTGCCGACCGAGTCGTAGACGACGTCGACCTTGCGTCCCTGCGTGAGCTCCTGGACGCGCTGCGTGAGGCTCTCCGCGTCGTATTGGATGACGTGATCGCAGCCGTTCGCGGCGGCGAGCTCGGCCTTCTCGGCGCTGCCGACGGCGCCGATCACGGTCGCGCCGAGGCGCTTCGCCCACTGACACAAGAGGAGCCCGACGCCGCCGGCCGCCGCGTGCACGAGGATCGTCCGGCGTGACGTCCGGAGGCCGCCGATGTCGAGGAGGTAGTGCGCAGTCAGGCCCTTGAGGAGCGTCGCCGCGGCGAGCCCGTCGTCGACGCCGGAGGGGATCTTCACGAGGACCGAAGCGACGACGTTGCGCGCCTCGGCGTACGCGCCCATCGGCCCCGTGGCGTACCCGACGCGATCGCCGACGGCGAGGCCCGCCACGCCCTCCCCGAGCGCCTCGACGACGCCGGCGGCCTCCGTGCCGAGCACGGCCGGCAGCGGCGCCGGGTAGAGCCCCGTGCGGTGGTAGGTGTCGATGAAGTTGAGGCCGATCGCGCGATGCCGGACGCGCACCTCGCCCCGTCCCGGCTCGGGCAGCTCGAGCGCCTCCCAGCGAAGGACGTCGGGGCCGCCGACCTCGTGAATACGCACCGCGTGGACTTGCATCGCGGGAGAACGTAGCGCGACGAAGGACGACGCGGAACGCGTTCGACGCGCGCGGGCGCTGCGCCTCACTCGCGCCAGCGAATGTCGCGCTCGAACTGCATGACCGGCTGTCCGCGCACGACCGCGTGGAACCGCGGCGACGAGACGATCGTCTCGACGTCGCGCGCGCCGGCGCGCTCGAGCGCGCCGCCGATGAAGACGGTCGTCATCGGGATGTAGGACTGGACCACGGCGCGCGGGATCCCCGAGACGGTCACGCGGTACCTCCGCTTCTCGATGCTCTGCACCTCGAGCTCAACGAAGTCGAAGTAGCGGTTCGTCGTGTACGGCAGCGCGCGGACGACCAGGTCGGGCGTCGCGAGGCGGAGGATCGCCCGGTAGATGCCGTTCGAGTCACGCTCGAGGATCGAGCGCGCGGCGCGCTGGCAGAAGAGCTCGTGGGACAGGCCGCAGAGCCGCGCCGCCACGCGCGTGAGCTCCTCGACGGGGACGACATCGTACCACCCGCCCGCCATCAGGTTCTGCGCGAGGACCGATCGCGTCGCGGTCGAGAGGTGAGCGCTCACGGCGTCCATGCCACCGGGCACGGCGCGGACGATCTGCTCGACGAGGCCCCGGTAGGCGTTGCCCTTCATGTGAAAGGTGGCCAGCGCGGGCCGCTGGCACGCCGCGCGGCCGAGAGACGGCGGCTCGCTCCGCCCTCCTCTCGAGTGGGAGCTGGGGAAGGACGTCATCTCTCACCGGACGAACGACCGAGACCGCCGCACGGTTAAGCCCCGACGGGACACGCGCCCCAGCCCCCGACGGGACACGCGCCCCAGCCCCCGACGGGACACGCGCCCCCGAGGAGGGAGCCGGGCGAGAGGCTCGCTTGCGGATCGGCGCTGCGTGCCTACGATGCGCGGGAATGGCCCCCGGTCGAATGGATCGCCAGCGATGCGCCTGGCACGGTCTGATCCTCGACGACACCGGCCAATGCTCCCGCTGCCGAGGCGAGGCCACGCGGCAGAACGCCCGCACGATCTACGCCCTGGCTGGCGCGATCACGCTCGCGGCGGCCGCGGCGCTCGTGGGCTGGAAGCTCGTCGCGACGCACGCTCCGGTGGCGGCGCGCCAGCTTCGAGAAGCTCCCACGGCTCCGCTGCACGGGCCTGCGCCGGCGGGGCCGACGGAGGGCCCGGCCGCGGACGACGACCAGGCGCGCCTCGCTGCGCCCCGCGAGGTGAGCGTCGTGATCTACACCGCGGACTATTGCGGCTGGTGCCGGAAGACGAAGGCGTGGCTCGATCAGCGCGGGATCGCGTACACCGAGCGTCGCGTCGACGTCGACAGGGCGGCGCAGCGCGAGATGAAGAGCAAGTTCCGAGGCGGCGGCATCCCGGCGATCGACATCGAGGGAGAGCTACGGCAGGGCTTCGATCCGGCGTGGCTCGAGCGCACGATCCGCGCGCGCGCCTCGGTGCGCGCCGGCCCCGGCTGATCGCCGCTCGACGCGCTCGCGTCAGCTCGCCGCGCCGTCGCCCTGGGTGAGCTGCCGCTGGTGCTCGCCGAGCGCGCGTCCCACCGCCAGGCGACCGCTCGGGAGCCGGCCGTCGAGGAAGTTCTTCACCGCCTGCTTCGTGAGCTCGGTGGCGGCCAGGGTCAACACCGAGAGCGTGATGCTCTCCAAGGTCCTGCGCGAGAGCGAGCGCTGCGGGACGATCTCGAGCCCCTGGAGCGCGCGCGACACGGCGCCCTTCAGCGAGCGCCGACGCCGCTTCCGCAGCGCGAGGCCGATCGCGAGCGCAGACACGCCGACGAACGCGGCGACGCCGAGGAGCGAGATCGCCGCCGGCTTGGCCATCTTCTTCGCCTGCGTCCCGATCCGGACCACCTGATGCCTGCGGGTGTCGAGCGCGTCGACGGCGCGGAAGAGGCGCTCGCGAATGACGTTCGCCCGTCGCTCGAGCCGCTGCATCCGCTCGCTCGGCGGGACGTCGTCGTCCGGCCGACTCACGCGATGTGCTCCTTCAGCTGGCTCACCCCGCGCCCGATGCGATGGCGGGTCCGCTCGAGCGGCCGCTTGGGCAGCGTCGAGTACCCGACGAACGCGGCGAGGCCCCCGACGACGAGGAGCGCGCCGGCGACACCGAGCGCCGCGAGCGCCGTCCCTCCGAGGAAGAGGACGAGCGCCACGGCGAGCAGCGACAGGACGATCACCACCGCCGCCAGCGCGATCCCGAAGCCGATCGCCGCGCGCTTCGCCCGCGCGAGCTCGAGCTCGACCTCGCTGCGCGCGATCTCGATCTCGATACGGACGAGCTCCTTGGCCTCGTCGAGCGCCTCGCGGACCAGGTCCGCGGTGGAGGCCTCTTCGAGCGCGAGGCGCTCGGGCGGCAGCGGGTTCGTCGTCATCGACATGTCCTCCTGCTCCTCCTGCTCGTTCGTCGCGAGCGTGCGATGGGTCGTTCGTTCGTCGGAGCCGTCGTTCGAGGGACCGCGCCGCCGCCGCATCGGGCCACGGTGGGGAAGAACGACGCGCCCCACGCGCGCGCCCGCGCCGGCGCCGGAAGCCCGCCGGAGCGCGCCGCCGGAGGACCGCTCCGACGGCGCTCGAGCCCGACGGCGTTCGGATCGTGCTGGGAGACGGTCGCCACGAGCGACTGAAAAGCACGTCTCGTACCGCTCACCTCGCTCGGCGCGACGTGCGGCCGGACGAAGCAGAGCGCGCGGCGCGACGGTCCCGCGACGAGCCGCGACGCTCAGTAGCGCTTCTGCCAGATCGCATCGAGGAGCGCGGTCCCGCGATCGCCGAAGGTCGTCTCGAGCGACCAGTTGCGGTGAAAACGGTACTCGACGTTCGCCAGGTTCTTGTCCGGCTCGGTGATCGGCGGGGTGCCGATGACGTGCGCGAACGAGAGCGAGACCTTCGGCGAGAGCTGGAACTCGACCTCCGGGCGCGGGTTGCTCGAGCGCGTCGTGTCGATCCGCGCCGTCGCCTGGATGCCGGCGAGGTCGTCGAGCGCCTCGGTGAGGCCTTGCGCGACGAGGCCGCCGCCGAGACCGACCGCCGCCTGCGTCGTGCCGTCCGGCTGCCTGCCGGGCGGGGGCGGCTGTGGATTGGCGCCGTCGGCGGTGCCGAACAGGACGAGCGCGAGGATCTCGTTCTTCGGGCGCGGAGGCTCGGACCGAAGCGTGACCTTTCCGGTCTTCACCGGCCCGACGAAGTCGGCGTAGACGCGCGTGCCGTCCGCCGCCGTCCAGCCGGCGGTCACGACCACGACCGGGTTGGGCGGCGACTCGCCGTTGAAGGTCACCGTCCCCTTCTCGACCTCGAACTTCTTGCCCTGGGCGTCGACCCAGCCGCTCTCGACCGCGATCTGGCCGAGCATCTTCGTCTCCCCGCCCTCGATGACGATCTTCGGGTTGCCCGTGAGCCTCACGCGCAGCTGGTTGCCCCGCTCGATCGTGATCCGCCCGAGCTTCACGTCGACGTCGAGCCGCGTCCCGTCCGGCGCCTGCTCCTCGTCCTCGCCGGCGGCGCGCGCGGCGTCGGCCTTCGAGAGGGGCAGCATCACGAACTTTTCGCGATCGCGGAAGACGCCGACCCGGATGTTGTCCTTCGACTCGAGCTGCTGCACCCCGGACTTCGTCACCTGCGGGAGCGCCACGTTCAGCTTCGGGACGCTGACGACGACCTCGGTCTGCTTCGCGTCGGCGCTCTGCCGCGCGCCTATCTCGATCGCGCCGGCGAGCTCGCCGATCGGCTGGCCCTGCACCGAGAGCGCGAGCGGACGCTTCTCCGGGATGCGAATGTTCGCCTTGGCGTCGGCGACGCGCATGCCGTCGAGCTTCACGTGCGCGTCGGCGCCGACCTCGCCCTCGGTGCCGCGCGCGAAGACGTCGGTCACGCGGATGGTCCCGTCGGGGGAGAAGAACGCCGTCGCGCGCACGCTCCGAAGCTCCTCGCCCAGCGCGGCGAGCTGCACCGTGCCGTCGCGGAACGCCACCTTGCCGGAGAGCTCGGCGCCGGGCCTGCCCGGGACGATGCGCGCCCTGGCGTTGGCGTCGATCCTCCCGTCGAGCGCGGGCACCGCGCCCTCGACGAACGGTTGGAGCGCGGCGGCGCGAAACGCGTCGGCCTTCAGCGTCGCCTCGATCGGGTGCTCGGGATCGAGCGACGGCGCCACCTCGGCGCCCCACGCGAGGCCGGTCGACGCGCCCGCGTCGAGGAAGCCGTCCTTCTGATCGAGGCGCACCCTGGCGGCGAGCTTCCCGCCGCCGGTGTCGATGGTGATCCGTCCCTTCGGGTATTCGGCCTTCCCGACGGCGAGTCTCTCGAGATCGATGCGCCCCTTCAGGCGCGCGTCCTCGTGGAGCCCCTCGAGCGCGACCTCGCCGCTGACGCGGCCCTGGATGTGACGATCGGCGAGCTCGGGCACGCTCTCGAGCGGGAACCCGTGGAGCGCCACGCGCCCTCCGGCCTTCCAGGCGAGCGGCGTCTTGCCGTCGCCCTCGAGCACGTCGCGCGCGCGCACCTCCACGCGCGCCCCGAGGTCGAGCAGCTCTTCGCCGCGCGAGCGCGTCTTGGCGACGAGCTCGGCGACGCGCCCGTCGTAGTCGAGCACGACGTCCGTGTCCGCCTGGACATCGGGCGGCATCGCCGTGGTGCGGAGCCCGCGCGAGCGGGCGACGAGGCGGATCCGCGGGTCGAGGACCGTCCCCGAGGCGTCGAGCCGCGCCTCGAGCGCGCCCTGGACGTCCCGGACGCCGGCGGCCGCCGGCAGCTGGTCGAGCCGACGCGGCGGGACCACCAGCGTGACGCTCATCGGCGCCTCGAGCGCGCGCGCGCGCGCGACAGCGGGCGTCCGCGCGATCTCCGCGTACGGGAGGATCGCCTTGGCGTCGAGCGCGACGACGACGCCCTTCGCGTTGGTCGCGCGGAACGCGACGTTCGTGAGCCCGCTCTTGCCGTCGTTGCGGACGTCGAGCCCGACGTCCACGTCGGTCGAGCGCCACCGCGGCGGCGACTCGACGACGACGCCAGCGACGCGCTCAGGCGCGCTCGATCGCCCCGCCACGGCCAGGCCGTTCGTGTGGGCGTGGAGCTGGATCTCCGGCGGCGCGTCCGGACCGTCGCGACCGACCTGTCCGCGCACCGCGAAGCTGCCCCGCACGTCCGCGACGGGCAACGCCTCGGCGGGGAGGAGCCGCGCCGCGCGCTCCATGTCGATCTCGCTGACGAGGTGCACGCGCCCGACGACGCGCCGCCACGCGGCCGGATCGTCGACCCGGCCGTCGATCGTGACGCCGCTCGTGCGCAGCTCGAGCGCTCCGGCCTCACCGAGGCCGGCGTTCACCGCGAGCTCGACGTCGCGTCGATCGATCGACGCGTCCACCACCGCCCGCGCCCCGTCCAGGGACCGCATCGTCAGATCCGCCAGCTCGACGTGGACCTTCGCCTTGGCGACGCCGCCGCGGAGAGCGCCCTCCCCGCGGATCCCGAGCGTCCCTTTGGTGACCTCGAGATCCTCCTGGCCCGAGAGGCGCGCCGCGAGCGGCAGATCGATCCTGGGGGCGTCGATCTGCCCGCGAATCTCGCGGCCGTCCTTCACCAGATCGGCGCGGATCGGCTCGCCGACGCCGAGCACGGTCACGCCCTCGACGCGGAGCTTCGCGCCGTCGATCGCCACGAGGCGCGCGCGCGCCTCGACCGTCTCGTCGACGGGGCGCACCGCCTTCACCGACGCGTCGCGCACCGTCACCGCGCTGCCCGCGATCTCGATCCGCGCGCGGCCGTCCACCGAGGCGAGCGGGAGCGTCCCTGTCAGGAGGTGTCGTCCCTCGAGCTCGGCGTCGATGATCGGCCGATCGATCGTCCCGCTCATCCGCGCGCGGGCCTCGATCCGACCGACGCTGAGCTGCTCCTCCCTGAGCTTCGAGACGACGAGCTTCGCCTGAGCTCCCTCGATCCTCTTCTCCGGGAGGTAGACGCGGAGCGCCGCGTCCACCTCGGCGCGCCCGCCGAGCTTGGCTCCGATCATGGGCACGCGGTGGAGGTCCGGGATCCGCGCGCGCGCCGAGGCCTTGACGAGCTGGCCCTCCACGTCCGACCGCGGCTCGACGTCGATCGCCACCTCGGTCGGCATGGCCGCGTCGTGGATCCGCGCGCGCACCTCGGCGGACTTGCCGGCGAGCTTCGCGCGCACCTCGGCGCGCGGGATGGGCTGGCCGTCGACCGTGCCGGGCAGCGTGTCGATCGACGCTTCGCCGTGGACGCCGCCCTCGTCGATCGCGACGTCGGCGCGCGCGTCGAGGCCCACGTTCGTCGTCGGCGCGCCCTCGCTCAGCGCTCCGGCGTCGACGTTCCGCGCGGCGACGGTCGCCTTCACGTGCGTCGTTGTGCTGGCGAGCACGACCGCCTTCGCGTCGACGGTCGCCTTGCCGACGACGAGCGACACCTCGCCCTCGACGTGCGGGAGGTCGCCGTGCGCCTCGGCGTGGAGCGACAGCGGCTCGCGGATCGCGAGCTCGTCGACGACCGAGCTCGTCCGCACGCCCGTCGGATCGCGCGCGTCGATCCGGGCGTCGACGCGGCGATCGTTCATGCGAGCCTCGATGGTCGTCGGGACACCGCCGACCTCGCCCTCGAAGACCGCCTGCACGTCGACGCCGTGGCCGTTCGGCGCGGGCATCGCGAACTTCCCGCCGATCGTCCCCGCCGGATCGACCCGACGCGGCAGGGCCCGGGTCACGAGGCGCACGCGGTCGAGCTCCGCGCGGACGACGTCGGGATCGACGTGCGCGCGCGCGGCGAGGTCGGACAGCTCGGCGTCGACCAGCGGCGCCCCCGGCGGCGATCCGTGGATCCACGCGTGGCCGAGGAGCACCTCCGGCAGCTCGACGCGGACGCCGCGGCCAGGCGGCTCCGCCGGCTTCGGCTCGGAAGGCGCGCGCGGCTCGAACGCGCTCGCCAGCCGCAAGCCCTCTCCGCGCGGGTCGGCGTCGAGGTTCGCGTCGACGTTCCCGACCGACGCGGACGGCACCTCGACGACGATCGCGCCGTCCCCGAAGAGCGCCGAGCGCGCCGCGGCGAGCGCGCGGACACGCACCCGCACGCCGTCGACGTGGAGCACCTGCACGCCCTCGGGATCGTGCACGCGGACGCGCACGCCGTCGACGCCGTGGAGCCCGAGCCCCCCGATGTGCTCGATCTCGACCTTGCCGGCGAGCGTGCCCGCGAGGATCCCGCTCACCTGCGTGGCGACGAGGCGGCGCGTCGCCGGCGCGTCGAGGTGGATCACGACCGCCGCGACGGTCGCGGCGCTGAAGGTGACGGTGAGCCCGATCACCGATCCGAGCACCCCCAGGACGCGTCGCGCGCGGCTCTTCTGTGTGCCGGAGGTCATCAATAAGCCTCGCCGATGCCGAGTGACACTGCGATTGGGATGCCAAGCGGGAACGTCTGCGGCTCGCGCTCGTCCGATGTGAGACCTCCGATGACCTGCATCCCCGGAATCCGGTAGCCGATGTCGAGGCGCACCGGCCCGACGGGCGTGTCGTAGCGCCCACCGGCGCCGCACGAGAGATGAAGGTGCGTCAGTCGGATGTTGGTCGTCCGTGGCGAAACGTCACTTGCGTCGCAGAACGTGGCCGCGGAGAGCGGCCCGGTGATCTTGAAGCGTACCTCGGCGGAGGCCTCCCAGAGCGTGAAACCGCCCGTCGGCGAGCGGCAGTCGAAGTCGCGTCCGCACGCCACACCGAGTCGCTGGACCTCGAGGTCGGGAGAGATGAACGGGACGATGTCGTGGGGGCCCACGCCGCGGAGGGGATACCCGCGGTTCGACGTCGGGCCTCCCGAGAAGAAGCCGCGGAAGAACGTGAGCTGGTAGTCGCGCGTCCGCGCCTCCGACGCCTCGAAGACGCTCGAGTCCCGGGAGCGGACCTGGCTGCCGTAGTTGCGCGGGAACAAAAGCCCGACCGAGCCGCGCATCGCCAGCACGACGCCGCGACGGAGCGGGACGTACGCGCGGAGGTCGGGCTGCACCTTCACGTCGTTGGCCTGACCGCCGAACGGACCGCCCGCGGTTTGGAGCGTGTTGAGGAGGTAGATTCCCTTCCGCGGGTGCACGCGGTCGTCGCGGAAGTCGAGCGTCGTCACGAGCTCGGGGTACGAGATGACGAGCGTGCCGAGCGTCGGGTCGCGCGAGCCGACGTAGGCGAACGGATAGGCGACCTGCAGGTTGTGCGAGATCGCGCCGAAGAACCGCCAGAAGCCGCGATCGAGGCCGATGCCGTTGCGCGCCTCGGCGTAGCCGATCACCTTGGCGTTGGGCGGCGGGTTCGGGTCGAGCAGGAGGGCCTGGACGTTGAACTCCGGGCGGATGAACGCGTTCGTGCGCGCCTCGAGGAAGCCGGGCTCGCGGAATTCGAGCCGCAGGCGCTCCTCTGGCAAGAGGCGGTTCGGAGCCTCGATGTTGTTGAAGCGGAGCGGGTAGAGGACGACGCCCGGCTTGAGGTGGACGCTGAAGGTCCGGAGCCCGCCGAGGAAGTTGCGGTGCTCCCAGCCGAAGATCCCGTGGACGTCGGTCTTCAGCGCGTCGAACTCGATCCCGCCGCCGAGGCGCACCGTGCGGAGCCGCGACGGCTCGAGCGTCACCTTGACCGGGACGACGCGGTCGGCGCGAGGCGGGTCGGGCAGGTCCGGCGTCATGTCGACCGACGCGAAGACGCCGAAGTCGAGGACCGCCTGCTGCGCGCTGTCGAGCGCTGCCTCGGAGTAGGGCGTGCCCGGCGCGATGTCGAGCGCGCGCCGGACCGGCTTCTCGGGCAGATCGCCGAGCCCCTCGATCGTGACGGGACCGAAGACGCACGCCTCGCCGGGCGTCACCGTGAGGACGACGTCGGCCTTCCGCTGGACGAGATCGACGGCCGCGTCGTTCTTCACCTTCGCGTAGGCGTAACCGCGATCGGTCAGGGAACGGCGGACGGCGCCGACCGCCTTGTCGAAGCTCTCCTCCTCGAAAGCGGTCCCCTCGCGGAGCGCTTCCTTCGCCGCCCGACGCGCGATCTCGGCGATGTCCTTCGGGAGGCCGTCGAGCCCGTCCACGCGGAGGCTGCGGATCTGGACGGGGTCCCCCTCCTCGACGACGATCTCGACGCGGACGTGCTTGTCGTCGACGACGTGCACGCGACCGGCGCGCGCGCGGGCGTTGTAGTAGCCCTTCGAGCGGTAGAACGCCTCGGCGCGCGCGAGGTCGCGCTGCAAGACGTTGCGATCGAAGACCGAGTATTCGTAGATGACGCCGGGGAAGAGGCCGAGGAAGCGCGGGCTCTTCGTCGTCGCGATCTTGTCGGCGACGTCATCCGCGTCGATCTTCTCGGCGCCGCGGACGGTGACCTCGTCCACCGCCATGCGCCCCTGGGGAACGCGGTTGCACCCGAAGAGGAGGAAGAGGAGCGCCGCGAGCCCGACGGCGTGAGCGAGCCGAGCGACGTGCACGAAACACGATCGGTGCCTCTCCGGCGTTGCCCGTGAAATCACCGTCATCGAAGGAAGCCCGCGGGCGCACAAGCAAGCTCGACACCACATGATCCGACCGAGATGGGCGGCCGATCCGGGCGCAGGGCTGTCCGATCCTGCCTCACGCTGTGGCGCACGAGCGCGGCTGTGCCCATTTGCCTCACGACGCCGCGCCGCGCGCGCCCGGCAGGGCGTCGTCGCGACGGGCCGTACCGTCTCCAGAGCCGTGGTACGCGCCATGCTCGGCGCCGCCCGATGCGCTGCAGCGTGGTGGTTCGAGCCGCTCTCGTCGCGACCGCCGTCTTCTTCGCATGCGGCGCCCCCAAGCTCCCCGCGCCTCCGTATACGACCCACCCGACGAGCGCGCTCGTCGAGATCCCCTACCCGCCGCCGCCGGCGCGCGTCGAGGCCGTCCCGCTCCGGCCGAACAAGGGCGGCGCCGTGTGGATCGACGGCGAGTGGACGTGGCAGACGCGACGCTGGGCGTGGAAGCCGGGCCGGTGGGTCGAGCCGCCGGCGAACGCCCGCTTCGCGCCCTGGACCAGCGTGCGCGATCGCGTCGGGACGCTCTACGTCGCGGCTGGAGCCTGGCGGGACGCCTCGGGCGCCCTCGTGAGCGAGCCCGAGCCTCTCGCGGTCGGCGGGCCCGCGCCCGCGGCGGTCGTCACGCCCGAAGGCGACGCGGTACGGCAGGGCCCGCTCGCGCCGCTCGACGCCGGCGCGAGCGATGACCACGACGCGCGCGACGCCGCCGCGAACGAGGCGCTCGAAGAGCTCGAGGAGCTCGACCCGTCCCGCTCGCCGCAGGGCGACGCTATACTGGACGCCGGTAGCGAGCCATGAAGGACATCGTCGTCGTCGCGCTCCTCGTCGTCGCCTTCGCGCTCGTGATCACGACGCACGTGGCGATCGCGCTCGGGCTGGCCAAGCGCACGCCGCGATGGCGCGGCGCCGTCGCGCTCGTCCTCCCGCCGCTCGCCCCGTACTGGGGCTGGCAAGAGCGGATGCGGACGCGCGTGGGGCTCTGGGTCGGCGGCCTCCTCCTCTACGTGATCATGCTCGTGCTCGCGTCGCGCGTGTGAACCGAGCCGCGGCCGGAACGCTGCGTGCATCTCCGCCGTCACGAAAGGAGACGACGAGCGATGGAGTCAGCGAGGCACGCGCACATTCGAAGGACGAGGACTCGACGCACCCGCGTCGTCGCGCTGCTCGCGCTCGCCTGGCCTCTCACCCTCGCCGGCGCGGCCGCGGGCGCGGGCTTCGCGACCGCCGCGCCCGAGCAAGCGCCGCCCGTCCCCGGCCCGCCCGGCCCGACGCCCACGCCGGGCCCGACGCCCACGCCTCCGCCGGTGCCGTCTCCTCCGCCGCTGCCTGCTCCGACGCCGGCGCCGACGCCGCCGTCCCCGACCCCCATCCCCGCGCCGACGATCCTCGACGCGGGGCGCTGACGCTCGGCCCGATCAGCGCCCCTTGTCCTTGAGGCGCTTCCTCAGCGCGAGCGTGTTCGTGCGCGCGCGTCGCCGGCTCTCGGCGACCGCCGCGAAGCTCGCCTGGCGCTCGGCGCGCTCGGCCCGCTCGCGCGAGAGCTTCTGCCACGCGACGAGGCGCGCCTCGGAGAGCTCGCCGGCGTCGAGCGCCGCGCGGACGGCGCACCCCGGCTCGCGCGCGTGGCCGCAGTCGCGGTAGCGACACGCGCCGGCGAACGCCGCCACGTCGTCGAAGGTGTCGTCGTCGTGCGAGCCCTCGGGGAGCCACGGCTTGAGCTCACGCATCCCGGGGGTGTCGATGAGGAGGCCGCCGCCCGGCAGCACGAAGAGCTCGCGGCGCGTGGTCGTATGTCGACCGCGCCCGTCGTACGCGCGGACCGCGCCCTCGAGCTGGACGTCCCGGCCGAGGAGGCGGTTCACGAGCGCCGATTTACCCACGCCCGACGAGCCGACGACGGTCGCGGTCGTGCCGCGGGGGATCCGCGCGAGGAGCTCGTCGACGCCGCGACCATCCCGCGCGCTCGTCGCGAACGCGGGGGCGAGCGCCCGGACCCGCTCGAGCGCCGCGCCGGCGTCCTCGACGAGGTCGGCCTTGGTGAGGACGATCTGGGCCTCGGCGCCGCCGGCCGCGATCGCGACGAGGTAGCGCTCGAGCCGCCGAACGTTGAGGTCGCCCTCGATCGACGTGACGACGAAGACCCGATCGACGTTCGCCGCGATCGCCTGAGGCTCCGCCCGCTCTCCGGCGGCCTGGCGGAGCAGCGATGTCCGCCGCGGGAGGATCGCCTCGACGACGACCTCGCTCGCGTCGGCGCCGGCGCGCGCGACGAGCGCCCAGTCCCCGACCGCGACGCCGCCCTCGGCGTCGCGGAGCGCGCGCGAGCGCAAGCTGGCGAGCCGAGGCCCCTCCTGCGTCCAGACGTCGACTCGTGCAGCATACACGGATGCGACCCGCGCGGGCGCGAGGCTCGACCCCGCGGGGACGTGCGCGGCGAGCTCGCCCGACCAGCCGAGCTCCTCGAGCGAAAGTACCTCCGGCGGCGTGCGTTCCATAGCGGCGTGGTCGACGGTCGGGCTCCCGCTCGGAGCCGCGGCAAGCGTGGCACCGGCGGGCCGTGCAGGCAATCCCGAGCGCGCGGCACGGCCCCGAGCCGCCCGGGAGGCGTCGAGCCGTCCGCTCAGGTTCGCGCGTCGAACGACGGCGGGAGGACCACGCGCGACCTCGCCTCGATGCGGTACGTCAAGTGGAGCTCGCGGGTGCCGCCCGGCGGGAGCTCGACCTCGAACGTCGCGAAGCCGTCACGCTCGTCGTGGCGCATCTGCGTGTGCGGCTCGACCTCGACGACGACGTCCTCCACCTCGCTGACCGGCACGCGCTCGACGACGGACAGCGTGCGCCTGTCCCCGCCCAGGTTCGTCGCGTAGAGCGAGACCTCGCGCGCGACGTGCTGCGTCCCCGTGACCTGCGTGGACTTGCGCTTCTCGACGACGCGCCGTCGCACATGGAGCCCGTCGTCGACGCCGAAGCCGAGCTCGAGCGGCTCGCCCGGCCCCACGAAGGAGACCGCGCTCTGCCCGACGATCTCGCGCTCGCGTCCGACGGTGACGGGCCCCGCGAGGAGCGGCGCCGGCCCCGGCAAGGTCGCGACCGCGCGGAGGTGCGTCGCCGGACCGAGCTCGGGGAAGCACACGCAGGAGACCTCGCAAGGGAACGAGCGCTCGCCGAGCTCGACGCGCACCGGGCGGCCGTCGCTCGGGATCGTCGCGGTCGAGCGCCCCGTCAACCACTGGGCCTCACCGCCGTCCTCGACGCCCGGCATCTCGTCGACGTCGCGCGCGCCGCGCGCAGCGCCGGCGGTCACGATCGCCTGGTCGCGCGCCTCGACGACGACCTGCTTGCGCTCCTCGTCCGTCTTGCGCCGCGTCGACAGGACGTCGTCCTTGAGCAGCGGCGCCGCCGCCGTCCCCGCCGGACGCGCGGTCGAGAAGCGGCACGGCACGTCGTGCCAGCGCTCACCCGTGAGCTGCCAGACCGCCGCGTACGTCGTGATCGTGATCGTGCCTTCGCCGCCCGGCGTGCGCGAGAGCCGCGCCAGGTGCTCCGGGCGCCACAGCGCGCACGGCGTGCGGTAGACGAGCTCGAGCTCGAGCTCGGTCTCCGACGTCGCGACGAGCTCGATCTCCGCGAGCGCCTCGTAGCGCGGCTTGACGGCCCGCGCCTCCGCGAGCGCGAGCTCGAGACGCTCCACTTCGGTCTGGGCAGCCTCGCGCTCACGGCGGAGGGCCGCGGTGCGATCGAGGTTGTCGCGCGTGGCGCGGTCGAGCGCCTCGTACGCGCGTCCGAGCTCGCCCGCGGCTGCGCCGGCGCGCGAGGGCACCGCGCCGACGACGTCGGCCCAGCGCTCCACCAGCCCCGCCACGCGCTCGCCTTCGGCCCTCGAGAGGCCGAGGCCGCGCTCGGCCCGTGCGAGCCTCTCTCGCGCGCGCTCGTGCTCGGACTCGAGCGCGCCGACGGTCTCCGCGCTCGCCTCGGCGGCGTCCTCCGAGCGCCGCCGCACGCGGCAGGACACGACGGCGGCGGCGCCGCTTCCACCGATCCCGCAGGTGAGACTCCGGTCGTCGACGAGGAGCGTGAGCCCGCTCGCCTCGACGCGCGACCGGCCCGCGGGGACCACGCAGGTCGCCCGCCGGACGACCTCGGCGCGGTCCTCGAAGAAGGTCACGCGCTCGACGCGCGTATGGACCGCGACGAGCGGCGGGTCCGGGTGCGTCGAACGGTCATCCACGACGGCTACCTCCTACGACGTCGAGCTTCTGCGCGAAGACGAGGCGGTACACGAGCTCGACCGACGTCTTCGCCGCCGGCGCCACGCGGACGTCGAATCGATGGCCGCCGCGGACGGGGGCGCCGCGGTCGGCCTGATCGTAGACCGCGGGCTCGGGACGCGCGCGCACCAGCTCGACCTCGAGCGCGCGGTCGTCGGTCACCGGGACACGCTCGAGGATCGTGACCTCGACGGGCTCGCCGATCGTCGACGACAGCTCGATGTCCACCGCGTGGGTCACGGCGGTCGAGCCACGGAGGAGGCCCGATGCCTCCTCCGAGACCCGGACGTTCCGCGCGACCTTCAGACGATCGTCCGCGCCCATGCCGCAGAGAAGCTCTCCGCCTCGATCGATGCGCTCCACGCTCGTCGTGGTGAGGAGGCTCCCGTCGAGGTAGACGTCGACGGGGCCGCCGAGCAGCCCCGTGTCGAACGGGTTGACCACGTGCGCCTCGCGGTAGACCTCGGCGCTCTCGCTCGGCACGGCCCGCCACGCGACGCGGACCGCGCAGTCGGCGACGCCGACGGCGACGCGGTGGACGCGACCGTCCGAGGGTACGTCGGCCCGTCCGGCGGCCTCGTAGCGGTAGTCGAACATCCCGCGCGACTCGGCCGGATCGCGGTAGCGGCCGTCCGCGGCGCCGTCGATCTCGCGGCACGCCTCCTCGACCGCGTCGGCGCCGGCCGCGTCGGCGCGCGGGACGAGACGGCTCGTCGGCGCTCGCGAGCACCAGGCCGTCGTGATCGGTCCACGCCGCCGAAGGGACGACCTCGGGCTCCACCTGCGGCGCGACGAGCGCCGCGGGGTCGATCCGTCGCTTCGCCGCCTCGCCGCGAGGCGGGCCCCCTCCGAAGCCGAGGCCGCCGCTCCGCGCCGCCGGCGCGAGGGCTCCGAGCGCCACGGATCGGCTGACCAGCGCCGGCGCGTCTTCGAGCGGCGCCGCCGCCTCGGCGAGAGCGCCGTCCTCGAACGCCATGGCGAGCTCGGAGGCGTCGCCGCTCCCGGCCTCCCGCGCGCGCGATTCGTCCGCCTCGACGCGCGACGCCAGCGGGCTCTCCTCCGGCGCGAACGCGCGGATCCCCGAGACCGCGTACGCGACGAACATGACGTCGACTCCGGGCGGCGGCGGGCGGAACGGCCTCCTCGGCCGGGGCAGCGCGCGGCCGAAGCGGAGCGACGGCAGAGCCGGCAGCCGCGCGTCGAACACCAGATCGGCGCTGGAGAGCGTGAGCGGGACGCCGGACCAGTCCTCGCCGGTCCGCTGCGCGACGATCGCCTCGAAGGTCCACGTCGCGCGCGGGTCGACGCCGGCGCCCTCGACCCGAAGCGTGTACGCGGGCCACCACCGCGCCGCCGCGACCGCGTACGTGACGAGCAGCCGCCCCGGCCGCCCTCCGCCGAGGAGGCGCGCGGTGACGGTGCGGTCCGGACACGAGGCGCCGGCGCGCGCGCGCGTCGACGCCTGGCTGTCCTCGAGGCGCGCGGCCTCGAGCTCGCGCGCGAGCTCACGCTGCTCCCTCTCGAGGCCGAGGATCCGCTCGTCGAGGGGGCCGACCTTGCTCGCGACGAGCGCGGACATCTCGAGCGCCTCGCCGAAGCGGACGTCGAAGGCGTCGCGCTCGCGCTTCCCGTCGAACGCGCGGAGGCGCGGCGCGAGCGCCAGCTCCGCGAGGCGCGCCCGTCGCTCGGACGAGAGGCGGAGCTCGTCCCCCACCCGCTCGAGGCGCGCGGAGAGGTCGCGAACGCGCGCGAGCGAGCGACCGGGCTCGTCCTCGGTGCGCGGCACGGCGAGCGCGGTGTGGACCGCCGCGACGACGCGATCGCTCCCGTCGAGCGCGGCGCGCGCGCTGCCCCGACGCGCCATCCGCGTGATCCCGCGGACGACGACGTCGACCTCGCCGTCCGGGAGGGTGGCCGGCAGCTCGACCTCGCGCGTGACGAGCGCTCCACGCGCGTGGACGACCACGCTGGCGATGACGCTCGAGCATTCGATGTTCACCGATCACCTCCGAGACGCGCGAGGGTACCACGGCGCGTTCCGCGAGGAGCGCCGCGCCGGCCCGTGGTACGGAGAGGAGATGACTCGCTCCGCGACGATCCTGCTCATCGAGCTCGCGCTCTTCGCCGTGCTCGCCTGCGACGACAAGAAACCTGCGACCGAGGACGCGCCGAGCGCGCCCGCGAGCTCGCTCACGGCGCCCGCGCCGCCACCGGAGCCGGCCGCGCCGAGCGCGTCCGCCGAGGCCGCGCCGAAGGTACCGAACGGCGAGGCCGCGCCGAAGGTGCCGGACGCGATCGCAGCGCAGCACGTCCTCGTCGCGTACAAGGGCGCGAAGGGCGCGGCGAAGTCGGTCACGCGCGCCAAGGCCGACGCGAAGAAGCGCGCCGAGGAGGTCGTCGCGAAGGCGAAGGGCGGCGCCGACTTCAGCGCGCTGGTCGCGGAGTACTCCGACGATCCCGGGAGCAAGGAGCGGATGGGGAGCGTCGGGAAGTTCACGCGCGACAAGATGACCAAACCGTTCTCGGACGCCGCCTTCGCGCTCGCCGTCGACGAGGTGAGCGACGTCGTCGAGTCCGACTTCGGCTTCCACGTCATCAAGCGGAACCAGTGAGCGTCTTGCGCGGACGGCGAAGCCGTGATTCGTTCGCGGGGTGAGGCGCGCGCGCTCGCTCGGTGTCGTCGCCTTCGCCTTCGCCTGCGCGGCGCTCGCGCCCGGCCCGGCCCGCGCCGACGGCGGTGACGACGGCGACGTCGGCGCGCTCGAGAAGCAGCTCGACGCGGAGCACGCCTCGCTGTCGTCGCTCGAGCTCGCGACCCGCGACTGCGTCGCGGCCTGCCGCGCGCTCGGCTCGATCCGTCGCGCCGCCGAGCGCATCTGCGCGCTCGAGCCCGGCCAGCGCTGCGACTCCGCGCGCGACAAGGCGGCGGACGCGACGCGGCGCGTCCGGGACGCGTGCCCCGACTGCGCGATCGCGACCTCCCCGGCGGAGCCGTCGCCCGAGCGCGCCGTCGCGATGGAAGCCGCGAGCGCGCCGCAGGCCGAGTCGCCGGGCGGCTGCCGCTCGTGCGGGGCCACCGGCGCGAGCAGCCCGGGCGTCGACGCTGGCGCCCTCGTGCTCGCGGCCCTCGCGGCGCTCCGCCTCGCCGGCCCGCGCCGGCGCCGGCGCGCCTCCTAGAGCTTCCGGCCCTTCAGGAGGTCCGCGAACGTGCCGAGCGAGCGCGGCGCGCCCTGCTTGCCCTTCGCGGCCTCGAAGTCGGCGCGCTCCTCGGCGTCCTTGGCGCCCTTGATCGAGAGGCGCAGCCGGCCTTCACCCGTCTCGAGCACCTTCGCCGTCACCCGCGTGCCCTCGGGGAACGCTTTGCGCAGGTCGGTTCCGCGCGGGACGCCGAGCTCGGCGTTGGGGACCAGACCGCGGCCGGCGCGCCCCTTGGTCCCGTCGACCTGGACGAAGATGCCGTAGGTCTCGATCCGCTCGACCGTGCCCTGCACCACGGCGTTCACCTTGAGGTCCGCCGAGACGAGCGTGACGGTGGAGCCGACCTCGGCGCCGTCGGGCGCCGGGACGAGCCCGATCTTCTTCGTCTGACGATCGAGCTTCTTCACGACGACGCGGACCTCTTCGCCCTCGTCGGCCTTGAAGTCGCGGCCGAGCTCCGAGACGTGGAGCAGCCCCTCGACGCCGGGCGCGATGCGCACGAAGCGTCCGAACTCGGTGCTGCGGACGACGGTGCCGGAGACGACGCGGCCCTCGGCGACGTCGAGGCCCTCCCAAGGATCGGCGGCGAGCGCCTTGAGCGA
>JAHBWA010000108.1 GCA_019637195.1 Labilithrix sp. | reverse complement strand
TGTCGCCGACGTTCAGCTTGAGGTTCTTCGGCGGCGGCGGGAGCGGCGGGATGTTGACGAGCGGGACGTAGCCCTTCGCGATGATCTGCGACGGCCGCTGCGGCGCGGGCGGCGGGACGCTCTCGCTCTTCGGGAGCGCCGGCGCGGGCGGCGGGGTCGGGCGGGCCGCGCGCGGCTGGCCCGCGGGTTTCACCGGCGTCTTCGTCGCGGCGACCGAGCGGAGCAGGGAGGCCTTTCCTTTCGCCGCAGGCTTGGCCTTCGCGACGGCTGTGGTCTTCGCCTTCGCGGGAGCGCGTTCGACGCGGGAGGAAGAAGAGGAGCGGGAGGAGCGGGCGGGCTGGGGCATCTTCCGCGCGCGTAGCATTGCTAGCGGTTCGGCGTCAATCGAGGTCGGCCCCGAAGCCGTCCAACGTCGCGGATCTCCGTGGACCGCGGTCGCCGAAGCGCGCGCGATCTCAGTCTCCGTCGTCGGTTCCGCGCCGCAGCGCCTCGGGGCGCACCGCGACCATGCGACGCACCGTCGGATGGGTGTGGACCCCGCTCTGCTCCGGCGTGGCGGGAGGCGCGTCGGTCGCCGGAGGCGCGGTCGATGTGGGCGGCGGCGGCGGGGCGGTCTTCCTCTCCTGCTCGTGCAGGCTCCGGTCGTCGATCGCGATCGCCTCGTGGCCGCCCCGCTGCGACTCGGTGCTCGCCTCGGGAGGGGTCAGGAAGATCGCGTCGCCGCGCTGCGTGGACTCGAAGGGTGCGATGAGCTGCGGCGCGAGGCGCACCGCGCGCGCGAACTCGTCGAACCCGACGCGCAAGCGCGCGAGCGGCACCACGCGCTCGCGGATCCCCATCCCGTGGTCGGCGAAGACGGACAGCGCCGTCGTCGAGTCGTCGCCGCGGATCTCGACGTACGGCGTCCCCTCGAACCACTCCGCGTGCGCGAGCCGCGCGATCACCATCAGCACCTTCGGGCCACCCTCGCCCGGGCGCGCGATGTCCGCGGCCCAGTTGAGCAGCACGCGCAGCGAGGTCGAGGAGCGCGCCGCTTCTTCGGCGTGCTCGGTCGTCAGCTCGGCGCAGGAGGCGAGAGCATCGAGGTACATCGCGGACGAGTAGTATGCACCAACGTTGCGCTCGTCGCGCGACCCGTCTCGAGACTACCCGAGCGCTCACCTGCGCATGATGTCGGCAACCTCGGCGTCGACCGCGTCGTGCACTCCACGGGCGAGGGCCGCGCCGTCGAGGACCGCGTCGAGGACGAGCGCGTCGGGCTCGACGTGGGCGGCGGGCGCCTCGATCGGGCGATGCAGCCCGAAGAGGCGACCGGCGGCGCTCTCCGACAGCACGTGCACCGCCGCCTCCAGCCGCTCGGCGGCGGCAGGTGCGTCGTCGCCCCACGCGCCCGTCACGACGAGGCGCACGGCGATCTTCGATCCGGAGCCGGCCCACTTCGCGGAGACGCCGACCGCGGTGGCGGCGCGGAGCAAGCCGCCGAGGCCGCTCGCCGCCTCGCCCTCGAACGGCCCGGGCGCGAAGACGCGCACCTCGGCGGCGTCGCCGAGGACCGCGGACGCCCGCGCGAGCGCCGCTCCCTTGAGCGCGGGCGCCGCCTTCTTGAGCTTCCCGAACGCGAACGCCTCCGCGGCGCGGAGCGGGCCGGGCTTGCCCTGCTCGACGGCCACCGCCTCGCGCCCGAAGACGACGAGCTGCTGCGGCTCGGCCGCGACCTCGGCGCTCATCCGCACGACCCGCGGGTTCGTCGCGAGGAAGGCCCGCGTGACCGTGCTCGTCGCGCGCTCCTCGAACGCGTCCATCACGCGCGCCGGATCCAGCGGCACACGAGCGACGTAGAGGAGCGCGCTGCCGTAGCGCGCCACGCACAGCTCCTGCACCTGGCGGAGGTCGACGCCGCCGTGCGCCGCTGCGAACGCGCGGAGCCGCTCCTCGGGCAGCACGAGCGCGATCGCGGGGATGAGATCGGGGATCTCGGCGATCGCGCGCGGCTTGGCGTCGACGATCCACGCGATCCCTGCCGCAGGAGCGAGGGCGCACGCGGGCGCGACGTGCAGCGTCTTGGCCGGCGGCGCGGGAGGGGCAGGGGGCGGACGCGATCCGCAGCTCGTCCCGAGCGCGAGGAGGACCGCGGCGAGCGCCGCCCTCCCGGCGGAGACACGAGGACGAGGAGCGGTCATCGACGTGCGCGACGCTAGCAGACGCCCGCGCCCGCGAAGAGCGCCGCGGCTCAGGGCGCGACGACGATGTACTTGAAGCGCCGGTTCTTCGACCCGACGCGGACGAGGTACCGCTTGCCGCGCTCGAGCTGCAGGTTCGCGTCGGTCACGCGCGCGCGATCGAGCTCGACGCCGCCCTGCTCGACGAGGCGCTTGCCTTCACCGGTCGACTTGACGAGCCCCGCGCCGGAGAGCGCCTTGGCGAGCCAGAGCGTCGGCCCGTCGGTCGTGAGCGTGACCTCGTCGACGTCGTCGGGCACGGCGTCGGCGCCGTAGACGCTCTTGAACTCGGCTTCGGCCGCGGTGGCCGCCGCGGCGTCGTGGAAGCGCGTGATGAGCTCCTTCGCGAAGAGCGCCTTGATCTCGCGAGGGTCGCGGCCGGCGGCCTTCTCCTTCTTGAGCTCGGCGATCTCCTGGTTCGACCGCGCCGAGAGCAGCTCGAAGTAGCGGAAGACGACCTCGTCGTCGATCTGCATGACCTTGCGGAACATGACGACCGGCGGCTCCGTGAGCCCGATGTAGTTGTCGGCGCTCTTCGACATCTTCTTGCCGACGACGACGCCGTTCTCCATCTTCGCGTCGGTCCCCTCGAGCAGCGGCGTCGTGAGGACCATCTGCGCCGTCTGCCCGTACCTCGGCATGAGGTCGCGGCCGACGAGCAGGTTGAAGAGCTGGTCGGAGCCGCCGAGCTCGATGTCGCTCTCGAGCGCGACCGAGTCGTAGCCCTGCAGGAGCGGGTAGAGGAACTCGTGCTGGTAGATCGGCCGGCCCTCCTCGTAGCGCTGCGCGAAGTCTTTGCGCTCGAGCATGCGGGAGACGGTCATCTTCGCCATGAGCTCGACGATGTCGGTCGGGCTCATCTCGTCGAGCCACTCCGAGTTGGAGCGGATCTCGGTCTTGGCGCGATCGAGGATCTTGAACGCCTGGTCGGTGTAGGTCTTCGCCGACGCCTGGACCTCCTCGCGGGTGAGGCGCGGCCGGAGATCGCTCTTGCCCGTCGGGTCGCCGACCATCGCGGTGAACTCGCCGACGAGCAGGATGACCTGGTGTCCGAGGTCCTGGAACTGGCGCATCTTGGCCATCAGGACCGCGTGGCCGATGTGCAGGTCGGGTCGGGTCGGGTCGAAGCCGGCCTTCACGCGCAGCGGCTTGCCGGACGCCTGAGCTTTGGTGAGGCGCTGCTCGAGCTCCGAACGCACGTGGACGTCGACAGCACCGCGCGTGATGACGGCGATCTGCTCGTCAACCGGGACGTTCATGCGTCCTCTCTACAATGAAGCGCGCGCCGATGGAAACGCGGCGCCAGGCCGGCTCAGTCGTCCTTGTCGTCGCCGCCCGTGATCTGCGAGGTGAGCCGGCTGTTGTTGACGAGCTCCTTCAGCTCCTTGCCCACCTTGAAGAACGGCAGCCGCTTCGGCGGCACCGGGACGGGCGCGCCGGTCCGGGGGTTGCGACCGGAGTACGCCTTGTACGGACGGACGGTAAAGCTCCCGAAGCCGCGGATCTCGATGCCTTCTCCGCGCTGGAGCGCTTCGGTCATGGCCTCGAAGACGCAGTTGACGACGAGCTCCGCTCGAGCCTTCGTCAGCTGACTGCGTGCGGCCATCGCGTCGATGAGTTCACTCTTCGTCATGGGCTGGACTCCGGCCTACCACTCCCCCTCGGGAGCCGATTTCCCAATGGAAGCGCTGTCCTGGCGAACCGTCAATGAGTTCGTGCACTTTTGGAGGGCGGACGGGGTCTCAACGTTTTCGACGATTTACGCGGCGCGCTACCGGACCTTCCGGAGCGAGATGTAGTCGAGGCCGATCGGGCCGTTCGCGGCTTCGATCGTGACACGAGCGTGCGGCGGGGCGAGCTCGACCTCCTTTACCGGGAGCGCCGCGCACGCCGCTTCCGGGCGCCAGGTCCAGCGCTCGCCTCCCACCTCCAGCTTGCCCTCCGCGGGCGGCGCGCTGGCGCCCTCCGGAGCGGCTGACCCCGGCGCGAACGGGACGCTCGCACCGTGAACGACGTGCACCTCCACGGCCCATCGCCCCGCGCTCGGGACCGGGAGCGCGATCGTGGCGGTCGCGGTTCGGCCCGGCTCGGGCGTCAGCGCGAGCGCGCGGCTGCCGGAGGCGCACCCGCCGGCCCAGACCGGAGCCGCGAACCCGCGTGCTTGTGCGAGCGGCGGCCACTCGGCCTCGGCTTCGAAGCGGAGGGCGACGCCCGACTCCGGCGGGGCCCACGGCGTGAGCGCGGCCGTGCTCTCGGTCGCCGGCGGGACCGGCGGCTCGAGCTTGTAGAGCCACGTGGGTGGGCGATCGAGCGCGTCGAAGAGCATCCGATCGCGATCGTCGTTGCGGAGGCGGGCGACGAGGACGCGCGTGTCCGGTCGCGCCGCCGGATCGTGGCCGAGCGCGAAGCCGTGGTCGGTGTCGACGAACACGAGGCCGCTCGTCAGGCTCGCCCGCGCGAGGACGTCGGGCTCGAACATCGGGCGACCGCCGTCGCGATCGCGGAGCTTGCCGTGCTCGTAGGTGCCGTGGACGGCGAAGCCTGCCGCTGCGAGCGCGAGCACGGCGTACGCGCCACGCGTGAACGCGCGCCCGGAGGCCGCGATGGCGGGCGCCGCGACGGCGGGCGCCGCGACGGAGGACGCCGACGCGGCGGAGGGCGCGGACGCGGCGGAGGGCGCCGACGCGCGCGAGGACGGCGCGAGCAGCGACGCGACGCCGAGCATGACGAGCGCGTGCTCGACGGGCAGGACGTCGGCGAAGAAGCGCGCGCCGCCGCCGGGGTAGTCGCCGTCGAAGTAGAACGGCGCGTACGCGAGCACCTGGAGCGCGACGAGCGCGGTCGCCGGCAGGACGGCGCCCCGGGCGGCGTGCCGCCTCCCGAGGAGCGCAGGCACGAGGACGAGCAGCGCGAGCGGCTCGAGGTTCGCGACGTCGAGGAGGTGCTTGTGGAGGCGCCGGAGCGTGGTCCCCGCGGCCTCCACGATCCCGTAGCCGCCGGGGAGCCGCGCCGCGACGAACTCGCCGTGCTCGAAGAGGCAGCCGGTCGTCGCGCCGAAGCCCCAGCGGAAGCAGCCCGGCGGACCGTCACTCGTTGCATAATACATGCGCTGGGTCGACTCGAGCCAGGAGCCGGTGACGGCGCGCTGCGACAGCAAGAGGAGGAAGAGCCCCGGGAGCGCCCCGGCGAGCGCGAGCGCGAGGAGCCGGGAGCGCCGACCCCCGATCGCGGTGGCCGCCGAGCGGGCCCCCGGCGCGGAGCCCGCGATCGAGCCGGCGACCGCGCGCCCAGCGGGAGCGAGGACGACCGGCGCGAGGAGCCAGGCGACGACCAGCGCGATCGGCAGCGCCGACGCCGGACGCGTCGCGATCACGTAGCCGACGGCGAGCCCCGCCAGCGCCGCTTCGCCGCGTCCTCCACCACCGCCGGCCGCGCCGCGCGCCTGCGCCTGCCGCGCTCGGATCGCGCACGCGAGCGCGAGGGTCACGCCGAGCGCCGCCGCCCCGTGGCTCATCGTGTCGGCCGTGTGGTAGCGCAGCGCCGCGCACGTGAGCGAGAGCAGCGCCGCCGCCCGCGCGATCGGCTCCGCGAGGGCGGGCAGCGTGTCCTCGGCGAGCGCGCGCGCGAGGAGGTAGGTCGCCGCGACGAGGCCCATCGCCAGCAGCGGCCCGACGATCATCGGCGCGCCCAGCGTGAAGCCGAACGCCAGCAAGAGCGGGTAGCCCGGCGGGAAGATGCCGCCGAGCGACGCGCCGTCGGGACCGCCCTCGGTGTAGAGGAGGAAGCGCCCGCGGAAGCTCGCGCTCGGATCGAGCGGCGTCCACGCGAAGTCGCCGTGCGAGAGCGCGCGTCCCTGGAGGAAGTAGGTCGTCGCGTCGACGATGCGCGGGCCGCCGCGGAGGTAGCTCGCGATGTACGCGATCGACAGGAGCGCCGCGCCCATTCCGAACGCCGCGATGACGCGGCGCCGCTCGGTCCGCTGGAGCTCGGGCGGGGCGCCCTCGAACAGACCGAAGAGCAAGGAGCGCCCGCGGCCGAAGAGCGCGAGCGTCGCGAGGAGCGCCGCGAACGCGAGCGCGGCCTTCGCGGGGAAGTCGGGCGGGCGGGACCACGTCCCGAGGAGCGCGAGCGCCTTGTTCGCCGGCGTCACTGGGTGATCCACACGTGGTAGTCGAGGAAGTCCCCTGGTCCCTCGTTGGTGAGCTCGATCCGGACGTTCGCGCGGCCGATGAAGGCGTCGTCGATCAGGTAGCCGGTCTCCTCCCAGCCGTCGGTCCGCTGGAGCGCGATCGTCCCGGCGTCGCGGCCGTCGACGCGCACGCGCACCGTCGTCGCGGCCTCTTGCGCGGTGCGGACGACGAGGTGGACGCGCTTGCCGATGATGAGCCCGCGGGCGTCGAACGACTCGCGCTTGCCGACGGCGATGCGCCGCCCGGAGTCGAACATGTCGCGCTGCGGATCGGCGGGATCGGGGAGGATCCGCATGTCGGTCCAGCCGTTCGACGGCTGATCGAAGCGGTAGCCGCTCGCCTTCTCGCTCACCAGATCGGCGACGTCGATCTCGACGCGGACACGCTCGAGCGTGCGCCCCTCCCAGCCCGTGGGCGGCTGCCAGCGCATCTGGGCGCCCGTGCCGAGCAGGCTCCAGTCGGCCTTGTAGACGACGTGCTCGTAGCCTCCGCAGATCACGTTGCCCTCGACGGGGAAGCGGGCGAGCACCTCGTCGGCGAACCACACCGGGAGGATCCCCCACCAGGTCGGGAAGATCGCGAGGACGTCGGGGCGATCGTCCTTCGGGATCCGCTCGATCAGCTCCAGCGTCGCGGGCAGGCCGTGGACACCGGCCCGCGCGAACGGGAGCCCGCGGTAGCCGCCGAGCCCGATGATGTCGAGGCCGGGGCGGTCCGACTCGTAGAGGATGGCGCCGGCGTCGCCGACGAGGACGCGGCGCGGCGCGAGCTCCGCGAGGTACTTGCCGAGCGTGAGGTGCTGGTCGCGGATGTTGCGCGACGCGCGGCCGAAGAACCACTTCTGGTCGCGCATCTTCGGGCTCTGGTGGTCCCAGGCGAAGAGGAGCAGCGCCGTCACGACGACCGCGCGGCCGAGCTGCCAGCGCAAGAGGACGATCGCCGGCGCGGCGCACGCGATCGCGAAGAGCCACGGCAGGCGGAAGACCGGCGGCATGCCGGCGGGCCGCGTGAGGACGCCCACGGTCTGGACGATCAGCGCGCCGACGACGAGCGTGGCGACGACCGACGGGCGGAGCGGGCGCGCGCGCAGCCGTCCCGCCGCCGCCGCGTGCTTGCGGAGGGCGACGCTCACGCCGAGCGCCGCGAGGAGGAGCAGCCACGCGACCGCGGGCATCACGTAGCGCTCGTTCTGCCAGCGCACCTGCCCGTTCAGCGCGACGACGAGGACCCAGCTCACGATCTGCGCCCAGAGGACGATCGCGATCCGCCGGGTGCGCGCGAAGCAGAGCGGCAGCACCGCGAGGACGAGCGGGACGACGCCGGCCCACCAGGCGGTCTTCGCGAGGTACACGAGGGGCCCGGGCGCGCCTGGCCAGGCGTCGACGAGCTCGCTCATGCGGTCGCCCTCGATGTGGGCGAAGTGGTAGTCGAGGTTGCGGAGGCCCGCGTACTTCACGTTGAAGACCCAGTCCGCGAGCTTGTCCTCCGGGGTCATGAACGGGTTGTGGAGCGCGAGCTTCACGACCGCGCCGTTCGCGGTCGACTCGCCGGTGAGCGCGCGGTTCGCGACGGACTGCACCGCGAGGACCACGACGGCGGGGAGGCCGACACGAACGAGCAGCGCGAGGACGCGCGCGCGTCCGAGGCGCCGGTGAGCGTGCGCCGCCGAGAGGCCGAAGATCGCGATCGTGAGCGCCGCCTCGGGTCGGGTCGCGACGAGCAGCGCGCCGGCGAGCCCGAGCCACCACGCACGCCACGTCGCCGGACGCGACGCGACCCGCGCGTCGTCTTCGAGCTTCGTCCAGGCGACGAGCGCGATCGCCCACGTCGCCAGGAAGAAGGCGACCTCCATCCCGCTCCAGAGCGACCAGGTGAGCGCGCCCACCCCGAGCAGCATCGGCGGCAGGAGATACGAGGAGAGGCGCCCCCAGTCGTCGCGCGGGCCCTCGACGAGGAGGCGGCGCGAGGCGAGGATCGTCCCGAAGACGCTGACGGCGGCGAGGATCGCCGCCCACTTCATGAGGTCCCGGCCCGTGAACCCGACGAGCCAGCCGAACGCGAGGACGAACGGGTAGGTGAGGCTCGTGTTGCCCGAAGAGTAGCCGTTGCCGACGGTCCACTCGAACGGGTGCCCGAGGGCGGTCGCGCGCGCGTAGTCGAAGTGGATGAAGACGTCGTCGAGCGGCGCGCTCCACTCGCCGCCCGTCTGCTTCAGCATGTACCCGTAGAAGGAGCGCGCAGACGTGAGCGTGCAGACGGCGGCCCACAGGACGAAGAGCGGCCGGTCCACCCGGCGGAGGAGCGGCGCGACGTTCATGGCTGCGAAGCGTGGGTGGACGAGCACATACGGGCGCGAGCGCGGGCGTTCTACCACGGCTCCGCGGGGGACCGGAGCCGCGCCCCCGCGCCCGCCGCCGGTCGGCGAGCCGCGGGCACTTGCGGTCCAGCCGGAGGATGGGCAAATTCATCGATGCTCATGCGCGTCGTCGGCAAGCGGAGGGAGGGGACGGGGGATCGCGCCGGGCTCGACGCGCTCGTGCTGAAATTCGGCGGCGGCGCCGTGAAGGGCGTCTTCCGGTACCGGACGCAGGAAGAGGCCAATCGAGACTGGGACCAATGGATGAGCGAACGCGTGCAGCGACGTATCAAGACGTCCTCCGGGTAGCCGAGCTCCTCGAGGAGGAGGGGGTGGAGTACGCTCTCATCGGCGGCTACGCGCTCGCGCTTCAGGGCATCGTTCGGCTCACCGAGGACGTCGACGTCCTCGTCGAGCCCACCCTCGAGAACGCGCGCCGCTGGGTGCGCGCGCTCGCGAAGCTCCCGGACGGCGCGGCGAAGGAGCTCGTCGGGGACGACACGCTCCACGTCGAGCCGTACGCGATCCGGGTCAACGACGAGTTCACCGTCGACGTGATGAACTCGGCCTCGGGGTTCTCGTGGGAGCAGCTCGTCCCGTACCGAACGCGCGTCGAGGGGATCAACGTCCTCTCGCTCGAGGGTCTCCTCCGCATGAAGGAGCACGGACGCTTGAAGGACCAGGCCGACGCGGAAGCGATTCGCAAGGTGCTCGCCGCGCACTAGCGCCATCGACGATGGGCGCGAGCCGGCGCGCGGTCGAAGCGGACGCGTCGGCGTGCGTCGTCGTGCCGGGGCACCGTCGGCGTGTCGCGCGCGTGGATCTGCGCCCCCGAACCGACCGGACGTGTGTTAGCGTGCCCGCCGCGGATGGGACCCGGATCGCGCCGTCATGGGGGCGGGCTCAACACGTCGAAGAGCGCGACCCGCGCTCGTGCGCGCTGGGGCTCGCTCGCGCCGCTGCTCGCCACGCTGATCGCGACGGAGGGCGAGGCGCTCGCGCAACCAGGTGGTACCGTCCGGCAGCCGGAGGCTCCCGCCGACGCGCCGCCCCCGCCGCCTGCGGCGCCGGTGATCACCCCGCCGACGATCAAGTCGGACCAGGGCGCGACGTACCCGGCGCAAGCGATCAAGGACAAGGTCAAGGATCCGGTCGAGGTCGTGCTCGTCCTCGAGCTCGACGCGACGGGCGCCGTGAAGAACGCGACCGTCGAGACGCCCGTGGGGCACGGCTTCGACGAGGCCGCCCTCGAGGCCGCGGAGAAGCTCGAGTTCGAGCCCGCGAAGCGCAACGGCCAGCCGATCGCCGCGAAGATCCGGCACAAGTACGCGTTCGCGCCGCCCGCGGCGCGGCTCGTCGGCAAGGTCACGACCCAGCTCCGCGACGCGCCGATCGAGGGCGCGGGCGTCACGGTCGAGGGCGCCGACGCGCAGAAGTGGGCCGCGCGCTCGTCGGCCGACGGCTCGTGGCGCATCGAGGGGCTCCCCGCCGGCTCCTACCGGATCACGATCACGTCGCCCGGCTACGCGCCGCAGTCGTACGAAGACACGCTCGACCCCGGCACCGAGGCGGGGATCGACGTTCGCCTCGAGCGCGAGCGCGTGGTCGCGCCGCCGCCGCCCCCGCCGCCGGGCGTCGACGTGGGCGAGATCGAAGAGGTCACCGTCCGCGGGTCGAAGCCGCCGCGCGAGGTCACGAAGCGCACGCTCGAGCAGCGCGAGCTGTCGCGCATCCCCGGCACGAACGGCGACGCCCTCCGCGCGATCCAGAACCTCCCCGGCATCGCGCGCGCGCCCGGCCTCGCCGGCCTGCTCATCGTCCGCGGCGCGGCCCCGCAAGAGACGGGCACGTACGTCGACGGCACGTTCGTCCCCATCATCTACCACTTCGGCGGTCTCTCGAGCGTCATCCCTACGGAGATGCTGGACCGGATCGACTTCTACCCCGGCAACTTCAGCACGTACTTCGGCCGCCATACCGGCGGCGTCATCGACGTCGGCGTGAAGGATCCGCAGGTGCGGAAGGATCCGAAGGCGCACCTCCGCTCGGCGCGCGCCGGGATCCACGGACTCGTCCAGGCCGACCTCATCGACGCCCGCACCGTGGTCCAGGGACCGCTCGGCGACACCGGCTGGAACTTCGCCGTCGCCGGTCGCCGCTCGTACGTCGACGTCTGGCTGAAGCCGCTGCTCACCGAGCTCGGCTCGAGCGTCACGACCGCGCCCGTCTATTACGACTACCAGGCGATGCTGCAGCGCGACTGGGACAAGAAGAAGCACAGCGTCCGCTTCTTCTTCTTCGGGTCGGACGACCGGCTGCAGGTGCTCGTCCGGCAGGTCAGCGGATCGAACCCCGGGCTCACCGGCAACGTCGGCCTCGGCACGGCGTTCTACCGGATGCAGGCGCGCTACGTCGGCAAGCTGTCCGACGACACGGAGCTCCGCCTCGTCGGCGCGGTCGGCAAGGACGCGCTCCAGTTCAACCTGGGCGACAACTACTTCCTCCTCTCGTCGTACCCGGTCTCGGGCCGCGCCGAGCTCGCCCACCGGGTGAGCGCGGGCGTGCGCAACAACTTCGGCATGGACATCCTGCTCCAGCCGTACGACGTCGATCTCCGGCTGCCGCCGATCCCGCGCCCCGGCGAGCCACCGGCGGGTCCGTTCGGGAGCCGTCCGCCGTTGACCCTCACCGAGGAAGGCTCGCTCTACCGCCCGGCGCTCTATGACGAGGTCGAGCTGACGCCGTTCAAGGGGACGCGCATCGTCCCGGGCGTGCGCCTCGACTACACGCGCGAGAACCGCGCGTGGGACTTCCAGCCCCGCGTCGTCGCGCGCCAGAACCTCACGCACGAGTTCCCGCGCACCACGCTGAAGGGCGGCCTCGGTCGCTTCACCAACCCGCCGGCGCCCCAGGAGACGAACCCCGCGTTCGGCGTCCCCGGGACCCGCTCGATCATCGCGAACCACTATGGCTTCGGCGGCGAGCAGGAGATCACCCGGCAGATCGAGGTCTCGTCGGAAGCGTTCTACCGCCAGTACGACGGCGTCATCGTCCAGGGCCGCGGCAACGTGGGCGAGGGGCGTGCGTACGGCATCGAGACGCTCGTCCGTTACAAGCCCGACGCGCGCTTCTTCGGCTTCGTCGCGTACACGCTCTCGCGGAGCGTGCGCCGCGACTCGCCGGACGAGCCCGAGCGCCTGTTCAACTACGACCAGACGCACATCCTCACGGCGATCGGCAGCTATCGCCTCGGTGGCGGCTGGGAGATCGGCGCGCGCTTCCGCCTCGTCTCGGGAAACCTCCGGACGCCGCAGGCCTACGGCTTCTACGACAACAACGTCGGCGCCTACGTGCCGGGCGTGAGCTACCCGCCGTTCAGCACGCGGAACCCGATGTTCCACCAGCTCGACATCCGGCTCGACAAGACCTGGTACTTCCAGGAGGGCGTCCGGATGAGCGCGTACCTCGACGTCTACAACGCCTACAACCAGGGCAACGTCGAGGGCGTGAGCTACAACTTCAACTCGACGCAGTCGACGTTCGCGACCGGCGTCCCCATCCTGCCGAGCCTCGGCATGCGCCTGGAGATGTAGTCGTGCGCGTGCGCTCCCTCGTCGTCGTCACCGTCCTCGCCGCGGCGCTCGCGTCGGTCTTCGGGCTCGCGTGCGGCGCGAGCGCCTTCGACTCGCAGAGCAAGGTGAAGAGCGTGCGCATGTTCGGCGTCCGGCCGGACAAGCCGTACGCGAAGCCGGGCGAGACGGTCACGCTCGAGGTGCTGTCGGCCGACGGCCGGCGTGACAAGCCGCGGCCGCTCAAGATCTTCTGGATCCCGATCGTCTGCGTGAACCCGCGCGACGATCTCTACTACCTCTGCTTCTTGCCGTCGCAGACGTCCGACGGCGGGAGCGTCGACGGCGGCGCGCGCCTCGTCCCTCCGTTCCCGCCGGACGGCGGCGCGCCCCCCGACGGCGGCGCGCCCGTCGGCGCCGGCGGCCTCTCGAGCATCCCCGTCGGCATCGACCTCAGCCCGTTCTTGCCGGAGGGGCCGACCTTCAGCTTCCAGATGCCGGACGAGATCATCCAGCCGCGGGCGGGGATGTCGCCGTACGGCCTGGCGATCGTCTTCAACATCGCGTGCGCCGGTCAGGTGCGCCTCGCCGAGCGCGTCGGCAACGCCCCGCAGCAGGTGCCCATCCAGTGCACCGACGAGGAGGGCGTCCCGCTCTCGCCCGACGACTACGTGATCGGGATCAACCGCGTCTACGCGTACGACGATCGGACGAACACGAACCCAGTGGTCGAGCGGGTCACGCTCGACGGCGTCGACGTCGACATCGACGCCGGCATCACCGTCGACCGCTGCGTCGCGGACCGCCGCTCCGACTGCAAGCCGGTGAAGATCGACGTGAAGGTCTCCGACTCGAGCTGGGAAGCGAACCCGGCGCCGGGCGCCGCCGCCGATCAGCGCGAACAGATCTGGGTGACGTACTACTCGGACCTCGGGGACTTCCAGGACGAGGCGCGCCTCCTCTTCGACTCCACGTCCGGACGGATCAGCGAGAGCGACGTCGAGTTCCGCCCGCCCTACGCGCCGAGCGAGGGCACGATCTGGGCGGTCGTGCACGACAACCGCGCCGGCGCGGCGTTCGTGGTGCTCCCCCTCCACGTGAAGTGAGCGGCGACCGAACACGGCGGCGCCCCGCCCGCGCGGCGCTAGCTAGCTAGGCGGACGCGTGGGAGCGCGCACGGTCCCCACGCGCGCTGCGCGGTAGGCGGACGCGTCGTCGACCGCTCCGCCCGGCCGCGGGTCCGGCTGCGCCACGATCCGAGCACCCCGGCGTGGCACAACTGGGCACGTGCCAAGATGCTCGTATGTGAATTGTTTCAAAGGATTACGGCGCGGCACTGCGTGTGCTTACGGGCGTTCACCCTGGAGGCTTTGCCCATGCGTCTTCGTTCGTTGCTCCTTCTCACGGCTTCGATATCCGGACTGGCCCTCGCCGTCGGTTGCGGCAGCGGAGGCGGCGACGGCTTCGCGGGCGAGGTCGACAACGGCTTCGAGTCGGACGATCCGAGCGGGCGGAGCGCGCAGAACGCGTCCGGCTCGTCGTCGGGCTCCGGCGGTGCGGCGGACGCCGGCGCGATGGCCCCCGAGGACGCCGACGACGGCGCGGGCGCCGAGCGCGTGGTGCAGGAGGCCGACATCATCAAGGTCGACGGCAACCGCCTCTACGCGCTGTCGAAGTTCGGCGGCCTCGCGATCGTCGACATCACGAACCCCGACGCGATGAAGCTCCTCGGGCGCAAGCGCATCGACGGCATGCCGTTCGAGATGTACGTCGACGGCGGCCGCGCCTTCATCATGCTGAACGAGTTCGGCCGCTGGGTGCACGACGAGCACAGCCTCTACGGCCAGTGGGTGCAGACGAGCGAGATCCTCGCCTTCGACGTCGCGAACCCCGCGGCGATCTCCGAGATCGCGCACTTCGACGTCCCGGGCACGATCGCCGACTCGCGGATGGTCGGCGACGCGGCCTACGTCGTCACCTACGAGAACGGGTACTGCTGGGGCTGCCAGGAGAACCCGGCGACGATCGTGACGAGCTTCAAGATCGGCGCCGCGATCACGAAGAGCGATCAGCTCGTGTATTCGTCGCAGGACAAGAGCTACAGCTCGTGGCAGCGGAGCGTCAGCGCGACCAACCAGCGCCTGTACATCGCCGGTCCCGAGTGGTCGTGGACCCCCGGACAGACCAACGCCAGCTCGGTCATCCAGGTCGTCGACATCAGCGATCCGAGCGGCAAGCTGAAGAAGGGCGCCGACGTCCCCGTCGCGGGGCAGATCAACAGCCGCTGGCAGATGGACGAGCACGCGGGCGTCCTCCGCGTCGTCAGCCAGTTCAACGACGGGTGGGGCCCGTCGGGGCAGATCAACCCGAAGGTGCAGACGTTCACCGTGACCAGCGCGAGCCAGGTCACGCCGCTCGGCTCTACCGAGCTCATCCTGCCGAAGCCCGAGCAGCTCCGGAGCGTCCGCTTCGACGGCGTGCGCGGCTACGCGATCACCGCCGAGCGCACCGATCCGCTCTTCACCATCGACCTGTCCGATCCCGCCGCGCCCGCGCAGATGGGCGAGCTCCACATGCCGGGGTGGATCTTCCACATGGAGCCCCGCGGCGATCGCCTCGTCGGCTTCGGCTACGACGACACGAACTGGAGCGCGCGGCTCGCCGTCTCCCTCTTCGACGTCAGCGATCTCACGAACCCGACGATGATCAAGCGCGTCTCGTTCGGCACGACCGGCGGGCGCGTCGCCGAGGACCAGGACCGGATCCACAAGTCGGTCCGCATCCTCGACGATCAGGGGATGATCCTGGTGCCGTTCGCGAGCTACGGCTGGTGGAACGACGGCAAGTGCGAGGCCGCGCAGAGCGGCATCCAGATCCTCGACTACGGCCGTGACACCCTCGCGCTCCGCGGCGTCGCCCCGCAGTGGGGCATGCCCCGTCGCGCGTTCGTCGCGAACGGCCGGCTCCTCGCGATGTCCGATCGCAACGTGTCGAGCTTCGACATCACCTCGCGCGACGCCCCGGTGAAGACCGGCGAGCTCGATCTCTCGAACCCCGCCTACCGCCTCGCCGAGGTCTCGAACCACGTCGCGAGCATCACGAGCGACTGGTGGACCGGGGAGGCGATGCTCTCCCTCACGCCGAAGGACGACGCCGACGACGCCGCGGTCTCGGGCAAGCTCTCGCTCGCCTCGCTCGCGCCGCCGAGCCAGATCTACTGCTCCGGCGCGAACGGCTGGGCCTCCTGGTACGAGGCGCGCCTCTTCGCCAACGGGAGCACGGTCTACGTGACCGTGCCGGTCTACAGCTACACGGACAACGTCCGGGGCGGGAAGCTCATCGCCGCGGCGATCGACGTCTCGAACCCGATGAAGCCGGTCATGATCGGCAAGACCGAGGCGCTCTTCGCCGAGCGCGACCTGTCGAAGGGCGGCTACTGGGGCTGGGGCTGGCACGGCGGCTTCTGGGACGGCTGGAGCTTCTGGTCCTACTACCGCGGGCAGAACGGCTCGCTCGTCGGCTCGGGCCAGGCGGTCGTGCAGCACGGCGCGAAGCTCGCGTACATCGAGACCGACCGCGAGCCGATCGAGATCAAGGGCGACGACGGCTACACGAAGCGCTGGGATTTCCGGATGCACCGCCGGATCCACGTCCTCGACTTCACGACGCCCGCGGCGCCGAAGACCGACGCCGTCGCGCTCCCCGACAGCTTCGGCTCGTCGCCGCTCCACCTCTACCAGGGCGCTGTCCTGACGTCGCGCTGGGTGCAGTCGACCAAGAACCCCGACAAGGTCCGCTTCTTCGTCGACCGCGTCGACCTCACCGGCGCGACGCCGACGCAGCTCGCCTCGATCAACGTCCCGGGCTCGCTCCTGCTCGTCGACGAGCCGTCGGGCCGGTGGGTCACGACCGACTACCGCGCCACGCGCGTCGCCGCGAACGACTACTCCGACTGCTTCCAGAAGCTCGGCCAGATGAGCTGGTTCGACTACGACGCGAAGCAGTGCATCCAGGTCGCGCGCGACTTCAAGCTCGCGGACGTCGCCGGCACGAAGGTGACGCTCCGCCAGACGATGACGCCGCCCTCGCAGAACATCGCGGGCATCCAGATCGCCGACGACCGGATCTACGTCACGCGCCACGCGCGGTACGACTACTCGCAGACTACCGGCTCGGGCCCGTACCCGCAGCCGAAGGTGATCGAGGACGGCGGCCTCTGGGCGATCGGCGGAGTCCGAGCCGGCGAGCTCGCGATCGTCAGCGAGATGAAGGGCGACGCCGACTGGCCGCTCGCGGCGCACGGCACGAAGGTCGCGCTCTACACGCAGGGAGGCCTGGCGATCTACGACACGGCGACGCCGAAGCCGACCCTCGTGACCGAGGTCAACCTCCGCGGCTGGGGCTACAGCTCCCACGTGCTCATGAGCGACGACCGCGCGATCGCGTCGCTCGGCGAGTGGGGCCTGCAGAGCATCGCGTACTGATCCGCCGGCGCGCCCGGCCGGTCCGCCAACCGCTGGCATCCGCGCCGCTCCCGCGGCATGCTGGATCCCGTCGATGTCGCGCGCGCTCCGCAGCCTGCTCCTCTTCGTCGCCGGCGCCCTCGTGGCGCTCGCGTGCGGGGAGGAGCCCGCCACGACGGTCCTCCAGCCCCTCGACTTCACGAAGCCGGAGGGAGAGGCGGGCGATTTCGATCGCAACGGCATCGTGGAGTCGGCGGCCTTCACCGACAGCGAGACCCTCGACCGCCAGTCGGTCCAGCGCTTCCTCGGCAAGACGCCCTACGGACGACCGAGCTTCCTCGAGACGTACCAGTCGAACGGGGTCCGCGCCGCCGACGCCATCATGCAGGCGTCGCGGCAGTACCGGCTGAACCCGCTCGTCTTCCTCGTCTTCGCCGAGGTCACGCAGGGCCTCGTCGGCGAGCGCACCTACCCGTTCCCGCCGGAGCGCGTCGAGTACGTCTTCGGGTGCGGCTGTCTCCAGGCGAAGAACTGCCTGCCGACGCTCGCGGGGTTCGATCGCCAGGTCGACTGCCTCGGCCGAGCGCTGCGCGCGGCGATCGACGAGATCAAGGCGAACGAGGTCACGGCGACCGGGTGGGGACCGGACGTGGTGAGCGTGACGCTCGACAACCTGAAGGTCACGCCCGTCGACGACGCCACCGCGGCGCTCTACGACCGGACGCCGCGCGTCGCGGAGGGGGAGGTGGGCGGCACGTGGATCTTCTGGAACGTCTGGAACCACTATACGGTGGCCCTCGACTACATCGGGCCGATCGGCTTCGCGGACGGCCGGTGGATCGGCGAGCCGTGCCAGACCGCTGCGATGTGCAGCGCCGTCGACGGCGCGATCTGCGCGGACAACTACCCCGACGGCCTCTGCACGGTGAGCTGCAACGGACAGTGCCCGCTCCAGCCGGGCCGGCCCGAGAGCTTCTGCGCGAGGTTCCCCGGCGGCGGCTACTGCCTGCCGATCTGCAACCTGGCCGCCCCGAACTGCCGCGACGGCTACAAGTGCGTGAACGTCGCCGGCGTGGGCTCCGGTGACGTGCGCTCCGTGTGCACGCCGGAGGCCGGCTGAGGGCCAACGCCTCCGAGCGCGCCGACGGACGCTCGTTCGCTCGGCCGCCGGAGCTCAGTCGCCGAAGCCGGCGGCAGGCGGCGGCTCGGTCGCGCGGGCTCGCCGGACGAACGGCGCGATCGTCGGGATCGCCGCGAGGCTGATCTGGCCGCTCGTGAGCAGGCCCTCGTCCGTGGGCTTCTTCGCGAGGTGCTCGCCGACGCGGAGGAACGCCTCGAGATAAATCCTCTCGCGGCCGAGGCCCGGGGTCGTGCCGTCGCCGCCACGGTAGGCGCGCTCGGCGAGGAGGACGGCCTCGCGCACGCTGAGGCCGTGCTCGGTGACGAGCGCGCTCACGTTCTCGTGGAAGCGGGCGCCGCCGTCCATCGCCTCGACCGCGAGGTGGCGCGCCGCGAGCTCGCGCTTGCGCTTCGGGCCGAGGTAGCCCGCGCGCTCCTCGAGCACGAGCGCGAAGCCCTCCTGATCGTCGATGCCGCGGGCCGTGCCGATCTGGAAGATCGCGAGCCGGGCCTGCGCCGCGCGGGTGCGCGGGATCGCGTGCGCCTCGATCTCGTGCATGACCGTCCGCTCGACGTCGTCCTTGGTGCACGCGCGCCCGGCCGCGATGAGGATGTGACGCTCCCCCGTGGCCGCGAGCGCCGCGAGCGAAGGCTGGACCACGACGGCGAAGGGGAGCGTGAGCCGTCCGACCTCCTCGCGCATGCGCGTGAGGAGCGAGCCCGGGACCGGCGCGTCGCTCAGGATGACCTCGCCGCTGCTCGCGTCGGCCGCGCCCTCGCGGCCCTCGTTGATCCACTTGCGCGCGAGGATCGTCGCCTCGCCGGCCTTCGCCGGGTTGGCCGACCGGAAGCGCGCCCGCGCGAGCGCGCCGAGCACTCCCGTGCCGGCTTCGCTCGCGAGCGCGGCCTCGATCTCGAGCTCGCGCGCGCGCTCGGCGTAGAGCAGGCCGACCGGATGGGCTTCGGCCTCGAGCCGCTGCGACGCGCGCGCGAGCGCCTTGCGGAGCGCGTTGTGATCGCTCCGGGCGTACGACCAACGCGGCGTCGCCACCTGGCCGGACTCGAACGCCTCCACGAGCCGCGCGCGCTCCTGGGCCGCGTTCCGCGGGACGACCGAGCCGAGCAGGCGTACCGACCGAACCGCCTCGACGAGGAGGCGCTCGCCGCGGACGAGCCACGGCGGCAGGCCTGCGAGATCTCCCGACGTGGGGCGCTTGCGGATCGCGGGCCTCTGGCTCATGCCGTCGACGAGACTAGACCATCCGCCGGGCTACGAAAATGAAGGCCGTCCGCGGTCCTCGTCCCGCGCCCTGGGCGGCGCTCGGGTGTCGCGTTCCGCGGCGCGCCCGCCGACCCTGGTTTTCCCGTACGACTGCGCTTGCAAGCCGGGGCAAGCTCGGGGTACGTGGAGGCGCGGTAAGCCTCGTCCAACGGAAGAGCGAAACGGATGAAGAAGAACTACGTCCTCGACACGAACATCCTTCTCCACGACCCGTACGCGATCTTCCGGTTCGACGACAACAACGTCATCATCCCGATCTACGTCATCGAGGAGGTCGACCAGTTCAAGCGCGAGGGGTCGGAGCGCGGGCGCAACGCGCGGCACGTCGTGCGCCTCCTCGACGACCTCCGCGAGCAAGGCGGTTCGCTCTCCAAGGGCGTCGGCATCAAGTCGGGCGGCATCCTCACGGTCGCCGTCCCGAGCAAGCGCCCCGAGCTGCCGAGCGCGATCGACAAGGCGGCGATGGACAACGCGATCCTCCAGACCGCGTTCGACGTGCGCGAGGCCGACGGCGGACGTCCGACCGTGTTCGTCACGATGGACACGAACCTCCGCATCCGCGCGGACGCGCTCGGCATGGTCGCGGAGACCTACGAGAACCAGCGCGTCGAGCCCCAGCGCGTCGAGACCGGCGTCACCGACGTCGAGGTCTCCGCCGACGAGATCGACGCGTTCTTCCAGGACGGCAAGCTCGCTGCGCCGGCCCACCTCGTCCCGCCGGAGAAGGGCGAGCGCGAGGGCCGCGAGCGCGGGAACAAGGACACGACCGTCTACCTGAGCGCGAACCTCTGCGTCCTGCTCCGCGACCGGGCGAACGCGTCGCACACCGCGCTCGGCCGCTACGACGCGGCGAAGAAGGAGATCGTCGCGCTCCGCACGCCGCGCGAGGGCGTGATCGGCGTCCGCCCGCGGAACAAGGAGCAGAGCCACGCGCTCGACCTCCTCCTCGACGAGAACATCCGCCTCGTCACGCTCGTCGGCAAGGCGGGCACCGGCAAGACGCTGCTCGCGCTCGCCGCCGGGCTGAAGCGTACGGTCGAGGACGGCATGTACACGCGCATGCTCGTCTCGCGTCCGGTCATGCCGCTCGGTCGCGACATCGGCTTTCTGCCGGGCGACGTCGACGAGAAGCTCAACCCGTGGATGCAGCCGATCTTCGACAACCTCGAGTTTCTCTTCTCGAGCGGCACGCGCAAGGGGCCGCGCGCCTACGCCGAGCTGCTCGACAGCGGGCAGCTCCAGGTCGAGCCGCTGACGTACATCCGCGGCCGCTCCCTCCCGCAGCAGTACATCATCGTGGACGAGGCGCAGAACCTGACGCCCCACGAGGTGAAGACGATCATCACGCGCTCCGGCGACGGCACGAAGATCGTACTCACGGGCGATCCGGGGCAGATCGACAACCCGTACGTCGACAGCGCGTCGAACGGCCTCTCCGTCGCGGCCGACCGTTTCCGCGGCGAGAAGGTCGCCGCGCACATCGTGCTCACGCGCGGCGAGCGCAGCGAGCTCGCCGAGCTCGCGGCCAACCTGCTCTGACCCGAGCGAACGACCGGTCGGCCTCACGCCGCGCGTCGGACAGCCGACGGCGCCGGGGCGTCGGCCGCGCTCGTGGGCGGCGCCGGCCGCGTGGGCTCCGGCCGCGCTCGTCGAGGTGGCGACGTCCGCGGAGGGCTCGACCGTGCGGCGCGCGAGTTTCACGTTGCCGACCGCGCGGTGGACCGCCATGATCGCGGACATGACGAGGGCGCTCCTCTCGACCGTGCTCGCCGCCGCGCTCGCGGCGACCGGGTGCTCGTCGGCGGGCGGCAGCGCCATCCGCACGGGCCCGGTGCAGCTGCCTGCTTACGCGGGGCCGGTCGCGATCTACGCGATGGGGCAGCCGCCGCCGGGCGCGGTGGACCTCGGCGTCGTCGAGGTCCACGCCTCGCAGCAAGAGGGGAGCATCGACGCGCTCCTCCCGCAGTTCGTGCGGAAGGTCGCGCAGATCGGCGGCAACGTCGCGGTGATCGACGGGACGCGCGCGCGCTTCGAGCTCGCCGGGCGCAGCCACGTCGAGACCTTCTATTACACGTGCGGCACCGGCGCGACGTGCGCGGGGACACGTGTGTATTCTACCAACGACGAGATCATGACCGTCTCGATGTTCGGTCGCGCGATGACGACGCAGCTGCCGAGCACCTCGGGCCCGCCGCTCATCCCACCGGGGCCCCCGCCGGAGGATCCGGCGCCGGAGCTCTCTCCCCCGAGCGACGCGCCTCCGCCGGAGAGCGCGCCTCCGCCGGAGCCCGTCCCGCCTCCGGAGAGCGCGGGCCCCGAGAGCTCCGCGTCGGAGAGCGCGACGCCGGGGGGCGCGCCGGTCACGGCGAGCGCCGCGCCGCGGCGCGACGACGGGCGGCGGCGATGAACGCCGCCCGCTCGCTGCTCGTCCTCGGCGCGCTCGCGCTGGTCGCGTCGGGGTGCGGCCACACCGAGACGCATCAGGCGCTCCTGCGCGCGCCCGCGGCGCCGACCGGCAAGACCGTCGAGCTCTACATGGCCGACCAGCCGCTGCCCGAGCGTCCGTACTACGAGATCGCACTCGTCCAGGCGATCGGCTTCGGCGACGAGGCGCACCCCGAAGACGTCGCCAAGGCGCTGACCGACAAGGCCGGGCGCCTCGGGTGCGACGCCGTCCTTCGCGCGTTCATCGATCAAGGCTACTCGCGCGCGCACGCCAGCGGCGTCTGCGTGAAGTGGCTCGGACCGGGGCCGGCCGCGCCCTCGCCCGCGCTGCCGCCCGATCGCGGCGCGAACCCGTCGCCGCCGACGCTGCGGCCCGCGCCCGCGCCGCGGATCGAGCCGCTCCCGTCGGGGGGGCCCGGGCAGGGCGGCGGGAGGTAGTCTCCCGAGCCCGACGCCCTTGCGAACGCGAGGGCCTTGTCGCATCGTTCGCATCATGCACGACGAGCTCGACCGCACCGTGGAGTCTCCGGCCGTCTCCTCCACGCGCCCGGCGACGCCGGTGCGTCTGGAGATGCTCGACGTGGCGGGCGCCATCGCCGCCGCCGAGAAGGCCGCGGGCAGTCGCGTCCTCGGCGATACGACCGAGAACGGCGACCTCGCCCACGCGATCCTCGAGGCCTGCTCGCTCGCCGACAAGAACACGCGCGCTGCGGTGATCGCGCCCATCGAGCGCGTCGCGTCCGCGCGGGACGCGATGCGCCGCGCGGCGAGCGCCCGCCTCGGGATCGTCGCCCACGCCATCTCCGGTCACGGCGCCGAGGAGCTCGCGGCCTTGACCGACCTCGGCTGGGGCGTCCTCGCCGCGGCGGGTCCGGAGGACTCCTTCGACCTCGCGCTGGTCGCCCGTCGCGCCGCGGAGGACTCGGGGGTCCCCTTCGTCGTCGTTCACGGGTTCGGTCGCGCGCAGCACCCGGCCGGCCGCGCCGCGGCGATGGTCGGCGTCCCGGAGGAGAAGGCCGTCCAGGCGTTCGTCGGTCCGTCGGCGCGCACGCGCTCCAAGGCGGACGGCGCCCGGGCCGCCGCCGGAGATCGCGCGTTCGCGGAGCGGGCGCCGTTCGCGCTCGGCGCCGCGCTCCGCGAGTACGGCGCGGTCTCGGGGCGCCGCCATGACACGTTCGACAAGATCCCGCTCGGCGAGTCGCCGCTCGTCCTCGTCGGGCTCGGGCCCGTCGGCGACGCGCTCTTCCACGCGACCGGCGAGCTCCGCGCGCGCGGCTATGACGTCGGCGCCGTCCACGTCACTTCGCTCCGACCGTTCCCCGGGCCGCGGCTCGTGAAGGCGCTCGCGCGCGCGCTCGCGATCACGGTGCTCGAGCCCGCCGAAGAGCCGCTCGCGCAGGGCGGTCTGCTCGCGCGCGAGCTGAAGTCCGCGTTCACCGACGCGATCACCTGGGCCCCGGGCTTCCCGGGCATCGGCCGGATCCCGAAGCTCTTCGTCGGCGCGTCGGGGCCGGCGTTCGACGTCGCCGATCTCGCGGCCGTCTGCGAGAACATGCTCGCCGACGAGCGCGGCCGGCGCGTCTTCTCCTTCGTGGACGTCGAGCACTCGCTCCCGCGCGCGACGCGCGCGCCGGAGCCCGCCGCCTCGCCCGGCGAGCCGCGCGCGGAGCGTGAGATCGCGATCCGCTTCGTCCTCGACGACGTGGCCGCGGCCGAGGCGGTGCTCCGCGCGGTCGGCGCGTCGCTCGCGAGCGGCGTCGGCCTCCGCACGCACGCGATCGTCACCGCGACGACGCCGGGCGCCGGCGCGCTGGTCGACGTCCTGGCGTCGCGCGACCACGCGCGCGGAGGGATGGCGCGGCGCGCTCCTCGGCTCGTGATCGCGACCGAGCGCGGCGTCGCGAGCGCGGGCGCGGTCGTCCCGCTGCCCGACGGCGCCGTCCTCGGCGTCCTCGGCGCCGATCCCTCCGGCGTCCTGCCCGAGGCCGCGCGCACGGTCGTCCGCGAGCGTCGAGCGCGCGTCCTCCCGCTCGCCGTCGGTGACGCCGCGTCCGGCACGAGCGCCCTCGCGGCGGCCGCCGCCGGCGCCGCGCTCGCGGCCGCGTCGCGCGCGCTCCGCTCGCCGCTCGACGGCGGGACAGCGTCGCGTCTGGTCAGCGAGAGCATCCCCGGCGCCGACGCCGAGGCGAGCGGACGGCAAGCGCGCCGCGCGTTCGAGGCGACGCGCGACGTCCTGGCGGCCGCGCGCGACGAGCCCGATCCCGGCACGCCGATCGGCGTGGCCTGATCCGCGCGCCGGCGCGTGCTAGATTCGACAGCGGGCATGCGGTCTCCGAGCTCGCAGAGACGCCTCATCGTCCTCGCGTTCGCGCTGCCGATCCCGCTCGCGTTCGCCGAGGCACCGGCGCCGCCGCCCGCGACGCCCGGCGCGAACGCGAGCGCCGGGGGCGCCGGCGCGAGCCCGGCCGCCGGCGCGAACGCGAAGGCCACGGAGCCTGCGCCGTCCGGCCCGGACGGCGACGTCGACGGCGACGAGCCGGAGCACGCGCCCCCGCCTTCGCCGGCGTCGAAGCACCCCGCGGTCGCGCGCGTCGCGACCGTGACGAAGGACGGTATGGTGCGCATCCCCGGAGGACGCTTCACCATGGGCTCCGACGACACCAAGGCGCCGCCGAACGAGCGGCCGTCGCGCGTCGTCGTCGTGTCGCCGTTCTGGATCGACAAGACCGAGGTGACGGTCGGCGCCTACCGCGCCTGCGTCGAGCGCGGCGGCTGTCCGAGGCCGGCACGCACCAGCGCTTCGTGCACCTACGACCTCGGCGACGCGATGCTCCCCGTCTCGTGCGTCCCCTGGACGAGCGCGCACGCGTACTGCGCCGCGACGCAGAAGCGTCTCCCGCGCGAGGTGGAGTGGGAGCTCGCCGCGCGGGGCACGTCCGCGATCAAGTACCCGTGGGGTGGAGCCGGCGCCTCGGGCTGCGGCACCGCGGTCACGCTGGCGAGCGAGAAGACGCAGCGGAGCTGCAGCGGCAAGCGCCCCGCCCGGGTCGGGAGTCGGCCTGGGGGCGCGAGCCCCTACGGGCTGCACGACATGAGCGGCAACGTCGAGGAGTGGGTCGCGGACTGGTACGGGGAGGCCGTGTCCGACCTCTCGCCGCGCGCCGGGGCGAGCCACGTCCTGCGCGGCGGGGGCTGGCTCAGCCTGCCCTCTCAGGCCAAGACGACGAGCCGCAACTGGGGCTCCGCCCGCGAGATGGGACCGAACGTCGGCTTCCGCTGCGCCAGGGACGACTAGCTCCGGCCGGCGACCTGCCGTCCCCGCGAAAGAATCCGCAGCGCGGTCCCGGCGCCGCCCGGGACGAGGCGGCGCGGTCCGATTGACCCCATCGGACTTCTCGACTAATCCCCCGATTCTTCGCCCGAACTCCGGCCCCCACCGGGGTTTTGCGGGGCGGAGCCGGAGCTCGTCGGATGTCCCTCTACTTCTTCCAGAACGTTCCGCCCAAGCAGGGCACGCCAGGCACGACCCAGGAGGCGCCGGCCGGCGCCCCCGCCCAGCAGAGCCCGCCGGGCGGCAGCATGATCACGATGCTGCTCCCGTTCCTGATCCTCGTGCCGTTCCTCTTCATGAGCTTCCGGCGCCAGAAGAAGGAGCAGGAGGCGCGCAAGAACCTGAAGAAGGGCGACCGCGTGGTCACGCAGGCCGGGCTCATCGGCGAGCTCGTCGAGCTCGAGGAGCGCATCGCCAAGGTGAAGATCGCGCCGGGCACGACGGTCCAGGTCCTCGCGAGCGCGGTCTCGTCGTTCGAGGCGCAGCCCGCGAGCAAGACGGACAAGGAGCTGTCCGACCTCAAGGAAGCAAAAGCGACCGCCGACAAGAAATGAACCAGCGTCTACGGCGGTTCGGCTCCCCGTCTCCGTCAGCGTCCACAGCGGGCACAACTCGATGACCAGCTCCCAGCGAAACTCCCTCATCGTCATCGCCGTCTCCGGCGCTGCCGGTTACGCCTTCTACCGCGCCGACAACTTCTGGGGCGTCGTCCTCATGGGCCTCACCGTGATCTGGGCGCTCGTCACGGCGCTGCCGATCATGGATAGCGCGTGGCGCATCAAGGTCGGCTTCGTCGCGGCCATCTTCTTCGGCTCCATCGTCGCGCTCCTCCCGACGTTCGAGGACCTCAGCCGCACCAAGGACGGGGTGGCGCGGTTCCACTGTCCGGACTACGTGCGCGACAACATCACGTTCGGCGTCGTCAAGGGCCTCGACCTCCAGGGAGGCCTCCGGCTCGTCTACACCGTCGAGGTCGAAGAGGCCCTGCGCGACAAGCGCGACAAGTTCGCGGACGAGATGCGCCAGGAGCTCGCGACGGGCTACCAGATCCACACGGGCGAGGGCCTGCTCAAGCAGCCGGAGCTCAAGCTCCTCGACGAAAAGGTCCACATCTACACGCCGGAGAGCGCGGTCCTGCGCATCAAGTTCAAGGACCCCGCCGACGTGAAGATGATCGACGACCGCTTCCAGAAGAAGTTCGCCCAGGAGCTCGCTCAGATGAAGAGCGGCGAGGGCGAGGTCGTCTTCAAGCTGCGCGCCGAGGTCGAGACCCAGACGCGCGAGCGCGCGGTCACGCAAGCGAAGGACACCGTCAACCGGCGCGTCGACGAGCTCGGCCTCCGCGAGGCGAGCGTCACCACCCGCGACGAGGACATCATCGTCGAGGTCCCCGGCTCGAACCGCGCGCAGTTCGAGGAGATCAAGGAGATCATCCGCAAGACCGCACGCCTCGAGTTCAAGATGGTGGACGACGAGGCGGACTTCTTCGGCAAGGTCGACGAGAAGACGGTGCCCGAGGGCATCGAGATCCGCATCGAGAACGCGCCGCTCGGCGAGGTCAACGGCCAGAAGCAGAGCGCCCGCCGCCAGTTCTTCTCGACCAAGATCCCGGCCGAGCTCGACGGCAAGAGCACGAAGGAAGACGAGGTCGTCCGCATCAAGGCGATGCAGATCGCGCTCGACAAGCTGAAGGACTTCGTCAAGACGCTCGACGTCCCGGACGACCACGCCGTCGGCTACGAGAAGACCGAAGACTACGATCCCGACACCGGCCACTCGACCGAGGACGGCTGGCGGACCTTCTACCTCCGCGGCCGCGCGGACGTCACGGGCGAGTACATCACCGACGCCCAGCGGGCGATCGACCAGAAGAGCGGCGTGCCCGAGGTCTACGTCGCCATCACGTTCAGCCCGGCCGGGTCCGATCGCTTCGAGCAGATCACCGGCGACAACATCAACCGCCGCTTCGCGATCATCCTCGACGACACCATCAACTCGGCGCCCGTCATTCGCTCGAAGATCGGCGGCGGCCGCGCGAGCATCACGATGGGCGCGGGCGATCCGGATCAGCAGCTCAAGTCGGCCGAGAAGCTCGAGATGGTGCTCCGCTCGGGCGCGCTCCCCGCGCCGATCCAGCTGTCGAACGAGTCGATCATCGGCCCGACCCTCGGCGACGACGCGATCGCGAAGGGCGCCACGGGCGCGGCCGCGGGCGTCGGGCTCGTCCTCGCGTTCATGCTCCTCTACTACCGCGGCTCCGGCTTCGTCGCCGACGCGGCGGTGCTCTTCAACCTCCTGTTGCAGCTCGCGATCCTCGCGTCCTTCAGCGGCACGTTGACGCTGCCCGGGATCGCCGGCCTGGCGCTCACGGTCGGTATGGCCGTCGACGCGAACGTGCTCATCAACGAGCGCATCCGCGAGGAGCTCCGGGCGGGGCGCAGCATCCGCGCGTCGGTCGACGCCGGGTACGACAAGGCGTTCACGGCGATCGTCGACGGCCACGTCACGATCTTCATCTCCGGCCTCATCCTCGCCCAGTACGGCACCGGACCGGTCAAGGGGTTCGCCATCACCCTCATCATCGGCATCATCGCCAGCCTCTTCACCAGCGTGTTCTGCACCCGCCTCGTCTTCGAGTACTGGGTGCGCGGCGCGAAGGTGAAGCGCCTCAGCGTCGGCGCAGAGTTCTAAGGATCGACGGCGAGTCTCGAGGGCCCAGCCCTCGAAAGCAGAGAGACCGAACCGGAAAGACACATGGAGTTCTTCAAGTCTCACAAGGTCTACGACTTCATGCGGATGAGGAAGTACTGGATCTTCCTCTCCATCTCGCTGACCATCGCGTCGATCGTCCTCCTCTACTACCCCGGGCCGAACTACGGCACCGACTTCCGCGGCGGCACCGAGATCGAGGTCGCGTTCTTGAAGCCGGTCGACGGCGGCAAGATCCGCGAGGCGGTCACCGCCTCGGGGCACTTCTCCGAGCCGGACGTCGTCCAGGTGCAGACGAAGGACCAGTCGTCCCAGTTCCTCGTCCGCGTCCAGGAGATCAGCACCGTCGACGACGCCACCAAGGAGGCGCTGAAGAAGGCGCTCTGCCTCGGCTTCGAGGGCGACGACGAGACCACGTGCCCGAAGGAGCTCCGCGCGACCGAGGTGAAGTTCAGCGCCGGCGGCGACAAGCTCGGCGTGCGCTACGACGCGGATCCCGATCTCGACAAGATCAAGGAGCAGGTCCTCTCCGTCCCGAACGTCAAGCTTCGCGTCTCCGACAAGAACCCGCAGATCGTGAACAAGCGCGATCACCGCGTCGAGATCCAGCTCCAGAGCAAGGGCGACCAGCTCATGGATGTCCTCCGTCAGGAGCTCGGCGCGGACGTCGTCCCCGACCACGCGCTCCGCGTCGAGTGGGTCGGCCCGAAGGCCGGGAAGCAGCTCCGCGACAGCGCCCGCAACGCCGTCGCGCTCTCGATCGTGTTCATCATGATCTACCTGGCGTTCCGCTTCGACCTGCGGTTCGCGCCCGGCGTCGTCCTCGCCTGCGTCCACGACGCCGTCGTCGTCCTCGGCGCGTTCGTCATCACGCACCGCGAGGTCACGCTGTCGACCATCGCCGTCGTGCTCACGATCGTCGGCTACTCGATGAACGACACCGTCGTCGTCTACGACCGTATTCGCGAGAACCTCGGCAAGCACCGCGGCAAGTCCTTCGGCGAGATCATCAACATGAGCGTCTCCGAGACGCTCTCCCGGACGATCCTCACGTCGGGCGCGACGATGCTCTCCGTCCTCGCGTTCTTCATCTGGGGCACCGGCGTCATCAAGGACTTCGCCTTCGGCATGGTCGTCGGCATCGTCGCCGGCACGTACTCCAGCATCTACGTCGCCGCGCCGCTGACCGAGTGGATCGACAAGCGCCTCGGGCGGCCCGGCAGCACCAAGAGCGTCAAGAAGCGGCTGAGCGCGAAGCCGGCCTGACGGTGCCGCGAGGCCTGCGCTTCTCGCGAAGCCGGCCGGATGGTGCCGCGAGGCCGTGCTCTCCTCGAGGCCGCGCTTCTCGCGAAGCCGGCCCGACGTCTCTCGAGGATGCGCTTCTCGGTCGGCCGCCCGCGCGCGTCGCGGCCTTAGCTCAGCCGTTTTCGGCGAGGAGCTCCGGAAACGTGGTATGAGCGGCCCCGCGCCGGGCTGTCGAGCTCGGCCGCCTGCAGGAAGGGGTCGCCGTGAAGAAGCTCGCGCTCGTCGTTCTCGCTGTCACGCTCCTCGGCGCGAGCCCGCCGGTGGACATCCATGCCGCAGCGGGGGACCTCGCCACGGAGCGCCGGGTCCACGGCGTGATCACGTCGATCGAGCCCGCGAAGCTGACGATCGCGAGCGCCCAGCACGTGGTGACGGGGCGGATCGATCCGGCGCGGACGAAGGTGACGACGAACGGTCGGCCGGCGAAGCTCGTCGACCTGAAGCTGACCGACCACGCGCGAGGCGAGCTCTGCCTCGACGACGTCTGGCTCGCGATCGACACGCACTGACGCGAGCGCGAGCGACGCGGTGGGTTCTGCTGCGCTCCGCGAGTTGGTAGATTGACCGCAGCGACGCGCCCGGCACGGCCGGGATGAACCGCGCTCGCGCGCCATGACCCAAGCGCCCCTCATCCACTTCAGCCACCTCAAGAAGGCCTTCGGCCCGAAGGTCGTCTACAACGGGCTCGAGTTCGCCATCCGCCGCGGCGAGACCGTGACGATCCTCGGACCGTCGGGCAGCGGCAAGAGCGTCATGCTGAAGATGCTCATCGGCCTGCTCGAGGTCGACAGCGGAGCCATTCTCTTCGACGGGCGCGACGTGACGAAGATGAACGAGCTCGAGCTCTACGACGTCCGGCGTCGCGTCGCGTACCTCTTCCAGGGCGCCGCGCTCTTCGATTCGCTCACCGTCGGCGAGAACGTCGCCTACGGCCTCCGCGAGCAGAACTGGAACACGATGTCCGACGAGGAGATCCGGCGTCGCGTCGCGCAGTCCCTCGAGAGCGTCGGCCTGCCCGGCATCGAGGAGATGCGCCCGAGCGATCTCTCCGGCGGAATGAAGAAACGTGTAGGCCTCGCCCGCACCCTGGCGCTCCAGCCGGAGGTGCTGCTCTACGACGAGCCCACCACCGGCCTCGATCCGATCAACACGGCGCGCATCAACAACCTGATTCGCGCCATCAAACGGGCGCTGAACCTGACGAGCGTGGTCGTCACCCACGACATGGGCACGGCGTTCTCCGTCTCGGACCGCATCGTGATGCTCGGCAAAGGACGCCTGATGATGGAAGGCACCCCGGAAGATTTCCGTCGCACGCAGAATCCCTACGTACGTGACTTCATCGACGGCAAGGCGCCGGAGGTGGAGGACGTCTCCGTGCTACTCTCGACGTCGTGAGTGCCAAGTCCCGAACGCTCAAGGTGGGGGTGTTCGTGTTCATCGGGCTCGTCCTGTCGACGATCGCCGTGTTCACGATCGGCGAGAACTGGCGCGTCTGGGACCGGAAGGTGAAGTACCGCGCCGCCTACGACGACGTCGTCGGCCTCCGCCCGGGCTCCGTGGTCCGCATGGGCGGCATCGACATCGGCTCGGTCGACGTGGTCGAGCACGGCAAGGACGCCAACGATCACAAGGTGTACGTCACCCTCTCCGTCGCGCGGACGGAGGCCGGGCGCATCCGGAGCGCGACCGTCGCCACGATCGAAGGCAAGGGCCTCCTCGGCGACAAGATGGTGCAGCTCGCGTGGGACAAGAAGACCGCGGACGAGCAACGAAAGCAGGGGAAGGACCCGGACGCCGTCATCGCGCCCGAGGGCTGGCTCGTCACCGCCACCCCGCCCGACCTCATGGCGGACGCCCAGGAGGCCGTCCAGAGCGCGAAGGTCTCGCTCGAGAACATCCAGCGCGTGACGGAGGGCATCGCCGACGAGCGCTTCAAGGAGGACCTCCAGGGAACGGTCCACGCGCTCCGCGTGATCCTCGAGGGCGTCTCCGAGAAGGACGGCGTCGCGCACCGGATGATCTTCGACGCCGAAGAGGCGAAGCGCGTCGACCGGATCCTCGCGAACCTCGAGGCCACGACCGGCAACCTGGCGCGCGTCAGCGCCGACGCCCGCGACGTGAGCGGCCGCG
>JAHBWA010000107.1 GCA_019637195.1 Labilithrix sp. | reverse complement strand
TCCTCGACATGAGGGCGCGCGCCGTTCGCGCGGCGCCCTCACACGGCTCCAGAGCCGCGGCCGTCGCCTCTACGCCCCCTCGGGTGTCGAGGCACGCGACCCGCGGCTCGGGAGCTCCATGAACCACGGGCGACCGGGCGCCGCCGCGCCCGTCGGGAGTAGAGGATGGGTCAAGAGCGTAAAGTCGAGGCGGGCGGGGAGAACCTCGGCGAGCGATCCGCCCCCGAGTCTCGGCGGCACCGGCCGACGTCGGACCTTCGCTTCACGAAGGCGACGCCCCCGGTCGCGTTCGATCCGACCCGCTTCCCCGCGAGCCTCCTGCCTCCCGGGACGCTGACGGACGAGCTCCGCGCGTGGCTCTGGCAGGTCGTCGACACGACGCTCTTCGGCGCGCGCGACGCCGCCGATCGCTGGACCGCGCAGCTCGGTCGCCCGGCGCTGAAGCGCGTGTGGACCTCGCCGCCGATCGGCGGCGAGCCCGACCGCATGCCCGAGGACGTCGCGCAGATCCTCGAGGGGTGGTTTTCGCTCGTGGAGCCGTCGGACGTCTACGCGTTCCTCGAGAGCGTCCACGACAGCCTCGAGCCCCCGCTCCAGCCGCGCTTCGCGACGGCGATCAACGCGGTCCTCGAGCGCGGGCTGTCCGATCATCGCTTCGTGATGAAGCGCCTGATGCCGATCGCGTCGAAGGCCGACGTCTCGGCGATCGACCGCGCGATCGCCTCGTGCAAGGCCGCGCGCTGGTCCGACGTCGAGTCGCTCCTCTGCGAGGCGCTCGCGCGGCTCGGCGCGAAGCCCGAGCCCGACACCCGCGGCGCCATCCAGGAAGCCGTCCGCGCCGTGCAGAGCGCGTCGTTCGCCCTGACGAAGGAGCCGTACTTCGACCTCGAGGACGCGCTCCAGGACCTCGAGAAGCGCGGGCACGTCGACAAGCCGCTGAAGGCCGCCTACGCGGGCCTCTTCCTTTACGTCACGGGCGCGCGCAAGACGACGGTCGACGACGCCCGCCTCATCGTCGTGATGTGCGCGAGCTTCGTCAGTCACCTCGCCGCGCGGGTCTGACGCGATCGCCTGCAACGCGTAGCGGTCGTTGCCTGCACGTCAGGCAAACTGCACCGATCGTCGCGTGGACGACGGTCGCTGCGTGCACGTCAGGCAAACTGCACCGATCGCCGGGTGAACGACCAGTCGTTCCAGAAGCCGGTGATCGGGAAGGTCACGTCGTTCCTGCCGCGCTCGACCGCGGCAGCGGCCGAGACGATCGACGGCGCGAAATGCTCGTGCCGCGGGTGCGCGAGCGCCGCGGCCGGGGCGCGCGCGCGGAAGTCGACGAGCGCGTCGATGTCGCGCTTGGCGAACGTCTCGGCGGTCCACGCGTCGAACTCGACCGCCCACGCCGGCGTCGGCTGGCCCACGCTCCGCATGTTGTGGGTCAAGAACCCGCTGCCGACGACGAGGACGCCCTCGTCGGCGAGCGGCGCGAGCGCGCGCCCGAAGGACGCGAGCGTCGCCGGATCGAGCCCGGGCAGCGACAGCTGGAGGACCGGCACGTCGGCCGCGGGGTACATCGCCAGGAGCGGGATGAACGCGCCGTGGTCGAGGCCGCGCGTCGGGGCGTCGCCGTGGGCGATCCCCTTCGCGTCGAGCACGTCGCGCACGCGCGACGCGAGCGCCGGCGCGCCCGGCGCCGGGTACTTCGTCTCGTAGTAGCGCTGGGGGAAGTTGTAGAAGTCGTACACGAGCGGCACCGTGGTCGTCGCCGCGAGCTCCGCCGGCTTCGCCTCCCAGTGGGCCGAGAGCATGAGCACCGACCGCGGTCGGGGCATTCGCTTCGCCCACTCGGCGAGCTCGCTCATCCAGCCTGCGTCGTCGAGCAGCGGCGGCGCGCCGTGCGCGAGGAACACCACGGGCATCTCGTCGTTGGGGGGAGTCACTTCGCTCGGTGTATTCGACATCTCGGGCCTCGACCCTCTCGCGCTCGGCGGACTCGAGCGCGTGCACGCCGCCGTGGCGGTCGCCGCCAGCCATCGCAGCAGAGCTCGTCGGTCCATCCAGCCGAGAACCTACGGTCGCCGCGACGCGTCCGGTAGCTCGCCACGTCGAACGCACCGTTGCGGTGCGGCTACAATCCGTCGCCCGGCCCGCGCGTCCGCCGGGCACCATCCCGTCGGCGCGCGTCCCGACGGGCCGCCATTCCCCTTCGGCGCGCGTCCCGACGGGCCGCCATCCCCCGGCGCGCGTCCCGCCGGGCCGCCATCCCCCGTCGGCGCGCGTCCCGCCGGGCCGCCATCCCCCGGCGCGCGCGTCCCGACGGGGCGCGCGTCCGCCACGCTCGAGCGCGATCAGAGCCTCTTCAGCGAGGTCATCGGGAACGGCTTCCAGAACGGCGTCTCGACCGCTGCGGCGCCCGGCTCGACGATGAACCACGACGAACCGCCCTGCGCGAGCACCTGGAAGCTCTGCGCGGGCATGTAGCTCTGACCGAGGAGGAGCGCCGCGCGCCCGCGCTCGTCGCGAGCGACGTCGAGGACCAGCACGGCGTGGCCGAACGGCGTCCCGCTCATCACGAAGAAATCGCCAGCGACCATCGCCGCCGCCCCGCCGACCTTCTTCCCGTCGCGCTCGAGCGACGCCGTCCCCGCCCACGAGAACACGTCGTCGAGCCACACGCGGAAGAGCGCGTGGTCGTCCGTTTTCGGCGAGGCGGCGCGCTTGAGGACGATCTTGTTCCCGTCGACGAAGGCGCGATCGCCGGCGACGTAGCCGCGGTACGAGAGCGGCTGCCCGGAGACCGCGCGGTACGAGATGTCGCGCTCGCCGCGCCCGTAGCGCCACTCGGCGTGGAGGCGGATGATCGCGTCGGCGCAGTGCTGGAGGTCCTTCTTCCCCACGTCGATGTCCGCCACCGCGACGATGTTCGGGTGCCGCCCGGACTCGTAGAGGGGCTGGCCGCGGAAATCGACGACCGGCGAGCCGGCCGGCTGGAGCGGGAGCGTGCGGAGGAACTCGGCGAAGCTTCCGGGCGTCACGCTCACGCGCGCGAACCCCGGCGGCGGCGCGCGAAAGCGACCGTCGAGGCGATCGGCCGGCGCGCTCGCCGTCGGTCCCCACGGATAGGTCGCGGCGACGGCGGGGAGCGCTCTGCCTTCCACGAGCGCCGGCGCCGGGCCCGCGACGCCCGGCGACGCGCCGCTCGCCGTGGAGGCCGCAGGCCCGTCGCCCGCCGCCGCTCCACTCATCCCCGTGTCGTCGCGCGACGGCGACGGCGCGGGCGCCCGCGCGCGCTCCGGGCGGGCCTCCGAGGAGTTGCAGGCGAAGAGGACGAAGAGGAGGCCGAGCGAACGCATCGCGGTCCTCCCAAGTCTACGCCCCGGCGCGAACGATGCGGGCTCCTGGCGTGTGCGCATGACGGATCGTCGGCCGGCCGCCCCGATCCGTGACGCGCGACGCGCCTTTTCGCGGAGCGCGTCTCGATCGGTGCTCCGTCCTCGCTTGGTCGCCGAAGCGACCTTCCCCAAGTGGCCGCCGCCCGCCCCGACGCCGGCCGCGACGTGCCACCCCGGCACAACTCGATGGCACGCCGATCCGACCGTGAGCCCGATGCATCCACAAATTCCGCCACTTGGACCGTGGCATGGCTCGTGGAAGATGTCGGGCGATGCGTCTGCTCGCGCGCGCGGCCCCCCTCGCCTCCCTCCTCGCGGCGTGCTCGGGCACGATCGCCGAGCGCGACGCCGCCCCCGACGAGCCGCGGGCGCGGCCGGCGGAGATCACCACGACCGAGGCCGCCCCTCGCGACGTCCCGCAGAACGTGTTCGGCGGTGACAGCAGCGGCTGCTCGAACGTCATCGCGTTCCGCGCGACCGCGGACGGGACGCAGTACGCGGTCGTCGAGATCGACAAGACCCGGCTCGCGCTCCGGCTCGGGGAAGAGCGGACCGTCGACCTCGGCACGAGCCCCGACGGCGTCGCGGTCTTCGTCGACGTCTACGCGCGCGCGCCCGACGGCGGCGCCGCCTACTGCAGCGACCACCGCACCGCGGAGCCGGCGATGACGCGCTGGTCGGCCGAGGCCGGCAAGCTGACCATCGCGCTCACCGCCGATCCGGACGCGCGCGACGAGGCCGCCCCGACCTACCACGCGACCTTGCGCCTCGAGACCGTCCACTTCAAGAGCCCCGAGGGCGGCTTCGCCGTCGTCGTACCGACCATCGTCATCGAGGACGTGCGCGTCGGTTGGCTCCCCGGCTGAGCTGACCCGTCGCGGATTGGCGCGGGCGCTGCACGGACGATCGCCGGAGGAACCGACCGATGCGCCCGAGCCCACTCGCACTCGCCGTCCCCGTCACGCTCACGCTCGCGCTCGTGAGCGCTTGCAAGCGCGACGACGGACAGACCGCGAGCACCACGACCGTTCGCAGCGGGACCCCCGCCGGCGTGCGCGTGACGAACACCCCCGATCCCGGCGAGCAGAGCGGCCGTGAGTACGCCGCCGACCGGATCTCCGCCGCGATCTGCGCGCTCGAGCGGAGGTGCGGGGCCGCCGAGGATCCCGCGCGCAGCGCCGAGGCGGAGCTGCTCGACGAGGCGGTGTGCATCGCCGAGCGAAAGGCCCGGACCGTACGCAGCGTCGAGTCTTGGAACTGCTCGCCCGCCCTCGAGCGCGCCGGCTTCGAGGAGTGCATCGCGGCGATCAACGCGGAGGTCCGCTGCCGCGACGTCTCGCTCGGAGAGCGGAGCGTCGTGCCCGAGTGCCGGCCGTCGCGGATCTGCCACGCGGGCGAGGGCATCACGCAGCGGTGATCGCCCGCCGGCGCGGCGAGGCACGACCGCGCCGCGGGACAAGGCGCCTCGCGCGACGAACGGGCACGATGCCCGCCCGCGTCCCGCGCGACGAACGGTCACGATGCCCGCCCGCGCCTCGCGCGCTATCCTCTCGGCATGAAGCGCGGCGTCTGGACGGCTCTCCGCCCGCTCGTCGCGACGGCCGCCACGCTCGTGCTCCTCGCGGTCGCCGGCGACGCCTCGGCGTCGAGCGCGCTCGAGCTCGTGCGGAGCGCGCGCGCTCTCGAGGCGGCGCAGCAGGACGACCTCGCCCTCCGTCGCTACATGGACGCGCTCTCGCTCGACCCGACGTGCGAGGAGGCCTACCTCGGCCTCGGCAGCCTGCGCGCGCGGCGCGGCGATCTCCGCGAGTCCGAGCGCGTCTACTCGGTGGCGCTCGAACACCTGCCCGGGCTCCGCGACGCGCGAATCGCCCGCGCTCACGTCCGGCGCGCGCTCGGCGCGAGGGACGAGGCCGTCGACGATTTGCTCGCCGGCGCCGAGGACGACGTCGCGGCGCTCCGTGTCCTCGCCGCGTGGCACGGCGAGGACGGCCTGGCGCCCGCGCAGCTGTCGGTGTGGCGCCGCATCGCCGCGCGCGCGGCGGCGAGCGAGGACGCGGCCTTGATGCGCGAGGCGCGGACGATGATCCGCGCGCTCGTGATCCTCGTCGGGACGGCCGATCCCGCGGCGTCGCCGCCGGGCGAGCGCTCGTCACGCGACGGCGGCGTTCGCTGGACGGTGAGCATCGTCGCCAAGCGCGGCGGCGCCTGATCGGCCACGGAGGTCCGCGCTCGGCGAGGGCGACCGCAGGCAGCCGCGCGGCGAGGGCGACCGCGGGCGGCCCCGCGACGACGGTGACCGCGGGCGGCCCCGCGACGACGGTGACCGCGGGCGGCCCCGCGGGCGTCAGCCGACGAACGCCGCGTGGAGCGCGCGCTCCGCCTCGGGGAGCGTGGACGCCTCGATCGTCGCCGAGATGCGAAGCGGCCCCGCGGAGAGCAGGACCGGAGCCGCGCCCGCGCCGTCGAGCACGGCGAGCGCCTTGCCGAGCGCTCCGCTCACGCCGGTGAGCCCGTAGCCCACCACGCTCACGATCGCGTACGGCCCCTCGAGCGTGACCGCGCCGCCGGTCAGCCGATCGATCTCGCGTGCGCAGCGCGCCCAGTCCGGCACGTTGAGCAGCGGCAAGTGCGCTGACGCGACCTCGCCCGAGCAGACGACGTCACCGACCGCCAGCTCGAGCCGCGCGGCGGCGGCGAGGAGCGGCCCGAGGCCCGCCGCCGTCGTCCGCGCGACGATCACGTTGGAGGCGCCGACGACGGCGCGCACGTTCCGGCCGTCGTCGGAGGTCCACGCGAGCTCCGCCTCGTCCTGCGCGCGCGCGGCGGCGACGGTCTCGCGGCTGGGGCCGCCGATCGGGTCGGACGTCCTGCGGGCGACGATGGCGACCTTGTTGCGGCGCGCCCACTCGACGGCCTGCGCGTTGACGACCTTCGCGCCGGCCTCCGCCATCTCCGCGAGGACCGCGAGATCGAGCTCCGGGAGGTGACGCGGATCGGGGACGACGCGCGGATCGGCCGAATAGACGCCGTCGACGTCGCTGTAGATCTCGCAGCGCTCGGCGCCGAGCGCCGCCGCGAGCGCGACCGCGGTGGTGTCGGATCCGCCGCGACCGAGCGTCGTGATCTCGCGCTTGTAGCTCATGCCCTGGTACCCGGCGACGATGACCACCTTGCCGCGCGAGAGCTCGTCTTCGATGCGATGGGGACGCACCTCGATGATCCGCGCGTCGAAGTGGCGGTCGTTCGTGAGGATGCCCGACTGGCTCCCCGTGAAGCTGATCGCGTCGAGACCGCGCGCGTGGATGGCGATCGACAGAAGCGCCATCGTCACGCGCTCTCCGGTGGAGACGAGCATGTCGAGCTCGCGCCTCGGGGCCTCGCTCCCGTCGCCCGACGTGGCGGCCGAGCGGCGCGCGAGCGTCAAGAGCTCGTCGGTCGTCTTCCCCATCGCGCTGACGACGACGACGACGTCGTGACCCGCGCGCTTCGTCGCGACGACGCGCTCGGCGACGAGCGCGATCTTCTGCACGTCGGCGACCGACGAGCCGCCGTACTTCTGGACGATGATCGCCATGAGACCCGAGCTCTCCTCCCGCGGCCGACTTCGACGCCTCGAAGCGAGCGCGGAGGCCGCCAGCATAGAGCACGCTCGGGCTGCACGTCGTCTTTCCGCCGACGCGGCTCAGACCGGGCTGTAGACCTCGACGCCGAAGTTGCCGCCGACGAAGAGACAGCCGCGCGCCGCGTCCCACCGGAGGAACGTCACCGTGCACGCCTCTCCGTCGTCGTCCGCCTTCGAGACACGCGGATCGACCTCGGCGATGATCCGCGCCTCGCCGTCGGGCTGGATCCGGACCACGAAGGCCCGCGAACGATCCGGCGTCGACACCGCCACGACGACGCTGCCGCCCGGGACGAACGCGGCGGCCATCGCGCGCCCGCTCTCCTCGAGCCGCTTCCAGGCGACGTCGCGGGCGTTCGTCTCGGCGTCCTCTCCGGGCAGCGCGAGCACCCCGCTGTCGTCCGCTTCGTCGGCGCTGCTCGCGACCGGCGTGGCGCGCGCCCACGCCCGATCGTCCCAGCGCAGATCCTCGTCGGCGCCGAGCGCGCCGCGGTCGAAGAGCACCTCGTCGGGGACGTCGCCGTCATCGTCGGCGTCGAGCGCCGGGAGGTCTTCCTCGCGCAGCTCCTCGTCCTCGGCGAGCGGCCCCTCCTCGCCGGAGTCGGCCACGAACGCCTCGTCCGTCGCGATGAGGTCCTCGAGCCCGCCGCGGAGATCGGCCTCGTCGTCACCGAGCACCCTCCCCTCCGGCTCGAGGGCCACGTCGAATGATCCGACGTCGAGCGTCCCGGCCGTCTCCGCGTCGACGAGCCAGCCGCCCTCGTCGAGCGCGCTGCCCTCGACGGCGAGATCGTCGAGCGATCCGCCTTCGCCGGTCGCGTCGTCGAACGGATCGCTCCCGTCGTCCTCGTCGGCGACGAGCGCCTCGTCGAGGAGCACGTCGTCCGCCCCGCCGTCGTCCTCGCCGTCGAGCGCAGGGAGATCGAGGTCGAGATCGTCGGCATTTTCGGGAGACAGGCGCATGGGCATGGGGGTCGCGAGTCGGAGAGAGCGAGGGACGCGTCGAGGATCGCGCGGGTCGCGGGGCCGCCTCTGGCTCCCCCATTCGTACCAAACGTGCCCGCGGCATCCTAGAGGACGGCTCGCTCGCGCTCACCAGGGCGCGCGAGCGAGGCTTCGGGTCCTCGACCGAGCCCGACGAGTGAGGACGCCAGTCGTGACCGGCGGCCGCGAATGGCTGACCTCGCCCACGCTCGCGGTCGGGCCGCCCGATCGCGCCCGGCGAGCCGGGTGTGTGCCGCGCCCCCCCAGCGTGACCACGTCGAGACACGTACCTCCGCGATCGCGCTCACCGCCTGCGCCCGCCCCGCCTTCGAGGAAAGCCCACGCTCCACGCGCGCGCGCCGACGCCGGCAGCGCGGCGGGGTCGTGTCGAAGCGACTCTCCGGATCGAGGCATGGGGCCTGCATCTCCTGGGCGCGATGTCCCCGCGAACGCACCTCGCCTTGAGGCTCTCCGGCCTGCTCGTGCTGGTCGCGGTCGCGGTCTGGCCGAGATCGGAGGCCGAGCGCCATGATCGCGCGGCCCTGCGCGTGGCAACGCCGGCACACCTCGCCGTGACGACCGCCGCCCGCCTGCACATCGACGAAGCGCCGCGGCCCCGCGCGGACCGGGCGGCGCAGGACGGCGATCCCGCGGCCCTCCCGGCCGCGAATGATGTCGCAAACAACTGATTTCGTTATCAAACCAGAAGCTCGACCGAGCCTTCGGACCCCGGATCCCGCGCGGGGCAGCCTCCCCGGCGTCCGAGACACCGAGATCTCGCGCGGGGCGCGCCCCGCGAGCTCGCTCGACCTCGAAGACGTGAAAGACGGTGGACGCCCTCGCCGGAGTGTACCTACGCTCCGAGCACTCCGGCGATGCGGCTCCTCGTCCTCTCCCGAAACGCGAGTCTCTATTCGACGAGCCGCCTCGTGCTCGCCGCGCGATCGCGCGGCCACGCCGTGACGGTCGCCGACCCGCTCCACTTCCAGGTGGTGATCTCGCGCGGCCGCCCCGCGATGTTCCTCGGCGATCGCCTGCTGCCGCCGGTCGACCTCGTGCTCCCGCGCATCGGCGCCTCGATCACCAACTACGGGCTCGCCGTCGTCCGCCAGTTCGACATGATGGGGATCCCCGTCCTCAACAACGCGATCGCGATCGCCCGCTCGCGCGACAAGCTCCGGGCGATGCAGCTCTTGACGAAGAAGGACATCGACGTCCCGAAGACCGTCTGCGCGCGCACGCCCGACTCGGTCGACGCCGCGCTCGACTTCATCGGCGGCACGCCCGCGATCGTGAAGCTGCACCAGGGGACGCAGGGGATCGGCACGATGATCGCCGACACGCCGCAAGCGGTGACCTCGCTCCTCGAGACGCTCTGGGCGATGGGGCAGGACATCATCCTGCAGGAGTACATCGCCGAGTCGAAGGGCCGCGACTACCGCGCGATCGTCGTCGGCGGCCGCGTGATCGCGGCGATGCGCCGGCAGGCGAAGAAGGGCGAGTTTCGCTCGAACCTCCACCGCGGCGGCCTCGGCGTCCGCGTCGATCTCCCGAAGGAGTACCGTCAGGCGGCGATCGCCGCGGCGAAGGTCATGGGGCTCGAGGTCGCGGGCGTGGACATGCTCCAAGGCCGCGACGGCCCGAAGATCCTCGAGATCAACAGCTCGCCCGGCCTCGAGGGGATCGAGCGCACGAGCGGCATCGACGTCGCCGGCGCGATCATCGGCCACGCGGAGAGGTTCCTCGCGCGCCGGAAGAAGCGCCGCGCGCGGCGCGATCCCGTCGTCGAGGCCGAGCAGCGCAACACGCGCCTCCGCCCGCTCGACCTCGCGCGCGCCGGAGAGCGCGTTCGCCGCGCCCGAGCCGGCGGCTGACGCGTGCTCCACGTCGAGCGGCACGACGACGTCGTCGTCTGGACGATCGATCGCCCGGAGGCGAAGAACGCGCTCGATCACGCGACGCTCGACGCGCTGACCCGCGCCCTGCGCGAGGCGGCCGCGGACCGCGGCCTCCGCGCGGCGGTGATCACCGGCGGCGGCGACGCGTTCGTCTCGGGCGGTGACCTGCGCGAGCTCCGCGACCGGAGCTCGGAGGCGGACGCCGAGCACCTCTGCGACGCCGGCTACGGCCTCACGAGCGCGATCGCCGAGGTGCCCTTCCCCGTCATCGCGGCGATCGGCGGCCCCGCGATCGGCGGCGGCGCGGAGCTCGCGGTCGCGTGCGATCTCCGCGTGGCCGACGCGCGCGCGCGCGTCGCGTTCAAGCAGGTCCGCATGGGTGTGACCACGGCCTGGGGGACCGTACCGCGCCTCGCGGCCCTCGTCGGCGCGGGCGCCGCCGCGCGCCTGCTCTACTGCGCGCAAGAGGTCTCCGCGGCGGAGTGCAAGGAGATCGGTCTCGTCGACGAGGTCACCCAGGAGGGCGGCGCGCGCGCGGCGGCGCTCGCGTGGGCGGCCGACGTCGCGCGCGGCTCGCCGCGAGCCGTCGCCGAGATGAAGCGCCTGCTCCGCGAGGCGCTCGCGACGGCCAGCGACGTGCGCGCGCTCGAGCGGCGCGCCTTCGTCGACACATGGAGCAGCGCCGACCACCGCGACGCCGTCGAGGCCTACTTCGAGCGCCGGCCGCCACGCTGGCAGCCCCGCTGAGCGAGCGCGGGGCGCGCGCGGACCGGCGGTCGACGCGCGACTTTCCTCGCGACCGTCCGTCGGGCACAGTGCGGCAGTGAGCCGCTCGATCGGGATGCCTCGTCGCTCCGCGCTGTCGGCCCTCCTCGTCACCGCCGCCCTCGCGAGCGCCGCGGCGTGCCGATCGTCCTCGAAGGAGAGCAACGCTCCGAGCGAGGCCGCCCCGCCGCCCGAGGCGCCAGGCCCGCGCGCCGTCGCCGTGGAGGCCGGCGCCCCGGAGACCACGGAGGGCTCGGCGTCCGGCGAGGCGCTCGAGGGCGCGCTCTTCACCCGACAGGTCCAGGGGGCGTTCCGCGTCGCGGCCTGCGGGGGCGCCGACGCGTGGCTCCCACCCCGGCTCGACCGATCCCTCGTCGACGCGCACTGCGCGTCGCTGACGGCGAGCTACGCCGACTACCAGCGCGAGTGGCTCGACCTCGCCGCGCCGTTCATCGCGAAGCTGAGACCGCCCGGCTTGCCTACCAAGGTGGTCTACCCGTTCGGCGGCGGCGATCTCGTGAGCGCGCTCGCGACCTACCCCGACGCGACCGAGATCACCACGGTGTCGCTCGAGATCGCCGGCGACGTTCGCGCGATCGATCGGACGGACAACCGGCACCTCGGGCCCGAGCTGGCGCAGCTCCGCGAGCACCTCGGCAAGCTCTTCCTCAAGGCCCACAGCCGGACGGTGAACCTCGACATCGAGACGCGGACCGCGATCCCCGGCGAGGTCGCGTACACGATGGCGGCGCTGGTCATCCACGGCTACGAGCCCCTGACGCTCCGCTACTTCAAGCTCCGCCCCGACGGCGCCATCCGCTGGCTGACCGAGGGCGACATCGCGAAGAACACGGGACCGGACCGCGAGGGGCCGTTCGCGAACGCCGAGATCCGCTTTCGCAAGCCGGGCTCCACGGAGACGCGCGTCTTGCGCCACCTCGCGTGTGACCTCTCGGACGAGAGCGCGACACGCTCGCGCGCCGTCTTCGCGCACCTCGAGGCGAAGGGCAAGGTCGCGGCGATGACGAAGGCGGCGAGCCACCTGCTCTGGGACGACGCCCACTTCTCGCGGATCCGCGAGTACCTGATGAGACACACCGACTGGATGATCTCGGACACCACCGGAGTGCCTCCGCGCGTGGCGAGGAAGCACGGTTTCGTCCAGGACGCCTACGGCGCATACGACTGGCCGGAGCCCTTCGGCGCGGTGAACAACGCCGACGCGAAGGCGTTCCAGGATCTGTTCCGGACAGCGACGCCGATCGCGTTCCGCTACGGCTACCCCGACAACAAGGGCCACGGGCACATCGTCGTGACGCGCAAGCCCGCGGGCCTCACGCGCGACTGACGCCGCCGCGACCGCACGCGTCGCGGCTGACGTCCGCACCCGCGCCTCGCGCGATCCCTCGGGCGCGGGCACCCGCGCGGCCTCCCTCCAGCGAAGGATCGCGCGCCGCGCGACCGCGACGCGCACTTGTGGCGTTCTTGCGCACCCGCTCCGATCCACTCGCTCGGGCTCCCCCGCGTCAGATCGAGCTTTTTTCGGCGCTGCGCCGGTGGATCGAGCTTCGCATCGGAGAGCCGAGACGATGCGGCCAATGTCGGCACAAGACGCCTCGACGGAGCGAGTGCGAATCGCGAAGGCAACCACCCCGGCGCTTCCGCCGGGGACGATGCTCGGAGGACGCTACCGCGTCGAGCGATGCCTCGGCGGGGGCGGAATGGCGTCGGTCTTCCGCGCCACCCACGTGGGGCTCGACCAGCCCGTCGCGGTGAAGGTCGTCTCGCCGCTCGTGCGCGAGCTGCCCGGCGTGGTCTCGCGGTTCATGCGCGAGGCGCGCGCGGCCACGCGCCTCAAGGGCGAGCACGTCGTGCGCGTGTTCGACGTCGGTGCGGCGGACGACGGCGCCCCGTACTTCGTGATGGAGCTGCTCGAGGGACGTGACCTCGGCGAGCTCCTCGACCAGGGCGTGAGCCTGGGCGTCGAAGAGGCCGTCGACTACGCCCTTCAGGCGTGCGAGGCCCTCGCCGAGGTGCACGGCCTCGGGATCGTGCATCGCGACCTGAAGCCGGCGAATCTCTTCGTCACGCGCGGGCCCGACGGGCTCGCGTGTGTGAAGCTCATCGACTTCGGCATCTCGCGCATCGACTCTCCTCTGTCGCCGGAGGACGCCGTCGCGCTGACGAGCCCCGAGGTGGTCATGGGCTCGCCGCGGTACATGCCGCCCGAGCAGATGGAGTCCGCGGCCGCGGCGGACTCACGCTCCGACCTCTGGGGCCTCGGCGCGATCCTCTACCAGATGCTCACGGGCCGAGCTCCGTTCGACGGCGAGTCGCTCTTCGACATCTACGCCGCCGCGGTCCGCGCCCCCCCGCCGGCGCCGTCGAGCCTTCGCGCGGAGGTGCCCGCCGGCCTCGACGCGGTCGTGCTCCGCGCGCTCCGGGTCGACCCGGCCGACCGCCATGCCGACGTCGTCGAGCTGGCGTGCGCGCTCGCGCCCTTCGGCGACGGCGCGGCGGCCGCGCGGGTCGAGTCGGTCGCGCGGGTGCTCGACGCCGCGCGCGCCCGCGGCCACGGGACGGCAGCGCGAGACGGCGTCGCCGCGCGGGACGCGCGCGCGACCCCCGCGAGCGACAAGAGCCCGTCGTCGTCGCGGATCCGCCGGCGTCCCGCGCCGGCGCTCGGTCGCCGGCGCGCTCGCGTCGTCGGCTTCATCGCGACCGCCCTCGTGATGCTCGGCGTCGGGATCGCGGCGAGGCCGCTCTCCGAGCGCCTCGACCTCGCGGGCGGAGAGGCCGCGAGCGCATCGGCCGTCGACGACTTCGCCGCGGCGACGCCGGCCGATCCCACGGACCTCGTGCCCGCGCTGAAGTCCGCCACCCTGCCCACCGCGCTCGGCGCCGCGACGCCGGCAGGGACCGACGCGCTCGGCGCCGCGACGCCGGCAGGGACCGACGCGCTCGGCACCGCGACGCCCGCAGCGCTCGGCGTCGCCACCCCCGTCGCGCTCGGCGCTGCCACGCCGGCAGCGCTCGGCGCGGCGGACGGCACCGCGACGCCCGCAGCGGACGGCGTCGCGACCGCCCGGCCCGCCGCGCGCGGGACGCCGCCGATGAAATCGACCGCCGCGCCGTCGGCGACCGACGCGCTCGCCGAGGATACGCAGACGACCGACGACGCCGCTCGGGAGCCGCGCGCGGAGCGGGCGACGACCGACGAAGCCGCTCCGCCGCCGGCGAGCGCACGGCCGCCAGCGAGCGCGCCGCAGCCGCGAGCTCCCGCCGCACGAAGTGACGAGCGCTCGCTGTTCGAGGAACGCAAATGAAGCACATCGTGTCGTCTGCCCTCACCGCGCTCGCGCTCGGACTCCCGGCGAGCGCGCTCGCCGAGCCGCCGAAGAACCCGAGCGACCCCGCCGCCGCGCAAGCGCTCTTCTACGAGGCGCGCGCCCTGATGAAGAGCGGAAAGCACGCGCTCGCCTGCCCCAAGCTCGAAGAGAGCCTCCGCCTCGACTACGGGATCGGCACCGAGTACAATCTTGCAGACTGCAACGAAAAGGTCGGCAGGCTGGCGACCGCCTGGTCCGGCTTCCTCGCGACCGCGTCCGCGGCGAAGGCACAGGGACAAACCGAGCGCGAGAAGGTCGCGCGGGCGCGAGCGAAGGCCCTCGAGCCGCGCGTGCCGAAGCTCGTGATCGACGTGCCGAGCTCCGGACCGCGCGGGCTCCAGGTGACGCGCGACGGTATCGCCGTCGGACCGGCCTCGTGGGGGAGCCCGGTACCGGTCGATCCCGGGAGGCATCGCGTCGGCGCGGCGGCGCCCGGCAAGGAGCCCTGGGAGGGCGTGGTGACGGCCACGGAGGGCAAGGTCGCGCGAATCACCGTCCCCAGCGCGCTCACCCCGATCCCGCCCGCCGAGGCTCCGGCGCCGCTCACCATGCGCGAGCCGCGCCGCGACGAGCCCGCGCCGTTCCCCGAGCCCATCGTCGAGCAGCGCGGCTCGGCGCAGCGGACGGTCGGCTGGATCGTCGGTGGCGTGGGCCTCGCCGGGCTCGGCGTCGGCGCGGGCTTCGGCGTCGACTCGCTCCGCCAGCGGGACCGCTCGAGGGATCACTGCACCGGCGATCTGTGCGATCGCGACGGCGTCGCGCTCCGTGACCGCGCCATTCGCAGCGGAGACGTCGCGACGATCACCACGATCGCCGGCGCGGCCGCGCTGGCGGGCGGGCTCGTCCTCGTCCTGACGGCGCCGCGAGGCCCGAGCCGCAAGGAGGTCCCCCCGACCACGACGCTCCGCGCCGTTCCTCACGTCGCCGTCAACGGCGGCGGCATCTCGCTCCAGGGTGTCTTGCCGTGATCCGATCCATCCTCGCGCGCGCGCTCTTCGTCTCCTTCGGCGTGGCGGCGTGCAACTCCATCCTCGACAACAAGCCCGGGACGCTCGATCCGACCACGTCGGTCGACATGGTCTCGGGCCAGCCGACCGACGCAGGCCAACCCCCGGAATCGCCGCGGGACGGCGACCGTCCTCGCGCGCCGAACGCCGGCGCTTCGCCGCTCTGCTCGCCCAGCGAGCAGATGTGTCACGGCCTCTGCGTCTCGATGAGCGATCCGGTCTACGGCTGCGGGGCGCCGTCGTGCGAGCCGTGCGCCGTCCCCCGAGGCACCGCCGCATGCCAGGCGAACCGCTGCGTCGTCGCGGACTGCGATCCGGGCTACGCCGACTGCAATCAAGATCCGGCGGACGGCTGCGAGGTCGACCTCTCGAAGGCGACCAGCTGCGGGAGCTGCAACGCGCGCTGCCCGGCGGCGACGCCGGTCTGCGCCCCGGCCGGCGCCTCGTTCCAGTGCAGCACCGGTTGCGCTCCGAACGCGCCGCTCCTCTGCGGGGACGAGTGCGTCTCTCCCGCGACCAGCGTTAACCACTGCGGTGGATGCAACGCGAAGTGCCCCACGGTCGCGCACGCCGACGTCACGTGCGAGGCTGGCGACTGCAAGGTCGCGTGCAAGCCGAGCTACCACGCGTGTGGAGGTGCGTGCGTGGTGTCGACCGATCCGACGGCGTGCGGGCCAGGCTGCGTCGTCTGTCCCGTGCCGGCACACGCCGCGGCGACCTGCCAGGGCGACGCGTGCGGGTTCCAGTGCGCCGCCGGGTTCGGCGACTGCAATCGCGAGGCGGCCGACGGCTGCGAGTCGAACCTCGCGACGGATCCGCTCCACTGCGGCGCATGCGGCCGCTCGTGCAACGGCGGCACCTGCAACGCCGGCGTGTGCTCGCCCGCCGACGCGGGCCCATGACGGCCGCGTGCCCTGACGACGCTCAACGACGGCGGCGATCGAGCGGGCGCGCCCCCTGCTTCGTGTCGAACCACGACGTACGCAGACGTCGCCGGAGCGCGGACGCGTAGAGGCAGTCGCGCAGGCTGTTCAGCTCGCTCGTCACCGTGCCGTGCGTCAGCTGGGTGCGGATGCTCACGGCCTCGGCGTGCGTGATGGCCTCGCGGGAGAGCGTCCCCTCGACCGTCTCGCGGGCGACCGTGACGCCCGCCCGCTCGAGCTCCTCGAAGAGCCGGCGCGTGTTCGTCTCGGTCGTCCCCGCGGTGAAGTACGAGACGAGCTTGTGCCGCGAAGACATCGGCTTGCCGCGCCCGGCGATGACCCAGTCGCGGAAGATCTCCGTGTCGGCGTAGAGCGCGTCGAAGAGGTAGACCTCGTGGACCTTGACGCCCCCGGAGCGGACGGCGCAAGCGGCCGCGTGATAGCCTCCGGAGTGGGCCGACACGCAGACGCGCCCCGGCGTCGCGCGGGCGCCCGGCGCGGAGCTGCCCAGCGCGACGCGCGCCTCGCGCGTGTCGAGCGTCGCCAGCACGTCGCCGAGCAAGCGCGCGAACGCGCCCGGAGCCTCGAGCTTCCCCGCCGACGAGTCGGCCGCGAGCGCGGCGAGCTCGGGCACCACGAGGATCGCGTTCTGCTTGCTGTCGAACAGCTGCTCGCGCAGCTGGTGGGCGACCGTGGCGCGCTCGACCGTCGAGTTGTGCCCGTGGAAGTGGACGACGAGCTGGGTCGCGCCGCCCGGACCGGGCCGGTGATGGCTCGGCACGAACACGAGGACCGTCGAGTCACGGTGCCACGATCCCGGCGCCGGAAACGGAGCGTGCGCCAGCTCCATCATGAGCGTGACCCCCCGCGCGTCCGAGCTCACGCGCGTCACGCGCGACGTCGACCGCGGCGACGGCGCCGGATCGGCGCTCGCGCCGCGCGCAAGCGTCGTCAGACCGAGGGAAGCAGTGAGCGTGAGGAGCGCGCGGCGGGACAGAAGGTGTGACGACATCGGTGAACCTCCCACCGACCCTCTGGGAAACGCCGTCGATCGGCCAACTTTTCGCCCCGTCGTCCGCGGCGCTTCGATGAGCACTCACCCAAGCGGTTACGGAACCTCCCACTCGACCCTGGCCGGCGCGCCGACGTCGACCGCGGCGACGAGCTGGCCCACGTAGAGGACCACGCGGCCCGAAGCGAGACGCGGAGGGAGGCAGCCCTCCGGCGCGCTGCCGTCGCGGCGATCCCCGTCCCGCGCGCCGGCGGCCGACGGCGCGCCGGTTCCGGCGTCGCCGCAGCGCCGGTCGAGTCGCTTCTCGATCCGCGGGTCGATCGCGAGGCGCGCGCGCGCGGCGCCGCCTGGCGCGATCTTGATGCATGCAATATGCACGCGATCGAACGCGGTGCCGCCGTCGAGCCCGAGGAGCGCGGCGCGGCGCTCGCCCCGCGCGTCGCGCGTCGTCGCGGGCGGCGCCTCCCCGGCCGGTGGGGCGAGCTCGAACACCGCTCCGCCGTCGGACTCGGCGAGCACGGAGAACGCCAGCTCCGAGCGCGCGGGGTGGTAGCGGAGCGGCACGATCGCGGGCGCGGCGCCGCCGTTCACGACCGAGACGATGATCCGGTCGCCCTCCCGCCGCGCCTCCTGATGGAGCGCCGCCCGCGCCGCGACCGTCGCTCCGCCCCCACCCGGCCCGTCGAACGACCGGGTGAGCGCGCTCCACTCCTTTTCGGAGATCGCGCACCGCGCGTCGACCGCAGCGGCCAGCAGCGAGAGCTCCGCGCCTTCGCAAGCGGGATCGCCGTCGCTCGCGTCGCGGCCGTCCGCGCCTCGACGAAGCTCGCGGAGCATCGCGGGAGCGTCGTCGAGGCTATCGTCGGGCTCGTCGCGCCGGTCGGCCGCGGCGCCCGGCGCACGTCCGCCCTCGGACGCAACGTTCGACGCGCCAGCAGCGGAGCTCGCGTCGACGCTCGCCGTGGCGGCGTCCTTGCGACACCCGACGAGAAACGCCCCGCTCGAGACGAGCGCGAGCGTCACGAGCCCGAGCGCGCGTCGGCGCCCGGGCGGCGCGAGCGGCGCGCGAGGTGCGGGCGACACGTCCACGCGCTGCTTCTAGCACGACCGCAACGCGGCGCCGCTGGGCGCGCGGGCTTCAGGCGTGGGCGTGCGCGGGGCGCCGGGCGCGCGCCGGGCGGTTCGGCGCCGGAGCGGCGACGGCGGCGCCACACTCGGCGCACGTCCACGCGGTCGCGCGCTGGACGAGCACTCCCGTCGTCGTCGCGAGCAACAACCACGCGACGAGCAGCATGAACCCCCATCCGGACCCCATCGCCGCCCCGAGCCCGAACAGGAGACTGAAGACCCAGAAGGCGACGATCAGCGCCCAGTAGCCGTGGTTCGGCGGATTTGCGGAGACGTCCCGGTTGCAAGCCGAGCAAGAGACACGGTTCATGGCTGCGCTCCTTCCTTCGTGATGAGACGTTGCATGCGGCGCGCCTGCGCTCTCGCTCGCACGCGAGCACGAGCACGCGAGCGCTCGAATCACTGCGCGCGAGCACGCGAGCACGCGAGCACGAGCACAGCGTCGCGACTTCACGGCGTGACGCGGAAGCCCACGCGGAGACGGGTGGACCCGCCAGCCCGCGAGCGGTCTCGACCTCGTCGACGAGCATCCGGATCCGGGCTGATCGCGTCATCGATCTCCAGCCCCGACGACGTCGCGAGATCGAGCACGTAGACGCCGAGGTCGAGCTTGGGCAGCCCGAGCGCGGCGAGTCGCCCGAGGCCGACCTCGCGCGAGGTCGTGAGCACCCGGAAGCGCCCACCTCCGCGCGCGCGATCGACGACCGTGAGCGTCGCGAGCTCGGCGCGTCCGGACGACGTCCAGGCGAAGCCCGCGCCTCGCCGCGAGATCGCTCCGCCGTCCGTGGGCGCCATGAGCTCCGGCCCAGGTCCGACGTCGAGCGCGACGGCTTCGACCGAGAGCGGCCGAACCTCCGACCACACCTCGGTCGAGCGATGAAAGCCGCCACCCTCGTCGCTCCGCGCGTGGCGCGCGGAGACGCTGACGCCCCAGCGAGCGCGCGGGACCAGCGGTAGCCGCACGCTCGTGGACGCCGAAGGCGCGACGGCGAACACGAAGCCAGGCTCCCGCCGGTCCGGATCGCCCGAGACGTCGAGCGACACCGACGTCGACCACACCCAGTCGGCGAGCGCGCCCGCGCCGGCGGTCGCGCCGACGGAGGTCGCGTCGGTCATGGCCACCGGCTCCGGATCGATCACCCCGACGTCGACGCGCTCGCCCGGCGCCGCAGCGACGCTCGCGGCGCGCGCGTACGCGTACCACGCGCGCGGCTCGTCGCCGACGAGGACGTGCACGTCGACACGCTCGCCAGACGGAACGGAGAGACCTCGCCAACCGTGCTCGACCTCGACGACCGCGAGCCCGCCCGCGTCGGGACACGCCGCGGTCGCGCTCCCGCCTCCCGAGGGCGAGGTCGTCACCGCGGTCACCCGGCACGCCCCGCCGCCGCACGCAGGAGCGCGCACGCCGACCCGGATCGTCTGACGCGCCGGCGACGGCGTCGGACCGTCACGCTCGAACAGCTCGGCGTAGGGGTCCCGACGCTGGAGCCCGAGGTAGACCGTATCCGCGTCCGCCGACCCGCGCTCCACCATGAGGTCGTAGGGCACGGACACATCGTCGACGGCGAAGGCTCCGCGACCGCTCGTGACACGGTCGTGTCGGACGCCGAGCGCGTCGACGAGGGTGACGCGGCGCCCACCGATCGGCGCGCCGAGATCGGTCGCGACGAGCCCCGCCACGTCGATCCGCTCCGGCGCCCGCTCCGGCATCTCGGTCCCGGGCGCCGTCGCGCGAGGCGGCGCCTCGATCGGCGCGGCGAGCGGTGCGCCCCCGCCCTCCCCCGAACACGCGACCGAGAGAGCGACGAGGAGCGTGAGACTGACGGCGGCAACGACGGTTCGCATGAAGGAGCGTCCAACAAGCGCCGTGCCGGCGTGGGCGACGCGGGATCTCGCCGACTTCGGAGCGCGCGACGGTGGCCCCGGCCAGGCGTGGGCCGGCCCGGGCCAGCGCGCGCGACCGCGTCGACGACGAACGACGCCGGAGTGAAATCGGGCGTTGCGTCTTCGCCTGCGATGGCGGTATTCGGGCCCGATGATGGAGCTTCCCAGGGCCGTCGACGATCTCGTCGCCGCCGCGGCGCGCGCGGTCGAGCCCCGCGCGCTCAAGAGCGTGGTCGAGCGCGTGCTCGACGCCTTCGACCAGGCCCCCGAAGCCGAGCGGAACGCCGCGCTCCGCTCGATCGGCGGGGCGCTCGGCAAGCTCGACGGCCGCGGCGCGCAGATCCTCTCTCTCGCGCTCGGCGCGCTCGTCGAGAGCGGGGCCTCGCCCGAGCTCGCGTGGCCCGCCGTCGGTGACGATCTCGCGGACCTCCTCGATCGCGCCACCGCGTTCGCGCGCGCGGCGGTCGCGCACGCGAAAGACGAGGACGTCGAGAGCGCCATCGAGTCGGCCGGCGCCGCCGTGGCGAAGAAGAGGCCGCGCGACGGGGAGGCGTGGAAGGCGCTTCCGTCACGCTGCCTCGCGGCCGTCGCCTGCCTCACCCGCTCGCGGACGCTCCGCAACCGCGCGCGGAAGAACCCCACGCTCGAGACGGCCGCGTGGCCGCTGTCCGACGTCATCTCCGAGGTCGGCTACCTCTTGCAGGCGCTGCGGATCGTCGACGACGAGACGCTCGTAGTCCTCTTGCCGGACGCCGCGCGCGGATGGCGGGTGACCCTCGACGCGATGCCATCGAACGCGGAGCTCTACATCTTGCTCGCCGACGCGCTGCTGGCCCCGAAGGCCGGCGGCAACGACCGGAAGGTCGAGCGTCTCCTCGGCGCCCGCCCCGACCCGAAGGCGGTCGCTGCCATCCGCGAGGGCACGCTCCCGCCGAAGCGCGTCGCGTCCTCGAAGGTGCCGTTCCAGCTCGTCTCGTGGACGGCCCTCGCGGCCGACGGCTCCCTTCCTCGCTCGGACGCCAGCCTGACGGATCACTGGATCTGGATGGAGGGGCTCCCCGCCGACATCCCCGTCGGGCCGGAGGACGAGCGCGTCGTCCTCGTTCAGGCCGCGCCGAAGGCACGCGCGCTCCCCATCGCGCCCTCGTTCGAGTCCCTTCGGCCCGACGTCCAGATCTCGGGGGAGCTGCCGGGCGACGACGTCGCGAGCCTGCTGCGCCACCTCGGCCGCGCCGCCGCGCGCCTGCGCCCGGCGGATGAGGCTCTCCCGTCCGAGAACGCCTCTGCGCGGCCCGCCCGCAAGAAGCCGACCTCCAAGAAGCCGGCCGCCAAGAAGCCGACCTCCAAGAAGCCGGCCGCCAAGAAGCCGAAGCCGGCCGCCAAGAAGCCGGCCGCCAAGAAGCCGAAGCCGGCCGCCAAGAAGCCGACCTCCAAGAAGCCGACCCCGAAGGCGCGCGCGTCCGCTCACGCTGCGCGCGGGTCGGGCGCGCCGAAGAAGGCGCCACGACGAGCCTAGGTCAGTAGCGCCACGGCGCGCGCCGGTGCGGATCGACGCGCGGCGCCCGCCACCGCCGCCCCGCGACGGCGGGTGGCCGCTCGAGCAGCAAGGCGACGCGCGCGCGGTGGGGCCGGAACGGCTCGAGCACCTCGAGCAGCGCCGCGTCCGCGCCCTTCGGATCGTCGCGGGTCAGGTCATCCGGGCCGCCGAGCGCGGCGGTGACGGTGTACGGCGCGTGGAAGTCCCCGACCGGGACCGCGTCCGTCCAGCCGAGCCCGCCGCGCGCGACGGCGTTCGCCGTCCACTGGCCGACGCCGCGGAGGCTCTGCAGCTTCGCGACCGCCACCTCCGGCGCCTCCGCGCGCAGCCGCTCCAGCGCGTCGGCGCGCAGCGCCCCTTCGTGGAGCGTGAGCGCCCGCCTGGACCCCACCCCGATCGCGTGGAGCTGCCACATCGGCACGCGCGCGACCGCCTTGCCCGTCGGCGCCGCTCGGAGCTCCGCGCCCGGGACGCGCTCGCCGGAGATGCTCCGCAACCGACGGAGCGACGCGCGCGCTTCGGTGACGGTGACGAGCTGCTCGACGACCGCGACCATGAAGCTCTCGAAGACCGTCGGCGTCGACGCGATCCGCGGATCCATCCGGCGCGCGAGCGGTCCGAGCACCGCGTGGCCGCGCACCATCGCCATGAACTCGGTCGGATCGTCGTCCACCGCCGCGAGCCGGCGGGCCGTGGCGAGCGCGCGGTCGGCGTCCTCGCCCGCGCACTCCCCCGCCGCCAGGACCCGCACCCTCACCGTGCGATCGCGCCAGGCAAAGCCGACGATGATCGCGTCGCCGCCGCCGCGGAGGGCAACGAAGCGGCGGCGGAGCCGCACACGCGGATCGTAGCCCGGTCCACGCGGCGTGAACGACGCCGTCGTCACCAGGCGCAGCCCCGCGCCGCCGAGCTCGGCTCCGGGACCATGTTTCACCAGCTCCACCACCACGCGCTACGACGCTAGCGCAGATCAGAAGCGGCCCGCGCACGCCAGGGCCATCCCGCCCGGCGCGCCGGAGGGCGCGCACGCGAGCCGCGCGGTCGACGCGGTTCGGCTCGATCCGCCACCGTCGGCCGAGGGCGCGGCCGCGACGAGGACCACCCCGCCTGCGGCGAACACGCCGCCTCCGACGAGCGTGAGGATCGAGACGGTGAGCCAGGTCCGGGACGAGCTCACCTGATCGTCGCAGCTCGCCGGTTGGTCGACGCCGAGGCCCGGACACGTCGCGTTGTAGTCCTCGATGATCCCCTTGCGGACGATCAGCCCGACGCCGCCCGTCGCGAGCAGCGCCGCGCCGGTGCCGACGAAGGCCCAGCCGAGCAGGCGCTGTCCCGACCCGGTGTCGTCCGCGGGCGGCCGTGGGCGGTCCTCGGCCGAGGAGCCGCCCGGCCCGGAGGGCGCATCGGAGTGCGGCGCGGGCGCGACCGGCGCCGCCACGAGCGTGATCGTCTCGCGAGCGACGCCGCCGGGCGGCAGCTCGACCGCCCGCGTCGTCGATTGGAAGCCTGCCGCGCGGACCTCCAGCGTGCGCCGGCCCGCCTCGACGCGGAAGGGGCCGGCACCCGAGCCGATCCGCACGCCGTCGACGTAGACGTCGGCGGCCTCCGCCCCGCGGACCTCGAGCGTCGCGATGCGCTTTCGGACGATCCCGAGCGCGCCGTCGAGCGCCGCGCGGTTCTTGGCGATCCACGGATCGTCCGCCGCCAGCGCCGCGGCGAGATCGGCCTCTGCGAGCACCCACATCCCGAGGGCCTGCTCGGCGAGGCCGATCTGCGCGCGCGCGCGCGCGCTCGCAGACTTGGCGAACGCCTGCCGGAAGACGGCGAGCGCTTCGTCGTCCCGCCCCTTCTCGCGAAGATCGACGCCCTTCGCGATGAGGGCGTCGGCCTCCGACGCCGCGTCGGCGCGCGCGCGCGGACCTCCGAGCGCCACGACGGCGAGGACTGCGACAGCGAGGAGTCTCGAGGTCTTGGCGCGCACGCGGGCCGGCAAGACTACCGCAAGATCGGCGCGCCGTTGGGAGCTTGCGTCACCACCGGCGCAGCCGGCGCGGACGCAGCGGACGCGGAGGCAGGCGGCGCGGCGAGAGGTGTGCGCCCGCGCATTGGCCCCACGCCGCGCGGGCGCGCGTTCGGTGACGGCACGGCGGTGGGCAGGCTCGCCGGCGTGATCACGGTCGCGCCCGGCGGCGCGTCGGAGGTGTCTGCGACCACGGCGGGCGCGTCGGGCGCCGCGGCAGGGGGGGTGGCGACCTCCGACGAGGCGGCAGGGGTGACGACCGCCGACGACGGCGCAGCGGAGGGCAGCTCCGGCGCCGACGCGGGCGCCGGCGCCTCCGCCGACGGAGCGCGGCTCGCCCCGCTCACGAACGTGGACAGCGCGGGCGAGCGCAGACCGACGATGACCGCCGCGGCCGCGGCCAGCGACACCGCCGCGCCGACGACGATACCCGTCGTGAACGTCGAGCGCCGCGCCGCGCCCTCCCGCCGTGGCTCGGTGCCCTGACCCCAGCTCACGTCGGTCGAGACCAGCGGCCGCGCGGGCTCGCTCGCGACGCCGGGCGGCCCGGGCGGCTGCGACGCCACGGAGCCGACCTGGACGCCCCGCGCGGGCGACGCGCCGAGGGCGCGGGCGATGTCCTCGCCGGTGGGCATCGTGACGGCCGTGGACGGGCCGGTGTCGTCGGCGGGCGTAGCCGGCGGACGCGAGTCCATCGTGTCCTCGAACGATCGCCACGGACGTACGACCACGCCCTGCAGCGCGCTCCGCGAGTAGGGCTCGAGGGCCGCGGCGAGCTGCGCGACGTTCTGCCAACGCGCCGCCGGATCCTTCTCGAGGCAGCGCATGACGATGCCGACGAGCTTCTCTTCCAGCCCGGGCCTGAGGGAGAGCAGCGACGCCGGCGGCTCGTTGACCACGCGGATGCACACCTCCGTCACGGTCTCGCCGTCGAACGGCAGCTGACCGCCGAGCAGCTCGTAGAGCATCACCCCGAGCGACCAGATGTCACTCCGGACGTCGGCGGCGCGCGCGGAGCGCATGTGCTCGGGCGCCATGTAGAGCGGCGAGCCCATGACCGCCTGCGAGTCCGTCAGCGCCATCTGACCGACCGCCGCAGCGCCGACGGCCTTCGCGATCCCGAAGTCGAGGACCTTCACGAGCGCGGTGCCGTTGAGGCGGCGGCTGACGAAGACGTTCTGGGGCTTCAAGTCGCGATGGACGATGCCCGCCGCGTGCGCCTCGACGAGCGCCTCGCACACCTGCAGGACGTACTCGATCGAGTCGGCGATCGCGAACGGGCCCTTCTGCTTGCTCAGCTTGGCGAGATCGCAGCCCTCGAGCAGCTCGAGGACCATGAACGGATGGCCGTTCTCGTCGCGTCCGACATCGTGGACGCGCGCGACGTGCTCGCTCCGGAGGCGCGCGACCGAGCGAGCCTCCCGCATGAACCGCTCGACCGCGTCTTTCCCGGAGACGGCCTCGGGGAGGATGAACTTGAGCGCGACCGGTTGATCGAGCTCGGTGTGCGTCGCGGCGACGACGACGCCCATCCCGCCGGCGCCGAGCACCCGGTCGACGCGGTACTTCCCGCCGACGACGTCGCCGGGCTTCACGGGAGAGCGGTTGCGGGCCTCGTCCGACATCCGTACGGAGCCGAAGGCTAGCACGCCGCCGCGGCGAGGCACCCGCGCGCGGCGCGCCGGGGCCCGGGCGAACCGGGCGCGTGGTTGGGGACGAGAAGAGGCACGGGCCGACAAGGGACGGAGCGCTGCTGGATTTCATTCACCGGACGCCCACGCGCGCGGAACTTCTGCACCGACGGGCTGTCCAGCATCGGGTGAAACGAGCCGCCCCCGTCGCTGCCGCGTTCGGCCTCCTCTCCCTCCTGGCTCTCCGCGCGCCGCAGGCTCGGGCGGCCGAGTCGGCGAACGACTGCGTCCTCTTGCGCGAGGGCCAGAGCGCGGACGGCTTGACGCTCGCCATCGACAACAACTGCGATCGCGGCCTGACGTGCGCGCTCTCGTGGACGGTGCAGTGCGAGAGCGCCACCGGCAGAGTCACGCGCCGCGTGAAAGACGGCGCCCGCCTCGTCGTCGATCCGTCCGCCTCGCGGAGCACGATCGCGTCCGCGAAGGCGTGCGGCGACAACTGGCGCATCGAAGACGTGAGCTGGGACTGCGCGCCGTCGAAGTGACGCGGGCCGACGCCAGCGCGGGCCGAAGGAGCGCGGCCGAAGTGGCGCGGGCCGACCAAAACGCGGCCGCCGCTCAAAAGCCCCCACCGCTTCGCGGATGGGGATATGCTGCCCGAGAATGCCGAGCACGACCGTCGTCGTAGCCTGTGTCGCCGGACTCTCGCTCCTCGTCGTGTTGATCCTCCTCGCCCGTTCGCGGCGAAAGGCAGCCGAGGCGGAGACTCCTCGCTTCGAACCTCCCCGCGAGATCGCCAAGCGTCCCTCGAAGGCGGCGCCCGAGCCGACCGCGGTGTCCGCAGAGCCGCCCCCCGCGAAGGCCGAGGCCTCACCGAAGGCCGAGCCGCCGGCGGCGCAGACTCCGCCGACGCCGCCCGCCGAGACGGAGAAGCCCGAGCTCGACGGAGCAACCGCGAACGCGGACCCCGAGCGGACGCCGCCGAGCGCGGAGGTCGTCGTCGACGCGATCGCCGAAGACGCCGCCGCGGCCAAGGTAGCCCCCGCGGCGGCGCCGCCGCTCCCGCGCGCCGGTTCCAAGCCGGGCGCTCCGCGGCCGCCCATGCCGTCGTACTCGAGCATCAACGACGAGTCCGTCGCCGAAGAGGTGCGCCGCGAGTCGATGACGCCAGCGCCCGCGGCGACGACGGTGGACGACGGCCCCGACGCGGCTCCCGTGAGCGACGGCCCTGCCGCGACCCCAGCGACCGAGCCAACCGCAGCTCCGGCTGCGCTCGCCGCGGCTCCGCCCGCAGCTGCCGCCGCCGCGCCCGCCGCCCCCCAGCCGGCTACCAAGCCCCCCGCGGCCGCGCCGAAGACGCCCGCCGTCGGCGCCGAGAGCGCGCGCCCTGCCTCGGAGGCCCGTCTTGCCGCGGCCAAGCGCGCGGCCGTCTCCGAGCCGAGGGTCGCGACGGCTCCGACGTCCGAGGCAAAGGCGCCCGCCGCCAAGCCCGCTCCGACGTCCGAGGCAAAGGCGCCCGCCGCCAAGCCCGCCCCGACCTCCCAGGCGAAGATCGGGGCGCCGAAGCCCGCCGTCTCCGAGCCGAAGCTCCCCGCGCCCGCCGCGGACGAGCACGACTTCTCCGCGCTGAACGACGAGCTCGCGGGCAAGCCCAAGGCAGCCGCGACGACGTCTGCCGCGGCGATGGCCGCGAAGTTCGCGCCCCCACCGAACCCCGCGACAGCGGACCTCGAAAAGAACGACCCTCGTCACGCGGCGGCGCGCCGCCTGGCGCGCGTGTCGGTCAGCGAGATCAAGCTCTATCACGAGGACGAGGTGAAGGCCGGCCGCGAGGCCAAGGACCTCTGGAAGCGCCTCCAGCAGGACATCGCGCTCGCGAAGCAGACGTTCGAGGGGCGCGTGGTCCCCGAGGTGCGCGAGCGCTTCGACTACCTGCTCGACGAGATCGTTCGGCAGCTCGCCGAAGGCGACGCGTCGAAGCTCGGCCCCGACGCGCCGAAGCCGAAGGGCGCGTCGACGGAGGTCGCGACCTCCGCCCCGACCACGCCGCCCCCCGCCGCTCCGCCGGCGACCGGGAACCTCGTCGATCCCGAGGCCCCGACGCGGACGCTCCACAAGACCCTCGAGCCTGCCGACGCGTCGCCCACCTCGGCGGCCGCCGCGCCCGCCGCGACGCCCTCCACACGCACGCAAGCCGCGCACGCCGCGGCTCCCTCCGCGCGCACGCAAGCCGCGCACGCCGCGACGCCCTCCACGCGCACGCAAGCCGCGCACGCCGCGACGCCCTCCACGCGCACGCAAGCCGCGCCCGCCGCGGCTCCCTCCACGCGCACGCAAGCCGCGCCCGCCGCCGCACCGACGGCGCCCCCGGCGAAGCCGGCCGAGGCAGGCAAACCGTCGGGGATCGCGGCGCGCGGGCTCCCGCCGAACCCCGAGACCGCCGAGCTCGAGAAGAACGATCCGCGGCACGCTGCAGCCCGCCGCCTCGCCCGCCTCTCCGTCAGCGAGATCAAGCTCTATCACGAGGACGAGGTGAAGGCCGGGCGCGAGGCCAAGGACCTCTGGAAGCGGATGATCGCGGACATCGGGCTCGCGACGCAGACCTACGAGAAGCGCGTCGACAAGGAGGTGCGCGACCGCTTCGACTACGTCTACGACGAGATCCTCCGCCAGCTCGCGGAGGGCGACAGCGCGAAGCTCGGCCCCGACGCGCCGAAGCCGAAGGCCGCTCCGGCCGACGCGCCCGCGCCCGACGCGCCGAAGCCCGCCGCGGCCGCGCCCGTCGTCGACGAGGCCAAGCCGGCGCCCGCGCCCGGTCCCGCCGCGCGGTACGCGCCGCCGTCGAACCCGGCGACTGCGGAGCTCGAGAAGAGCGATCCGCGGCACGCCGCAGCCCGCCGCCTCGCCCGCCTCTCCGTCAGCGAGATCAAGCTCTATCACGAGGACGAGGTGAAGGCCGGCCGCGAGGCCAAGGACCTCTGGAAGCGGCTCACGACCGACATCGGGCTCGCGACCCAGACCTACGAGAAGCGCGTCGACAAGGAAGTGCGCGACCGCTTCGACTACCTCTACGACGAGATCCTCCGCCAGCTCGCGGAGGGCGACAGCGCGAAGCTCGGCCCCGACGCGCCGAAGCCCAAGACGGACGCCTGAGCCGACACGCCGCGGCTCGGTCAGGCAGCGAGGAGCCTCGTGGGATCCTTCCCCGCGAGCCCGGCGAGCCTGCGCTCGACCGCCTGCGCCATGCGCCGGTGCTCCCGCCGCTCGAGCGCGGCGCCCGCGATGCCCCATCGCTCCCAGCCGCCGTCGAGCGCGCCGTGCGGCACGTCGCGTGACGACGGCTCCAGCCGGAGCCCCGTCGCCTCGAGCGCGAGCGCCACCGGCGCGCCGCCCTCGGCCAAGCACCACGCGACGATCTCCCATGCATGATTCGCGTGACGGGCCTCGGCGGCGGCGATCTCCGTGAGCGCCGCGCGGACAGACGGATCGATCGCCCGACGCGCCAGCTTCGCGTTCACGCACGCTGCGACACCGTCCGCGAGCGCCGACTCGACGACGACCTCGCTCGCGAGGCGCGCGAGCGCCGCGGGGCGCGAGGCGGGGAGCGGACGATGGAGCGTCGTCGAGGCGCCAGGGAGCGGGCCCCGCCCGTCGATGCCGCGCGCGAGGGCGAAGCAGAGCTTCGCACGGCGGATCCGATCCAGCGCGTCCTCGTGAGCCGACGCCACGAGCTCGGGGGGCGCGGAGAGCGTCACGAGATCGAGCGCCCGACGCGTCGACGACGCGACCGTCCGGTGCGCCGAGCGCGCGGTCTCTTGCCACGCGGCGGCGAGGCCGGACCGCGTGGCGTCGTCGACACCGTCATCTCCGAGGAGCCAGCGCCGCGACGTCGGACCATCCGAGAGGCCCGCCGCGGACCACCCCGCGAAGGACGCCGGCGGCGGCGCGTCGCGAAGCGCCCGACCGCGACCACGGAGCCGCGACACGACGACGACCAGCGCGGCGAAGAGACCGAGCGCGTTCAGCATCGCGGCGATGACGGCGGAGCGCATAGCCTGAGAACGCCCCGCCGCGGGCCTTCTTCCACGGTCGGGTGCCGCACGGGCACGGCGCGCGCGGCCGCAGAGCCAACGGCGCGCGGGGCCGCGCGGAGCCGCACGGGCCCGGGGCGCGGAGCCGCACCGGGGCGGCGCGCGGGGCCGCACGGGCGCCGGAGCGCCGCGGGCGCGTCGCGACTTGGCTCAGCCGTGGCCCCTGTCGCTTCACCTCCACCCCCCTGACATCGAAGTCCTGCCCCGGGCCCTTCTCACCCGCGATAGCACACGTGAAATCGGTAGGTACGGGCGTTGCTGCACGTCGCTTTGCCTCCGATGATTGCCCGCATGCGGCCGTGGTTGGGCCGCCTCGCTTCGATACGCATCCTCGCGACGCTGACGCTCGTCGCGTCGATCGCCTGCAACGACGACGCGGAGAGCTCCGTCCTCCGGAGCGACGAGCAGTCCGGCGCGGCCGCCGAGTCCGCGCCGCGAGCACCCGAGAGCGGGGCTGCGTGCACGCCCGCCGTCAGCGGCCTCTCGCCGGCGGGCATCGAGCCGATCGAGGTCACGTGTCCGCTCGGCTACGCGCACCGGATGTCGCTCGCGTCGCCGGTCGCCGGGCGCTTCACGACGCTCGAGGAGCTGACCGACGCCTTCTGCGTCGCGGAGAGACAGCTCCGCGCCTCGGCGGCGGACGCTCGCGCTCCGACCGCGGAGGCGCCGATCGACTTCTCGACGAGCGACGTCGTCGCGTACGCGTTCGACGCGCACGCTGGCGAGGCGCCCGCCCTGTTCGATCGCGGCGACGAGCTCTGGCTACGCACGACGACGACGACGTGCAGCGGCGAGGCCCCCGCGCTCGAGAGCATCGCGTTCGTCGTGCCCAAAGGCCGAGAGATCCGCGAGCAGCGGTGCTCGTCGACCTGCCGTTGATTCGCCGCCCGCGCGCCGCGCGGCCTCGGCCCGCGGCCGGCCCCGCCTGGCCCGGGCCAGGCGACGAGCTCGTGCATCTCCGCGGGATCGTTCGGAGCGACGCGTGGCACGAGCCTGGCGTCGAACACGCTCATGCCCGCATCGTCCTCACCCTCGCCGCTCCCCTCGCCTCCCTCCACGCCGTCCATCGCCGGACGCGCCGGCCACGCGTTCGCGCCGCACGCCATGGTGCAAGGGTTCGCCTGCCACGCCCGCGGCGTCGAGCTCGTGGCGTCGGGCACCACACGCGTTCACGCGCGCGTCCGCTCCAAGCGCACGCACGACGTTCATCTGCGCGCGGAGGGAGGCCGCTTGCTCGTGGCTTGTACCTGCCCTGCTCGCTCGTTCGGCCTCGACGCCTGCAAACACGCCTGGGCGACGCTGCTCGAGGTCGACCGGCAGGAGGCGCTGACCGCGCTGCGCGGCGCGCGCGGTCCGCTCGTCGTCGAGGCCGCGCCTCACCGCCCCGCCGAGGCGGCGCCGCGCGAGGTGCCTCCGCCGGCCGCGGTGCTCGACGCCGCGATGACGCCCGCTGCGCCCGTCGAGGCGCGCGCGGGCAGCCGGCGGGCGAAGGCCATCGCCGCGCCCGCATCGGCGGAGCGCGACGCGCCGACGACGTCGGCCACGACCGCCCCCACCAAGACCCGGGCCACCAGACCGCAGGCCAAGAGCTCACGCCCGCGGCCGAGCACCGAGGCCAAGCCCACCCGAACGCTCGAAAGAAGCCCGAGCAAGGGGCCGACGGCCAAACCCGCCGCGGCCCGCGCTGGCGGGCAGCCGGAGAAGCGCGCGCGCACCTCGCCGAACGCGCGCCGGGAGGCGCGGTCGCGCCGTCACCCAGGGCGCGGCTGAGCGCCCGGGCTCTACGTCCGGTCGCGCCGCGCGTCGGCCATCGCGGCGATCTCCTCGAGCGATCGCTTCTCCGCGGGCAGCGCCAGAAAGACCGCCACGACGGACGCGAGGACCATGAGTCCCGCGCCGAGCAGGTAGCCGT
>JAHBWA010000106.1 GCA_019637195.1 Labilithrix sp. | reverse complement strand
TCGACGATGCTGTCTTGGTTCGCCGTGAGCGCGGGCGTGGGCCGGCCGCCGCGCCTCGCCACGAAGCACGAGAGGCCCTTCACGTTCAACGAGGTGCTCTGTCCAGGGAGCATCGTCACCCGGAAGCGCACCTGGCCGCCGCTCGGATCGATGAAGGCGAGGTCCAGCTTCTCGTGGACCTGCACGTAGCGGAGGCGGCGCTCTCCCTGCGCGACGACGCGCTCGGGCGGCGAATGCGTGGCCGGCCGTCCTCCCGCGACCCCGCCGGAGCCGTCGACCTCGAGCGCGAGCTGGTTGGGGCCGGCGATGATGGGCATCTGCGCCGGCCGCGCGACGACCTCCACCGGGGAGGGCGCGAGGCTGTCGGCGCTCCGCGCCCGGAGCGCGTCGCGGAGGCTCTGCAAGAGCTCGGGCGCCGTCGCGATCCGATCGTCGGGGCGCGCGACCAGCGCGTGCTTGAGCGCGCGCGCGACTCCGCCCGCCAGCCCGAGCTTCGCGAGGCGCGTGTCGACGAGGGCGTCGCTGCGCACGCGGTCGTTGAACGTGACGCGCACGTCGTCGTCGCCGAAGAAGACGGTGCCCGTGAGCATGAAGATGGTCACGAGACCGAGGGCGTAGACGTCGGTGCGCGGCCCTTCGGGCGAGCCGCAGAGCTGCTCGGGCGCGGCCCAGCGCGGCGAGAAGAGCGCGACGGTGCTGACCGACTCGCCTCCGCCGTCGTCGGCGGCGTGCGGGTTCTTCTTCACGTCGCTGTGCGCGATGCCGAAGTCGGCGAGCTTCGAGACGAGCTCGCCGCGCACGCGCGCGAACAGGATGTTCGAGGGCTTGATGTCGCGATGGATGATCCCGTGCTCGTGGGCCTCGGCGACGGCGCCGCAGATCGCCTCGAGGATGCCGAGCACCTCGTCGGTCGGGAGCGGCCCCTTGAGGCGCACGTGAGACTCCAGGTTTCCGCCGTCGAGGTACTCGGACACGTGGAAGGGCGCGCCCTGTCCGCCCTCGCCGTCCTTCAGGTAGCCGAAGTCGTAGATGCGCAGCGTGTTCGGGTGCGAGAGCTTCGAGAGGGCGAGCGCCTCTTTCAAGAAGTGCGTGTACGTCGCCTGGTAGACGGCGCGGCTCCCGCTCGTCGACCCGGATCCCTCGACGAGCGTGGTGCGCAGGAGCTTGACGCAGACCACGCGATCGAGCCGGTCGTCCGTGGCTCGATAGATGGTTGCCATCCCCCCGCTCCCGATCCGATCGAGGATCGAATACCGGTCGAGGAGGCGCATCCCTTCGGAGAGCTCGGGCTCTCCTGGTCGCCGATACGGCCGCGCCATACGCGAAGAGCGTACCTCGGATTGCAGGCTGAGGTCGACAACGGACGCCGACAAATGGCGCGCTTCATGAGGCCAAAAGCCCTCATTTTTGGCCGATCCGAGACGTCCAGCCCTCACCGCGATCGCGCATGTCCGCGCGCGATCTGCGCGCCGCTCACGCGTCCGCGGCGCGCCAGAGGTACCAGCTCGCAGCGGAGCGGAACGGGCGCCATCGCTCGCCGCGCCGCGCGAGCTCGACGTTCGTCGGGAGCTCGGCCTTGCGCGCGCCGCGGTGGAAGACCCGCGCGAAGCCCTTCTTGATGCCGTAGTCGGCGAGCGGCAGGACGTCGGGGCGGCCGAGGCGGAAGATGAGCAGCATCTCCACGGTCCATCGCCCTACGCCGCGCACCTCCGTCAGCGCTTCGACGATCGCGTCGTCGTCCATGCGTCGGAGCTGGGCGAACGTCGGGATCGTCCCGGCCGCCGCGCGCGTCGCGAGATCCCGGATCGAGGCGAGCTTGTTGCGCGAGAGGCCGGCGGCGCGGAGATCGTCGTCGGAGAGCGCGAGCAGCGCCTCGGGCTCGAGCGCGCGCGGCACGAGCGCGCGGACGCGACCGAAGATGGTCGCCGCCGCCTTCCCGTGGAGCTGCTGGTATACGATCGACTTCGCCAGCGCCGCGAAGGTGCCCTCGGTCGCCTCGAGCGAGAGCGCGAGGTCCCCGATCCGATCGATGTGCGCGCGGAGCACGGGATCGACCGTGGCGAGGTGACGCTGCGCCTCGGCGGCGTCGAAGGGGAGCGCGGCGCCACGTTTCGACGCAGGCGCGCGGCGAGGCGGGGCGGAGGGGGGCGACGGCATGCGGTCGACGATAGCCGAAGCCGCTCGTCTCAGCGCCGCGGAGGCAGGAGCGGCCGCGCGCCGGCGCTCGCGTCCGGACCGTCGCGCATTCCCTTGTGGATGACGATCTTGCCGCCGGCCTCTCGCCCGTGGGCGTAGGCCTCGCTGCGCCGTTGTCCGGCGTAGCGCACGTGCCGGACATGCGGGTGCCGCTTGCGGAAGTAGCGCGAGAGGTCGCCGTCCGCGATCCAGACGAGGCCGGCCTCCTCGCTCTTCTTCGCCTCCCGCGCGAGCTTCTCGGTCATCCCCGTCATGACACCCGCGAGGAACGTCCGTCGATCGCGATCGCCGCGGATGCCGCGCTTCGCTTTGTGCTCGCGCCACAGGCGCTCGGCGGTGGTGACGAGGTAGCCGTGGACGTACTCGGCGATCTCGACGTTCTCGAGCCGGCCGCAGATCTCGAGCACGCTCCCGCGCTTGCCCTCGCGCGCGCGGTAGACCGGGATCCAGATCGCCTCGACGAAGAAGTGCTTGCCGAGCAAGAGTGAGAGCACCCGCTCGGCCTCCGTCGTGCGGCCCGTCGGCGCGCCGAGGTGCCTCCACACGTAGCCCTGCGCGACGCGCGCGTCGCGGAGCTCGAGGTTGTGCTTGAGGAGCAGCCTCTGCGCCGCCGCCATCGCCGCCTCGGCCTCGTGGACGTTCGGGCTCTCGGCGAGCGCGAGGAGCCGCGCGATGCGGTCGCCGATCTTGCGCGCGGCCTCGGTTTTGTCGGCAGGCGGCGCCTCCGGCATCCCGGCCGCGGCTCCGTCGATGCCGAGGCGCTCGCAGACGGCGCGGAAGCGCGGGCCATGCGCGGTCTCTTCGCGCTCGCCGAGGACCTCGGTGACGTACTGGTGCGCCATCTCGTGCTTCAGCACCTCGACGACGACGCCCCACGGGCGCTCGAGGACGAGCGGCCGCGACAGCTCGATGGTGCGCGTCGCCTCGACCCACCGGCCGAGGCGCGCCCGCGACGGCACGAGCTCCAGCTGCGGGAGCCTCAGCGCGCCCTTGAAGTGGGCCAGCGCGAGGAGCCGGTATTGCTCGCGGAGCTCGTGCAGCAGCGCCGCCTCGAGCGCGGCCGACAGGCGCGAGGTCTCGTCGGGGTCGGGGGCGGACGTCCGCGCGTCGTCGGCGCGGCGCTCGGGAGGGTCGACGGTCACGTTCGTCGCTTCGTCTAGCGCGGGAGCTCGAAGGAGTACACCCAGTCGGAGTAGCTCTGCCGCTTGTCGTGACAGCCGACGCACACCTTGGGCTCGCCCGAGAAGAGCGCGTCGCCGTCGCCGTCGTACTCGGCCCAGTACCAGCGGCCCTCACGCTTCTCCATGACGGCCACGAGGGCCCGCTCGTCGCCGCGGTAGCCCTCCTTCACGACGATCGATCCGTCGGGCCAGCGCGTGATCGGCGCGGGACCGCCGAGCGCGGCGGCGATCTCCGGGCTCACGTAGACGTCGACGGCGTCGGCGTGAGCGGTGAAGCTCGGCTGGCGCGTCGCGTACCCGGGCGCGCGCTCCCACGACCGGAACCCGTCGCCTGCGGTGATCTTCGCGTAGAGCTGCTTGGCGCCCTCCGGATCGTCGTTCTGCGTACACGAGGTGGGCACGAGCAGGGCGAGGGCGAGGCCGAGCGAGAGGGCGGGCTGCCGCATGCGGCCGAGTTTCGCCAAGAACGCCGGCCGAGCAAAGGCGACAATGAACGATCGCGCCGATTCCCCGCGCGCGTCCGCCTCGGTCGTCGCGCGTCCGCCTCGGTCGTCGCGCGCGGTATCTCAGGCGTCGCCCGTCGGCGGAGGCGGCGCGCCGTTCATCCCGCGGCGCACCTCGTCCTCCTGCCGCTTGCCCTCCTCCTCGGAGGAGGCCTTGGCGTCGGCGAAGGCGCGCCGGGCGTCTTCGATCGAGCCGCCGCGGAGGAAGTACTGACGCGCGGCGGCGCCGACCGCCATCGTCCCGGCGAAGGCGATGGCGCCGGAGATCATCGAGCCGAGCCCGGGCGCGACCACCTTCATGAGCGCGCGGAAGCCCTCGCGGAGGACGACCGCCGCGCCGACGTTTGCGCCCATCGCGCCGAGGAACTCGGCGGCGGCCTTCTTGTCGAGCGGGCGGCCGGAGAGCCACGCGATCCCGGCGACGAGCGACATCTGCATTGCGGTGATCGGGAAGAGGTCGGCGACGGGGATCGGCACGGCGGCGACGCCGGTGCAGATCACCGCCGTGGCCCGCGTGAGGTCGGTCGCGAGCTGCTCCTGGAGCCCACGGACGCGCGCGATGCGCACGAAGGTGCCGCGGCCCGCGTCCGGCATGTGCTTGAAGAGCGTCCCGACGAGCTCGTCGACGCGCCAGCGCTCGTCGCCGCGGAGCTCGCCGCTCTCGCGGAACGACATGTACGAGCTCAGCCCTCGCGTCCAGACGAGGTGCGGGGCGAGCTTCCCGCGCGCCTTGATCTTCGTCTCGAGGTGGTGCTCGACCTCCGAGACCCGCGCCAGCTTCTCGTCGACGTCCTCGCGCGGCTCCGCGCTCGCGAGGTGGAGCCGCGTGCCCTTCGGTTCGAGGACGTCGCAGTGGGTCGCGATCGCGACGAGCGGCGGGCGGAAGCGGTGCTCGCGCTCGATCTCGGCGTAGATGCGCTCGAGGACGGCGAGGTCCGCGTCGATGCCGCTGTCGGCCTCGGTCGCCTTCACGAGGAACAGGATGACGTCGGGCACCTTGCGCCGGAGCGGCCCGAGGATCGACGCGACGGCGTCCTTCGCGGGATCGTCCTCGGCCGGCGTCGAGCCCTCCTGGATCCCGCGCGTGTCGAGCACCGAGATCGCGCCCCGCTCGGAGCGGTAGTCGAACCACTTGCCCTGGCCGGTCTGCGACTTGACGTGACCGACCTCGGCGACCTTGGCGCCGAACAGCGCGTTGACGAGCGACGACTTGCCCGCGCCGCGCCGTCCCACGAGGGCGAACGCCGGAGCTCGCTGCTCGAGGAGGATGGTGCGGAGGAGCCCGACCTTGGCGCGGAGATCCTTCACGGTCTCGGGGTGGAGCGGCAAGAACTGGAGCATCTCCTCGACACGACGGATGTTCTCGGCGATGACCTTGCGCATCTTCGCCTCGTCCTCGGTCTCGCGATCGGGCATGTTCGTCGAAGCATAAGGCGCGATCGGCGCGCGCGCGAACGACCTCGAGCGTCGCGCGAGCGGGGCCGTGCCGCGGGGCCCGCCGGACGAAGCGGCGCGGGCGCCGTCCGCGGCGACGGAGGCGTGGTCACAGCGGGACGACCGACACGTCGAGGATGTCCGGCGTGCACGAGCGGAGCGCCTCCTGCGCAGCCGCGTCCGGGCCGCGGTCGACGTGGATGCGCGCGACCGCCGCCTTGCCGCCGTCGAAGACGATGTTCTCGGTCTCCTGGACGTTGATCCCGGCCTGCTTCAAGCGGTCGAAGACCGCGGCGAGGACGCCGACGCGGTCGTAGTGGCGCACCGCGACGAGGTGGGTCGCGAGCGTCTTCTTCGCGAGGTTCACGACGTTCGCGGGGCGGCCCGTCTGCTTGTAGAGGCGGACGACGCGGACGGTCTCTGCGGCGATGGCCTCCTGCGCCTGCTCGGTCGAGGCGCCGATGTGGTGGGTGCCGATGACGCCGGGGAGGGAGAAGATCGGCGCGTCGACCGGGCCGCTGCCGCCCGAGGGCTCCTCGGCGAAGACGTCGAGCCCCGCGCGGAGGCCGCGCTCCTTGACGGCGCGCTCGAGGGCGGGCTGGTCGACGACCTCGGCGCGCGACGTGTTCAGGAAGAACGCGCCGTGCTTCATCGAGGCGAAGACGCCGTCGCCGACGAGACCGCGCGTCGCCGGTGTGAGCGCGAGGTGCACGGAGAGCGCGTCGGCCGCGGCCGCGACCTCGGTGATCGTCGGCTTCGCCACGACGCCGAGCTCGGCGGCGAGCGTCGGGTCGAGCGATCGGCTCCACGCGACGATGTTCATCCCGAACGCGCGCGCCCGCGCGACGACCTCGCGCCCGATCGTCCCCGTGCCGAGCACGCCGAGCGTGCGGCCGTAGAGCCCGCGCGCCTTGCCGTAGTCCTTCTTGTTCCAGCGGCCCGCGCGGAGGTCCACCGACGCGTCGACGACGTGACGGTCGAGCGCGAGCAAGAGCGCGAGCGTGAGCTCGGCCACGGCGACGGCGTTCTTGCCGGGGCAGTTGGCGACCCAGATGCCGCGCTCGCTGGCGGCCTCCACGTCGATCGTGTTGACTCCGGCGCCGGCGCGGATGACCAGCGAGAGCTTGCTCGCCTCGAGCATCGGCCGCGTCACCTTCGTCGAGCGCACGACGAGGACGTCGGCGCCCGACCGCGCGATCGCCGCGAGCAGATCGTCGCCGCTCGCGTCCGGTTCGTAGACGACCTCGCAGCCGATCTCCGCGAGCCCGCGCCGCCCCGAGTCCTCGAACTTGTCCGCGACGAGCACCTTCATACGCGCAGCATAGTGCAGCGATCCGCGCCGTTCCACGACGCCACGCGGGCGGCGCGATGGCTCGGTGCGTCAGCGGGCTCGGACGCGCTCGAGGTCCATTCGATGTCGATCTCCGGTCGCGCGTGGGTATCATCGACCGTCACATGACGCGCACGCTCATCAAGGGAGGGACCGTGGTCACCGCGGTCGACACGTTCCAGGCCGACGTCGCGATCGTGGGCGAGAAGATCGCCGCGATCTTCGGCCCCGACGCCGCGCCGCCGGGCCCGTGGGATCTCACGATCGACGCCACCGGCAAGTACATCCTGCCCGGCGGGATCGACGCGCACACGCACATGGACATGCCGTTCGGCGGGACGACGTCGTCCGACGATTTCGAGACCGGCACGCGCGCGGGCGCCTACGGCGGGACGACGTGCATCGTCGACTTCGCGATCCAGGCGAAGGGTGAGCCCCTACGGCGCGGGCTCGACGCGTGGCACGCCAAGGCCGAGGGCAAGGCGGCGGCCGACTACGCCTTCCACATGATCATGACCGACGTGAACGACCAGACGATCCCCGAGATGGGCCAGGTCGTCAGCGAGGGCGTGACGTCGTTCAAGATGTTCATGGCCTACCCGGGCGTGCTCCACGTCGACGACGGCCAGATCTTCCGCGGGATGCAGCGCGCGACCGAGCTCGGCGCGCTCATCTGCATGCACGCGGAGAACGGGATCCCGATCGACATCCTCGTCGCGCAGGCGATCGCCAAGGGCCACACGTCGCCGATCCACCACGCGCTCACGCGCCCGCAGATCGCCGAGGCCGAGGGCACCTTCCGGGCGCTCTGCCTCGCGGAGATGGCGGGAGCGCCCGTCTACTTCGTGCACCTCTCGGCCGAGCGCGCGCTCAAGCAGGTCGTCGAGGCCCGCGATCGCGGCATGCCGGCTTACGCCGAGACGTGCCCGCAGTACCTCTTCCTCTCGCAGGACGATCTCGCGCGCCCCGACTTCGAGGGCGCGAAGTACGTCTGCACGCCGCCGCTCCGGCCGGCGAGCATGCAGGAGGACCTCTGGCGCGGGCTCCAGACGCACGATCTCCAGGTCGTCTCGACCGATCACTGCCCGTTCTGCCAGAAGGGCCAGAAGGAGCTCGGCAAGGACAACTTCGCCAAGATCCCGAACGGGATGCCGGGCGTCGAGACGCGGCTCTACCTCCTCTGGGACGGCGGCGTGCGCGCCGGGCGGATCTCGATGAACCGCTTCGTCGAGATCACCTCGACGGCGCCGGCGAAGATCTTCGGCCTCTACCCGAAGAAGGGGACGATCGCCGTCGGCGCCGACGCGGACATCCTCGTCTGGGACGGCGAGAAGCGGCACGAGCTCAGCGAGCGCACGCTGCACATGCGCGTCGACTACTCACCGTACGAGGGCCGCGAGGTCGTCGGGGCGCCGACGCACGTCCTTTCGCGCGGGAAGGTCATCGTCGAGAACGGCACCTACGTGGGCAGGAAGGGCGACGGGCGCTTCGTCAAGCGCGGCACGTTCAACTTGATGTGATCCCGAGGTGATCGGCGGCCCGCGGTCGAGCTTGGGCCGTGGGTCGAGCTCCTCGCGCGCTGCGAAATCGAGCCGGGCCCTTGTCGAACGGCCTCGGAGGAAACAAAATAGTGCCGTTGGGCGTCTTTCGAGGCGGTCATCCGTAAGAAGCGAGTGGACGGCGAGGCGCCGGCGAGGAGACTTCGATGAGCGAGCGTTATGTCAGGCCCACGGTCGCAGGCTGGCTCACCCCGACGCTGATCGCCCCCTGGATCTCGGTCTACGGTGCGGTGACGGCGTTCGCCGCGCTCGGCGTCGACTGGGGCCTCTTCGGCAAGATCGCCGGGTGGGCCGTCGGGATGCTCATCGGCAGCGTGTGGGCGTTCGCGTTCTGCTTCATGCTCATCCTCGTCGACGTCGCGCTCCTCGCGGTGCGCGTCCGCACGCTCCCCGCGGGCAAGCGAGGCTGGGGCACGGCGCTCGCCGCGCCCCTCATGGTGTTCGGCATCTACGGCGTCGCGCCGCCGCACACGTTCTGGCAGTACGGCGGCTGGGGGATCGCGGCGGCGATCCTCGCGCCGATGGCGCTCGTGGCGCTCGTGGTCCGCGTGTTCGCCGGCCAGAAGCCGCTGCGCTGACCGTCGGCCGGCCTCGGTCGGGCGACCCTCTTTGCGTCGGCCCTCCGAGCGTGCGCTTCCGCGGACCCGCGCCGCGCGGATCCGGGTATCCTGCCGCGCGTGGCGCGGTCGGTTCGTGAGGGGGGAGCTCGCGAAGGAGCCGTCTCCTCGAGGCCCCTGGCGCTCTTCGCCGCCGGCGTCGTGCTCGTGTGCGGCGGGGAAGCGGAGGCGGGCGGACCGCTCGGGCCGCAGGGATCGCGGATCCAGACGAGCCAGTACACGGTGGACCTCTTCCAGGGGCCCGTCCTGGCGACGACGCGGATCACGGCCCTCGGCGGCGCCTACACGGCGATCGCCGAGGGGACCGAGGGGATCCCGTTCAACCCGGCGAGCGCGTCGCTCCGACCTCCCTTCTCGACGACGCGCGACGACTACGACCTCACCGCGGGCTTGACGCTCCCGGCGTCGGTCACGGGCACCGACTTCGACAACAACGGCAAGGTCGGCTTCACTTACGACAAGTTCGTCTGGCTGACGTTCGGCGGGCTGCTCCAGCACGACAAGCTCGGCTTCGGAATGATCGCCGCGTTCCAGCAGTACGAGCTGGGCGTCCCCGGGACGCCCGTGCCCCTGCCGAACTCGAACGAGGTCATCGCCAGCGTGACCGCGCGCCTCGTCCGGATCGAGCCGGTCGTGTCGTACGGCTTCCTCGAGGATCAGCTTCACCTGGGCGGCGGGCTCCGCCTCACGGGCTTCTACGGGATCGGCAACACGGGCGTCGTCGGCGGCACCGTCGACAACGAGCGCCTCCTCATCAACTCGAACACGGCGGGGCTGCAAGCGGGTGCGCTCTGGGTGCCTCACGATCTCCCGCTGCGCGTGGGCGGCGCCGCGCGCTCGCCGCAGATGCCCATCGTGAACGACGAGGGGCGGATCTCGGAGAACGCCGAGGGCGATCGCGTCGTCGGCAACGTGTTCCTGCCCCAGCGCGTCGAGCTCCCGTGGGAGGTCGAGGCCGGCGTCTCCGTGCAGCTGTGGAAGCGCCCGTTCAACATCCCGTGGCACGACGAGGAGCGCGTCCCGAAGGAGGACACCGAGCGCTGGCGCCGGAGCAAGAACGGGCAGCCCGAGCCGCATTACCTCGGCGCCCGGCGGCGCATCAAGGCGGAGTACGCCCAGATCCCGCGGCAGCGCGTGCTGCTCGCGGCGTCCGCGCTCGTCAGCGGCCCGGTGAAGAACGCCGTCGGCGTCGAGTCGATGCTCTCGCAGACGGTCGATCGCTCGGGCGAACGCACGGTCGTGACGCTGCGCGCCGGCGCCGAGGCCGAGGTGATCCCGAACTGGCTCGTGCTCCGCGCGGGCTCGTACCTCGAGCCGACGCGCTACCGCGGGGGAGAGACGCGCCTGCACGGCACCGGCGGCGTCGCGGTGCGCGTCCTCCGCTGGTCGATGTTCGGGCTCTTCGACGAGGACACGCTCTTCCGTGTCAGCCTCGCGGTCGACGGCGCTCGCGACTACTTCGGCTGGAGCATCGGCGCGGGCCTGTTCCGGTGAGCGCGGCGCCCGGGTCGTCCCGGCGGGCCGGCGCTCGGCTGGGCCGGCGTGTCCGGGCGGGGCGTCCGGGCCGGTCGACGCGGGCTCGCGTCGCGCAGCGAGCGCGGTGAGGGGGCATGATCTGGATCCACCGGTCGGCGCGTCGCGGATCCCGCCGCGAGGCCGTGACGCCTGTTGATTCGCAAGCAACCGCTGGATCCAGCTCGGGATCGCCGCTCGGCGCGGCACCGGCCTTGCTCCGGGGGGGGTATGCACCGTACGGCCATCGTCACCCGAGGGGACTCCGACGAGACCCTGGATCTTCCGGTCGTGTCGGCGGCGGCGCTGCCGCGTACGTCGTTTGCGCTGCGCGTCGTCGCGGGACCCGACGTCGGGAGCGTCCTGGTGCTCGATCCGACCAGCCCGCCGCACGCCGTCCTCGGCCAGGCCAGCTCGTGCGCGATTCAGCTGCGCGATCCGCACGTGTCGCGCAGGCACGTCGCGCTCACGGCGACGGCGACGCACATCCTCCTCGTCGATCTCGGCTCGACGAACGGCACGCGCGTCAACGGCGTGCTCGTCCGCGAGGCGCGCCTCTACGGCGGCGAGACGGTCTCGCTCGGCCGCACCGTGCTCGGCGTCGAGACGGACCAGGCGAGCGCCGCGAACGCCCCCGCGACGTTGCGGCCGCCGGCCGACGACTACGTCGGCAACATGGTCGGCGAGCAGCTCCCGTTCACCGAGGCGCGCCAGCGCGTGCTCGCGGAGTTCGAGCGTCGCTACGTCGACGAGCTGCTCGCGCGCCACAACGGCAACGTCACCCACGCCGCGCGCGCGAGCGGGATCGCGCACCGCTACTTTCAGCTGGTCCGGGCGCGTTCGCGCTGAAGTCCGCGCGCTCGCCGGATCGCACGCGCGTTCGCGGTGATCCCGCGCGCGCGATCGCGTCGACGCCGGGCCGTCAGCTCGCTTCGCTCTCGAGATCGGGCGAGGACGCGTCGTCCGGCCACTGCGGGAGGGGGAGCATGCTCGCCGGGACGATCGACCCGCCGCAGAGCTGCTCGAGCGCGTCGGCGCGCACCGGGGCCGGCGGGTACGAGCGGGGGCGGCGATGGCGCCGGGCGAGGTCGCGCGTGAAGCTCGAGAAGCGGACGTCGTCGTGGTCGATCATCGAACAGCCGCGGACAGCACACGGTGTGCCGTCGGCGCGCACGCCGCGTACGCGCGCGCTCCGAGGCCGGCGAGCCCGCGTCCGGCGACGAAAGGCACATGATTCTGCGGAGCCTCGCGCGCGAGTCGACCATGATCGGTCGCTTCGTACGGGTCGCGGCGCTCCGCGAGCGCCTGACGGCGCGCGTGACGCTCTCGCGAGCGGTCGCGGATTCTGAATTCGCGCCGCGAGCGCCTGAAAATCGTGGTCCCCCGCCGCCTCGGGAGCGCTCCGCGGCGCGCGAGGCCGCCCGCCCGTCGCGCGCGGTCAGCGGCGCGTGAAGCGGAGCGAGTAGCTGACGCCGGTGCGCCCGCGGCCGACGAGCTTCGCGAACTCGACGCTCTCGAAGATCCCGACGACGCACGCGGTGAAGCCCTCCGTCTCGCTCTTGTCGAGCGAGGAGCGCGGGTTCGACACCTTGGGTTTGCCGCCCGCCGCCTCGATCAGCAAGTCGACGCCGAAGTCCGCCTGCTTCGGCGGCTTGGACACGTGCTGCGCCCAGCACTGGGCGATCTCGGGGAAGCGCGGCTCCACGGCCTTCTTGAAGGGGACCTTGGTGGGCTCGTCGTACGGGCCGCCCGCGACGTGCATCCCGATCGTGACGATCTTGACGTTCGCGTCGGCGCCGGCGGCCGCGGCGCCGTCGACGGTCGCCGCGCGGCCCGCGTCTGGCGGAGCCGCGGCGCTCGCCGGGGCCGTCGTCGCGACGTCCGCGCTCGCGTCGAGGGGGCGCTCGTCGGCCCCGCTAGCGTCCGGCGCCGGGGCGGGCTCGTGGATCGCTGCCGCCGCGTTGTTCTCGTGAGGCGCGTCGGCCGGCGGCGCCGGCTCCGGCCGTGACGACGGCGCGCAAGCGACGGCGCTGGCGCCGACGACGACGAGCATCGCAGCGACGCGCGACGGGGAGGGCGCGGCCTGCGCGCCGGATGCTGCGCGCGCGACGCCGGACGCTGCGCGCGCGACGCGCGACGGGAGCGGATCGGTGAGGGTGTCCATCCGCCGCGGCTCGATCGCGCTCAGAGCTCGACGTCCAGAGCGAGCGGCTCGCTCGTCTTGTTCACCTCGGCGAGGTGGAGCGAGAGCGCGCGGCTGTCGAGGACGCTGATCGACTGCATCTCGAGCGCGCCGATGCGGTCTTCGGGCGTGAACGCGGACTCCGTCCGCTCCATCGAGAGTTTGTGCGCGTCGTACGTCGCCGCGACGGCCTTCGTGTCGACGAGCGAGTAGTCGTCGCCGCGCCGCAGCTCGATCTCGACGGAGCCGGTCACGTGCATGGCGACGCCGCGGACGAGCGCCTGCTTGAGCACGTACGCCTCCGGATCGTACCAGCGGCCCTCGTAGAGGAGGCGGCCGAGGCGGCGCCCGAGGTTCGCGTACTGCTCGATGGTGTTCTCGTTGTGGATCGCGCTGAGGATGCGCTCGTACGCGATGTGGAGGAGCGCCATGCCGGGCGCCTCGTAGATCCCGCGGCTCTTCGCCTCGATGACGCGGTTCTCGATCTGGTCGCTCACGCCGAGGCCGTGCCGCCCGCCGATGGCGTTCGCCTGGAGGATCGCGTCGGCGAGCGAGCCGAACTTGACGTCGTTCACGCCGACCGGGACGCCGCGCTCGAAATGAAGGCGGACGCGCTCGGGCGCGATCGCGACGTCGCTCCGCCACGAAGCGACGCCCATGATCGGATCGACGATGTCGACGCCGACGTCGAGGCGCTCGAGGTCCTTCGCCTCGTGCGTCGCGCCGAGCATGTTGCTGTCGGTGCTGTAGGCCTTCTCGGCCTTCATCGAGTAGGGGAGCCCCTCCTTCTCGAGGTAGGCGCTCATCTCCGCGCGGCCGCCGAGCTCGCCGACGAACGCCGCGTCGAGCCAGGGCTTGTAGACGCGGAGCTCCGGCTGGACGAGCACGCCGTACCTGTAGAACCGGTGGATGTCGTTGCCCTTGTGCGTGCTGCCGTCGCCGAAGATGCTGACCTTGTCCTCGCGCATCGCGCGGACGATCGCGGTCGCGGTCACGGCGCGGCCGAGCGGCGTCGTGTTGTAGTACTTGCGACCCGCGGTCGTGAGGTGGAACGCCCCGCATTGCAGCGCGATGACGCCCTCCTTCGCGAGCGCCTCGCGGCAGTCGAGGAGGCGCGCTCCGACGGCGCCGTGACGGAGCGCCTCCTTCGGGATGTCGCGGACGTCGCGCTCGTCGGGCTGGGCGAGGTCGGCGGTGTACGCGTGGACCAGGAGGCCCTTGTTCTTGAGCCAGGCGACGGCGCAGCGGGTGTCGAGGCCGCCGGAGAAGGCGATGGCGACGGACTCGCCGGCGCTGGGGAGCTTTCGGAAGATGCGGGCCATGGGCTTGTGCGCTCGACATAACGCAGGAGGCCAAAGAAGCAAACGGCCATCCCACGAGAAATGTCGCACCGGCGCGGTCGCGGATGGTCGGTCCCGCTTCGCACGAGGTCACGCCCGGACTAGGGTCCGCGCCGATGCTGGATCTGCCCACGCCGAAGCCGCTTCCCCCGAACGAGCCCGTCCTCTCGTACGCCCCGGACAGCCCCGAGCGGACGACGCTCAAGGCCGCGCTTGCCGCGATGGCGAAGGAGCGTCCGGACATCCCCCACGTGGTCGGCGGCGGCGAGCTCCGCGACGGCGCGGCGTTCGAGGTCAAGGCCCCGCACGACCATTCGCTCGTGCTCGCGACGGCGCACGACGGAGGCCACGCCGTCACGGAGAAGGCGATCGGCGCCGCGCTCGCGGCCGCGCCGGCGTGGGGCGCGGCGTCGTTCGAGGAGCGATCGCGCGTCTTCTTGCGCGCCGCCGACATGCTCGCTGGCCCGTGGCGGCAGACGCTCAACGCGGCGACGATGCTCGGGCAGAGCAAGACCGCGTTCCAGGCGGAGATCGACGCGGCGTGCGAGCTCGTCGACTTCCTCCGCTTCAACGTCGCGTTCGCGTCGCGGCTGCTCGAGCAGCCGATCTCGCCGCCCGGGACGCTGAACACGCTCGAGCTTCGTCCGCTCGAGGGCTTCATCCTCGCGGTCACGCCGTTCAACTTCACCGCGATCGCCGGCAACCTGCCGGCCGTGTGCGCGCTGATGGGCAACGTCGTCGTCTGGAAGCCCGCCGAGAACCAGGCGCTCGCGGCCTACCACACGATGCGCCTCTTCGAGGCCGCGGGCCTGCCGAAGGGCGTCATCAACGTCGTCCACGGCGACGGCGCCAAGGTCTCGGAGGTCTGCCTCCGTCACCGTGATCTCGCCGGCATCCACTTCACGGGGTCGACCAAGGTCTTCCAGTCGCTCTGGCGCGGCGTCGGCGAGAACATCGCCGGCTACCGGAGCTACCCGCGCATCGTGGGTGAGACGGGCGGCAAGGACTTCGTCTTCGCGCACCCGTCGGCGGAGATCGAGGCGCTCGCCGTCGCGCTCGTGCGCGGCGCCTTCGAGTTCCAGGGGCAGAAGTGCTCGGCGGCGTCCCGCGCCTACATCCCCCGATCGATCTGGCCGAAGGTCCGCGACCTCGCCGTCGACCACATCAAGACGATCCGCATGGGCGACGTCGTCGACTTCCGAAACTTCATGGGCGCCGTCATCAACGAGCGCGCGTGGACGCGCCTCGACGGCTGGCGGCAGCGCCTCGCCGGCGATCCGAAGGCGAAGGTCCTCACGGGCGACGGCTGGTCGCGCGAGCGCGGCTGGTTCTGCGGCCCCACGCTCGTCGAGATCGACGACGGCGCGCACCCGGTGTTCGCCGAGGAGCTCTTCGGCCCCGTCCTGGCGGTGAACGTCTACGACGACGCCTCGAAGACCGGCGTGGCGGACGCGCTCGACCTCGTCGATCGCACGAGCCCGTACGGGCTCACGGGGGCCGTCTTCGCGCGCGATCGCGCGGCCGTCGCAGAGGCGGTGACGCGGCTCCGCCAGGCGGCCGGCAACATCTACGTGAACGACAAGCCGACCGGCGCGGTCGTCGGACAGCAGCCCTTCGGCGGGGCGCGCGCCTCGGGCACGAACGACAAGGCCGGCAGCGCGTACAACCTCCTTCGCTGGGCGAGCCCGCGCGTCCTCAAGGAGACGCTCGTCCCGCCGGTCGCGGTCGGCTACCCGTTCATGCAGGCGGAGTAGCCCGCTCGGCGGCGCCGGGGCGCGCCGCCACGCCGTGAGCGCGCGCGTCGCCGGGCCGACCGCCTACCCCGCGGACTCCTCGAGCTCGCGCGCCAGCTCGTTCCACAGATCGTCGCCGGTCAGGTAGAACGCCCAGAGGCGCTCGACGGGCCGAATGCCCCGCTGCTCTTGCCACAGCACGAGATCGTCGAACTCGCCGTCGAACCAGCCCCAGAGGTACCGGGCGCGGAAGACGTCTCGCCCGCGGGCGCGGAGCTCGGCGATCGCCTCTTCGGTCTCGAGGTCGTCGAGCTCGTCGACCATGTCGGACGCTTCGTCGATCACCTGCCCGAGGTACGCGATCCCGCGCTTCGTCAGATCGTAGCGCCCCGTCTTCAGGTTGATCTGGACCAGCTCGTCCACCGCGAGCTGCTGCAGCGGCTCGTCGAGCGGCGATAGCTCCGCCGGTAGCGACACGGGGAAGCTCATCCCGCCGTCCTCGGGGGTGAGGTCGAGCTTCTTGAGGAGCCAGAGCGCGACGTACGTGTGCTTCGTCTCGTCGTCGATGGCGGTGCCGGGCCGGCGCTCGAAGGTGCGTTCCACGACTAACTCTCCGCTCGTTCGGTGGTGGTAGGCCGGGCTCGGTGCCAGCGCGGAGCGCGGAGCTCGATCCGACCGTCGTCGCGAGACTGCCAGCTCTCCACTTCACCGAGCGCGTAGTGGACGGGGAGGCGCGTCGCCGGCGGCGTCGCGAGGTGACTCCCGTGCGGGTTGCACAACGCGAGCACGATCGCGGCCGCGTCGCCGGGCATCCGCGGCAGCCAGACCGCGAAGAACCGCGACGCGAGGACGGTGACGGGCCCCGCGCCCGGGAGCTCGAAGTAGAGCTCGATGTCGTCTGCCAGCGGCTCTCCGTCGTCGGGACAATGGAGCGCGAGCAGGAGGCCGTCGTCGACGGCGCGGGGCGGCGCGCCGTGCTCGGCGAGCCACAGCCGCGGGACGCGAGCCCAGCCGTACCCCGTGTAGTCGGGGTCCGGCGCCTGCCGCTCGCCGGTGAGGTTCAGCAGCTCGAGCACGGGCCGCTCGTGGAATGGCACCTCCGCGATGGTCGCGACCACGAAAGGAGCCGCTACGCGTCGAGGCGGACGGCCCGCCCCCTCGTGGCCACCCCGAACTTGCCGCCTCCGCGGAAGCCTCGCGAGCCGCCGGCCGGCGCCGTGCGCGACTTGGTCGCGGGGCGGTCGTACGTGCGGCCGCTCTGCGACTTCTGAAACTTGCCCGGGTTCGCGGCGCGGTAGCTCGAGCGGGTCTGCCGCAGATCGGCGGCGCGCGTCCCGGAGGTCGTGTACGGCTGCTGGTACATCGGCGCGTAGCCGGGCGAGAACATCCGCGACATCATCGAGCCCATCAGCATGCCCGAGGCGATGCCGAGGAACGGCGAGTGGTAGCCGTAGTACGGGCCGTAGCCGACCGTCTGGTACCGCGCCTCGCTCGCGCTGGTGAGCTCGCGGCGGATCGTGAAGATCTTCTCGTCCTCGTCGACCTTGCCGTTCGTGTTCTTGTCGAAGAACCCGGTGACGACCTGGGTCTTCTCGTCGAGGTCGGCGACCGAGACAGAGACGATCTCGTGGCCCGTGTAGATCTCGTTGACGCGACGCTCGAAGTCCTCCGGCCCCTCGGCGAGCTTGTAGGCCTCGTTGATCTTGTCCCAGTCGATCGCGACGTTGGTGTTCTCGGTCGTGGCCCAGCGCTCGTTGCGCTCGGACGACGAGCCCGACGGATTGCAGGCGACGGAGAGCACCCCGAGCGGGAAGACGGCGAGCAGCGCGGAAGCGAGCGATTTGATTTCGGGGCGCACAGGGGAACCCTAGGTGCTGATCACCTTACGTGCAACCTCGGTGGGGCTGCTTTTGCGGCCGCGAGCGCGTCCGCGCGTGCGGCCGGACCGAACGCGCCCGAGGGGTCCGCTCGGCACGGTGTCGCCGAACGCAACGTTCGTCGACACCGCACGCTCGTCGCGCCGTGAAAGCCCCGTCTGCTAAGGTGCGGCGCGCTCATGCCTCACGACGCACGCTCCTCCACGCCCCTCGCTCTCACGTCCTCGTCGGTCGCGCTCGCGGTCGCGGTCGCGCTCGGCGGCGCGGTCAGCCTCGGCTGCAAGAAGACCCAGCCGACGCCCGACGCGACCGTGACCACCGCGACCCCGGGGCAGGCGAGCGCGACGCCGCCGCCGGTCCCGCCGCTCTCGCCGGGCGCGCGGACCGAGGACGAACGGAACACGATCGGCGTCTTCAAGACGTGCGCGCCGTCGACGGTCTTCGTCACGCAGCGCAGGGTGGTCGTCGATTACTTCGCCGGCGTCGCGCAGGAGGTCCCAGCGGGCTCGGGCTCGGGCTTCGTCTGGGACGAGGCAGGACACATCGTCACGAATTACCACGTGGTCGAGGGCGCGCGATCGCTGACGGTCACGTTCCACGATCAGCAGGAGCTCGAGGCGAAGGTCGTCGGGCTCGAGCCGCGCAAGGACATCGCGGTGCTCAAGGTCGAGGCGCCGTCGAAGCTGCTCGCGCCCATCAAGGTCGCGAAGGCGACGCAGCTCGAGGTCGGTCAGAAGGTCGTCGCCATCGGCAATCCGTTCGGCCTCGACCACACGCTCACCACCGGCGTGATCAGCGCGCTCGGGCGCCAGGTTCAGGGGGCCGGCGGCGTCAGCATTCGCGACATGATCCAGACCGACGCGGCGATCAACCCCGGCAACTCGGGCGGTCCGCTCCTCGACTCGACCGGACAGCTCATCGGGATGAACACGATGATCTACAGCAAGTCGGGCGCGTCGGCGGGCATCGGCTTCGCGGTCCCGGTCGCGACCATCCAGCGCATCGTGCCGCAGATCATCAAGACGGGGCGCGCCGAGCAGCTCGGCCTCGGGATCGGCATCGACCCGATGCAGAAGCTCGAGCGCCGCCTCGGCCTGCGCGGCGTGGTCGTGCTCGCCGTCCCGCCGGACAGCCCGGCCGCGAAGGCCGGCATGCGCGGGATCACCCGGACCGACCGCGGTATCACGCTCGGCGACATCATCGTGGGCGTCGACGACGCGCGCGTCGAGACCTTCGACGATCTCTACACCGTGCTCGACGCGCGCAAGCCCGACGACACCGTGAAGGTCACGGTCGTGCGCGGCGAGGAGACGACGACCCTCCCGGTGAAGGTCATCGTCCTGAACCCGGCCGGCGGCAACTGACGGCGCGTCGAGGACGAGAGAGCGCCCGCCGCGCCGTCCGGTGTTAGGATCGCGCCCGATGAAGATGCCGGCCGTCCTCCGTCGCCGGGCGCTCCTCGTCGGGATCGCCGCGCTGGCCGTCGTCGCCTGCAAGGACTCGTCGAAGGCCGCTCCCGCCGGCGGGGGCGGGGCCGCGACAGGCGCCAAGCGGCTCAAGATCGCCGTCGTCCCGAAGGGCACGACGCACGAGTTCTGGAAGAGCGTCCACGCCGGCGCCGTGAAGGCCTCGCGGGAGCTCGACGTCGACATCGTCTGGAAGGGCCCGCTCAAGGAAGACGACCTCAAGGCGCAGATCGACGTCGTCAACACGTTCGTCGCGCAGGGGGTCTCCGGCATCGTCCTCGCGCCGCTCAACGACAGCGCCCTGCGCGCCCCGGTGAAGGCCGCCGCGCAGGCGAAGATCCCCGTCGTGGTGTTCGACTCGGACCTCCAGGGCGATCAGCACGTGAGCTTCGTCGCGACCGACAACCAGGCGGCCGGCAAGCTCGCCGCCGACGGCATGGCCGCGAAGCTCGCGGCGGGCGGCGCCGCGGCGACGGCCGGCAAGCGAAACGTCATCGTCCTCCGCTACCAGGAGGGCTCGGCGAGCACGCAGAACCGCGAGAAGGGGTTCCTCGACGGCATCAAGGGCAAGCCGGGGCTCGAGCTGGTGAGCGACAACCAGTACGGCGGCGCGACGACCGAGAGCGCGTTCCAGAAGGCCGAGAGCCTGCTCGTCGCGCACAAGGCCGGGGCCGGCGCCGTGGACGGCATCTTCACGCCGAACGAGTCGACGACCTTCGGCATGCTCCAGGCCCTGAAGAAGTCGGGCGCGAACAAGAAGGTGAAGTTCTACGGCTTCGACTCGTCGGACAAGCTCGTCGCGGCGCTCAAGGACGGCGACATCGACGGCCTCGTCGTGCAGGACCCGTTCAACATGGGCTACCTCGCCGTCAAGACGATGACCGAGCACCTGCGCGGCAAGCCGGTCGAGAAGCGCATCGACACCGGCGCGCGCCTCGTCGAAAAGGAGAGCCTCGACGATCCCGCGGTGAAGGCGATCATGTCGCCCGATCTCAAGCCGTGGCTCGGGGAGTGACGAGCCCGTCCGGTCCCACCTCGTCGCGGGCGTCGTCGGCGGCACCCGCGCCGCCCGTCTTGGAGATCGCCGGCGTGGAGAAGGCGTTCGGCGCCGTCGCGGTGCTGCGAGGCGTCGACTTGAGCGTTCGTCAGGGCGAGATCCACGCGCTCCTCGGCGAGAACGGCGCCGGCAAGAGCACCCTGATGCGCATCCTGCTCGGCGCCGAGTCGGCCGATCGTTGCCGGATGAAGCTCGCCGGCGAGCCGTACGCGCCGGCCGCGCCCGGCGCGGCGCAGCGCGCGGGCGTGGTGATGGTGCCGCAGGAGCGGACGCTCTGCCCGCACATGACCGTCCTCGAGAACGTCGTCCTCGGCCTCGAGCCGGCGCGCGCCGGCTTCGTCCGGCGCGGCGCGGCGCGGGCGATCGCCGAGCGGGCGCTCGGGCTCGTCACCGGCGTCGGCCGCCGGATCCCGCTCGACGTCCGCGCCGGGAGCCTCAGCGTCGCCGACCAGCAGCTCGTCGAGATCGCCCGGGCGCTCGCCCAGGGGGGCGCCGCGGCGGACGCGAGCTCGCAGCACGGGCCCTCCGCCAAGGTGCTCGTGCTCGACGAGCCGACCGCGAGCCTCGGCCAGGACGACGCCGCGCGCCTCTTCACGCGCGTCCACGCGCTCAAGGCGGCGGGCCTCGCGGTCGTCCTGGTGACGCACTTCCTCGGCGACGTGCGCGCCCACGCCGATCGCTACACGGTCCTCCGCGACGGCAAGGTCCAGGGCGAGGGGGATCCGAAGGTCACGCCGGCCGAGCAGATCGTCCGCGAGATGCTCGGACGGGAGCTCGAGGCGGCGCGCGACGAGCCGCGCCAGGCTCCTCGCGCCGGGGAGCGCCGCGAAGAGAGCGTCGTCCTCGACGTGGAGGCGCTCGGCGGGCTCGAGCGCCCGCGCTCGGCCACGTTCGTCCTCCGTCGCGGCGAGGTCCTCGGGATCGCCGGGCTCGTCGGCTCCGGCCGCACGGAGCTGCTCCGCATGATCGCCGGCCTCGACGCGCGGGGGAAGGGTACGGTCCGCGTCCGCGCCGAGAGGGGCGTCGGGTTGCTCAGTGAAGACCGCGGCGGCGAGGGTCTCATGCTGGCGCGATCGATCGCGGAGAACGTGACGCTCTCGCGCCGCGGGACGTTCGTGTCGCGCCCGGGCGCGCTCCTCGCCGACGGCGCGCGGTGGATCGCCGAGCTCTCGATCAAGGCGAGCGGACCCGCGCAAGCGGCGGGCGAGCTCTCCGGCGGCAACCAGCAGAAGGTGCAGCTCGCGCGCCTCCTGCGTGAGGACTACGACGTGCTGTTGATCGACGAGCCGACGCGCGGCATCGACATCGCCAGCAAGGCGCAGGTGCTCGCGCTCGTGCGCGAGCTCGCGCAGAGAGGGAAGGGGATCGTCCTCGTGTCCAGCCAGCTCGACGAGCTCGTCTCGACCTGCGACCGCATCGCCGTGCTCCGCCGCGGAGAGCTCGGCGCGGCCCGGCCCGCGTCGGAGTGGACGGAAGAGACGCTGCTCCTGGAGGCGTCGTCGTGAGCCTCCGCGCGCTCCTCGGCGACCGGCGCCCCGCGTGGCTCGGGCCGCTCGTCGCGGTCCTCGTCGTCTACGCCGTCTTCGCGGTCATGACGCCCGACACGTTCCTCCGGACGCAGAACCTCCTGACGATGGCGCGGCAGACCGTCGTGGTCGCGATCTGCGCGCTCGGGATGACGATGGTGATCGTGACGGGCGGCATCGACCTGTCGGCCGGCTCGCTCGTCGCGCTGACGACGGTGCTCGTCGCGCGCCTCCTCCGGAGCGGTCACAGCCCCGCCGTCGCCGTGCTGGGGGCGCTCGCCGTTGCCGCGCTCGTCGGCGCGTCGATCGGCGCGCTCGTCGGGCGCTTCAAGATGATGCCGTTCGTCGTCACGCTCGGCGCGATGACCATCCTCCGCGGCGCGGCGAAGGGCCTGGCGGACGAGCAGAAGATCGACTGCGACACCGGGGGGCTCGAGCAGCTCCTCTCCGCCGATCTCTCGGCCCCAGGGCTCTGGATCGCGCTCGCGCTCGCGCTCGCCGTCGCGCTCTTGCTCGGCTACACGCGGTTCGGTCGTCACGTCTTCGCGGTCGGCAGCAACGAGGCCGCGGCGCGCCTCTGCGGGATCGACCCAGCGCGGGTGAAGATCCTCGTCTACATGCTCTCGAGCCTGCTCTTCGGCGTGGCCGGGGTGATGGAGCTGTCGACGCTCACCGTCGGAGATCCAACCGACTCGATCGGGCTCGAGCTCGACGTCATCGCGGCGGTCGTCATCGGCGGCGGGTCGCTCGCCGGCGGAGAGGGCAGCGTCATCGGCTCGGTGTTGGGTGCGCTCCTCATGACCGTGATCAAGACCGGCGCCGTTCACCGGGGGATGCCGAGCTGGACGCAGGAGATCGCGACCGGCGCGATCATCGTGCTGGCCGTCGCCGTCGATCGCCTCCGGCACGCTCGGTCGCGGCGCTGACGTCCCGCGCCGCCGGCCCGGGGCTCGCCGCCGCTCGTGCGGCCGCGCCGATCGTGTAGGCTGCGTGCCTTCTCACAAGGAGCTCACGATGCGCCTGAAGGACAAGATCGCCCTCGTCACTGGAGCCAGCCGCGGCATCGGCTACGCGAGCTGCCTCGCGCTCGCCGCCGAGGGCGCCACGATCGTCGGTACGGCCCGCAACACGAAGGATCTCGCGGAGCTCGAGAAGGCGGTCACCGCCGCGGGGGGCAAGGCGAAGACCTTCGCCGGCGACGTCACGAAGGCGGCCGACGTCGCGGGCGTCGTGAAGAGCGCGATCGACGCGTTCGGGCGGATCGACATCCTCGTCAACAACGCCGGCGTCGGCGGCTACCGGCCCTTCCTCGACTGGACCGAGGAGGACTACGACCGGATCATGACGACGAACGCGAAGTCGACGTGGCTCTTCTGCAAGGAGGCGATCCCGCACATGCTGAAGCAGGGCGGCGGCAACATCGTCAACGTGTCGAGCGTCGCGGGGCTCCAGGGCTACCCGAACGAGGGCATCTACTGCATGTCGAAGTTCGCGCAGGTGGCGCTCTCGCAGTCGCTCGACCGCGAGTTTTACGACAAGAACATCAAGGTGAGCCTCGTCTGCCCCGGCGGCGTCGAGACGCACTTCGCGATCGGCGACGGGCGCACCTACGACGGCGCCAACATGAAGGGCTTCTCCGCGGCCGAGGACGTCGCCGAGGCCGTCGTGCTCGCCGTCCTTCCGCGAGGTCGCTCGCGCGTGGTGAACGTGATCCTGCGGCCGATGAACGAGATGACCTGACGCGTCCGCGCCGCGCGCGGGCTCGCGATCACGGCGCGGGCCCCTCGCCGGGCGCTCAGCCGCGCCTGGCGAGGCGCTGCTTGGCGGCGAGGAGCGTGTTCTCGAGGAGGCACGCGATGGTCATCGGGCCGACGCCGCCCGGCACGGGGGTGATCGCGCCCGCGACCTGGGCGGCCTCCTCGAAGGCGACGTCGCCGACGAGCTTCGAGGTCTTCCCGCCCGGCGCGCCCTCCGGCAGCGTGACGCGGTTCATCCCGACGTCGATCACCGTCGCGCCCGGCTTGATCCATTCGCCTCGCACGAGCTCGGCGCGGCCGACGGCGACGACGAGGACGTCCGCCTCGCGGCAGCGCGCGGCGAGATCCTTCGTGCGCGAGTGGGCGAGCGTGACCGTCGCGTTGGCGCCGAGCAGCAGCTGCGCCATCGGCTTGCCGACGATGTTCGACCGGCCGACGACCACGGCCCGCGTCCCTTCGAGCTTGGTCCCGGCGAGCGCGATGAGCTTCATGCACCCCCGCGGCGTGCAGGGCACGAGCCCCGAGCGCCCCGACGCGAGCAGCCCCGCGTTCACCGGGTGGAACCCGTCGACGTCCTTGTCCGCGCGGATGGCGTCGAGGACCTTCTGCTCCTGGATCTGCGAGGGGAGGGGGAGCTGGACGAGGATCCCGTCGACCGTGTCGTCCTCGTTGAGCCGGTCGAGCAGCGCGAGCAGCTCGGCCTCGGTCGTCGACGCCGGCAGCGTGTGGAGCTTGCCGCGGATGCCCACCTCGTTCGACGCCTTCTCCTTGTTGCGCGTGTAGACCTGGCTCGCGGGATCTTCGCCGACGAGGACGACCTCGAGGCCGGGGGGCCTGCCGTGCTCGGCGACGAAGCGGGAGACGCCGGCGGCGACCTCCGCGCGTACGGACTCCGCAAGCTTCTTCCCGTCGAGGATCGTGGCGCTCATCGGCGGCAGCCTACTCGAGATCCGGCCGCGTCTCGATCTCGATGCGCGGCCGCGTTCACGCGCCGCGCGCGAGCGCGCCGCGTGGCGGCGCTTCAGCTGAAGCGGAAGACGCGCGCGAGGATCCGGTCGAGGTGGTCGAGGTCCTCGTACGGGATCGTGATCTCGCCCTTCTTGTCGTTCTTGGTGTCCTGCTTCAGGAGCACCTTCGTCCCCGCGGTGCGCGTGAGCCGCGTCTCGAGGTCGCGGACCGACGCCGACTTCCCGGGCGCCGTCTTGCCGCGCTCGGGGGCGCCGCCCTTCTGCCCCTTCGCCTTCGCCTGGCGGACGAGGGCCTCCGCGGCGCGGACGCTGAGCCTCCCGCGCACGACCTTCTCGGCGAGCTCCTCGAGCTTCGACGCCGACGGCGCGCCGAGCAGCGCCCGCGCGTGCCCCTCGGTGAGCTCGCCGGTGATGACGCGCGCGCGCACGCTCGCGGGGAGCTTCAGCAGGCGGAGCGAGTTCGCGATCGTCGTGCGGTCCTTACCGAGCCGCTCGGCGAGCGTCTCCTGCGTGTAACCGTGCTCCTTCGTCAGGCGGTCGAGCGCCTCCGCGAGCTCCACCGGGTTCAGGTCCTCGCGCTGGACGTTCTCGATGAGCGCGAGCTCGAAGGCCGCCTTGGGCGAGACGTCCTTGACGACGACGAGGACCTCGCGCAGCCCGGCCTTCTGCGAGGCGCGCCAGCGGCGCTCGCCGGCGATGATCTCGAGCTTGTCCTGGCCGGACACGCGGCGGACGACGATCGGCTCGAGCAGGCCGTGCTCGCGGATCGACGCGGAGAGCTCCTCGATCTTGTCCTTCGCGAAGTACTGGCGCGGCTGGCCCTTCTGCGGCGCGAGCTTCTCGATCGGGCAGGAGAAGACGCTCTTGTCGCCGTACGCCTGCGTCGACTTCCCCGGCGCCGACGGGAGCAGGGCGTCGAGCCCGCGCCCGAGCGCGCGACGCTTGGCGTCCATCAGCGAGCGCCCCCGGCGCGCTTCGCCGGCTTCGCCTTGCCCGCGCGGGAGTGTCGCGTCAGGAGCTCCTTCGCCAGCGCGAGGTAGCCCTGCGCGCCCTTCGACGAGATGTCGTAGAGGATGACCGGCTTGCCGTGCGAAGGCGCCTCCGAGAGCCGGACGTTGCGCGGGATCACGCTCTCGAAGACGAAGAAGTGCTTCTTCACCTCGTCGGCGACCTGGTGCGCGAGGTTGTTGCGTGGATCGAACATCGTGAGGACGACGCCCTCGACCTCGAGGCCGTCGTTCATCCCGTTCTTCACGCGGTCGATCGTCGCCATGAGGTGCGTGAGCCCCTCGAGCGCGAAGTACTCGCACTGGAGCGGGACGAGCACGGAGGTGGTCGCCGCGAGGGCGTTCAGCGTGAGGAGGCCGAGCGAGGGCGGGCAGTCGATGAAGACGTAGTCGAACCGCGAGAGCACCGGCTGGAGCGCGGCCTTGAGCTTGAGCGCGCGCTTCGGATCGTCGACGAGCTCGATCTCCGCCGCGACCAGGTCCTGCGTCGCGGGCGCGACGGCGAGCGTCGCGACCTCGGTCTCGACGATCACGTCGGAGATCGACACCTCGCCGATGAGGACGTCGTAGATCGTCCGCTCGCGCGAGCCCGGACGGACGCCGACGCCGGAGCTCGCGTTGCCCTGGGGGTCCATGTCGACGATCAGCGTGCGCTTCTCCGCCGCGGCGACGCTCGCGGCGAGGTTCACCGCGGTCGTCGTCTTGCCGACGCCGCCCTTCTGGTTGACGACGCAGATGACGCGACAGGGTCCGGCGGGCTCGTTCGCTCTTGCCATGAAGGGTCGCGGGCGGGGTCCCCAGAGGACGCGCGTCGCTCGCCAACCTTCTTAGACCCTAGCGACCGACGACCGCAACGCTTCGCGTGCCCGTCCTTCCAGGCGCGCCCGCCGCCGAGGCCCCCGTCGCGCAGTGCGCTTCGCCGCGCGCGCCCGCCCGCCGTGCGGGCGGTGAAATCGGGGGCGCTTTTTTGACGCTCCATCCGGACGTAGTATGGTGTGACCAGATGTAGGTTAACGTAGGCTACATCGAAGGACGCGCTGCTGCAAGGGCCTTTCTTGCGCGGCCGTCGACCGAGGAGACCATGCGCGACGCCCTCTCGAACGTGTTCGGGGATCAGGAAGAGGAGGCGGGGGTCGACCGCATCCTCGCGGCTGCCTTCTTCCGGAAGCGGCCGCTGCAGGCGGGCTCCTCGGCCCATGTGGTTCTTCTCGCGGACCGCCGCGCGCCGCGCAGGGCGGCGACGGCTCCGCGAGAGATGACGATGACGACTGACGGCTTTCTTGTGCGCGGAGGACGACGATGAGCGGTGTTCCGAAGAGCTACCGGACGATGGCTGAGTTCGAGCGTGAGGCCATCCGGCCTGACCTCAAGTACGGCTTCTCTCTCGACGACTTGATGCAGGACACGACCTTCGAAGGGTCGGATCTCCTCTTCGACGACACCGTCGACGAGTATGACCCCGATCAGGAAGACGACGACGACGACTACTGAGCGCGCCGGCGCTCGCGCCGCGGGCCTCGCGCTCGCGCGCCTTATCCTTCCTTGATCCCTCTCGGGAAACCGCCTCCGGACGCCGGCCGTCCGGGGGCCTTCTTCTTTGCGGGGCTCTGCGGGACGCCCGCGACCCGCAGGTCACGCCGCCGAGCCGCTGCCGGCTCGAGCGCGGGCCTCAGGCGGCCTCGCGCCAGGCGCCGTCGGTGGGCGAGGGGGCGTGGGGGACGGCCCGCGCGAGCTCCGCGCGGATCGTCCCGAACGCGGTCGCGAGGGCGCGCGTCGCGGGGTTGGACTCGGAGCGCGGCGTGGCGAGCTCGGCGCCGACGTCGTCGAGCGCGGTGATGGCGCGCGGCGCCAGCTCTCCGAGGCGCGACCACTCCTCCGCGGGGCTCAGCGCGAGCCGCTCGGTGACCTCGAGCTCCCGCGCGAGAAACGCGCAGTAGGCGAGGAGGTCGTGGCAGAGGGTGACCGGCGCCGTCGAGACCTCCCAGAGCAGCGTCGCCGCGCGCGCGACCTGGACCTCGAGGGCGTCCCACGCGCCGCTCGGCGCGACGCCGCGCGCGTCGCGGCACGCCCGGCGCTCGCCGAGCGACCTCAGGATGCTCGCGTCGAGACGCTCGCGCTGGAGCGCGCGCGCGTAGTCGTCGGGCGGCGGGAGCGTGGCGGAGGCGGCGGCGTCGGTCATGTCCCGTCACGGTGCAGCCCGCGTGCCGCGGCGTGTCGCCCTCGAATTCCGGAGCGAGGGGGCGCGCGCCCCGCGCGGACGAGGCGGCGACGAGGCGGAGCGTCATGCCCCCGTCGGTCCGCGCTGCCGCCGGGGCGACGGACGGGAGCGCGGGCGTCACGGTCACGTCGGCTGAGGCGCCGAGCGTCATCCCGGCGACGCTCACGGGCCGGTGCGGGGGGTGAGCGTCGCGGTCTCGGCCGGACGCGAGGCCAGCCGGCAACCGAGGGGCTAGGGAGGCTGGAGCGCGCGGGTCGGCGGAGTCGCGACCCTTGACCCCTAACGCTCAGAAAGTATTGTGGCCGCCCTCAACTTGGGGAGATCCCCCAACCCCTCTATTGGAGGTCGACCTTCGGTCGACGCGACTCACGTGGAAGTCACCGTCCAGCGAATCTCGCCTGTCGTCATGGAGCTCTCGGTGGAGATCCCCGCCGATTCCGTGAAGGCTCAAGTCGACAAGGCCTACGTCAACCTCGGCAAGAAAGCGCACATCAAAGGGTTCCGTCCCGGCAAGGCTCCGCGTGACGTGCTCTCGCGCATGTTCGGACCGCAAGTGGCGAACGACGTCGCGAACGCGATCGTCAACGACACGCTGCCGAAGGTGCTCACCGAGAAGAACCTGACGCCGGTGAACCAGCCGTCGGTCGAGGCCGGCGAGGGCGTCGATCCGAAGAAGGCGTTTTCGTACAAGGCGCGCTTCGAGGTCCAGCCCGAGATCGAGGACGTCAAGTTCGAGGGCTTCGAGCTTTACAAGCCGAAGGCCGAGGTGCCGGACGCGGCGATCGACGAGCAGCTCGAGCAGCTCCGCCAGCGCAACGCCGCGCTGAAGGCGCCCGAGCCGGCGCGCGCCTCGAAGGCGGGCGACGTCGTCACGATCGACTTCACGCTCACGGTCGACGGCACCGAGGTCAAGGACGGCGGCGGCCAGGGCGTTCAGCTCGAGCTCGGCGCGGGGCAGGCGCTCCCGGAGATCGACGCGGCGCTCATCGGCAAGGACAACGGCGGCAAGGCGACGGCGGAGCACACCTTCCCGGCCGAGCACCCGCGCGAGGACTTCCGCGGCAAGAAGGGCGTCTTCGACATCACGATCGCCGATCTCAAGGAGCGCGTCCCGCCGGCGCTCGACGACGAGTTCGCGAAGGACATCGGCTTCGACACGCTGATCGCGCTCCGCGCCGACGTGCACACCAAGCTCGAGAAGGCCTTCAAGGACCGCGCGGAGACGGTGCTCGCCGAGCAAATCGTCGCCAAGCTGAACGAGCTGAACCCCTGTGACGTTCCTCCGTCACTCGTGGACCAGCAGTGCCGGATCATGGAGCAAGAGGTCGTGATGCAGGCCCGCCGCGCGGGTCAGCGCTTCTCGAAGGAGCAAGCCGAGGCGCTCCACCACGCGATCTACGCCGACGCCGAGCGCAAGGTCCGCGCGGGCCTGCTCATGGCCGCGATCGCGCGGAAGAACGAGTTCAAGGTCACCGACGAGGACCTCGAGAAGGGCATGCAAGAGCTCGCGGCCGAGACGGGGAAGAACGTCGCGAAGCTGCGCGTGGAGTATCGCGAGAAGTCGAAGCGTGACATCTTGATCGGCATGATCCTGGAGGACAAGATCCTCGACTTCATCGAGTCGAAGTCCAAGATCACCGAGGGCGAGCCGCCCAAGCCCGAAGCCGAGGCGGCCGCGGCGGCATCGAAGCCCGAAGAGACGAAGTCCGAAGAGAAGAAGGAAGGCTGACCCATGAAAAGGCCGGAGACGCGAGCTCAGGCGCTCGAGGTGCTCGAGCGCCACAAGGACGTCTTGATCCCCAACGTCGTCGAGACGACGCACCGGGGCGAGCGCGGGTGGAGCATCTTCGACCGCCTGCTCAAGGACCGCATCGTGTTTCTCTATGACGAGATCCACGACATGCTGGCGAACGTGATCATCGCTCAGTTCCTCTTCCTGGAGAGCGAGGATCCGGACAAGGAGATCATGGTCTACATCAACAGCCCCGGCGGCGTGGTGACCAGCGGTCTCGCGATTCACGACACGATGCAGTACGTCCGCTGCGACGTCTCGACGACCTGCCTCGGCATGGCCGCGTCGATGGCGGCCGTGCTCCTCGCCGCCGGCGCGAAGGGGCGGCGAAACGCCCTGCCGAACGCGCGGATCATGATCCACCAGCCGATGGGCGGTGCGCGTGGTCAGGCCTCCGACATCGAGATCCAGGCGCGTGAGATCCGGCACCTCAAGGAGGTGCTGACCGACATCCTCACCAACGCCACCGGCAAGAACAAGGATCAGATCCTCAAGGACATCGATCGAGACTTCTACCTCGGAGCCGCAGCGGCGAAGGAGTACGGTCTCATCGACAACGTCATGCTGCCCCCGAAGAAGAAGAGCGACGGGAGCAAGGACAAGTAGAGCGGTTGGGGTGGGGTCGACCCTTCAGCGGTCGGCCCCGCTTCGGTGCGAGTCTCCACGACGGTGTGGAGCCGCCACCATCCGAAGGATGAAGCGGAGGTCCCGTTCGTCACGCAAGCCCACAAGCTTGCGGTGACGCTTGGACGGGAATAAGCTTCCGGGAAGACGAGGCGGGTCTTGGAGCGGCGGCGAGACGATCACACCAGTGGCAATCTGAGCTGCTCCTTCTGCGGCAAGTCGCAGAAGGAAGTAAAGAAGCTCATCGCAGGACCTACGGTCTACATCTGCGACGAGTGCATCGGTCTCTGCAACGACATCATCGCGGAGGAGGTCGAGAAGGACGAGCCGTACGCCGGCTCTGCCCCGATCCCCAAGCCGTCCGAGATCAAGACGATCCTCGACGACTACGTGATCGGGCAGGACCGGGCGAAGAAGATCCTCGCGGTAGCGGTGCACAACCACTACAAGCGCATCGACTCGCGTGTCTCGAGCGACGACGTCGAGCTCTCGAAGTCGAACATCTTGCTCCTCGGCCCCACGGGCTCTGGCAAGACGCTCCTCGCGCAGACCCTCGCGAAGATCCTCCACGTCCCGTTCGCGATCGCGGACGCGACGACGCTCACCGAGGCCGGCTACGTCGGCGAGGACGTCGAGAACATCATCGTCCAGCTCCTGCAGAACGCCGACCACGACGTCGAGCGCGCGCAGCGCGGCATCGTCTACATCGACGAGATCGACAAGATCAGCCGCAAGAGCGACAACCCGAGCATCACGCGTGACGTCTCCGGCGAGGGCGTCCAGCAGGCGCTGCTCAAGATCATCGAGGGGACGGTCGCGAACGTCCCGCCGAAGGGTGGACGCAAGCACCCGCAGCAGGATTTCCTGCAGGTCGACACGACCAACATCCTCTTCATCTGCGGCGGCGCGTTCGTCGGTCTCGATCAGATCGTCCAGCGCCGCACCGGCCAGCAGACGCTCGGCTTCGGGGCCGAGATCAAGAGCAAGAAGGAGTTCAAGCTCGGCGAGCTGCTCGCGCGCGTCGAGCCGGAGGACCTGCTCAAGTTCGGCCTCATCCCCGAGTTCATCGGTCGCTTGCCGATCATCGCGACGCTCCACGAGCTGAACGAAGAGGCGCTGATCGACATCCTCACGAAGCCGAAGAACGCGCTCGTGAAGCAGTTCCAGAAGATCTTCGAGATGGACGGCGTGAAGCTGAAGTTCACGAAGTCCGCGCTCTCGGCGATCGCCCGCGAGGCGCTCGCTCGCAACGCCGGCGCTCGCGGTCTTCGAGCGATCCTCGAAGGCTCTCTCCTCGAGATCATGTACGACGTGCCGTCGCGCTCCGGGATCAAGGAGGTCGTGGTCAACGAAGAGGTGATCACGAAGGGCGACGCTCCGCTGATCGT
>JAHBWA010000105.1 GCA_019637195.1 Labilithrix sp. | reverse complement strand
GCGCGGGAGAGCCGGGCGCGACCCGCCGAGCGCGACCGCAGACGTGTCTCAGAAACCGATCGCGAGATGCGCACCGGTGAGCGCGTACGCGCGGAGGTCCTTCACCTCGCTGTCGACAGGCCCGATGATCCCTCCGGTGACGCTCGCGCCGACGCGGACATCGGCGTCTTCGAGCCCAAGCGCGTACTCGAGCGCGAAGCGCCCCGTGCCGACGCCGGCGAAGCCGCTCCTCGCGTCCGGGCGGCTCACGTGGAGGAAGCCCGCCCCCATCCCGAGGATCGGGTGGATCGGCCCGCGCTTGTGCAAGTCGAGCGTGATCTCGCCGGAGTAGTGCCCGACGCTGTCGCCCGTCGGCGTGCTCGCGCCGCCGTCGCTCTTGCCTTCGCCGCGCAGCCACGACGCCGCGAGGCGACCGCCGACCGAACCGGTCCCGAAGTCCGCGCCGAGGCCGACGCCGAACCCGAACCCCTTGCCCGAGGTGATCCCGGCGGGCCCCAATGTGAGGCGAAACGGAGACCGGCGCAGCTCGGGCTCCCGTGCGATGAATCCGTCGTCGGCCACGACGCCGCCCGCCGCGCCGCCCGCGCGGCCCGAGCTCGCCACCAGCTGGTCCGGGGGCGGCTCGGCGAACCGCGCGGGGGCGTCGACCGTGACCGTCGCGTCGTCCGCCTTCGCTTCCCCCACGAGCGCCGTCACGAGCTGCAGCGCCACCACCACCCCGAGAGCCGCCTTCTTGCCGCAATTTGCCATCGCGAGAGAAAAACGCCGGGGCTCGGCCGGCCTTACACCCGGCCCGCGCGGCGCTCGCCCGCACGCGCCGGCCGCAGAGATAAGAGCGCCCCGCTTTGCCCCGTGGTATGCCCCGCGATCTCGATGACCTACGACGCGCGCGAACCGAGCGGACCGCCGACGATCTGCGCTATTGTTCCGGGCGCATGAGGCGCGGGTCCTGGATACCGCTCTTTTGCCTGGCCGCGGCGACGTTGTCGCCGCCGGCCTTCGCGCAGCCGCGCGCCGGCGCGTCCGGGTCCGAGAGCGCCGCGACGCCGCAGACCGACGAGCAGCGCAAGGCGCAGGAGCACTTCCAGCGCGCGCGCGATCTCTACCAGGCCGGAAAGTACAGCGAGGCCATCGCGGAGCTCGAGGTCGCGCGCGGGCTCGACCCGAAGGCGAAGGACCTCGTCATGAACCTCGGGATCGTGCACGAGCGCCTCGGCAAGTACGACGACGCGATCGCGCACCTCAAGACGTACCTCGAGATGGACGGCGTGACGCCCGCCGAGCGCGCGCGCGTCGAGGCGATGATCAAGCGCATCGAGGGCGCGAAGGACGCCGCCCCCTCGCCGGCTCTCGCCCCGACGGCGGTCGAGCCCCCGGCCGAGCCGGCCGAGCCGACCACCCCGCGCGCGGCGCCGACCGCGCGGGGTCGCGTCGACGCGCTCACGATCACGGCCGGGGCGATCGCCGCCGTCGGGCTGGGCGTCGGCGCGGGCGTCGGCATCTACGCGCTGAGCGCGCGTCCGGGTGACGGCTTCGTGACGGGCCGCGACGGGACGTACACCGAGCTGCAGCAGAAGGCGAACGACGCGCACACCGCGGCGATCGTCGCGGACGTGAGCCTCGGCGTCGGCGTCCTCGCCAGCCTCGCGACCGCCTGGCTCTACTTCGGACGGACGAAGGAGCCCGCGAGCGCCCCCGCGGCGGGATCGCGCGGCGCGCGGCTGTCGGTCACCCCGTCCCCTGCCACGTCCGGCGGCGTCGTCTACGTCGGCGGTGCGTTCTGATGCTGCCGGCTCGCGTGCGCCGCGCGCTCTTCGTCGGCGCCGTGACCACCGTCCTCGTCGGCTGCTCGCTCATCGTGCCGAGCGCCGTCCCCGACTACCGCTGCACCGGCGACGCTCCGTCGTCCTGCCCTTCCGGCATGGTCTGCGACGCGGCCTCGCTCATGTGCGTGGCGCCGAGCGCGCTGCCCGACGGGGGCGACGAGGACACGTCTCCCGGGATCGACGCGGCGCCCGACCGTGACGGCCCGAGCGGCCCCTCCCCGCTCGGCGGAGAGTGCGTCGTCGACGGCGACTGCAGCGCAGGGCTCCTGTGCGGGACGAGCACCATCCTGACGACGCGGATCGTCCCGGCGAACTCGAAGCCGATCTGCACGAAGCCGTGCTGCTCCTCGACCGACTGCGACCCCGGGTTCGTCTGCCACGCGGCCGCGACGGGCGGCAACTACTGCGTGACCGCGGAGCGGGCCGACCGCACGCTCCCCTCGTCGGGCGCGTCGGCGATCGGACAGACGTGCGCGAGCGCCGCCGACTGCCGCTTCGGCCTCTGCACGGGCCGCTGCCAGAACGACGCGTCGAAGTTCTGCGACAAGAGCGACGACTGCGGAGGCTCGAGCTGCGTCAATCGCCGCTGCTCCGACAGCTGCTGCGACTCGGTCCCGTGCACGAGCGGGAGCACCTGCCGCGTGATGACCGTCGCGACCCACACCGTCTGGGCCTGCGGCGCCGTGAACGCAGGCGGCAAGGACCTCGGCGCGGTCTGCACGCAGAACAGCGAGTGCCGCAACGACAACTGCGTCGGGTTCCCGACGCAGCGCTGCACGCCCCCGTGCTGCAGCTCGGCGGACTGCACGACGCTCGGCTTCGCGAACAACGTCTGCGCCTACGGCCAGAACGGCAACGACCGCATCAAGTGGTGCTTCGAGCCGAACTCCGCGCCCGGCGCGGCGACGATCGGCGGCGCCTGCGCGCTCGATACGGACTGCCTCTCCCGCTACTGCGACAGCGAGCTCCGCGTCTGCTTGAAGGTCTGCTGCACCGACGGCGACTGCGCCACCGACGAGCGGTGCCGCCCCTCGCCCGTGGGCACGCCGTATCTGCGCTGCGTCGCGGATCGGTAGCTGCTATCCAAGGAGGCCATGGGGCTCTCCGCGACCTTCCGGTGCTTTCGCGGCTGCGACGGCAGCTACCCGCTCACGCAGGCGATCTACCGCTGCCCGACGTGCGACGGCCTCCTCGCCGTCAGGCACGACATGGCGGCGCTCGCGAAGACCTCGGGCGAGGAGTGGCGGGCGCGCTTCGACCGGCGCTGGTCGGCGACGAGCGCGTCCGGCGTCTGGAGCAAGCGCGAGTGGGTCGCCCCCGAGGTGCCCGAGGACGCGATCGTCACGACCGGCGAAGGGATGACGCCGCTCGTCTCGTCGGCGCGCGCGGCCGGGCCCGTGCGGCGGCTCGCGACCGAGCTCGGCTTCGGCGAGCTGCTGGTCAAGCAGTGCGGCACCACGCACACGGGCTCGTTCAAGGATCTCGGGATGACGGTCCTCGTCAGCGTGGTGAACCACGCCGTGCGGTCGCGCGCGCTCGACGTCCGCGCCATCGCCTGCGCGAGCACCGGCGACACGTCGGCCGCCCTCGCGGCCTACGGCGCGGCCGCAGGGCTCCCGGTCGTCGTGCTCCTGCCGCGCGGCATGGTCAGCGTGACCCAGCTGGTCCAGCCGCTCTCCCACGGCGCCCGCGTGCTCGCGCTCGACACGGACTTCGACGGCTGCATGCGCGTCGTCCGCGAGCTCTCCGCGCGCGGGCTCGTGTACCTCGCGAACTCGATGAACCCGCTGCGCATCGAGGGACAGAAGACCGTCGCGATCGAGATCGCGCAGCAGCTCGGCTGGGAGGTCCCGGACTGGGTCGTCATCCCGAGCGGCAACCTCGGCAACTCGGCCGCGCTGTGGGAGGGCTTCGCGATGGCGAAGGAGCTCGGCGTCGTCGACCGCCTGCCTCGGCTCTGCATCGCCCAGGCGGAGAACGCCAACCCGATGTACCTCGCCTTCAAGGCGGGGCGGCGCGACGAGGTCCCTGCGGTCGTCGCCAAGCCGACACAGGCGAGCGCGATCCGGATCGGCAACCCCGTGAGCGCGCCGCGCGCGATGGCCGCGCTCGAGGCGATGGGCGGGGTCGTCGAGCAGGCGAGCGAGGCAGAGCTCGCCGACGCCTGCGCGCGCGCGGATCGGTCGGGTCTCTACGCGGACCCGCACACCGGCGTGGCGATCGCCTGCGCGCGGACGCTCCGCGAGCGCGGGACGATCCGCGCCGACGATCGGGTCGTCGTGGTCTCGACCGCGAGCGGCCTCAAGTTCACCGAGTTCAAGCTCGGCTACCACGAGCGGAAGCTGCCGGACGTGGACGCGACCCTCGCGAACACGCCGATCCCGCTCCCGGCCGACGTCGACGAGGTGGCGAAGCACCTCGCCTGAGCCGCGAGCGGCTGGGCGCCAGGGCACCCGCGCGGATATGCGAGCGCAGAAGGACGCGCGCGCGGCGAGGTCCGCGCGGCGCCCAGCGCACGCCCAGGGCTACGCGTCGGCGTCGGCCTCGCCCGCGTCGGTCTGGTCGCCCGCGTCGGTCTGGTCGCCCGCGTCGGTCTGGTCACCCGCGTCTTCTTCGGTGCCCGTGTCGGCGCCGCCGGCGTCGAGGCCCGCCGCGTCGACGCCTTCCGGCTGGATCTTCGTACGGTCGAAGTCGACGATGAGCTCGCACCCGACCGCGAGCACGCCCGCGGCGATGGTGGCGAAGAAGAGGCCCTGGTGGATCTTGTTGATCTTCATGGTCGGGACTCTCAGAAATTGATGACGGTGCCGATGCCGCCGCCCGTCGGCGAGACGTACGGCGCCGGGATGACGGTGACGTTCTTCTTCTTCGGCTTGGGCGCGGCGGCCGTCTTCGGGGCCGCGGCCTTCGCCGTGGAGGGAGCGTCGTTCGAGAGGAAGAGGACGGCGCTCGTGACGCCGAACGTGATCGCGATGCCGAACATCATGTCGGCGACGAGCGCGTTGTTCTCGCCGTCGTCGGCCTTCTTCGTGGTCGGGTTGTCCTTGAAGTCGTTCGACTGGCTGAGCGCCTTCAGGCCGAAGCCCGTCCCGACGCCGGCCGCGACGATCGCGACCGCGCCCGTGACGTAGGCGGGCACCTTGCTGCGCGGCTCCGGAGGCGGAGGCGGAGGCGGCGCGGGCGCGGGCGCCGGCTGCTCGGCGACCACCGGCGGCGGCGGAGGAGGCGGCGGCTCCTTCTTCACGAGCTCCGCGGTGACGTCCTGCTTCGACGCGAACGCGACCTCGATCTCCTTCGTCGTGTTCTCGAAGCCCTCGGCGCCGATGAGCAGCGTGTGCTTGCCGGGCGCGAGCTCGATCTCGACCGGGGTGACCTTCTCGTACGGCACCTGCGCGGTGTCGATCACGATCGACGCGCCAGGCGGGGTCGTCTCGACCTTGACCTTGCCGGGCATCGCCTTGATCGCCTCGACGCGCTTCGTCGCCTCCTCGACCTCGTCCTTCAGCTTCGGCGGGTTCGCGGCGATGAACTTCTCGTACGCCGTGACGGCCTCCGGATAGCTCTGGAGGTTGTCGTGGCTGAGGGCGATGTAGCGCTGCGTCGCGGGGTCGTCCTTCACCGCGAGCGAGGCCTCGAAGTCCGCGAGGGCGCCGGCGTAGTCGCTGGCCTTGAACTTCTTCTCGCCGGCGTTGAAGAGGCCCTTCGCGTCGCCGGGCTTGGGCGCCGCGGGCTTGGCGGCCGGAGCCGCGGGCTTGGCGGCCGGAGCCGCGGGCTTGGCGGCCGGGGCCGCGGGAGCCGCCGGCTTGGCCGGGGCCGCGGGCTTGTCAGCCTGCTGCGCGGCGGCGGGAGCGGCGAGCGTGAGGCTCAAGGACGAGACCAGAGCGAACGCGACGGTCCTCGCGACGACTCCGGATTTCCCGAGGATGATCATGGCGGCGGAGGTTACACCAACTCTCGGCCGCTCGGGCTAGCTTTCACGCGTGTCACAGCAGCGTTACGAAGGGGGGCCGACCACGCCCGCCCCGGCGACGCCGCCGCATCCGGCGGACTCTGCTAAGTCCTCGCTTCCTCTCGACTCTCCTCGACTCTCGCCCGGCCCCGCGTGATCTCCGTCCTCCTCCCCTACCGCGACTCCGCCGCCACGCTCGAGCAGGCCGCCGCGAGCGTCCTCGCCGACATGGGCGAGGCGGACGAGCTGGTCCTCGTCGACGACGGGTCGCGCGACGACGGCCCGGCCCTCGCGGCGGCCCTGGCGGCGCGCGACGGCCGGGTACGCGTCCTGTCCTCGGGAGGCGTGGGCATCGCCGGCGCCCTCACCGCCGGCCTCGCGGCCTGCCGCGGCCCCTGGATCGCGCGGATGGACGCCGACGATCTGTCGCTCGGCGGTCGCCTCGCGGCCGAGCGCGAGCTGCTCGAGGCGGAGCCGTCGCTCGGCGCGGTCGCCACGCGCGTCGAGGTCTTCGGCGCGAGCGCCGGCGACGGGATCCGGCGCTACGTCGCGTGGCAGAACGACCTCGTCTCGGCCGCCGATCACGCGCGCTCGATCTTCGTCGAGTCCCCCGTCTGCCATCCCTCGACGATGATCCGGCGCGCCGCGCTCGACGCCGTCGGCGGCTTCCGCGACGGTGAGTTCGCCGAGGACTACGACCTCTGGCTCCGCCTCGTCGCCGCCGGCTGGGGCATCGCCAAGGTCCCGCGCGTCCTTCTCCGCTGGCGGATCCACGAGCGCAACACGACCTGGAACGATCCGCGGCTCTCGTTCGACGCCCTCCGGCGGCTCCGCGCGCGGCACCTCGCGCGGCGCATCGATCGGCCGTTCGGCGTCTGGGGCGCGGGCGCCGCCGGCCGCCGCCTCGCCCGGGAGCTCGAGGCCAACGGCGCGACGGCGGCGTTCTTCATCGACATCGATCCGCTCAAGGTCGGCAGGACGCGCCGCGGCGCCCCCGTCCTCGACGTCGACGCGGGGCTGGCTCGGGCGCGCGCCGACGCCGCGCTCGTCGTCGTCGCGGTGGCGGTCTTCGGCGCGCGCGACATCGTCCGCGGCCAGCTCGTCGATCGCGGCTTCGTCGAAGGACGCGACTTCGTCTGCGCGGCGTGAGCCCGACCGGCCCCGGCGCGCGGCGCGTCAGCCGCGCTGGCCGCAGGCTCGATTCGCGGGTACCGCCTCGTGGATCTTCCCCGGCGGCGGCAGGTCCAGCTCGTTCATCAGCGTCACGAACGCGTCGCGGCTCATCCTCTCACCGAGGCGCGGGTTCAGGCGCTTCTCCTCGCCCACGGTCGAGACCGTGAACCCGCGGTAGTCGTGCGCCGGGTAGACGAGCGTGTCGTCCGGGAGCGAAAAGATCTTGTCGTGCACCGAGCTCCAGAGCGTCGCCGCGTCGCCCTCCTGGAAGTCCGTGCGCCCGCAGCCGCGCACGAGGAGGGCGTCCCCGGTGAGGACCCGCAGCCGCTCGCCCTCCGCGGCGACGAGGAAGCTCATGCATCCGTTCGTGTGCCCGGGCGTCGCGAGGGCCGTGATCGCCACGCGGCCGACGCGCGCCGCGTGGCCGTCTTTCATCTCGACGTCGGCGCACGGCGCGCCGCCCTGCGCCGAGACGTGGGTGGTCGCCTGCGTCCGCTCGCGGAGCTTGCCCGCGCCCGTGACGTGATCGGCGTGCACGTGCGTGTCGAACACGCTCACCAGACGGCAGCCGAGCTCTCGAACGAGCGAGAGGTCGCGCTCGACGTGCTCGACCACCGGATCGACGAGCGCGGCCTCGCCCGCCTCCGCGTCCGCGACGAGGTACGTGTACGTCGAGGACTCCTTGTCGAAGAGCTGCCGGAAGATCATACGGCCCCCGACGCCTCCGGCGCGGCCGCGTGCTCGTCCGACGGCTCCACGAGCTCGACCAGCACGCCGCCCGTCGCCTTCGGATGGAGAAACGCGACCTTGTGCCCGCGCGCGCCGATGCGCGGCGTCTCGTCGACGAGCGGCACCCCGAGCGCCTTCAGCGTGGCCAGCGCGCTCTCGATGCCCTCTACCTCGATCGCGATGTGGTGCAGGCCGGGCCCCTTCTTCTCGAGGAACCTCGCGAGGCCGTCGTTGCCCTTGGGCGAGATGAGCTCGAGGCTCGTCTCGCCGATGGGGAGCAGCGTCGCCTCCGTCTTCTGCGATGCGACGACTTCGCGCACCTCGGGCTCGAGCCCGAGCACCTGCTTGTACTTCGCGATGGCCTCGTCCGTGTCGGGGACGCAGATGGCCACGTGGTCGATCTTCTTGATCCGGAGCATGTTCGTCCTGGCGCCTCCACGGGCGTACGCCGCGTTCGGTCGAGAGCGTAGCGCGTTACTCCGCTCTCCGAGAGCATGCTAGAGTCCGCCGCCATGAAGCGCTCCGCCGCTGTTTTCGTCGCCGTCGCCGGCTCACTTTTCGCCCTGATTTCCAACACCGGGTGCAGCTCGAGCCTCGCCCAGCCCTTCGAGGGCATGAAGAGCCAGCCGGTGACCGTCCACCGCCTGCTCGACTTCGAGCAGCCGCCCGCGCAGCCCGGCGCCGCGCCTGGCGCGCTCCAGCTGCCGCCGCAGATCCAGCAGTGGCTCGACGGCGCCGGCGCGCTCCTGCCGCCCGGCCTCATCCCGCCGGGCCTCTTGCCGGGCACGACGCCGCCGCCCGCGGAGAACGTCCAGCGCTTCTACAACTTCCGCATCGTCGGCACGACGTCCGTGACGGACAACAAGACGCGCGAGGACATCCTCGAGCTGTTCGGCAAGGAGTCGAACTTCCAGAACCCGCGCCAGTCCTGCATGTACGCCGAGTTCGGCTTCCAGATCGGTCAGCCGATGCCGGGCGGCACCGTCCAGGGCGCGCCCAACCCGAACGCGCCGGCCGACATCCTCGTGTCGCTCTCCTGCGAGACCGTGCAGATGTTCAACCACGGCTGGCCGTACGGCACGAAGACCGGCCTCACGCCGGACGCGAGCAAGAAGGTCATGGAGATCGTCCGCCGCACGTTCGGCGGCTGAGGTTCGACTCGAGCGCCGGGAGACCGGGGGCCCGTCATGGGAAGCGGAAGTCTCTCCTCGTACGAGCCGAATCCCGCCCTCGCGTGGATCTACCAGCGGTTCTTCGAGCACATCGAGGTCGACCAGGCGTGGACCCGGCAGGTCCGCGAGGCCGAGCAGCGGGGCACGGTCGTGTACGTGCTCCGCAACCTCTCGTTCGTCGACTTCCTCGCGCTCGACTTCCTGACGAAGAAGGAGGCGCTCCCGCGCGTCCGCTTCGCGAACGACCTCGGCCTCTGGGTGCTCGAGCCGGCGATGAGCAGGCGCGGGCTCCTCGCGTCGCTCCTCCCGCGGACCGAGGCCGACGACGTGACGCGCCTGCGTCACGCCCTCGACGAGGGCGCGTCGGCGGCGCTCTTCCTGAAGCGTCCGCCGTCGATCCTCGAGCCGCCGGCGAGGATCCGTCGCCGCGGGGGCGCCGCGCGGGCGATCCCGACGCGCGGCAAGACCGAGGGCGACACGTACCTCCGCGCCGTGCTCGAGGCGCAGCGCGCCTCCGATCGGCCGATCCTCCTCGTCCCGCAGGTCTTCGTCTGGACGCGCAGCCCCGACGAACGCAAGCAGAACGTCGTCGACTCGCTGTTCGGGCCGCGCGAGTGGCCGGGCAAGATCCGCACGGTCACGCAGTTCTTGATGAACTGGCGGCACGTCACGCTCCGCGCGGGCGAGCCGGTGGACGTCCAGGAGTTCCTCGCCCACGAGGCGCGGCCCGACGAGACGGGACGGAGCCCCGGCGACGACGTCCTCGTCCGCCGCCTGACCTACGCGCTCCTGCGCCGGCTCGAGCGCGAGCGCCAGGCGGTCGTCGGACCGACCCGGAAGCCGGCCGACCGCTTGCGCGACCAGGTGGTCCGCAGCCCGCGGCTCCAGAAGGTCATCCGCGACATGGCGGGCGAAGGCGAGACCGAGCGCCGCGTGCTCGGCTGGCGCGCCCTCGCGATGGTCCGCGAGCTCGAGACCGAGGTCGATCCGAACGCCCTCCGCGCGATGGACGCGGCCTTCGACGCCACGGTCGCGCGGATGTACAGCGCCTTCGAGATCGATCACGAGGGCATCGAGCGCCTCCGCGCGGCCTCGAAGGACGGCACGCTCGTCCTGCTCCCGAGCCACAAGTCGCACGTCGACTACATCATCCTCACGCACCTGTTCATGCACGCGAACATGCCCGTGCCGCTCGTCGCGGCCGGCGACAACCTCGCGTTCTTCCCGCTCGGGCCGATCCTCCGCCGCGGCGGCGCGTTCTTCATCCGGCGCAGCTTCCGCGGCGACCGCCTCTACGGGGCGGTCGTCGACGCGTACATGCGCCGACTCATCATCGACGGCTGGCCGCTCGAGTTCTTCCTCGAGGGGGCGCGCTCGCGCACCGGGAAGCTCCTGCCGCCGAAGCTCGGCCTCCTGTCGATCGTCGTCGACGCGGTGCTCGGAGCGGCCGAGCCGGCAGGCCCCGCGCGCAAGGTCTACTTCTGCCCGATCTCGATCGGCTACGAGCGCGTCGTGGAGGAGCGCGAGTACGTCCGCGAGCTCAGCGGCGGCGAGAAGCGCAAGGAAGACGTGCGCGGCCTCGTGGCGGCCGCGGAGACCGCGCTCGGGCGCTACGGGCGGCTCAACGTGCAGTTCGGCGAGCTGCTCACCATCGACGGCGTGATGGCCGAGCTCGGTGAGAGCCAGCGAGCGATGTCGCCGGCGCGCCGGCGCGCCCTCGTCACCCGCCTCGCCTACCGCGTGATGAACGAGATCAACCGCGTCACGGCGATCACGCCGAGCGCGCTCGTCGCCGCCGCGCTGCTCACGCACGGGCGCCGGGGGATCCCGCACGCAGACCTCATCGCCGCCTGCGAGCGCCTCGCGCGCATCCTCCGCGGCTACTCGGCGCGCTTCGCGCCGTCGCTGACGGTCTCGGTCTCGGCCCCGGCCCCGGCGCGGGCGCTTCACGGGAAGCGGGAGGGGCGCGCCAACGGCGTCCCCGAGAGCGCGAAGCCGATCCTCCGCCACGGCGCGATCCGCGAGGCCTGCGAGCTCCTCCATCGCGCCGGCCACCTCGAGACGCACCAGCCCGGCGTCCCGGTGGGCGAGCGACGGGAGCGGCCGCGCCCGGGGCCGGAGGCGGTCTACGTCGTGCCCGACGTCGCGCGCCTCTCGCTCGACATCGCGAAGAACCTGATGGTCCACTTCTTCGTCACGCGCGCGATGATCGCGACGCCGCTCCACGCCGCCGCGCCGCAAGGGATCGCGCGCGCGCTGCTGGCCGAGCGCGCCCAGGCGCTCTCGCGCCTCTTCAAGTACGAGTTCCAGTTCCGCGCCGACGCGACCTTCGAGACCATCTTCGCCGAGACGGTCGACGCGATGCTCGCCGACGGCGAGCTCGAGGCCGAGCCGCCGAGCGGCGGCGAGGGCCCGGACGTCCTCCTCCGCCTCGCAGCGGGCGGCGAAGGACGGGAGCGCGCGCTGCTCCACGTGCGGATGATCCTCGGGTTCGTCGAGGGCTACCGCGTGGCGGCGCGCGCGACGGCCGCGCTCCTCAAGGGGTCCCTCGCGCCGAAGGACCTCGCCAAGCGGGCGATCGGCGTCGGCGAGCGGATGTTCCTGGCCGGCGAGATCGCCTGCCGCGAGGCGGTCAGCCGCCCGGTGATCGACAACGCGCTGCTCGCGTTCGTCGAGCAGGGCTACCTCGGCCGCAGCGACGGGAAGTACGTGCTGCCGGCGAGCTACGCCAGCGCGGATGCGGTGCGCGTCATCGAGGGACGCATCGCGAGCTACCTCGTGCCCTCCTGAGCCCCTCCGTAGCGGTCGCGCGCGGCGCGGAGGGGCGCCGCGGCTCTACGCCACGTGCGTCTTCTGCTCCTCGCGGACGATCAGATCGAGCTCGTCGACCAGGCTCGCCGCCATCGCGCGCACGATCCGCGTCGAGTGAACGCCGTTCGCGCGCGGCGCGCCGGAGGCGCTGGACGACGCCTCCTCGAGCAGCTCCTCGACCTCGCGCGCGAGGCGGAGGGCACGGGTCAGCGCGGGCTCGTCCTCCGGACGGCCGTAGGCGATCTGCGGTCCTTCGACGGCCATGACTCCCTCCATCCCGCGACCAGCGCCCATCGCCATGGGCCACGCTCTAGCCCGATCCGCACTGCGCGCAAGCGAGGACGACCTCGCGCCCGAACGATTTCGCGCTCGAGCTCGCGCGGGCGGCGAGATCGCGAAGAGTTTCGGGGTGTCGGGCGTTTTCGGGTAGAACCTCCGCGTGAGCTCTCGACGCACCCTCGGGCTCTCGGCCGCGCTCGCCGTCGTCTTCGCCTCCGCGACCGGCTGCGCGCGCGCGCCCTCGCCGCTCGCGCCGCAGTTCGCGGGCTCCATCGGCATGCCGCACCGGGGCATCCTCACGGCCTCCGCCGAGCTGCCGGCCGAAGGCGACGGCTACAAATGGCTCCGTCAGGACGACCGCCACCACGGCCTCCCGCGCTTCGTGAAGGCGATCGAGCGCGCCGCCGCGACCGTCGCCCGGGAGCGCCCCGGGGCGATGCTCGGGGTCGGCGATCTCTCGACGCGAACCGGCGGCCAGCTCCTGCCTCACCTGTCGCACCGGACCGGTCGGGACGCCGATCTGCTCTTTTACCTGACGACCCTCGACGGCGCCCCGGTCGAGAGCCCCGGCTTCATACACGTCGGCAGGGACGGGCTCGCCTGGGACGAGAAGGGCAAGCGCTTCCTCCGCTTCGACGTCGAGCGGACGTGGCTGCTCGTTAAGACGCTCGTCGAGGACCCCGAGGCGCGGATCCAGTGGGTCTTCGCCAACCGCAACGTCGAGGCGCTCCTCCTCGAGTGGGCGCGCGCGCGCGGCGAGTCGGGCGAGACGCTGGTGCGGGCGATGGACGTGATGCTCGAGCCGCGCCCCGGCGGACCGCACGACGATCACGTCCACATCCGCACGGCGTGCTCGCCGGCGGAGCTCGTCGCGGGCTGCGAGCACACCGGGCCGGTCCGACCGTGGATCGAGGCGCTCGACCGCAGCGCGCGCGATACCTCCCCCGACTGGGAGCTCGTCGACGCGCTCTTCCGGCCGTTCGGCACCGCGCGCGAGGCTCGCGCGACGACCGCGCTCGCTCCTCCTCCCGACCACGCCCGATGAGCGCGCCGCGGCGCTCCGCCAAAGCGCGGGCGACATCCAACGTGCTCGCCCGCGCCGACGCGAGAGACCTCGGCACGTTCGTCGCCGCCGGCAGCGCCGATCTCGCGTACCTCGATCCGCCGTTCAAGGTCGAGAAGGCCTTCAAGGCGCGCCTCACGCGCGGAGCGACGCGGGCGCGAGGCCCGGTCGCTTACGACGACACATGGCCGTCGCTCGACGCGTACCTCGCGTGGCTCGAGGAGCGCGTCGCCGTCGTGCGCGATGCGCTCTCGCCGCGCGGGACGATGTGGCTTCACCTCGACCAGCGCGCCGTCCACGAGGCGAAGGTCGTGTGCGACCGCGTGTTCGGGGCGCGTCATTTCCGCGGCGAGGTGGTCTGGGTGCCGGGCAACGGCAGCAAGAGCAGGAGCGGTCCCGGGACGAGCCACCAGACGATCCTGCTCTACGCTCGCGGCGATGAGCCGATCTGGAACGGCAAGGACCCTGCCCTCCGCGCGCCGTTCGCGGCGACGAGCCTCGAGTTCCACTTCAAGAACGTCGACGCCGACGGACGCCGCTACCGCGACCGCGTCGTCGGCGAAAGGACGTACCGCTACTACGCGGACGAGGGGCGCGCGCTCGGGAGCGTCTGGACCGACTGCCCCTCGATGGCGGCGAACACGCCGCTCCGCGCCGAGACCACCGGCTACCCGACGCAGAAGCCGCTCAAGCTGCTCGATCGCATCGTCCGCGCGACCAGCGAGGTCGGCTCGCTCGTGCTCGATCCGTTCTGCGGATCGGGGACCACGCTCGTAGCGGCGGCGACGACCGACCGGCGCTTCGCCGGCTGCGACGTCGGCGAGCTCGCGATCCGCACCACGCGGGCGCGCCTCGACGCGAGCGGCGTCTCGTACCGCTCGCTCTGACGCCCGACACCGCCGACGCCCGAGACCGACGTCGCGCGCGGGCGGTCGGCTCGCACGGCCGAGCCTCCGGCGGCCGAGCGGACCGATTCCGTCATCGACGCGCCGCTCCGAGCGGCGCCCGTGCGACACTGTCCGCTCGATGTCGGCCGCCGGCTCCGCGCCCCGCCTCTTTCCGCTGTTTCTCCGGCTCGCCGGCAAGGACGTGCTCGTCGTCGGCGCGGGCGCCGTCGCCGAGCGGAAGATCCAGGACCTCGTCGAGACCGGCGCCGCCGTGCGCGTGGTCGCGCTCGCCGCGACGCCCGCCGTCGAGAAGCTCGCGGAGGAAGGCGCGATCCGACTCGCGCTGCGCGCCTTCGACGACGCCGACGTCGACGGAGCGTGGCTCGTCGTCGCGGCGACGACCGACCCCGCGGTGCAGGCTCGCGCGTGCGCCGGCGCGGCGGAGCGGCGGGTGCTCGCGCTCGCCGTCGACGATCCTCCGAACGGATCCGCGTACTCCGCCAGCGTGATCCGGCGCGGCCCGTTCACGATCGCGATCTCGTCCTCCGGGGAGGCCCCGGCCCTCTCGCGGCTCCTCCGCGAGGTCCTCGAGCAGGCGCTCCCGGCGGACGACTGGGTCGAGGCGGCCCGCGCCCTCCGCGAGCGCTGGCGCAGCGACGGCACCCCGATGACGTCGCGCTTCGCCGATCTCGTGCGCGCCTTCAAGGAGCGCGCGGGCTGATCACGGCCGCCGCGCGCCGGCCGGCTCACGCGCCGTCCGCTCCGAGCACCTCGGCGTCGTACTGCTCCGAGAGCGGCAGCTCGATGATGAACGTCGCGCCCTGGCCGAGGCGGCTCTCCACGCGGATGGTGCCGCCGTGCGCGCGGACGATCTCGCGGCAGATGTAGAGGCCCAGGCCGAAGCCCCCGAAGTGCTTCACCGAGACGGCGCGCGCAAAGCGCTCGAAGATCCGCGCCTGGTCCTCCTCCGAGATCCCGATTCCGCGGTCGCGCACCGCCAACTTCGCGCGGTCCTCCTCCTCCGCGACGACGACGTCGATGGGCCGTCCCGCGCCGTACTTCACGGCGTTCGCGAGGAGGTTGACGACGACCTGCTCGAGGCGCTGGCGATCGAAGCGCCCGTGCACGGGACGGGCAGACTCCACCGTGACCGTCGAGCCCGCCCGCGTCCAGTCGGCGCGGTAGCGCTCGACGACCTCACGCGCGAGCTCGGACAGCTCTACCAGCTCGCGATCGAGCGTGATACGCCCGCGCCCGAGCCGCGACAGATCGAGCAGGTCGTTGACGAGCCGGGTGAGCCGGTCCACTTGCCGGTCCGCCGACTCGAAGAGCCGGAGGAGGTCCCTGCGCGCTCCGGGCAGAGCGTGCTCGGACTCCGCGGCGGCGAGGAGGCGTTGGAGCATCTGCAGCTGGAGCTTCAGCGGCGTCAGCGGCGTCCTGAGCTCGTGCGCGGCGATCGCCATGAAGTCCTCGCGCGCGCGGACGGCCTCCTCGGCGTCTGCGCGCGCCCTGCGCTCCTCGCGGAGCAGACGCTGCCGCTCCGTGTCGTCGAGCACGAACGTGGCGAGCTCGTCGCTCGACCCCTCGAGCAGCGAGGAGCCGACCAGGACCGGGACGCGCGCGCCGTCCTTGCAGGCGAGCTCCATCTCGAAGGGCTCGCAGACCCCCTGCGCGCGGAGCTCGGCGGCCGCCCGCGCGTGCGCGCCCTCGTCCTCCGCCAGCGCGAGCCCCGGCCATCGGAGCTCCCCCGCCTCGAGGTCGGCGCGCGTACAGCGGAGGGTGTCGAGGACGTAGTCGTTGGCGTCGTTGATCTTCCCCGAGAGATCGCCGTACAGGATCCCGATCATGTTGGACTCGTAGACGCGCCGGAAGCGCGCCTCGCTCCGTGCCAGAGCCGCGCGCGCGCAGCGCTCCTTCTGGAGCGCCGTCGTGATCTCCAGCGAGATCGCGGCCTGCGCCGCGATCGCGTCGAGCGCCGCGACGCGGTCGGGAGTGAAGGCGTGCGTCACCAGGTTGTTCTCGAGGTAGAGCGCCCCGACGATCTGGCCCCGTCGCACGATCGGACGACTGAGCACGGACTTCGGCCGGACCCGCGCGAGGTAGTCGGCGGGGATGAGCCCGCCGCGCAGGCGCTCGGCGCCCGCGTCGGAGACGACGATCTGCGACCTGCTGCGCCACACGTAGTTCACGAGCGGCTCGGGCACGAGCGTCGACCCGGCCGCCGGGACAGAGAGGATCTTGGCCTCGACGCCGTGCTCCGTCGCGCACGCCTCGGCTCGGATGACGAGCCCGGAGTCGCTGGCTATCAGGAGGTATCCGCGCTGCGCGACGCTCTGTTCGATCACCACGCGGATCAAGGTTCGGACGACGTCGTCGAGCTCGGTCTCTTCGGCGATCGAGCGCGACGCCTTCATCACGGAGAGGAGGTCGAGCGCCTCGGCGCTCGCGGTGAGCGCCGACGCCGGCGGCCCCTCCTTCCCCTCCGCGAGCGACGGCGCCAGCGCCTCGAGCTCCGCGGCCTTGCCGCGCGCCCCCCACCGGAGGTAGGCGTCGCGCGCCTCGCGGAGGTACACGTCGCCGATGCGGCGGATCCCTCGACCGAGCCAGTAGCGCCCGGCCAGCTCGAGCCCGATCGCGAGGTTCTCGATGAAGTCCTCCTCCCTCGCCGCCTCGATCGCGCGCTCGTACGCGCGCTCGGCCTCGAGGTGATCGCCCTCGATCCGCGCCACCTCCGCGGAGAGGAGCGCGTGCGCGTGGGCGAAGTTCTCCGGACAGCGCTCCGCCCACGCGCGGAAGTGCTCCAGCTCCTCACGCAGCGCGGCGACGTGCGCGGCGCGCTCGTCCCCCGTCGCGCGGTCACAAAGCGCCGCGCGCGCGAGCGCGTGGTGGTAGCGATACGCGACGACCTCGAGCAACGCCACCGACGACCACAGGTCACCGCTCGCTTGCTTCGCCGAGACGACCGCGTCTTCGTAGCGGCCCTCGAGGTACGACGATACGAGCTTCGTGACGTGATGCCACGACAGCGCCAAGCCGGACGAGCGCCGGTGCGCCGTGAGCTCCGCTTCGCAGCGCGCCTCGTCGAGGTCCTCCCCGCGGGGCCGTGAGCGCCCCTCCAAGCGCAGGAGGAGCCGCTCCTGGCTCACGAGGACGAGCTCGACGACGCGGAACCGAGACGCCCGCGCGTAGCGTATGCCCTCCGCGACCAGGCGCCGGACCTCCGCGAGCGGCGCCCCCCGCACGAACAGCAGCGCCGCGAAGTTCATGTAGGAGTAGCAGGCGTGCGGCACGTCTACGCTCTGCCGGGCGAGCGCGATCGCCTGCTCGTAGTGAGCCTCGCTCTCGCGGAACGGGCGCGACCAGGCGCTCACGATCGCGAAGTCGAGGTGTGCCTTCCCGCGCTCGGCGGGCGCGGCGAGCCGCTCCGCCACGACGTGCCCGACCTTCGCAAACCGGTACGCCAGGTCGAGGTGTGACCTGCGCTGCACCAGCGCCATGGCGTAGGTGAGGTAGCCGAAGCCCGAGCTCCCCGCGTTGCCGTGCTCGATGCTCGTCCGCGCCATGAGGCACGCCAACATGCAGAAGAGGTCGTCGCTCCAGCAGAGGACCGCCGCCTTCATCGCGGAGAGCACGTCCATCACGGCGACGGCGTCGGGATCGGTCATCACGGGGAGGTCGACGAGCTCCTCGACGCTCCGCCCCGCGAGGCGCTGCGTGAGCTGCTCGTGCTCGCGCGCGACGTCGTCCTGGGAGGGTTTGCTCGACCAGACGACACCGAAGTGCCTCAAGCACTCGAGCCCTACCGAGACGCAGGCGCCGTAGTCGCCCTCGACCATGGAGAGGAGGATCTCGACCAGCGCCAGTTCCGCGCGATCACGCTTCGTGCGGGCGGACGTCGCGAGAGACGCGAGCGTCGCCCGCGACGCGTCGAACCCGCCGGCGAGGAGCTCGCAGCGCGCGCGCTCGAGGCCGAGCTCGAACACGAGCGGCGCCCGCCGCTCCGCGGCCCCCGAGTCGTGCAGGAGCGCCACGCCCGCGGCGAGATAGTCCGCGGCCACCGCGTAGGCCGCCGCCGCCTTCGCCTTCCGGCCCGCGAGGAGGTTCAGCTCGGGCAGCCGCTCGAGCTCCGCGGCCGACAAGAGGGAGCGGCCGGCGTCGAGGTGGCTCGCGATCTCGAGCACGTGCTCGGAGAGCGCGGGCTCCGGCGTGCTCTCGAGGAGGAGCCTGCCGACGCTCGCGTGGTAGCGGGGGCGGTCGGACTCGCGGATCAACGAGTAGGCGGCCTGCTGCACGCGGTCGTGCGCGAAGCGGTACCCTCCTCCCGCGCGGACGAGCAGCCCCTCCTCGAGCGCCGCCGCGAGGTCGCTCTGGACCGCGTCGGCCGTCCAGCCGCTGATCGCGACGAGCGCGTGCTCACGCACGACGCTCCCCGCGACCGCCGCGAGCTCGAGGAGCTCGAGCGTCCGGGCGGGGAGCTGCCGGAGCCGACCGACCATGAGCTCGATGACGTCGTCCGTGTACCCTTCGCGAGCGATGCGATCCTCGTCCCATCGCCACGCGCGCGCCGCCCGATCGAAGTAGAGCATCCGCCGCTGGAACAGCTCGCGGAGGAGCTGCGTGGCGAAGAGCGGGTTGCCCCCGGTCTTCGCGTGGAGGACCTCCACCAAGCCGCGCACCTCGCGGGGCGACCGGTGCAGCGTGTCGACCACGAGCGACGTCAGCTCCGCCGGAGAGAGCGGCGCGACCCGCACGTGCTCGACGAGGCGACCCGCCGCGCGGAGGCGGGCGGCGACCGCGTGCAGCGCGTGCGCCTCCCCGAGCTCGTTGTCGCGGTAGGCGCCGACGACGAGGAGCCGCGCGGCGCCCATCTCGGCGACCACGTGCTCCAGGAGCCGCAGCGTCGCGTCGTCCGCCCACTGCAGATCGTCGAGGAACAGCACGAGCGGCCGCTCCTCGCTCATGAGCGCGCGGACGAAACGCGCGAACACGAGGTGGAATCGCCGCTCGTCCTCGAGCAGGCCGAGCGAGGCGACTTCGGGCTGAGGACCGAGCAGGACGCCGAGCTCGGGCACGAGCTCGGTGACGAGCCGCCCGTTCGGCCCGAGCGCGTCGCGGAGCCGCTCGCGCCAGGCCGCGAGCTCGGGCTCGTCCTTCCCGAGGAGCTCGCGCACGGCCGGCCGAAGGGCGTCCGCCATCGGGAAGCTCACGAGGTTGCCGCCGTACTGCTCGACCTTGCCGACGAGGAAGCCACCCCCCGCCTCCGCCGAGGCGCGGAGCAGCTCGTGGACCAGCACGCTCTTGCCCACGCCCGCGGAGCCGACGACGAACGCGAGCTCGGGTCGCGTGTTCGCCACGACGCGCGCGAACGCGCGCTCGAGCGCCGCGAGGTCCGCGGCGCGCCCGTAGAGCTTCTGCGTGATCCGGAGCGTGTCCGGGAGGTCGCTCTCCGCGAGCGGGAACGGCTCGACGCTCCCGACCGCGACCAGCCGAGCGCGGCAACGGGCCAGGTCGTCGACCAGCCCGCTCGCGGTTTGGTAGCGGTCCTCCGCGCGCTTCGCGAGGAGCTTCTGCGTGATCGCAGCCAGCTGCTCGGGCACGAGCGGCGCGAAGGCGCGCGGCGACGGCGCCGGCCGCGCGACGTGGCAATGCACCCACTCGAGCATGTCGCGGCCCTCGAACGGCCTCTGCGCCGTCAGCATCTCGAAGAAGACGACCCCGAGCGCGTAGAGATCGCTCCGGCTGTCCACGGCGCGGTTCATCCGCCCGGTCTGCTCGGGCGAGATGTACGGGAGCGATCCGGCGACGATCTCGCCGCGGAGGTCCGACACCACACGCGAGAGGCGCGTCGCCAGGCCGAGCCCGGTGAGCTTCACCGCTCCGCTCTCGCGATCGAAGAGGACGTTCGCGGGCGACAGGTCGGCGTGGACCACGCTCGCGCGGTGGAGCTCGGCGAGGGCCGCCGCGACGCGCTCGGCGACGGGCAAGAACTCCGCCGGCGGCATCGGGGCGCGCGTGTCCAGCGGACGTCCGCCGAAGTCTTCGAGCACGAGCGCCGGTCGTCCCTCGTACGCCGTCAGCGCGATCGGGCGGAGCACGGCAGACGAGGTCAGCTCGCGCGTGAGCTCGTACTCGTGCACGAGCGCCTGGACGTCAGCGGCGCGCGGCGACAAGAGCACGTCGATGAGGACGGGACGCCCGTCCTCGGTCACACCACGATAGAGCGCCCGCAGATCGGTTCGCCGGACGACGCCGCCGAGCACGCTCACGGCGAGCGCAGGCTGCCGCGCGCGAGCCGAGCTACGACCTTGCGCCTGAAGCGCGTCGCTCTGGGACGGCCGCGTCATCCTCGGTGAACCGCGGGACACGGAGCAAGAAGCGCACCCCGCCGCCGCGCGTCCGGCCTTCGCTCCTGGTTTGCGTCTTGCTGGATTCACTCGCCGATGAACCCGTGCACTGTGGTCCTCATCGTCGAGGACGACGAGTCGATCCGCGAAACGATGCAGCTCGCGCTCGAGCTCCGCGGCTATGAGGTCGTCACGGCCGGCAACGGCAAGGAGGGCATCGAGACGCTGCTCGGCATCCCGCGCCCTTGCCTCATCCTGCTCGACCTGATGATGCCCGTCATGGACGGCTGGGGCTTCGTGAAGGCCCTCGAGGACGACCCGCTGCTCGACGGCATCCCGGTCGTCGTCGTGACGGCGTTCGCCAACCAGGCGACGTCGATCAACGCGCGGTCGGTCCTCGCGAAGCCCGTCCCGCTCGAGGTCCTCTACGCGACGGTCGGAGAGCACTGCGGCCCCGGCCAACGCGCGTGAGCTCGGCGGGCTCGCTCTGCGTCACTCCTGGAAGAGCGTCACGCGCCAGAACTGCTGCTTGTTGTCCTTCGACTTGACCTCGACGTAGTACGGCTGCCCCTTCCGGAACACGAGCGTCGGCGAGCCCTGCGTGATGTCGACCGGCGCCGCGCCGTCCGTCTCGACGAGCACCCTCACGTTCCCCGCGTACTGCAGGAAGAAATTCGTCGAGGCGTCCGCGAGGTTGAACGTGAGGAAGTCGCTCTCGCCGGCGTCGAGCGCGTCGATCTTGATGACGCCGCAGCGGGTGGGCTTGAGCTCGTCCGCGCTCTCGCGATCGTCGTTCGGCTCTTCTTCGAGCTCGCCGCCGACGACGCAGGGGATCCCGCCCTCGAACTCGTCGCCGGCGTCGAGGAAGTTCGGCTGTCCGGCGTCGTAGACCTTCACGTCTGCGCCGGTGTCGGCGGGGCCGGTGTCGCGCTGATCGCCCGAGTCTTCGCTCTCGCCGCTGTCCCTGTCGTCCGCGCCGGTGTCCGCGCCGGCGTCGTTGTCGACGACGTCCTGGGGGTCGGAGCCGCCGCACGCAGCCCACACGCCGACGGCGGCGATCGCGGAGAACGTGAAGCACAAACGAGCGAAGTGAGCCTTGCGCATGAATGGAAGGATGGCACGAGACGCCCCCGTTCGCCCAGTTCCGCGAGGCGCCCTCCGCGGAGGGGTGGATCGTTCACGCCCCGCGCGCGCGGCGCTGCGGGCTACCGACCTCGACGACGTCGACCGGCGACGCGACGCGCCGGGCGACGACGTCGCCGACGATCACCAGCGCGGGCGTCGGCAGCGCCGCGTCGTCGACGGCGTCGGCGATCGTCGCGAGCTCCGCGACGACGACGCGCTCGTCGGGCAGCGTGGCCCGCGACACGACGCACGCCGGCGTCCCGGGAGAGCGCCCGTCCGCGATCAGCCTGCGCGCGGTCTCGCGGAGCGTCGCGATCCCCATGTAGAGCACCACGGTGCCCTCGGGCGGGACCCGGCGCGCGAGCGACTCGACGGTCGCGCCGGCGCCCTCCTGGCCGCGCAGGTGCGCCGTCGCGAAGGTCACGCTCGACGACGCGTCGCGATGGGTGAGCGGGATCCCCGCGCTCGACGCGGCGCCGAGCGCGGCGCTGATCCCGGGGACGATCTCGAACGGTATGCGGAGCACCGCGAGCTCGGCGGCCTCCTCGCCTCCCCGCCCGAAGATCATCGGGTCGCCGCCCTTCAGGCGCACGACGTCGAGCCCGGCGAGCGCGCGATCGAGGACGGCAGGGTGGATCGACGGCGCGTTCGGGCACGTGCCCCGCCGGCGGCCGACGGCGATCCGCTCGGCCTCCGCCGGGATCAGCGCGAGCACCTCGGGGCCGACCAGCTCGTCGTAGGCGACGATCCGCGCGCTCGTGAGGATGCGGTGCGCGCGCAGCGTGAGCAGGTCCGGATCGCCCGGGCCGGCGCCGACGAGCCAGACGCGCCCGCGGGGCGCGCTCCGCGCGACGGTCCCGTCGATCACGACGCCACCGTCCCCCAGCGACGCGCGATCACGCGCTCGACCGGACCGAAGAGGACGCGCTCGCTCACGCGGCTGACGAGGACGATCACGACGACGACGCCGAGGACCAGCGCCGTGTCGGCGAGATCGCGGCCCGTCTCGAGCAGCTGTCCGAGGCCCCCGGAGACGAACAGCAGCTCGCCCGCCATCAGCGACCGCAGGGCGAACGTCCAGCCCATCTTCGCGCCCGTGAGGATCCCCGGGAGCGCCGCGGCGAGGAGCACGCGAAAAAGCAACGTCGGCCCGGCGGCGCCCATCGTGCGCGCCGCGCGCTCGATGGTGGGCGGCAGCTGACGGACCGCGCTCTCCGTCGCGAGCGTCACGGGGAGCGCCGCGCCGAGGACGACCACGACCTGGATCGCGGCCTCCGACAGCCCGAACCACACGATGGCGAGCGGGAGCCAGCAGATCGACGGGACGCTGGAGAGACCCAGCAACAGCGGGCCGACGGCGCGCTTGACCGCCGGCGCGCGCGCGAGGACGAGCCCGAGCGGGACGCCGATCGCGAGGGCGACGGCGTAGCCGACCACGAGCCGCGCCGCGCTCACGAGCACCGCGCGCCCGAGGCTGCCCTCGGCGGTCGCGCTCGCGAGCGCGCGCGCCACCTCGAGGGGTCCCGGGAAGAGCGAGCTCTTCGCCGCTTCAGATGCCGCGGCCCAGATGACGGCGAGGATCGCCGCCGTCAGACCCGCTCGAGCTGCCCCACGCACCGTCCGCCTCCTCTCGCGCGACCTTGTCCACCTCGACCCGGATCTCGTCGGCGATCCGCTGCGCGATCCGGACGGCCTGGACGTCCTCGAGCGACGCGCCGCCGAGCTCCGGCCGCGCGCCGCCGAACGCCGCCCGTCGCGGACGCGGCAGATCGACGTGCACCTCGCCGATCACGCGCCCCGGGCGCGTCCCGATCAAGACCACGCGATCGCCCAGGCGCACCGCCTCGTCGATCGCGTGCGTCACGAACACCATCGTCGTGCGCGACGCGCGGACGATGCGCTCGACCTCCCCCTGGAGGAGCTCGCGCATCTGCCCGTCGAGCGCCGCGAACGGCTCGTCGAAGAGGATCATCCGCGGGCGGGTCGCGAGGGCCCGCGCGATCGCCCCGCGCTGGCGCATCCCGCCGGACAGCTCGTGCGGGAACGCGCCGCGAAAGCGTGAGAGGTGGACGAGCCGGAGCAGCTCGTCCACGCGCTCCGCGCGCTCGGCGGGCGCCACGCCCGCGACCTCGAGCGGGAACGCGACGTTCTTCTCGAGCGTGAGCCAGGGGAAGAGCGCGGCGTCCTGGAAGACGACCGCGCGCTCCGGCCCCGGCCCCGTCACCGGCTGACCGTCGAAGAGGACACGCCCGCGCGTCGGCTTCACGAGGCCGGCGAGCAGGTTCAGTATCGTGGATTTTCCGCCGCCGGACGGGCCGACGAGGCAGAGCGCCTCCCCGGGCGCGACGTCGAGCGAGACGTCCTCGAGCACCGTGGCGCCGCCGTCGTACTCGAGGGTCACCCCTTGGAGGGCCGCGCTCGCGCCCACAGGGGCCGGCGGAGTCGGCCGCGCGACGGACGGGGCCGCCGGCTCCACGACCGCCGGCTCCGCGACCGCGAGCTCCGCGGCAGCCGTCGCTCCGATCCATTTCGTGACCGCGAACACATGTTCATCATAATAGACAACTCGACCTTCGACAAGGCCGCCGTCGCCCGCGCAGGCGCTCGGCGCCCCGCGGCGCCCCCCCCCGCGCTCAGCGCTCGTAGAGGATCACGTTGTGGTAGCGAGCCTCGGACGAGCCGGCGTTCTCGTATGCGTGCGCACGGTCGGCGGGGAACACCACGCTGTCGCCGGCCATCAGATCCAGCTGCTCGTCGCCGACGTGGAGGCGGAGCGAGCCCGACAGGACGACCAAGAACTCGTGGGTGCCGGGCGCGTGGGCCTCCGAGGTGTGCGTCGCGCGCGCCGAGAGGCGCAGCTCGTACATCTCGACCAGCGCGGACGCGCCGGCCGGCGTGAGCGGGCGGCTCTCGAGCTTGCCGTCGAGCGACCGCAGGACCTGCGCATCGCCTCGCCGGAGCACGCTGATGCCGGTCTTCGGCTGGCCGAGCAGGTCGGCGAACGGGACGCCGAGGCCGACGGCGATCTTCCAGAGCAGGCCGACGGTGGGGTTGGTCTTGCAAGTCTCCACCTGCGAGAGCGCGGCGCGGCTGACGCCGGAGGCGCGGGCCAGCTCGTCGAGCGACATCCCCCTGAGCTTCCGCTTGTGGCGGAGGTTTTCGGCCACCCGGCGCGCGAGCTCCGCCGCGCCGACGTCGTCGCCCGGCGTCATCGCGCCGCGCTCCGCGGCCGCGCCCGACGCAGCCGCGCCCTCTTTCGACGACCGTCCCAGATTGCCCTTGCGTCGCGCCACCGTTCTCTCCATTATACTAGACACGTGCTTGTTATGGCGAAAAATACCAACGCGGACACGGTACCACGCCCCGATCGAGGCGTGGTGGTGTGGTTCACCGGCCTCTCCGGCGCCGGCAAGACGACGATCGCGACCGCGCTCGGCGCCGAGCTGCTCGCCAGCGGCAGGCGCGTGGAGGTGCTCGACGGCGACGTCGTCCGCACCCACCTCTCGAAGGGCCTCGGCTTCACGCGCGAGGACCGCGACATCAACGTGGCGCGGATCGCGTTCGTCGCTCACCTGCTCGCGCGCAACGGCGTCGTGGTCCTCGTGGCCGCGGTCTCCCCGTACCGCGCCACGCGCGAGGCCGCCCGCGCGACCATCGGCGACTTCGTGGAGGTCCACGTGGCGCCGCCGCTCGACGCTTGCGTCGCGCGCGACCCCAAGGGGCTCTACAAGAAGGCGCTCGCCGGGGAGATCCCGCATTTCACCGGGGTGAGCGATCCGTACGAGCCGCCCGAGGGCGCGGAGCTCACGCTCGACACGAGCGCCTTCGACGTCACCACCGGCGTCCAGCGCGTCCTCGCGAAGCTCGTCGAGCTCGGCTTCGTCGAGCGCGTGCCCGCCCGCCCCCCGAGCCTCGCCTGACACGGGCGCGGCCCTCGACGACGGAACACGAAAGAGATGACCACCAGCACGCTTCCACGCTTCTCCGATCCGCGGGACATCGACGAGTTCGTCGCCAAGCTCGAGGGCTTCGAGCGCGGCGAGATCGGCGCCGACGAGTTCCGCGCGTTCCGCCTCGTCCGCGGCGTCTACGGCCAGCGGCAAGAGGCTCAGCAGATGATCCGCGTGAAGATCCCGTTCGGCAGGCTCGACGACGCCGGGCTCGACGCCCTCGCCGACGTGGCCGATCGCTGGTCGCGCGGCTTCGGCCACGTCACGACGCGCCAGAACGTCCAGCTCCACTTCGTCGACATGGCGAACGTCGAGCCGCTGATGCACCGCCTCGACGAGGCCGGGCTCACGACCCGCGAAGCGTGCGGCAACTCCGTCCGATCGGTCACCGCGTGCGAGCTCGCCGAGGTGTGCGCGACCGCGCCGTTCGACGTGTCGCCCTACGCCGAGGCGGTGACGCGCCAGTTCCTCCGCCATCCGCTCGCGGCGAGCCTGCCGCGGAAGTTCAAGATCGCCTTCAGCGGGTGCGCGAACGACTGCGCCAAGGCGGCGATCCACGACCTCGGCTTCGTCGCCGAGGTGCGCGAGGGCGAGAAGGGCTTCCGCGTCGTCGCCGGGGGCGGCCTCTCGTCGTCGCCGCGCAACGCGCTCGTCCTCCACGACTGGGCCCGCGCCTCGGAGATCGGGCGGATCGGCGAGGCGGTCGTGCGGCTGTTCCACCGGCTCGGGAACCGAGAGAACCGCGCGCGAGCCCGGTTGAAGTACGTCCTGAAGAAGCTCGGCGACGACGGCTTCCGCGCGACCTACGCCGAGATCCGCGCCGAGGTCGACGCCGAAGCCGCGGGCGAGCTCACGCTCCCGGTCCCGTTCGCGGCCGCGCCCGCGCCGCCCGTGCTCGACGGCGACGGCAAGCGCTCGGCGGCCTACCTCGCGTGGCGCGCCTCGTCGGTGGTCGCCCAGAAGGCGCCTCCCGGAGCCGCGCCCGACGTCGAGCGCGACGACGGCTACGTCGCGGTCTACGTCCGGCTCCTCCTCGGCGACATCACGAGCGAGCAGATGCGCGCGCTCGGCAAGATCGCGCGCGCGTTCGGCGACGGCACCGTCCGCCTGACCATCGACCAGAACATCCTCCTGCCTTGGGTCGACAAGCGCTCGCTCCCCGCCCTCTTCGCGCGCCTCTCGGCCGTCGATCTGGCGCGGCTGGACCTCCACACCGCGCGCGACGTCACGAGCTGCCAGGGCGCCGACACGTGCAACCTCGCGGTCACCTCGTCGCGCGCGGTCGCGAAGGCCGTCTCCGAGAAGCTCGAGGCCGAAGGCATCGGCGCCATGGGCGACGCCGCGAAGACGCTCATCAAGGTGAGCGGATGCCCGAACTCCTGCGGGCAGCACCACATCGCGGACCTCGGCTTCCACGGCGGCGCCAAGACCGTCGCCGGCCAGGTGGTCCCGGTCTACCAGCTGCACCTCGGCGGCGGGGTCGACGCGCGCGGCGCCCGCTTCGGCAGGCAGGTCGTGAAGATCGTCGCGCGCCGCGTGCCAGACGCCGTCGCGGCGCTGCTCCGGCTCTACGACGCCGAGCGGACACCGGGCGAGGCGCCCGCGGCGTTCTTCGAGCGCGTCGACGGCAAGCGCGTCGTCGCCGCCCTCGGCGACATCGTCGCCGCTCCGCCCACGAGCGAAGAGGCCGCGGACGTCGGCGAGTCGACGGGCTTCCTCGTGCAGACCGGCGCCGGAGAGTGCGCCGCGTGACCTCGGAGCGCCGCGAGGTCGCGTCTCTCGACGACGACGAGCTCGCGCGCGCGAGCGAGCGCCTCGAGCGCGCGACGCCGGCCGAGCGCCTCGCGTTCGCCGTCGACACCTTCGGCGAAGGGTTGCTCTTCACCTCGTCGTTCGGCGCGCAGAGCGGCGTGCTCCTCCACCTGTGGAGCGAGGTCGCCAGGCACCTGCCGGTCGTCTTCATCGACACGGGCTTCCTCTTCCCCGAGACGCTCGCCTACCGCGACGCGATCGCCGAGCGCCTGGGGCTCACGGTGCGTGTCCTCCGGCCGGACATCGCGACCGCCGACTTCGTCGCGCGCTGGGGCGACGACGTCCAGCGGCGCGATCCGGACTTCTGCTGCGGCCTCAACAAGGTCGCGCCGCTCGCGCCGCTCCGCGACGCCGCCCGGGGGTGGGTCTCCGGGCTCCGGCGCGACCAGAGTCGCGCGCGCGAGGGCGTGCGCGTCCTCGCGCGCGAGGGCCACCTCGTGCGGGTCCATCCGCTCGCGACGCTCACCAAGGCCGACGTCGCGCGCTACCTCGCGGAGCACGATCTGCCCGAGCACCCGCTCGTCGCGCGGCGCTACCTCTCGATCGGCTGCGCTCCTTGCACGCGGCCGATCGCCGACGGCGAGGACGAGCGCGCGGGGCGCTGGGCGTGGACGAACAAGACCGAGTGCGGCCTCCACGCGCGCGCGCCCGGCGACGAGCCGCGATGACGCGCGTGCTCGGCCGGCGCGCCCTCCTCGGCGGGCTCGCCGGGGTGATCGCCGCGGGCGCCGCCGTCGCCCGACGGTCCGCGCGCGGCGAGCGCGTCCTCCGCGTGGGCGTGATGTCGAACTTGACGCACGCGCCGATGATCGCCGGGCTCGGGAGCGGACGCATCGCCGAGGCCCTCCGCCCCGTCGCGGTCGAGACGCGCGTCTTCCGCTCGGGCCCGCGCGTCGCCGAGGCGCTGCTCGGAGGCGCCATCGAGGCCGGCACCGCGGGCCCCGCCGGCGTCGTCGTGCACCACGCCCGGCACGCGCACGGCGCGGCCGGCGGCCTGCGGATCCTCGGCGGCTGCTGCTCCGGCGGCGCCTCGCTCGTGGTCACGCGCGCCAGCGGGATCGCCCGCGCGGACGATCTCCGCGGCAAGCGGCTGGCCGTCACGCAGATCGGCACCACGCAGGACGTCGCGCTCCGGATCTTCCTCCGCTCGGCCGGCCTGCGCGACGCGACGCGCGGCGGCGACGTCACGGTGCTCGCGGTCTCCGGAGCGACGATCCTCGAGCAGATGAAGCGCGGGGATCTCCACGGGGCGTGGCTGCCCGAGCCTTGGGCGACGCGGATCGTGCACGAGCTCGCGTCGACTCGCCTCATCGACGAGCGAGACCTCTGGCCCGATCGGCGCTTCGCGACCGCGGTGCTCGCGTCCCGGGCGGACAACGCGGCGGACCCCCTCGTCGGGCGCCTGACGCGCGCGCTCGACGTCGAGATCGCCCGCGCCGTCGCCGATCCGCGCGCGACGCTCCGCGAGGCGCACGACGAGCTGAAGCGGCACGTCGGCAACCCCGGCGCCTTCGACGTGTTCGAGGACGCCGCGCGCTTCGTCGACTTCACGTCGGATCCGATCCGCGCGTCGGTGGAGCGGTTCGGCGACGACGCCGCCGCGCTCGGCTTCTGCCCGCCGCGACCGACCGCCGGCCTCTTCGTCTGACGCATCGCCGCGCCGCGCGAGCCGCCGGCTCGTCTCCGACGCCGCGCCGCACGAGCGCCCGCTGGCCTCGTCTCCTGGCGCCGCGCCCGAGCTCAGCTCGCCGCGAGCGGCTCCGGCGCGGTGCCGGCGCGGGCGAGCGGCGCGCCGGCGAGCCACCCGTCGAGGTCGGCGAGCGCGCGATCGGCCATCGCCTGGTAGCGCTCGCGCTTGCGGAGCTTCGCGTCCGGCGGCGGCGGGATGCAGGCCCACGTGATGTTCGACGGCTGGAAGCGCTCGGTCTCGCGCGACAGGTGCGTCCGGATCCCGCCGAGCGCGGTGGTCTCCGGCGGCGGCGTCACGCGTTCGCCGCGAAGCGCCTGCGCGAGGAGGATCGCGCAGACGAGCCCGCCGGCGCAGCTCTCGACGTAACCCTCGACGCCGGTGATCTGCCCGGCGAGAAAGACGCCGGGCAGCGCCTTGAGCTGCATGCGCTCGTCGAGCATGCGCGGCGCGTCGACGAACGTGTTGCGATGGACGCTGCCGAAGCGGAGGATCTCGACCTCCTCGAGGCCGGGGATCATCCGGAAGACGCGCGTCTGGTCTCCATACGTCATGCGCGTCTGGAAGCCGACGAGGTTGTAGGCCGTCATCGCCTGGTCCTCGGGCCGGAGCTGCACGACCGCGTACGGCCGGCGACCCGTGCGCGGATCGGTGAGGCCCACCGGCTTCATCGGGCCGAACGACAGCGTGCGCTCGCCGCGCGACGCCATGACCTCGATCGGCAAGCAGCCCTCGAAGTAGCGCACGTCCTCGAACGAGCGCGGCTCGACCTTCTGGGCCTCCACGATCGCGCGGACGAACGCGAAGTAGGCGTCCTTCTCGAAGGGGCAGTTGACGTACGCCTCGTCGCCGGTCGCGGCGGCGTCGCGCTGGCCGTTCGACTCGGTCGCCTCTCCGTCCGCGCCCTTGCCCCAGCGCGACTGCTTGAAGACCTTCGACCAGTCGATCGAGTCGGCGCTCACGATCGGCGCGATCGCGTCGTAGTACGCGAGGTGCGACGCGCCGACGACGCGCGCGATGTCGGCGGCGAGCGCGTCGCCGGTGAGCGGGCCGGTCGCGAGGATGACCGGATGCGCGGGCGACGCCTCCGGGATCCGCTCGACGATCTCGTGGCGCAGCCGGATGCGCGGGTGACTCGTGATCCGCTCGGTGACCGTCGCGGCGAAGACGTCGCGATCGACCGCGAGCGCGCCGCCCGCGGGCACGCGCGCGACCTCGGCCGCCGCCATGACGAGGGATCCCGCGCGCCGGAGCTCCTCCTTCAGGAGACCGACCGCGTTCACGAGCGCGGCGCCGCGCATCGAGTTGGAGCAGACGAGCTCGCAGAGGCTGTCGGTGTTCTGCGCCGGGGTGCGCGCCTTGGGCTTCTGCTCGATCAGCTCGACGTCGATCCCGCGCTCGGCCAGTTGGAACGCGGCTTCACATCCGGCGAGACCGGCGCCTACTACAATCACCTTCATCGGATTTCCACCCACCGGCTCTACCCAGGCGGGGCCCGGACGTCCAGCCCGACAAAGCGGACCACGGCCGGGTTCGTGGTAGTCTCGGATTCGGATGGCGATGGCCCGCGTCAACCCCGGCGACGTCCTCGGCGGGAAGTACAAGGTCGAGCGCATCCTCGGCGCGGGCGGAATGGGCGTCGTCGTCGCGGCCACGCACGTCGACCTGGGCCAGCGGGTCGCCCTGAAGTTCATGCTCAAGGAGGCCATGGCCGACCCCGCGCACGCGGAGCGCTTCCTCCGCGAGGCGAAATCGGCGGTGCAGCTCCGGAGCGTGCACACCGCCCGCGTGCTCGACGTCGGCCGCCTGAAGAACGACGAGCCGTTCATGGTCATGGAGTACCTCGAGGGTCGCGACCTCGACGCGGAGCTCCAGGCGCGCGGCCCGCTGCCCCCGCACGTCGCGGTCGACTACATCCTCCAGGCGAGCGAGGCGCTCGCCGAGGCGCACAGCCTCGCGATGGTCCACCGCGACGTGAAGCTGAAGAACCTGTTTCTCACGGCGACGGTCGACGGCCGACCGCTCGTGAAGGTGCTCGACTTCGGGCTCGCGAAGACCCTCGGTCCGCACGGAGACGTCTCGCTCACCGCCACGAACTCGGTCTTCGGCTCGCCTCAGTACATGTCGCCCGAGCAGATGCGCTCCGCGAAGGACGCCGACGCACGGAGCGACATCTGGTCGATCGGCGTCTGCCTGTACGAGCTGCTCACGGGTCGCGTCCCGTTCGACGCGCAGGGCATCGCCGAGATCTGCGCGATGGTCCTGAAGGACCCGGTCGTCCCTCCGTCGCAGCTCAGGCCCGAGCTGCCACGCGATCTCGAGGACACAGTCCTCAAGTGCTTGGAGAAGGACGCGAGCCGGCGCTTCCAGTCGGTGGCGGAGCTCGCGTTCGCGCTGCAGGCCTACGCGCCGGACGAGGCCTCCGCGCGTCGCATCCTGCACGTCATGCGGACGACGCAGAAGACGGACCTCCCGACGGTCATCGCGAGCACGACGGTGGGCCCGGACGCCGGCGCCGCCAAGACGATGAACGCGTGGGACTCCGGCCTCCCCGCGCGCCGGACGACGCCGCTCCTCACGCGCCCGCAGCTGGTCGGCGCCTTCATCGGGGTCGGTCTGCTCGGCGTCATCGGCATCGGCGGCATCACCCTCGCCGTGAGGCAGCGAGCCACGCACGCGACGACTTCGGCCGCCGCCTCGGCGGCGCCGCCGGCAGCGAACGAGCCGCCGCCGGCAGCGAACGAGCCGCCGCCGGCAGCGAACGAGCCGCCGCCGGCAGCGAACGAGCCGCC
>JAHBWA010000104.1 GCA_019637195.1 Labilithrix sp. | reverse complement strand
ACGAGCGTCTGGGGTTCGCGTGCGAACGACGTCTGGGTCGGAGGGACGCGCGGCGCGCTCCTCCACTTCGACGGAGCGGCTTGGAGCCAAACGCCCTCGGGCACGACGCACACGATCTTCAAGATCGTGGGTCGCCCGTCCGGTGAGGTATGGGCTCTGAGCTCGCGGGAGGTCGTCCTCCACTCGATGGGCTTCGCGGGCAATTCGACGTGGACGCCGTTCGAGGCCGTCGAGCCCCGCAACCAAGGGCAGCGGGAGCTCTTGCTCCTCGCGGCCTGGCTTCCGCCGGAAGGTGGGATCTTCGTCGGGGGAGGTCCGTACTGGCTCCTCCCGGAGCGCGTGGAGGAGGGGCAGGCGCCGACCGCGAACTTCTGGCGCCGGAACGCCGGAGCGACCTCGTGGACGCCGTCGATGACGGGGAAGGACTTCTTCGTGCGGGGGCTGTGGTCCAGCGGCGCGGACGAGCTCTGGGCGGTGGGCGGAATGTCGACGTACGGGCGGTTCACCCCTCGCTACGGGCGCGCGCTCCGCGCCGCTCCGCGGGCGGGGGCGCTCGATTGGACCGAGTACGACACGCAGGCGTGGGACGACCTCCACGCGATCTGGGGCTCGAGCGCGGACGATGTCTGGGCGGTGGGAGATCGAGGCACCGTTCGTCGCTGGACGAACGCGACGCCGAAGCGTTGGGCGATCGTCGACGTACCTACGAAGCAGCACCTGCGCGCCGTATGGGGCACGGGCCCGAGCGACGTATGGGTCGTCGGCGACGAGGGGACGATCCTCCGTTACGACGGCACGAAGTTCGAACACGTCGAGGCTGGGTTCCTCGAGGGCGCCGGGTCGCCGAACCTCCGCGGGGTCTGGGGAAGCTCCGCTCGAGACGTCTGGATCGTCGGCGACAACATCGTTCTGCACCGCAACGCGAGAGTCGAAGGGCCATGAGACACAGCCGCCTGAGCCGATCACTCGCCTCGATCATCTTCGTGGCGTCGAGCGCTGGAGCGCTCATCTCGATGAACGCGTGCGCCGGAAACGAGCCCGCGCTGGACGGGGTGTCGCCCGACGGCGGGAGCACGCCCGCTGACGGCGGCGCAGGCTCGGAGATCGCCGACGGCGGCCCCTCGGTCGACGCGATGGCCGACGCAGACGGGGCGGCGCCGTGCAGTCCGGACGGCTTCTGTCATCTGCCCGTGCCGACGCCGGACTCGCTCCGGGCCGTCTGGGGCGACGACGCCGGCACCGTGTGGGCCGTCGGCGCCGAGGGCAACATCTTGCGCTGGAACGGGGCGGCGTTCGACGTGCAACAGAAGGTGTCGAGCCCGCTCTACGCGATCTGGGGCAGCGGTCCCACCGACATCTGGGTCGCTGGCGAGTCGGGGATCTTCCACGGACAGGGCGCGACGTCGGCGTCGGTGAGCTTCACCGCGGCGGCGTACGTGCCCACCGTACCGATCAGGTCGATCCACGGGTTCGGTCCGAACGACGTCTGGTTCGCGGGAGGCGTCTCCGATTGGGAGCGGGAAGAGGGCGTCGTGCTCCGCTACACGGGCCCGAAAGCCGATGCCGGGACCGAGCTCGAGCACGATCCGATCGAGGCGGAGGGGGGCGGGTTCACGGCCGTCTGGGGCTCGAGCCGCGAGGACATGTGGGTGGCGTCGAGCACGCAGTCCGGGCAGATCGCGCGCGTATTCCACGGACGCGGTGACGGCGCGGGCGGAACGACGTTCGAGGAGGTCGAGATCAAAGCCGACATTCCAGACATGGGCCTGGGGCTCAGCGAGGTCGTCGGAGGGATCCACGTCCCGGACACGTTCATCGCCGGCAACATCTCGTGGTTCGGCTTCATGTACCTCGGCGTCGTCTGGTCCGGCGCGACCCATCCGCCGGACGGTGACGCCGGCGCCGTCGTCTGGGGCAACGACGATCTCTGGGGAGAGAACTGGGCCTTCGCCGTCCGCGGTATCCACGGCACCTCGAGGAACGACGTCTGGTTCGTCGGCGAGACCGGACGGGTCCGCCATTTCGACGGAGCGAAGTGGTCGCTCGCGCGGGTGACGATCGACAAGATGCCGTTCGTCGAGGACTTGTACGGCATCTGGGGTGGGTCGAAGGACATCTGGATCGTCGGCGACAAGACCGTGCTTCGGAAGTCGACGGAAGTGAAGCCATGAGACACCATCGCGCAGTCGATTCGCGTCTGCTCCTCGCATCGGCGGGGCTCTCCTGCCTGGCCATGGTCGCCGTCTGCGCCTGCGACCAGGACGTCACGCTCGGAGCATCCGCGCAAGAAGACGCGGGCAGCGTCGACGCCCCCTCCGACCTGCCGGACGCCGCCGAGTCGGAGCCCCTCGACGCTGGAGACGACGCCCCTCCGTTCGATCCCTCGGACGTGCCGGTGGCGTGCGCGGGTGAGCCGTGCGTCCTCGAGCTGGCGGCCGGCTTCGACCACTTCTGCGCGCGGATGTCCGACGGGCGCGTGCAGTGCTGGGGCGCGAACGACTTCGGCGCCCTGGGGACCGGTGCGCCTCCAGACGATCCCGACCCCGACGAGGCGAGCGAACCGACGCGGCCTTCGGTCGTGACGGATTTGAACGACGTCGTTCAGGTCAGCGCCGCTGGGAACACGACCTGCGCAGCGCGCAAGGACCGCTCCGTGCGATGCTGGGGGGCGAACGACCATGGACAGCTCGGGCTCGAGGCCGACGGCGGTCCTCGGTCGGATCACGACGTGCACGCCTACGCGATGCCGGTCGCGCTCGGCGGCGCATCGGCCGCGCGCGTCGACGTGGGCCAACGAAGCGCCTGCGCCGTCCTCGTCTCCGGAGGCCTCTCTTGCTGGGGGTCGAACCTGAACAGCAAGCTCGCTCGGTCGACGAGCGAGGCTGTGCTCGGGCCGGGCCTCGCCGATCTCGCCGGGTTCACCGTCGTTCGCACCAGCTCGTCGCCGTACTCGACGTACGCGCTCACCCCCGCAGGTGAGCTCCTCGTATGGGGCAAGCTTGCGGGCCGATACGGATCGCTCGATCCCGATCCGATCCCGGCGGTGATCCCGTCGCTCGACGGCGTGAGCGCCGTGTCCGTCGGAGATTCGCACACGTGCGCCATCGCGAAGGGTCGCGTCCATTGCTGGGGCTCGGGCCTCCATGGCGCTCTCGGCACGGGCCTCGGGGGCGACGTCGTCCTTCCTACGCACGCCGCGATGCAGACCGACGCCCGCGCGCAGCAGCTCTCGGTGTCGCGTCGCACGACCTGCGTTCGCCTGACGAACGGCACGATCCAGTGCAGCGGCGAGGCGATATCGGGGCAGCTCGGCATCGCTCCAGACGCGGGGAGCGAGCGCATCTTCGCGCTGCGCCCAGCGGAGCTCTTCGTCGACTACGCCGTGCAGGTCATGACGAGCGATGCGTCGACCTGCGCCCTGCTCCGTGACGGGACCGTGAAGTGCTGGGGGAGCAATGAGCACGGTCAGCTCGGGCAGGGCACCCTCGATACCAATCCCCATCCGACGCCGCTGACGGTGACGTTTCGTTGATCGATCGACGGGGGGCCGCCCCCGTCGCGAATCCCTTTGAGTCGTGGAGTCAAATGATGGTCAATGCACGCACCGTCTCGAAGCTGCTCGCCCTCGCAGGCGCGGTCTCGTGCGTCCTCGTGGGGGCCTGCAGCGCCTCTCGTCGTGATTCTCTGGAAGGGCCGAAACGTGAGTTCGACTCCGACGTCGACGCCGCACCTCCCGAGTCGCCGTGCAAGGTTCGCTGCTCGAGGGACCTGAAGAGCGTGCTTCGCGTGTGCGACGGCGATCCCCGAGAGGCGGTCGTCGAGACGTGCGCCGCGGGGCTCGGATGCGGTGACGGACGCTGCGTGGATGCGTGCCTCAGCGCAGAGCTCTCGAAAGGCTCCGTCGGCTGCTCGTTCTACACGGTGCCACCGGAAGATGCGTTGCGTCTGTCGCCGTCGTGCTTCGCCGCGTTCGTCGCGAACACGTGGGAGACGACGGTCCACGTGACCGCCGAGCACGGCGGAGCTCCTCTCGACATCTCGCGCGCGATGTACTCGGCGCAGAAGGTCGGCGACGAGGTCGTCTACGCGCGGCTCACCGACGGTGTACCCCCGGGTGGCGTCGCGATCATCTTCCTCTCCCAGGGCACGCCGAACAAGCTGACCGAGCCGGACTTTGCCCCGTGTCCGGTCGAGCCGGCTCTCCTCGAGGATCCGATGGTGCATGGAACGGCGATCGAACGCGCGTTCCACCTGAAGACGGACGCGCCGATCAGCACCTATTCCATCTACCCATACGGCGGCGCGAGCTCCCACCTTTCGACCGCGACCCTCCTCCTTCCGGTATCCGCCTGGGATACGAACTACGTCGCCGTATCGGCGCCGGCTCCTCGCATGGACTGGAACGGCAGCAAGCCCGATTTCATCATGCCGACGTCGCTGCAGATCGTCGCGGCCGAGGACGATACCGAGGTGCGGATCCTCCCGAAGGTGGACGTCGTGGATGGGATCGGCGTTCAGGGCGCGGCGGCCGGCCAGCCGCAGAGCTACATGTTGTCGAAGGGCCAGGTCCTCCAGTTCGCGCAACGGGCGGATCTCACGGGCAGCGCGATCGAGGCCTCGAAGCGCGTTGGTGTCTTCGGAGGCTCCGAGTGCACGCCCGTCCCGACGACGGGCGGAACCTGCGACTACCTCCAGCAGCAGATCGCTGCGCTCTCGCAGTGGGGGAGCCAGTACGTCCTTGCTCCGTACCCGACACGGACCCTCTCGGTGGCCGGCACCGACCGTCGCGAGCGCGTCATCTGGCGCCTCGTCGGCGCGGTCGACGGAACGAAGCTCACGTACGATCCGGCGCGTCCCATCGGCGCTCCGGAGACGCTCGAAGCCGGTGAGGTCAGCACCTTCCGCACCGACGAGATCGTGACCGCCTCGAGCCAGGACGCCGAGCATCCTTTCTACGCGGGCGTCTTCATGACGAGCGCCAATTCCTATTCGCCCCACGTGAATCGCGCGCAGGGCGATCCCGACTACGTCAACATCGTACCGGCCGATCAGTTCCTCGACCGCTACGTGTTCTTCACGGACCACACGTACCCCGAGACGGGCCTCACCATCGTCCGCCGCAAGACGGAGCGCGGGTTCTTGCCCGTCGAGCTCGAGTGCGCTGGCCCGATCGAGGGCTTCCGTCCCGTCGGCGACGGCGGCGAATACGAGCTCGCGTGGGTACGGCTCGCGAGCGCCGGAAGGCCCCTGATGTTCCCGAAGGGCACCTGCGACTACGGGAGGCAAGAGGCCAAGAGCGAAGGCCCCTTCTCCGTGACCGTGTGGGGCGTCGGCGCGTACGTGAGCTACGGCTACGCCGCCGGCTCGGGTAGCCGGCCGCTCAACCCGGTGACGGCGCCGGTCACTCCCCCTCGTTGACGCGAGATGGGCTCGGCGGGGACCCCAGGTCTCCAAGGCGAGCGGGCGGCGGGCTCGTCGGAACGCGGCGCAGGCTCCACACGCCCGAATCGCGATCGAAGAAGGACTCGAAGACAGTCTCGAGATCGTGCGTGTCGGACTCGTCGGCGGACATGGGGGCCTCCCGGGCGCGCGACGCATTGCAAGCCGTGCGCCGTCGACGCGCGCCGGACTGATCGCCCGAGACGGCCGCAGCGCCGCCGGCATCTGTTCCGCGGCGAACAGCGGCCGCTCCACGCTGTTCGTCCGCGAACAACGTCGCACCTCCTCGTGTGGGGTGCAGTGTGTAGACGGAGTGTTGTGCTTTCACCGCACTCTTGTAAAGACAGCGCCGATGAAGGCGGCGACTCCCGACGAGCCGACGCTCAGGCCCGCGACGCCGCTCGGCGTCGCCTCCGCGCGTCCGCTGACGTCCGATCCGCTCGTCGGCGTCGTGAACGCGCCGTCGGGCAACTGGATCGTCCCGCTGCCCGAGAAGAGCCACTTCATCGTCGGCCGCTCCTCGGAGTGCGACGTCTCGATCCCGGACGGAGCCGTCTCGCGACGGCACCTCCGCGTCCACGTCGGAACGGAGCTTGCGATCGAGGACATCGGAAGCGCGAACGGCACGACGTACGATGCGAAGCCCCTTCGGCCTTACGAGCGCACGGTGATCGAGCTCGGGCACCCGATCAACCTGGGCGGCGCCACGCTCTTCATCCACGCGGCGCACGGCATCGTCGCGCCGAGCCGGCCGGCGCGCGTGACCCGCCGGCCCGCGCCTGCCGCCGAGGTCGTGCGCGACGACGCGCTCCGCCGGATCTACGATCTGCTCCCGACGATCGCGCCGAGCCCCCTCAGCGTGCTCGTCCTCGGCGAGACGGGCGTGGGCAAGGAGGTCTTCGCCGACGCGATCCACCGCGCGTCGGCGCGCGCCTCCGGTCCCTTCCTGAAGATCAACTGCGCCGCCCTGCCCGAGTCCATCCTCGAGGGAGAGCTCTTCGGCTACGAGCGAGGCGCCTTCAGCGGAGCGATCACGGCGCGTCCAGGCCTCTTCGAGGCCGCGAACGAGGGGACGGTGTTCCTCGACGAGGTCGGCGAGCTCACGCCGCCGACGCAGGCGAAGCTCCTGCGCGTGCTCGAGAGCGGCGAGGTGATGCGCCTCGGGAGCCGTAGCCCCACGCACGTCGACGTGCGGTTCGTCGCCGCGACCAACCGCGACCTCGCCTCGCTCGTCGCGAAGGGCGCGTTCCGCGCCGATCTGTTCTACCGGCTCGAGGGCGTGCGCGTGGAGATCCCGCCGCTTCGTGAGCGCACCGACGACATCATCGCGTTGGCGGAGTTCTTCATCACGCGGCTCGCGAACCGCATGAGCCTCGCCGCCCCGTCGCTGTCGCCCGGCGCGCGCGACCTGCTCCGCGACTATGGCTGGCCGGGCAACGTGCGCGAGCTCCGCAACGTCGTCGAGCGCGCCGTCGTGATGAACCCGAAGGTCACGGAGCTCGACGAGAGCCACCTCGTCACCTACGGCTTCACGAGCCGCCCGACGCTCGTACCCGACTCGCGCACGCAAACGGCGACCAGCATCGTCGCGGCGCCGCCGGAGGGCGACGACCTCCAGAGCGCGCTCGAGAGCGTCGAGCGCAAGGCGATCGTCGAGGCGCTGGAGAAGACGGGCGGCAACCAGAGCGCCGCGGCGCGCCTGCTCAAGATGGGCCGGCACGCGCTCATCGCCCGCATCGAGACCTACGGGCTGTCGCGGCCGCGGAAGAGGAGCTGACGTGGGGGCGAAGAAGGATCCGGATTCCACGCTGCCAGGCAACCGCTTCGGACACGTCGAGCTCGAGCTCGGCAGCGACGCGGGCCCAGGCGGCGCGTCGGCGCGCACTGCGCGGTCGGAGGACCCGACGCAGGCGCCGGACCGCACGCGCGCCGCCGTCGGAGATCCGCGCGTCGCAGCGATGCGCGAGCTCTACGCCGAAGGCGACGCGAGCGGCGCGCTGTTCATCGCGCTATCCATCGCGCCCGGCGTCGCGGACGTCGCGTCCGAGGCTCCGCCGGAGTCGACGCTCACGCGGACCCCCGCGCACGTCGCGAGCGGCACGCCGCGCGTCGCGAACGCGTCGCGCGTCGCGCGCGCCCGAGCGGCCGCCGCCGAAGAGCGCACGATCGCCCGCGACGCCTCGCAAGAGCTCGCAGCGCTCGCCTCCGATCACGACGTCCCGTGGATCCGGAGATCCCCCGAGGAGATCGCGTCGCTCCCGATCGACCATCGTGGCGGGTTCCTCCTCGCGCACATCGACGGGATCCAGACGATGTCCGAGATCCTGGACGTCTGCGCGATGCCGGAGGCCGAAGCGGTGTTCCTGATCCGGCAGCTCGTCGCGATGGGCGTGGTCGCCTTCCGACCGCGCGAGGACACGCCGCCTGCGTCGTCCCATCGGCCGCGAGAGAACCGCTGAGGGCAGGCCAGGGCGCGCACGCCGTCTGGCCGCACGCGCCGCCACGGACGCGACCGTGGCTCGACCACGGCCGAGCGCCTGCGCAGCGAGCACGTCCGCACGACGACACCGCGGAGCCGCTACGCACCGTGAAGCCCCTCGACGCGGCGGCGCGCGGGGCAAACTGGGACCTCGCGAACGTCTGCACCGTCGCCGCTCGGCCGTGACACGCTCGCGGTCGATTCGGCGGGACCGCGCCGAGACGGCGGGGTGAGCCGTTCGGAGCCGTGGCGGACCGAGCGGGAACAAAAGCCTCGGGCCCGACCACGAGCCACCTCGGTCTCGACCGCGCGCGCGACCGAGCGAAACGCGGCCCTTCCCGCTCGGGCTCGACGAACCGCTGGAGCACGATGCCCGCTCCACGCCGTCCCCGTCGAAGCTGCGCGTTGGTGGTCCCCCGAGTGCAGAGGCGCACACCGAGGAGGTCACTCGACATGTTCACCTGCATCACATCGATTCGAGCGTTCCCAATCATCACTCTCGGCCTCGGGTTGCTGCTCGGCGGTTGCGCGAGCCCGACCGACGACGCGGACCTCGCCGCAGAGGCAGAGGAAGACGACGACGCGATCGAAGCGGAGACGGACTCCGTCAGCCAGGCCATCCCGATCGCGGCTCCGATGATGGGCTTCGCCGGCGGCTGCGCGGGGTGCATCGGCGGCGCCGGCTTCGGCGGCCTCGGCTTCGGCGGCCTCGGCGGCGCCGGCCTCGGCTTCGGCGGCCTCGGCCTCGGTGGCGCCGGGCTCGGCTTTGGCGGCCTCGGCCTCGGCGGCTTCGGCGGCCTCGGCTTCGGCGGCCTCGGCGGCGCCGGGCTGGGCTTCGGCGGCCTCGGCTTCGGCGGCATGGCCGTCGAGGAGTCCGGCTTCGCAGAGTCCGGCTTCGTGGGCGGCGCCGACGTCGGTCTCGCCGGCGGGTGCGCGGGCTTCGGGTGCGGGCTCTGATCGCCAGCACCGCGCCGCACGCATGAGCACCACCACGTGCGCGCTCGGCTCGTCCGAGCGCGCACGTGGCCGGCGGTCCGCGGCTCGCGGCACCGCAGGCTCCCGCTGCGCGCGCGCCTCGAGCGCGGCCGCCGTGGGAGCGGTCAGCGCGCCTGCGGCGCTCTCGAGGCTGGCTCGTCCCTCAAGCCGTGGACGAGCGCGACGAGCGCGTCGCGGTCGAACGGCTTGGCGAGCCAGCCGTCGGCGTCGACCTCGTCCGCGCGCCGGGCCGGATCGGTCGCGGCCGTGATGACGACGATGCGCGGCCGTGGGCCCCCGCGGCGATCCAGCTCGCGACAGAACTGCCGGCCGTCCATCAGCGGCATCGTCATGTCGAGGAGCACGATCCGCGGCGCGGAGACGGCGATCGACGCGAGCGCTTCGTGACCGTTCGCCGCGGTCGCTACCGCGATGCCCTCGCCCTCGAGAATGAGCGCGAGCAACTCGCGGAGCTCGTCGTCGTCCTCGACGATCAGGATCTCCGTCATCCCGCCCTCGCGAGCGGGAGGACCATCCGGAAGCTGCTCCCGACCCCCTCCTCGCTCTCGCAGGTCAGGTCGCCGCCGTGGCGGCGGAGGATCTCGCGCGCCAGGTAGAGCCCCACGCCAAGGCCCCCCTTGTCCCGCTCGGTGCCGGCGTGCGCCTTGAAGAAGAGGGTGAAGACCCCCCGCTTCATGGCATCGGGGATGCCCACGCCGTGATCGCGGACCGTGAGCGTGACGTTGCGCTCGTCGGTCGAGCTGAAGACGTCGATCTCGCTGCCCGGCGCCGAGTAGCTCATGGCGTTCTCGATCAGATGACGAAGCGCCTGCGAGATCCTGGCCGAGTCGACGACGACGAAGAGCCCTGGCTGGAGCTCGACGTGGAAGCGATGGCTCCGCGCGCCGCGTTCGGCGCGAGCCAGCACCGAGCGCGTCAGCTCGGCGAGATCGACGCGCTCGCGCGTGAGGCACATCCGCCCGAGGATCATCCCGGCGAGGTCGAGCAACGTCTCGCTGAGGTGATCCATGCGGTCGCACGCGCGGACGATCCCGCCGAGCATTCCGGCCAGGCCGTCCGGCGTCGACTTCACGCTCTCGAGCTGCTGGGCGTAACCCTTGGCGATCGCGAGCGGGGTCTTGAGCTCGTGCGCCAGCCCAGCTAGGAGCTCTCGCTTGAGACGCTCGAAGAACATCTCCTCGGTCGCGTCGACGACGACGCAGGCGACGTACTCGAGGCGCCCGGCCTCGTAGGCAGCCGAGCACGTCAGCCGGAGATAGCGTCGCTCGCCGGTCTGCTTGAAGACCACTCCGTAGATCTCCCCCTGGACCCGCTCGCCGCGCAGCACGCGCTGGAACGGCCAGTCGACCGCAGGGATCGCTCGATCCGCGGCGTCGACCAGATCGACCGACGCGGCGAGCTCATTCCAGGACCGGATCCCACCCTTCGCGAGGAAGCTCTCGCGCGCGGCCTGGTTGCACACGACCGTCACGCCGCGCGCGTCCATCACGATGACCCCCTCGGAGAGCGACTCGATCAGGATCTCCCAGCACCGCTCCCCCGCGTCGTGCTCGGCGGCCTCGAGGCAGCCGGACGCGATGTCCGCCAGGTTGATGGCGAAGGCTTGCTCTTCCGCCCGCCAGCGACGAAGCGGTCCGACGTGCTCCAGGCAGAGGACGCCGTAGACCTGTCCGCGACGCCAGATCGGGACGTCCATCATCGAGCTGATCCCGAGCGGCTTCAGGTAGAACGCCGCGAGCTCGGCTGTGCGCGGATCCGCTTGAGCGTCGTCGGCGGTGATCGTCCGCCGCTCGTGGAGGGCGCGCAGGTACGCGGGGAAGTCGTGCCCGTGGATCGGCAAGAAGGAGACGTGCCTCCGCTCGCTCGAGAGGTAGAGATCCTTGCAGACGATCCGCGTGCCGAGGTCGACGTCCGCGGCGAGCGGAGCGCCGCCGTCGACGAGCGCCCAGATGCTCACCCGCGCGACGTCGAGGACGCTCGCGGCGGCCTCCGTCAGCGCCTGGAAGGTCTCCTGGATGTCGCTCCTGCCACGCCGAGCGAGCTCGAGCAGCACGCGTTCGCGGAGCGTGACGGCTGCGCCGGCGGGCATGTCCATCCCTACGTTCTCCAAGCCCGCCGCATCGACCGAGACGGTGGTAAAAACGTGCGGTCTCGCACGGCGTGGTCAATGCGGTGACTTGGCCGGCGGTCAGCGCAGCGAATCATGCACGGGCTCGCGAGCGACGAGCACCGAGCACGACGAGCTGCGGATGACCTTCTCGGCCACGCTTCCGAGGACGAGCCGCGCGAGGCCTCGACGTCCGCGGCTACCGGTGACGATCATCTCGACGTCGAGCGCCTCGGCGCGCTGGAGGATGACGTCGGCGGGCTCCCCCGCGCGCTGCTCGAACCCCGCGAGGCCGTGCTCCGCCGTGAGGCTGGCGAGCGTGTCGCGACCGAGGGCCTCGAGCGCCTCGACCGCCGAGGCCGGCGGCGGCGACCAGGTGTCGCCGAACGGCATGAGCGCCGAGGAGAGCGCCGTCGACGGCGGCGTCACGACGTGCAAGAGGGTGACCTTGGCGCCCGCGGCGCGCGCGAGATCGCCGGCGACGCGGAGCGCGGGGAGCGACCCCTCGCTGAAATCGGTGGTGGCGAGGACCTTCCCCGTCGTCGGGCCCTCGCGCGCGACGAGCACCGACGCGTGCGCGTAACGAACGACGCGCTCGGCGACGTGCCCGAGCGCGAGGCGGGCCCCCTCGCGCGGCTTCGCGCCCACCACGATCAGCGACGCCCCGGAAGCCTCGGCGAGGCGCACGATCTCCTCGTCCGGGGCTCCGCTCTCGACCGTGACGCCGAGGTCGCTCACCGCCCCGCCGAGCACGTCACGCACCTGCTCGTTCACGAGGTCGCCCGCTCGCGCGTAGAGCTCGGCGCCGAGCAAGAGGTCGTTCTCTCCGGCGTGGGGCATGAGCGGGTGGTGCCGGAGGACGTCGAGGACGACGTGACAGACCACGAGCGGCGCGCCGGACGCGGCGGCGTAGGCACGCCCGCGCTCGAGCGCCGGCCGGGACGCGTCCGTCAAGTCGGTGGCGACGACGACGGGACCCGCGGTGGCCATCGCCAGAAGATTGGCCTCGATCGCTCGGCCATCAAGCGGAGGCGGGCGCTTTCGCGATCCCGCGCTCGCCTCAGGAGGAGGTCGGCGACGGCGACGAGGTGGCCCGCGTCTCGCAGCGCTCCGCGCACCGATCGCGGATCGACGATGACGACCTCGAGGCAGAGGCAGCCCCGGCGCGGGGCCGCCGCGAAGCAGAGCCGCCGGGGGCGGGCTCCCGGCGCGCAGAGCTCCGGCTGGCTCGCCTGGGTGGACGGCTACTGGCGCGCCGACGGCGCCTGGGTCGCCGGATACTACCGCTCGTCGCCGCGTCACCTCGCCGGCCAGGTCGAGACCGGCTCGCCGGCGTCGCTGAGCTCGCGGTAGCGACGGAGCATCGCGCGCGCCGCGGCGTCGGGCGCCATCGTCGTCGCGAGCGCTTCGTAGAGCCGGCGCTGCCAGAGCGCGCCCGTCACGCCGCGCTCGACGCGCGCGGCGACGACGTCGAGCCAGTCGTCCGCCTCGTCCGGCTCGACGCCCGACGCGACGAGCGCGGCGCGGGCGAGCGGGACGAGGCGCGGCGCGAGCTCGAAGACGGAGCACGGGCGTGGCGACGGGGCCCGCTCGACCGGCCAGAGGATCGCGGCGCCGAGCCCGAAGCGCGCGGCGTCGTAGAAGCTCCGGCGCGCGTGCCCGAAGGTCATCCGATTCACCCAGGCGTCGGCGTCCGCCGAGAGCGCGATGGTGAGGCCGATCGCGAGCGCGGCGTTCGCGATCATGTCCCGGATCGTGGGCCCCGACGGCAGCGCGCGCATCTCGATCCGGAAGTGGCCCCCACCCGCGGGGTCGTAGACGGCGCGGTTCCAGCGCCACACCGTCCCGTGGTGCAAGCGGAGCTCGCGGAGGGGCGGCACGCCTCCGGCCCGCGCGACCCACACGGGATCGTCGTCGTCGGTGCACTGCGGGAGGAGCGGCGCGTGGAGCCCCACGGACTCGGCGAACAGCTCGCAGGCGCTCGCGCGCACCCAGCCGTGACCGAACGAGACGCGCGACGGGCGCCAATCGTCGTCGCGCGCGCCCGAGCGATCTTCGACGGCTTGGCGGAACAGCGCGACCCGCGTCTCCTCCCAGAGGCGGCGGCCGAGGAAGAGCGGCGAGTTGCCCGAGACCGCGAGCACGAACGCCGTCGCGATCTGCGCCGCGTTGTAGGCGCGCGCGAACTCCGGCGCGTCGACGCGGAGGTGGATCTGGAACGACGTGTTGGCGCCCTCGAAGGTCACGTCGTCGGACGTGACCTCGAGGACGTCGGCGCCCTCGATGCGCACCACCGCCGGCGCGCCCCGGACGCGCCGGATCCCGGCCGAGAGCGCGCGATAGCGGCAGCCGTCGGTCAAGGCGGACGAGCGGAGATCGTCGGCGGTGAGCGTCGGGAGGATGCCGATCGCCGCGACGCCGGCGCCGTGCGCGCGCGCCGCCGCCCGCGTGACCGCGAGCGCCCCCGCGAGCTCCTTCGCCATCGCGCCGAACGGCCGCCCCGCCAGCGCGAACGCCGGGGTGTTGATCTCGACGTTGTAGCGGTTCATCTCGAGCGTGACGCGCTCGTCGAGCGCCCGGGCGAGGACCGCGCGGTTCACGGGCGCGGGCCGGCCGCGGTCGTCCACGAGGTGCAGCTCGAGCTCCGCGCCCACCGTCGTCGGACCGACGCCGAAGCTGGGCCGCTTCGCCAGCTGCTCGAGCGCGGCGACCGAGCGGACGAGCCGCTCGGAGAAGCGCTCGTAGTCGCCGGCGTCGAACTCCTCGCGATCGATCTCGAAGCCCATCCCCGCCTCCCGCGCCCCTCGCTCACGCCGGCGCGCGCTCGGCCCCGCGCGGCCGCGGCGCGCACGCGACCTCGCGCACCAGAAAGAAGCCGTCCTCGCCCTGGCCCTGGTAGCGCGGCATGAGCATGAGGCCAGCCTCGGGCGCACGCACGGGCCCCCGGCGATCGCGCGCGACGATCTGCCCTGCGTGGATCGGATCGAAGCCGACGAACCCGGCGACCATGTCGAAGTCGTCGTCGACGGCCACGACGTGGCGATGCCGCACCTCGACGACGAGCGCGCGTCTGCCCGCGTCCGGCGCGAGCGCGGCCACGTGCGAGGCTTCGTCGGGGACGTGCGCGGCCTCGAGCGCGCCGACGGCGACGAGGAGGAGCCAGACCGCGCCGACGTGACGCCGGACCGCGCCGGGGTCGTCGTGCTGGCCGGCCTCGAAGGAGACGCCGACGTGCCCTCGAGCCGAAGCCCAGCTGAGCAGCGACGCGTCGACGGTCCTCTCGAGCCCGAGCACCACGTTGACCGAGAGCGCGCACGCCAGTGTCCGGTTCTCCGGCGTGTCGGAGAAGCAGACGAAGGGCTCCGTCGGCCCCGACGTGGTGTGGAGGTCCAGGAACACGAGCCGCGCCGCTTCGCGCTCGAGCGTCAGGATCGCGCCGTGGAGCTCGCGCTGCTCCTGGTCTTCGATCGACAGCGCGTACTCGGGTGCCGCGGCGAGGCGCTCGAGCTCCGGCGCGTGCCACCCACGATTCAGGTCGCGCGAGACGAAGCGCACGCCGCGCTCGAGCGCGCGCCGGTTGCCGCTGAAGGCGACGACCTTGCCGCGGAGCAGGCCTCGGCGCGGACGGAGCTCGGCGAGCACCTCCCGCGCGGCGTGCATCCCGGCCGGCTCGTTGCCGTGGATGCCCCCGGTGATCACCACGGTCGGACCTGCGCGCGCTCCCGACACAGCGCCGAGACAGCGCGGCGCCGCGCCGAGCACCCCGGAGGCGATCACGAACCGTCCCAGAGCGCGCGGAGATCGACGGGGAGCTGGCTCGCGACGTCGCGCGTCGCCTTCTCCGGGAGAACGCGCGAGGCCGCGCCCCACACGGCGCGGACGATCGGCTCGACCTCGGCCGGCTCGAGCGAGAGATGCGCCGCCACGCGACGCAGGAGCTCGTCGCGATCGAAGACCTCGGACTCCTCGGCGCGGTGCAACGAGCATCGCTCGACGACCCCGCGGAGCGTGGCCGGCAAGCCCGCCGCGAGCTCACGCGCCTCCCCTCCGCTGACGCGCGCCGCGAGAGCGCACATCACGGCGGAGAACGCGTCGATGCTCGTGACCCCTGACGGCAGCGCGACGCTCCGCTCGATCTCCTCTTCGATCGCGAGGCGAGCGTCCTCCGCCGAGAGCGTCGCCTCCTCCGGCGGCGACTCGAACCGCGGACCCGCGAGCCAGAGCTGCTGGAGACCGCGCGGGAGCTGATGCGCGACGTCGTCGACGAGCTTGTCCGGCAGCTCGCTCCTGACCGCGTCGAACACGACCTCGCAGACGAGCTCGGCGTGCGACGGCGTCACGCCGAGGTGTTCGGCGACGCGCTCGAGGAACGCGACCCGATCGAGCCGCTGCGCCGGTTGCCCGACGCGGTGGCGGACGCAGGTCGAGAAAAACGGCCGCATCGAGGCGGGCATGGCGTCCAAGAGGTGGTGCGCTTCACCGGCGGTGAGCCGGTCCATCAGCGCGCACATCACGGCCGCGATCGCGTCCTCCGGCGCGAGATCGCGCGGGAGCCGAGCGCTCCCGGCCACGCTGCGCTGGACGCGCTCGGTCGCGGCGCGATCCGCGATGGATCGTTCGAGGTGCATGACCCACGCGGAGATGCATCCGGCGTGCGCGCGGTGGCGCGCGGCCGACGCGGCCTCCCGAGCTCGAGCCGACCGCGCGCTCGAAGCGCCCTCGCGACCACGGCCCCGCTCGCGGCGGCATGGGCGCTGCCTCCCGCGGGTCATGGCGTTCAACCTCACCTCGCCGAGCTTCGAGCACGAGCACGAGATCCCGACGCGTCACACGTGCGACGGCGCCGACGTCTCGCCTGCGCTCGTCTGGACGGACCCGCCGCGAGGGACGAAGGGCTTCGCGCTCATCGTCGACGATCCGGACGCGCCCGATCCCCGCGCGCCCAAGCGAACCTGGGTCCACTGGGTGCTCTACGACCTGCCGGCCGACGCGCGCTCCCTCGCCGAGAACGCATCGCGGGACGACTTCCCTCGCGGAGTGGTCGAGGGAGCGAACGACTGGAAGGAGATCGGCTGGCGCGGACCGAGCCCTCCCGTCGGTAGGCACCGCTACTTCTTCAAGCTGCACGCGCTCGACACGTCGCTCGAGGACCTCGGCGGCGGCGCGTCGAAGCACGAGCTCGAGAACGCGATGATGGGGCACATCCTCGCCACCGCGACGCTCGTAGGCACGTACCGCAGGCGGGGCAGCTGACGCTCGCCGACGCACCCGCGAGCCGGGTGCGCTGACGTGCGAGAGAATCGGACGAGCGCGCCGTGAGAGGTGAGCCGTGATTGCGTCCTCACAGCCGCGCTCTACACTGTCGCTCGATGCGCTCGCCTCTTCGCTCCTTCGCGGCCCTCGCCGGGGTCGCCGGCCTCCTCGCGCTCTCGAGCGTGTTCGCCTGCGGCGACTCGAGCAACGGCTCGCTCTTCGACGCCGGCTCCAGCAGCGGCTCGAGCGGGACGTCGAGCAGCGGCTCGAGCGGCTTCCCCGACACCGACGGGGGCGACGACGGCGACGACGACGACGCCGGGCCGCCGGTCGGCTCGCTGGAGGCCGTGATCCGCGACTTCAAGCGGTGGGACCCCGACGGCGGCAGCGGCACCAACCCGGATTTCGAGAACGTCCCGGCCGAAGCGGACCGCCCCGACGGAGCCGGCACGCCGTACTACGGCCCGTGGACCGAAGCGACGCCGGCGTACTACCCGGGCGCCGACTACGCGATCGACATCGTGCTCCCCGATCTCGGCGCCGACGGCAAGCCTCAGTACAACACGGCGGCGTCGTTCAAGGGCGTCGCGGGTCGTACGGCGACGACGCACGGCAAGGCCTTCTTCGATCAATGGTACCGCGACACCCCGGGGATGAACGTCGTGCGGAGGGTCCGCCTCACGCTGGAGAAAGACGCCAGCGGCGTCTACTCGTACGACAGCGCGGTCTCGGGCGTGCCGCTCTCGCCGGCGGACCCGCGCAAGAACTTCTTCCCGATCGACGACGGGACGCCGCACTCCACGGAGGCCGACGGCTTCGGCAACCAGGGCGAGGCGCACAACTATCACTTCACCGTCGAGCTCCACACGAAGTTCCGGTACCGCGGCTTCGAGACGTTCAAGTTCAGCGGAGACGACGACGTCTTCGTCTTCATCAACAAGAAGCTCGTGATCAACATCGGCGGCATCCACTCGGCGCTCACGCGCGAGGTCAAGCTGCCCGAGGTGGCCGACGCGATCGGCCTCGAGGTCGGCAAGGAGTATCCGCTCGACTTCTTCCAGGCCGAGCGCCACGTCGTCGAATCGAACCTGCGCATCGACACCACGATCGAGCTCGTCCCCGACGTCGTGAAGTAGGTGCGAACCAGCGTGCGCATCCGGCCGGCGCAGCGCGGCGAGAGGGTCGGGGCGACGCTGCGGAAGGCTCCGCGGCCGCGACCGAGGCTCGCTTCGCTGGCACACCCAGCGCGCGCCGTGGTACGAGGCACACCCGGTCATGTCGCACCCCCTCGTCGTCACTCTCGATCGCAAGAGCGCCCCGCGGACCATCTTTTCCGGCGACCGCCTCGTAGAGGTGGACCTCCCCCCGGGGACACGCTGCATCTATCCGAAGCAGCCGATCGCGCCGCTGAAGGACGTCGAGGCGGCGATCCGCTACGCGATCAACCATCCCTACAACTCGGATCCGCTCCACGCGAAGCTCCGTCCGGGGATGAAGGTCGTCATCGGCATCGACGACATCTCGCTCCCGCTGCCGCCGATGCGGCGCCCCGACGTGCGCGAGCGCGTGCTCACGGTCGTCCTCCAGACGCTCGCCGATCACGGCGTCGAGGACGTCGAGATGATCATCGCGACCAGCGTCCACCGCCGCATGACGGGCGAGGAGATCCGGCACGTCGTCGGCGATCGCATCTTCAACGCGTACTACCCGAAGCGCCTCTACAACCACGACGCCGAGGACCTCCGCAACATGGTGGAGATCGGCACGACGGAGGAGGGCGAGGTCGTCGAGCTGAACCGGAAGGCCGTGGAGGCCGACCTCGTCATCTACGTGAACCTGAACCTCGTCCCGATGGACGGCGGTCACAAGTCCGTGGCCGTGGGCTTCTGCGGCTACAGGAGCCTCCGCGCGCACCACAACCCGAAGACGATGCGCAACTGCCACTCGTACATGGACCCGTCGAGCTCCGCGCTCGCGACCAGCGTCGAGCGCCAGGGCAAGCTCGCCAACAAGAAGCTCAACGTCTTCACGATCGAGACGACGGTGAACAACCGGATGTTCGATCGCCCGCTCGAGTTCTTGCACAAGAACGAGGACGACCTCTCCGGCATGGAGAGGGCCGCGCTGAAGGCGCTCACCGTCACGCTCTCGAAGGTGCCGCAGCCCGCGCGCCAGGCGATCTTCCAGCGCGTCCCGTCGCCCTACGGCGTCACCGGCGTCTTCGCGGGCGAGACCGAGGAGGTGCACAAGCACACCCTCGCGCGCTGCTACGAGCAGTACCTCGTGCCGATCAAGGGCCAGGCGGACATCCTCGTCACCGGCGTCCCGTACATCAGCCCGTACAACGTCAACTCGTTCCTGAACCCGCTGCTCGTGCAGGTGATGGTCAACGGGTACCTGTTCAACATGTACAAGGGCAAGCCGCTCCTCAAGAAGGGCGGCACGATGATCGTCACGCACCCGTGCACCGATCAGTTCGACAAGGAGCACCACGCTCCGTACATCGAGTTCGTGCACAACCTCTTGCCCGAGACGCGCGACGCGCTCGAGCTGCACAAGCGGTACGAGGCGAAGTTCGCGGCGAACCCGGCGTACATCCAGGCGTACCGGACCGGTCACGCCTACCACCCCGCGCACCCGTTCTTCATGTGGTACTGGGGCGAGGCGGGCCGCCAGCACACCGGTCGCGTCATCGTGGTCGGCGCGGACAACGAGTACATCCCGAAGCTGATGGGCTGGGAGACCGCGCGCTCGATGGCCGAAGCGCTCGAGATGGCGAAGGACACGGCGCCGCCGAACCCGGACATCGTCCTGTCGCACGTCCCGCCGATCGTGATGGCCGAAGTCTCCGTCTGAGCCGCGAGGACACGCGTGCATCGCTCGCGCGCGCTGTCGTTCGCGGCCGTCTCGGACCACGTCCGGGAGGCGCTGCCGCGCGCGTTCCGCTCGACGTGGCTCGCGTGGGCGGCGCTCGTCGCGCTCGACCTCGCGGGTCGCGCGAGCTACCTCGCGCCGCGGCTCGCGACCTCGCGCGGCGCGCTCAACTACCTCGCCGCGAGCGTCGCGCTCTGGCTCACGGTGCGCTTGCTCCAGGTCGCACCGCACCGTCCGCGCCTCGCGCTGTTCGCGGTCTTCATCGCGCTGCCGATGGCGATCGAGTGGGCGGTGTTCGGCTCGTACGGCCAGTTCGTCGCGCCGGCGGACATCTCCCTCTTCCTCGAGTCGCCGCGGGTCGTCCTCCAGGCCGCCGGCGAAGGCGGCGATCGCTACGGCTCGCTCGCCGTCTTCGCGCTGGCCACGGCATCGGCGCGGCTGCTCCCGCGCGAGGTCCGTCCGCTCCGGTGGTGGCGCGCGGGCGTCGCGGCGCTCGTCCTCTTGGCGACGATCGCGACCGGCGCCGTCTGGTGGCGCGCGTCGCCGAGCCTCGGGCACCCGCAGCCTGCGTTCGTCTGCGCGCTGGCAGGCCTGATGCGGCGCGCGACCGTCACCGCGAAGGGCGCCGGGAGGATCGCCGTGCCCCGCGTCGACGCGGCGCCGACCGCCGCCCGCCTCCCCAACATCGTGCTCGTCCTCGGGGAGTCGCTCGCGGCGAGCCACCTCTCGCTCTACGGCTACGCCCGCCCGACGACGCCGAGGCTCCAGGCGCTCGCGGATCGCGGCGAGCTCCTCCCGCTGCGCGACGCCGTCGTCATGGGACCGCACACGCGCACGAGCCTTCCGTACATCATGACCGGGATCGAGGGTCCCGATCCGTCCGGGCGCGTCCTCCGCGCGCCCACCGTGACCCAGTACGCGAAGGCGCGCGGGTACCACACCGCGTTCGTGAGCGCGCAGGAGGAGTCGTGGGGCGAGCTGGACGCGCTCCTCCGCGAGGGCGCCGACTCGTTCCGCTCGGGGATCGCGTTCGCGCCGTACGTCGACGTGCTGAAGGGGGCCGACGATCTCGTCGTCCTCGAGGAGGGCGTGCTCCCCGCGATCCGCACGCTCGCCGAGCCGTTCTTCCTCGTGGTGCACATGGACGGCAGCCACCTGCCCTACCGGAGCCACTCGCCGCCCTCGCACAAGGTCTTCCCGGAGGACGGCGTCAACTCGATGGGCGCGTACGACAACACGATCCGCGTGACCGACGAGGTCGTCGCGCGGCTGTTCGAGGCGCTCCGCGCGCGCGATCCCGAGGCGTGGCTCTTCTTCACGAGCGATCACGGGCAGCCGCTCGGCGAGGGCGGGGCGTTCTACAACCACGGCTACCAGTCGAACGTGGTGCGCGATCCGCTCCTCGTCTTCCCTCCTCCGTCGAGCGACCGCGCGGCCTGGGAGGAGATCGCCCGGGCTCCGGCGTCGGCGTGCGATCTGCCCCCGACGATCCTCCACCTGATGCAGATCGCGCCGCTCGACGAGGCGCCGATGGACTGCGTCGACTGGCTCGCCGGACCGCCGAAGCCGCGCTACCGCGTGGTGAGCGCGCTCACGCCTACGTACGTCGACGAGCCGACGATGCTGGTGCTCGGCCCGCGCGGCGAGCGCGCGGTCTACGACGTGTGGCGGAGCACGGTCACGCTCGACGACGGCGCGGTCCGACCGATCGCGGAGCATCCGCTCCCGCCGAGCATCGCCGCGCGGCTCGACGTGCGTCACCGGTGATCGCGCGGGGCCGGGCGTGATCGGAGGCACTCGGCGAGAGCGGCGTCACGGCAGGAGCGGCGCGATCTTGCGCGCGGGCGCGGCTGCGTCCGGGGACGGCAGCCGCGTCGCGGGGCCGGGCATCGTGAGCTGCGGGACGTTCATCGGGTTCGGCGCGGCGAGGATCATGTTCCCGCGGGCGCCGGCCTCCCGGTAGATCTCGGGGAGGCGCTGCATGAACTCCCACTGCGCGTAGGCCGGGTTCTTCTCGAGCGCGGCGCCGACCTTCTCGATCCTCACGACGGCGACCTGCGCCTCCTGATCGGCGAGGTCCTTCCTCATCTTCATCGTCTCGACCTCGGCGGAGACGCGCTCGCGCTCGGCGATCGCCTTGTCGCGCATGAGGGCCTGCGCGGCTCGCTCGAGGTTCGCGGCGTCGAGCGCCTGCGGGAACTGGAAGTGCGAGATGTTCAGCTCGTGGATCTTCACGAGCGTCCGCTCGCGCGTCGCCATGATCTCGCCGAAGCGCTTCTTCACGCCGTCGGCGACGGCCGCTTGCCGCTCGTTGAGCTCGTTCGCGCGCAGCGGCGACACGAACTCGCGCGCCGCCTCCCCGATCGCCGGCTGCACGTAGGTCTGGTAGATGCGCTTGGCGGAGATCGTGTCCTCCTGATCCGGGCGGAGCGTCGCGAGCAGCTGGGTGACGCCCTCGTTCGAGCAGTCGGCGCTGAAGCGCACCACGAGATCGAAGCCGAAGTGGACGCCGTCGCGCGTCAGCGTGTCCAGCGACTCGCGCATGGTGGTCGTCGAACAGTCGACGACGCGGAGCTCGTTGTAGACGCCGAGGAAGTGCGTCCCGGGATCGAGCACGGGACCGGAGATCCCGTTGCTGCCGGCGTAGAGGGCGAACAGCCCGGTGCGCGAGAAGAGCCGCCCTCGATGCGCCTGCGGGATGTCTTGGGTCGCGCACCCGGACGACGACGCTGCGATACCGAGGACGGAGAGGACGAGGAGCGCACGCTTCATGGCCCGACGCTAGGGCGTCACATCGCGTGTGAGAAGCGGCCTTCGTCGCCTCGGTCGCAGATCGCGCGGCGCGCGACGGCGTCGCAGAATTCGACGGCGCTCGGCCGGCGGCGGCGGCGCGCGAACCGTCGGCTACGCCCGACGCTCACCGCCTCGGCACCGCGGGCCGGCGGCGGGAGACCGCTCGGCCGCGCCCCGCGACCGTACGCCCGGTTCGCCGGAACAGCGCGCCTCGTCCGTGCGTAGCTTATCGACGATGACCTCGCGCGGCTTGCTCCGATTCGCCCTCCGGGCCGGCTCGACCTCCTTCGTCCAGTCGTCGGCGCTCGCCGTGGCGTTGCTCGCCGCGCGCATCGGATGGACGCGCGAGCCGGTCTACGGATTCCTCCTCTGGAACCTCCTCCTGGCGTGGATCCCTTACGCGTGCGCCGTCGCGCTGCGCGCGCTCGAGCGGCGCGGCGCGCGGGCGCTCGCCCTCGTCCCGCTCCTCCTCGTCTGGCTCGCGTTCCTGCCGAACGCGCCGTACCTCGTGACCGACTTCATCCACCTCAGGTGGCGCGACGGCGCTCCGCTGTGGTTCGACGCGGCGATGCTCGCCTCCTACGCGTGGGCGGGCGTGGGCCTCGGCGTGGCTTCGCTCCGGATCTGCTCGGGCGTGGTCCGGGCGCGCCGCGGGCCTTGGACGGCGGCGGCGTTCGTCGGGCTCTCCGGCCTGGCGACCGGCTTCGGGATCTACCTCGGTCGCTTCGTCCGGCTCAACACGTGGGACGTGGCCACCCGCCCGCTGACGGTGCTCGAGCAGTCTCTGTCGCCGCTCGTGCATCCGCTCGAGCACCCGCGGGCGTGGGTGGTCACGCTGACCTTCGGCCTCTTCTTCCTCGCGGCCTACGGCGTACGCGGCGAGGCGCTCCTCAGAGCCTCATCGCGGACGTCGTCATGACGCCGAAGTGATCCGAAGTGGCAGAAGCCCTTGGCGTCGTGGCTCTCGGAGCAGACGAGCGAGGCGAGCGCCGTGACGGGGCCCCCGGAGGCCGCCGAACCGATGGGCGCCCGACCCGACGTGCGCTGCGCGGATTGCGCAGGGGGCACGCGCACTTGGGTAGTCCGGACACGACGGGACGTTCGCTGCCCGACTCGCCGCGGTAGAAGGCCGCGAGCGATCATGCGAGAGGAGCATGCGAGAGGAGGCGGCGTGGAGCGTCGGCGAGGCAAGCGCGTGGTGACCGTCGTGCTCAGCGCCGCGCTCGGCGGTTACCTGCTGCTCTGCGTGGTCGCGCGTCTGGCGTACCCGCACGTGCTCTTCCCCGCGCCGCGGCTCGATCGCGCCCCGCCCGTCGACGACGGAGCCAAGCTCGTCGAGCTCTCGCACGCGGACGGCTCGCGCACCGTGGCGCTCCACTACCCCGCCGATCCCGGCGCGCGCACCGTGGTCGTGTTCCACGGCAACGGCGAGACGATCTTCGACAACGTCGACCACGCGACCGCGCTCACGCGGCGCGGGCTCGGCGTGTTGCTCGTCGAGTACCGCGGGTACGGCGTGACGTACGGATCGCCACCGACGGAGGAGATGCTCTACGAGGACGGCGAAGCGGCGATCGCGTACCTGAGGCGCGAACGCGTCCCCGAGGAGAGCGTCGCGCTCTGGGGCTGGTCCCTCGGCAGCGGCGTCGCCGCCGAGATGGCGCGGCGCGGGCACGGCGCCCGCCTCGTCCTGCTGGCGCCCTTCACGTCGATCACCGCCATGGGCAGACGCTTCGCGCCCGTCCTGCCGGTGTCGCTCTTGATGACGCATCGGCTCGACACGCTCTCCAAGGCCGGCGCCATCGCCCAGCCCACGCTGGTCGTCCACGGCGACGCCGACGAGCTGATCCCGTTCGCGATGGGCGAGGCCGTCGCGGGCGCGATCCCGGGCGCCCGCCTCGTGCGGATCGTCGGAGGCCACCACGCCGACCTGCTGTACGCGGCGTCGGCCGGGCGCCCCGGCGCGGGCGAGCTGTTCGACCTGCTCGCCGGCCACCTCGCTGCGCGCTGACCAACGTCGCTTTCAGCAGATGTAGGGCAACAGGACGACAGCGCTGCCCGCGTTCACCTCATGTAAGGCCCGAGGAGCGTATCGGCACCGCGGGAGCGACATCTTTTCGCGGAATCGGCACGGTGGCCTTTTCGGGCGGCGGCTACCGCCTATCATGGATTGAATTGGTCAGTCGCATGACCAGCGACGACCCAACCAAGCGCGAGCGCATGGCGAACACTTCAAAGAGACAGCTCGTCGACGCAGATCCCAACCACGCTCACGCGGTGCCCGACGATCGATCGAGCACGCGCGACCTGCGAGCGATCACCGACGACGATCTGTCGGCGTTGATGCCCAGCGCGAGCGGCGATCCGCTCGCGCGCACGGGCTCGGTCCCGAAGGGGCTCGCCGCGTCGCCGTCGCCGAGCGCGAGCGGCAAGTTCGCGAGCGTCGCCGGCCGCGCGCTGACGAAGCCGAAGATCGTCAAGCGCGTAGTCAAGAAGAGCGCCGCCGACGAGCCGATCCCGGCGAACGAAGACACGAGCGCGGACGTGACCATCGCGCGCACGTACGAGGAAGTGACGTCCGCGACGAGCGCGCTGGATCTGCAGCTCGCGGGCATCCGGGACGACGGGCCGCCGCCCTCGAGCGAGGTGCAGTCGCTCGCCGATCTGCTCGAAGGCGAGCCCGGCGCGCACGCCGGCGCGCCTCTGTCGAGCGAGGTCCCATCGCTCGCCGATCTGCTCGAAGGCGAGATCGACGTGCAGGCGCCGCCGGCGAAAGAAGTCGACCCGCTCGCCGAGCTCACCGACTTGCTCATCGCGGCGACGGCGTCGATCGCGGACTCGGCGCCCGCCGAGCGTGAAGAGCGCACCGTGATGCTCGTGAACGACGCGCGGCAAGAGCACACCGTCATGCTCGCGCACGATCGACTTCAGGGACGCCCCGCCGAGACGCCGAGCGTCTACGACGCGAACGGGCAGGCGCCCGCGACCGCGCCATGGTCGGGAGCCACGGCTCCCTTGCCGTTCGCCCCGGTCCCCGCGCCGGCGTCCTCGGTCAGCATCGTCGGGCTCCCCTCCGCCGCGTCGTCGACGCGCGACCTCGCGAGCGCGGCGACGGTGGCGGAGGCACGCGACTCCGCGCCGGCCGCCCCCGCGCCGGCGAAGCCGAAGCGATCGGTCGTGCCGTGGATCATCGCGGCGCTCGCCGTCGGCGTCGCCATCGGCGTCGTGATGATGCGTCAGGTGCCGTTCGGGAGCGCGTTCCAGAGCGCGCCGACCGAGGCGGCGCAGCCCGCCGCCGCGCCCGTCGTCGCGGTGCCGGCAGGCGACGAGGCGAGCAAGGTCGGCGCGGTTACGGCGACCAGCGCGATCGCGGCGAGCGCCGACGCACCCGCGAGCGCCGCGGCGACCGGCGACCCCAACGCGGCGGCGACCAACACGACGACCGCCAGCGCCGGCGCGACGACCGCCAACAACGGCGCGACGACCGCCAACAACGGCGCGACGACCGCCAACAACGGCGCGACGACCGCCAACAACGGCGCGACGGGAGCGAGCGCCGCGGACGAAAAGGCTCCCGGCTCGCGAGCACCGTCGCGACCACGCCCGAAGGCCGAGGCGCCGAAGGGCGACGCGGACGAAGCGTCGGCGTCGCGCTCCACCCCGCGGCCGAAGGCGAACGGGGCGGCGAAGAGCGCCGCCGGCGCCGAGAACAGCGAAGTCGACGCCGAGACCAAGAAGGCGCTCGAAGCGCTCCAGAAGTCGCAGCTCGAGAGCTCGTTCTAGGCCGCGCTCCGCGGGCGCTCCCCGCGGCGGCGGGCGCTGCCCCCGCTCCGTGGGGATGGGCAGGTAGGATATTGACCTACACTGCCCCCTTCAGCCGCGCTCAACGCGAGCAAATTCAGCTCGTTACGCACTCGAGCCGGACGTCGCCGGATCCGCGCCTCGATGGCGGCCGAGCGCGTCCAAACACGCGAGACCATTCGTTGCCGCGGTCTACCTCGTGCGGTAAGGACGCCCACGCCCATGCATCACCACGGAGACAGCGGTCCGGGAGTCGTCAGCAAAGAGCAGAACGGGAGCGGCGCCGCAGCGACGCCCATCCCCCCGCTCGACATCCGCGCGCAGCTCGACGGCGCGCGCCTGCTCGTCCTCGGCGGCACCGGGTTCCTCGGCAAGATCTTCTGGGTCCTGCTCCTCTGCCGCTACCCGGAGATCGGCAAGATCTTCCTCCTCGTCCGCAAGAGCGCGAAGGAGACCAGCGTAGAGCGCTTCTGGAAGACGATCGCCACGAGCGAGGCGCTCGATCCGCTGCGCACGATCCACGGCGACGGGCTCGACGCGTTCCTGAAGGAGAAGGTCGTCCCGATCGACGGCGACGTCGGGCTCCCGCTCTGCGGGATCGACGTGACGAACCTGAAGGGCACGATCGACGCGGTGGTGAACGTCGCGGGCGTCGTCGACTTCAACCCGCCGCTCGACGAGGCGCTCGACACGAACGCGTTCGGGGCGCAGAACCTCGTCGCGCTCTCGAAGGCGCTCGGCGACGCGCCGCTCATGCACACGTCGACGTGCTACGTCGTCGGCAACCGCGAGGGCCTCATCCTCGAGGAGAAGCCGGGCGAGAAGCACCCGTTCCCGCGCGCCGAGGAGCTCGGCTCCCACCTCTGGGATCCGGAGCGCGAGATCGCCGACTGCCTCGACCTCGTCGCGCAGGCGCGGAGCCGCTGCGACGACGCGTTCCGTCAGAGCGAGTTCCTCGAGCGCGCCACCAAGAACCTCACGCGCCGAGGCGAGCCCACGACGGGCGCGCCGCTCGAAGAGGAGCTCAAGAGCGTAAAGCGGCGGTACGTCTCCGACCGCCTCGTCGAGGCCGGGCTCGAGCGCGCGACCCACTGGGGCTGGCCGAACATCTACACGTACACGAAGAGCATCGGCGAGCAGATCATCGCGCGCTCGGGCATCCCGTACACGATCGCGCGGCCCGCCTGCTGCGAGAGCACGATCCGCTTCCCCTTCCCCGGCTGGAACGAGGGCATCGGCACGTCCGCGCCGATCATCTTCCTGTCGATGAAGGGGCACCATCAGATCATCGGCCGCGACGTCATCCTCGACTTCATCCCGGCGGACGTCGTCTGCGCGGGCATGGTCCTCACGCTCGCCGAGCTGCTCGAGGGGACGGCGAAGCCCGTCTACCAGTACGGCGCGAGCGACGTGAACCCCGCCACGAGCGAGCGCTTCGGCGAGCTCATCGCGCTCTACAAGCGCAAGTACTACCAGCGCCGCGGCAAGGGGAACCCGTTCGTCAACTTCCTCCAGCAGTACATGGAGCCGGCGATCGTCTCGCAGGAGCGCTACGACATCATGGGCCCGGGCGCGCTCGCTCGCGCCGCGCGCTCGATGGCGAAGGTCCTGAAGAAGGCGCCCGGGCCGACCAAGGCCGTGGCCCGCCCGGCGGCCAGCGCCCTCGATGAGGTCGCGCGGACGGAAGAGAAGATCGATCACATCGTCCGCCTCTTCGCGCCGTTCACCTGGGACCAGAAGGGCCCCTTCTCCTGCGCCAACACGCACGCCGCGTACGCCCGCCTCTCCCCGGAGGACCGCGCGCTCCTCGACTGGACGCCCGAGAAGATCGACTGGGCCGACTACTGGATGAACCAGCACATGCCGGCCATGGAGAAGCGCGTCATCCCGTGGATGGACGAGCGCTACAAGAAGGAGCTCAAGCCCCTCAAGGCGCACGACACGCTGGCGTCGCTCGTCGACCAGATGGCAGAGCGCCACGAGCACGCGCTCGCCTTCGGTCGGATGGAAGAGGACGGCGTAGCGCGGACGACGTTCCTCGACGTCCGCGCGCGCGCCGACGCGACGGCCGCGCGCCTCGCCGCGCTCGGCGTGAAGAAGGGCGATCGCGTCGTCCTCTCGGGCCACAACCACCCCGACTGGCCGGTCGCCTTCTTCGGCGTCGTCCGCGCGGGCGCCACGGCCGTCCCGATCGATCCGGCGCTCGAGCCCTCGCAGCTCGCGAACGTCGTCCGCGAGAGCGACGCGCGCGTCGTGCTCTGGGACGCGAAGGTGGAGGAGGCGTGCCGCGCCGAGGTCGACAAGCTCGGCGACCTCGCGAAGCACCGCCTCTCGGACTTCACCGCCGCCGATCCGTCGCTCGTCCGCCCCGAGGTCGAGGTCAAGGACGACGACGTCGCCAGCCTCATCTACACGAGCGGCACGACGGGCAAGCCGAAGGGCGTCATGCTCACGCACGCGAACTTCACGTCGCTCGTGGCCGCTCTCGCGCCGCTGTTCCCGCTCGGCGGCGGCGACCGCGTGCTCTCGGTCCTGCCGATCCACCACACGTTCGAGTTCACGTGCGGGATGGTGCTGCCGTTCTCGCGCGGCGCGCGCGTCGTCTACCTCGACGAGCTCAAGGGCGACCGCGTCTCGACCGCGCTCAAGGAGGCGCGCGTGACGGCGATGGTCGGCGTCCCGGCCGTCTGGCAGCTCCTCGAGCGGCGCATCCTCTCGCAGGTGCAGGCGAAGGGGCCGATCGTCGAGAAGGCGTTCGAGCTCGCCGCGGCTCTCAACCGCCAGCTCTCGAAGGGCACGGGGATCGACCTCGGGCGCGTCCTCTTCGGGCCCGTGCACCAGGGCCTCGGCGGCAACATCCGCTGGCTCATCTCGGGCGGCGCGGCGCTCCCGCCGGAGACGCAGAAGCTCTTCGCGGGCCTCGGCTTCAAGCTCACCGAGGGCTACGGCCTCACCGAGGCCGCGCCCGTCCTCACGGTCGCGAAGCCCGGGTCGCCCGCGGGGCAGGTCGGCAAGCCGATCCCCGGCGTCACCATCAAGATCGACTCGCCCGACGAGACCGGCGTGGGCGAGGTCCTCGCGCGCGGGCCGAACGTGATGGCCGGCTACACCGACGCCGAGGCGACGAAGCTCGTGAAGAGCGCCGACGGCTGGCTCCACACGGGCGATCTCGGCAAGCTCGATCGCGACGGGCGGCTCGTCCTCGTCGGCCGCGTGAAGGACGTCATCGTCACGGCCACGGGAGAGAACGTCTACCCCGACGACATCGAGCGGATGCTCGGCAAGGTCCCGCACGTCGAGGAGCTCGCGATCGTCGGTGTCACCGGCCGCAGCGGGGGCGAGCGCGTCGGCTGCATCGCGGTCCCCGAGGACGACACGAGCGTCGACCGCAAGGCGCGCACCGAGCGTGCCCAGGCGGCCCTCCGCGCCGCGGTGTCGAAGCTGCCGTACGGAAGGCAGCCGACGATCGTCCACCTGTACGACGCGCCGCTGCCGAAGACCGCGACCCGCAAGGTGAAGCGCAACGAGGCGCGCAAGATCCTCGAGCGCCTCATCCAGGCGACCTCGCGGCAGGACGAGGGCGAGGCGCCGTCCAGCCCCGTCCGCGTCGCCCTCGCGGCGGTGAAGGGCAAGAAGGCGTCCGAGATCCGCGGCGACATGACCATCGGCGACGATCTCGGCTTCGACTCGCTCGCGCTGACGGAGCTGCTCGTCGCGCTCGAGGCGAAGTACGGCACCATCGAGCCGAAGGCGCTCCAGGCGTGCCGCACGGTCGCGGACGTCGAGGATCTGGTCGGCACCGAGCGCGCGTCGCTCCGCCCGCAGGCGCTCGCGCGGTCGCGCTACGCGATCGAGGGCCGCGACAGCGGGCGCGACGACGACGGCGCGCGCCGCGCCAAGAAGCCGATCGTCCTGCCGGAGCCGGTGCAGGAGCAGGGCAAGAAGCTGATCGGCAAGCTCCAGGATCTCTTCTACGGCGACGTGATGCGCTCGAAGGTCCTCGGCCGCGCGTTCATCCCGCACAACCGCAACACGATCGTCGTGGCGAACCACGTCAGCCACCTCGACATGGGCTTCGTGCGTCACGCGCTCGGGACCTACGGCGAGGACATCACGACGCTCGCGGCGCAGGACTACTTCTTCGAGAAGAACACGCTGCAGCGCGCGTTCTTCGAGAACCTCACCAACCTGAAGGCCGTCGACCGCAAGGGCGGCCTCCGCGCGAGCGAGCGCCAGGCCGGCGAGATCCTGACGCAGGGCAAGACGATGCTCATCTTCCCGGAGGGCACGCGCTCGCTCGACGGAGATCTACACGAGTTCAAGCCGCTCCTCGGGCACCTCGCGCTGACCTACGGCGTCGACATCCTCCCGCTGTACCTCTCGGGTACGCGCGAGGCGATGCCGAAGGGCGGCAAGATCCCGCTGCGCCGCGAGATCGAGGCGCGGATCGGCCCGCCGATCACGGTGACCGACATGCGGCGCCTCACGAAGGGCCTCTCCGCCGGTGACGCGTCGCGCGAGATCGCCAAGCTCGCCCATCGCGCCGTGCTCGCGCTGCGCCAGGGGACGATCCTCGACCCCGCGCGGCTCGACACGCTCGAGGACGACGGGGCGCCGAAGGAGCACCCGCTGGTCACGCTGTTCGGCGAGCTCCAGGGCAAGTTCCAGAAGGACGCCGTCGACAAGCCGGTCTCCTTCTATTTCACGCTCGGGAGCGACGACAAGGCCAAGTGGACCGTGCTCGTCTCGAAGGAGACGTGCGAGGTGAAGCCCGGCAAGCCGGCCGGCGGCACCGCGGACTGCGTCCTCAAGACGAGCGCGGAGATCTTCACGAAGATCGTCCGCGACGCGTACACCCCGGGACCGAGCGAGTTTCTCTCGGGGGCGATCAAGTCGAACGACGTGTCGCTCCTCATGACGTTCCAGAAGGTCTTCGCGCTCTCGTGAGCGCCTTGGGCTCGTGCGCGCCTTGGCCTCGTGCGCGCCTTGGCCGCGCCGAGCGCCTTGCCGCGCCGAGCGCCTTGCCGCGCCGAGCGCGCGCGGCAGACATGCGGGCGGCGCGACGCGATGAACGCCGGCGGGTGGACGGGCACCGAACGGTGCTCGGTCTCGCGCCCCCATGACAAGCACCTCGACGCGCCACGACGCACGACGCAGCCTCGTCACCGTGTGCATCGCGGTGGCGGTTCACGCGCCGCTGCTGCTGGCAGGGACGCGCGCGCTGTCGTCGCGCGCGACGACGGACGGCGCGCGCGAGCTGGACGAGGCGATCGAGCTGACGGTGCTCGACGTCCCTGCGGCCGGCGCGCGATCGATCCCGGCCGCGGCGGACGCGACGTCCGGCGAGCCGTCTTCTCCCTCGAACGTCGGCGCCCCCACGACGACGCCGCGTGCCGCGGCGCCCGGAGCGCCCGACGACTTCACCGCGACCAGCGCGACCAGCGCCGCCAGGGCCAACAGCGTCACCGGCGCCGCCGAAAGCGGCGGCGCGACGCACGCCGCGGGCGCTCCAAGCGGCTCGGCGGCGCCGATCGCGCTCGTGTATCCGCTCTCGCCCTCGCTCGGCCTCGCGGGCAGCGGTCCCAATCCGTTCGCCGGCGCCGGCGCGCGCGAGGGCGCGCCGGGCGACAAGCGCCGGCCTTCGGCGACGCCGGAGGCGCCGACCGCGAGCGAGGCGAAGCGACGCGCGGAGCAGGCGCTGAAGGACGGCGTCCGCGCGCGTGACGTCGACCTCGGGCTCGGACCGGAGGGCCCCGTCTTGCGCGCGCTCGAAGACGCGACCTACGCGGATGTCGCGCCCGAGCGCGGGGGCGCGACGTTCCTCGCCGTGGTCGACGCGCGCGGGCTCGTCGTCGACCTGCGCCTCCTCTCGTCGACCGGCCCTCCGCGCGACTGGGCCGGCACCCGCGC
>JAHBWA010000103.1 GCA_019637195.1 Labilithrix sp. | reverse complement strand
GTCCGTCGTGGTCCTCACGCGACCGTAGTCGTCGTAGGTGAACGAGCGGTTGCCGCCCGCGACGTCTCCGGTGATCGAGAGCAGGCGCCCGTACGCCGGGGAGCTCGTGGTCGTCTCGTACGTGAAGGTCGTGACCTCGCTCTTCGGGTTCGTGATCGTGAGCACCTGACCCGTCGTCGACGAGTACGTATACGCCGTCGTTCTTCCGGCCCCGTCCGTCACGCTCGCCGGCCGATGAGCCGGAGCACCACCTCCGTACGTGTACGAAGCCACCGTCGTCCACACGGGGTCGCCGCCCGACATGCCCGTCTTCTGCTTGATCGCGACGACGTCGATGTCGTTGGTGTCGTACTCGGTGAGCGTCGACCTCCCGACGGGATCCGTCACCATCGCGACGTTGCCGAGCGCGTTGTAATCGTACGTCGTCGCCTGGGTCTCGTCGTTCCCCAGCGCGTCCTTGACGACGCGTGCCACCACGGAGGGGGACGCGAGTGTCCCTTGGATGTACGAGTCCGTTTGGCCCGGGTAGTTGTAGAAGATGCGACCCTCGAGCGGCGGCGCCTCGCTCTCGAGGATGCTCATCGCCACGTCGGCCGTCGACGGCTGAACCCAATGGTAGCGATGCGCTCTCAGGTGATCGCCAGGAGCGAGCTTCATCGCGAGCTTGTCCCAATAGAACGAGTTTCGGTCATCGTTGTCGCCGATGAAGAAGTTCACCGCCGACGAGCTTGGATGCGGCTCCTCCAAGTTGTCCGGAACATGCGTTTGAAATGTGCTCGTGTTGTACTCGACGCGCTGCTTCTGCCCCAGCGGGTCCGTCGCCTCGACGTAGCGAATCAGGTTGTATCCAAAAGGGTTGATGATCAGCGGGCTCAGCTCGAACTTGGTCTTCCCGTAAGGTGTCGTCAGCTCGACGATTTCGCCATCTCCGTTGTACTCGAAAGACGAGACGATCCCATAGGTGTCCTCGATCGACTGGAGTCGAACAATGCCACCCACCAAGGTGTAAGCAAACGTCGCCTCTCTTTCGTACGGGTCTTCGATGCTGGTCGCGAGATACGGCTCGCCCGGATAGTCGTAATGAAAGACGGTCGGGAGCCCGGTGGCGTCGACGATTTGATGGATGCGCGCGGGATAGAGATTGTCGTACTCGATCGCGACCTCGTTTCCCTGCGGGTCGACAACACGGGTCAAGAAGACCTTCCGCTCTGTTCCTGTCGTTCCGATGTATTGCTCGTAGTACTCTTGACGGCCATCGGCGTACACCTTCTTGTAGGTGTCGGGCGAGAGTCGGTAGAGGACGCTCGCGGTCTTCGACTGTCGCTCGTATGCCTGAGTCAGAGCGTCGAAGTTCGAGTGAACCTCGCCACCTCCACCTCGTTTGCGAAGCGACACATTGTCCGCTGGATTGCTAGGGTTATCGACGAGATACGAGATCCAGTTGCTCACGAACTGCGGCCCGAAGTTCGTGAAGTTCATGGTCGTCGGCTGGTCGGCCTCACGCTGGTTGTAGGAAATTTTGACCCTGACGTCCGGCCCGAAGGCGGCGGAATAGCCGACGGGCGTGTCCTCGATGTGCACGCTCGCCGTGAGGATATGGAATTGGTACGTCGCCATCGCGAGCCCGCTCGATTCCTCACATTCCGGTGGTGTCTTGTGGTCGTCCTCGCCTGTCTCGTCCGGGTCGGTGCTCCCCGAATGCCCTTTGCCGTAAATCTCGTCCGCTTCCGCCTTCGTCGCTCGCGTCCATCCAGACGGGAGGTTGCCTGCCGGCACGAGGAAGTAGCCGCTCGATTCCTGATCGATCGCGTCCAGGCTCATCCATGTCTCGTTGCCGAACGTAGGATCTTTCAAGAGCAGCTGGCCGTTTTGCTCGCGCACCAGGGCTCCGAAGTGTCCCACCTTCCAGTGCACGACCGAGGGCACGATGACACCCGCGCCCGGGGCTCGCTTGGCCATCTGCAGCTCGAGCCCGAGATCGGACGACATCGCCTGGACGGCCGAGAGGGAGAAGCCTGTTTGAGGGGACTTCACCTTGTCGAGGAACGCCGTCGTCTTCTTCAGGGCTTCCGGCTTCAGCTTCTCCGCGACGTTCAACAGCGCGTACGGGCCACAACGAAACGCGACCCCCGGGCGGTTTCGCATCATCCAGAGGCCCTCGAGCGCGCTCTCCATCTTGACGCGTGCATCGCCCATGAAGGTGCGCCCTTGTGCCTCTGCGAGAATGACCTCGAGCTCAGCCATCCGACCGACGCGAGCGCTCATTTTGGCGTATGCGGCGACAGCCTGGTTGGCAATTTGTTCCGACACGAGATCTTGGCCGGCTTTGGCCAAATCCCAGGCAGCCTTCCAGTGCGTCAGCGCCTCCTGAAAGTACCCCGCGTGGTAGGCGATCGAGCCGAGGTTGAGCTGAATGCTCGGTGCCCAGCGAGACTGCGGGTGCGCCTCCGCGAAACGACGAAGCCCGTCGATGCCGCGGTCACCTCTCGACGTCTCCTCGCGGAGCGCGGACGCGAGCGCCTCCGTCTCCGCGTTCGATGAGGCGCCGGGTACCGGTCGCAAGGGCTCAGGTAGGAGCGGGAGCCGCGCAATCTCGTCATGAGACGGACGGGGCCCGACGGTCGGGGTCGCGACACCATACTGCCGAGGCACCTGGACGCGTGCCTTCCGGCGTGCTGGTTGGGTTCGCGTGGGGCTCGGCGGCTGCCAATCCGCCGACAGCGTGAGGCTCTTGCTTTCGTGCGGTCTTCGCGCGGCTGTGGGATCGACCCGACGACGTTCGTCGGAGGCCGACGGCTGGCCAGAACCCGCGACGGAGCTCGAGTCCGTCACGCCGCTACATCCAAAGAGCGTCAGCAGGCAGGCGCACGCCGCCGCCAAGAAGACACGAACAGCAAATCGATTCATCGATGCCCCCACGGGATGACTTTAGAGCCGAACCTACTGCGCGACGGCGTACCAGGGAGCCGTGAGCGTGATGATCGGTGGTGTGACGTCCTCCGGATCGACGGGAAAGGCGCTGATCAACGGATCCAGAGGAAAGGGGTCCAGGTTGTCCGGTACACCGTCACCGTCGGAATCTTCGCGGAATAGGTTCGTGCCCATGAGGATCTCGTCGGCGTTCGAGACCGAATCGCCGTCGGTGTCCGTTTGGTCGAGCACATATCCAAGTTGAATGCTGATGCTGTCGAGGAGGCCGTCTCCGTTGAGGTCCGTCGTCAGATCGTCTGCATCCGGGACGCGTGGGTTCAACCCATAGGCGACCTCGATGCCGTCCATGATCCCGTCGCCGTCCGTGTCGGGATCCAGCATGTCCGTCTCCCAGTCATATTCCCCGGCATTCGTCAGGCTATCGTTGTCCGGGTCGAGTGTGCCGTCGACGGATGTCGTGTTCCCATAGGTCGCGATCTCCCAGCCGTCTGGAAGTCCGTCCGCATCGGCATCGTTGAACTGGTCCACGCCGATGTCGGGGGCGCCCGTCGGGCGAAGCTCGCCGTCGAAGTCGAGCCGTGACTGCGCGACGCTGCCGCCCGCGCTCCGCAGTGGCGAATCGGAGCGAAGGCGACCGTCCGAGCGGAGTCTCGGGTCCGATGTCCCGGCGAGATTCCCCGTGCCCGAGAGCGTCTGGCCCTTGACCAAGGAGTGGTTCGTCGTGAGCGTGACGCCGTACGGCGCCGTGGCCAGCATGGGCCCCGACGTCGCTCCCCACACCACCGTGTTGGTGAGCGTCGCGGCACCAGCGCCGATGTAGATCTGCTCGGCATCGCCCGTGTATCCGCGGTTGTTGAAGAACGTCGATCCCACGATGTGGATGTTTTCGACGTCTGCGACATACACGCCGGCGGTGTATGAAGGGTTCGCGTTGTCCCGCACCAGCAGGTCGACGAGGCGTACCTCGCACGACGAAGCGATGACGTTTATGGCGAGCGCGGTCTTTTGAAAGGTCAGTGATGATATGACTGCGGAATTGTAGATGTTCCAACCGTACTCGGTGGCGCCTCCGTCGATGATCGTGTTCGCCGCGCCCTCCAGGCCGATCATGAGAAACTTCGGCTTGTCCGACCATAGCGCGACGCCGACGACGTTCGCGGCCCCCGTATAGACACCGGGTGCGATTCCGATGATCTGGTACGTGCCGTTCATGACATCCGCTGCGTCGACCGCGTCGAGCACGGTCAGGTGAGTGCCCCCGCCCGCGTCGTCAACCACGAACGTCGGCGTTGGAAGGAGCGTCGCGTTGTTCGGATCACCGCCGTTCCTTATCTCGAAAATGTTCGGGTACCGATCGCCGTCGGCGTCATCGAACGCGTCGGGGATAGTTGGGTTGAACCCGTAGAGGAATTCTTCTCCGTTCGTCATGTCGTCGGAGTCGAAATCGTCGGTGTCGCTCTGCGACAAGTCGCCGAAGTGCTGGATCTCCCAGTCATCGTCCATCCCGTCGGCGTCCGTGTCCGTCAGAGCCTGAGCGACGGAGGCTACTGAAGGGCGGGCGCTCGCCTCCTCGGCCACGGGAGCGGTACAAGAGCTCGCCGCGAGCGCGATAGCGTAAACCCATGCCTTCGCACCGAGGCGGCTAGAGAGGCGACGAAGCGAATACCCCCACATGGGTTCGTGATCACGTAACTCCATGAGACTCCTGTGGCGGCCGTGTGTTGGGTCGGGCCGATATCGACATGGTGATGACGGTCGTGAGGAGGAATCTCACGCTCTGTGCGTAGGACGATGAATGGCGGCAATAGGGAAATTGCCTGGAGGCTCATCGCGCCGTGCCATGCGATTCGGCACGACCGTGCCGTCGCTACGGGGTCCGGCGGAAGGCACGAGAGCGCGCGCACCGAGCAACCGCGCGCGAACACTTCCTTGGACCGCTACCGGCTTTCGAATCGCCTGCATCCCCCCCCGAGGCTCCACCTATTGGCAGAGTCCTTTCATATGGCCCAAATCGATGGATCCGTCAAGACCGTGAACATGCGGCGCGGGTCGTTCTCTTGCGGGGTCTTCGGATAGCGGGCTCCGCGATCGATCTTGGCGGCGCTCGTTTTGTTGGGTGGGCGCGCCTGAAGATTGCGGCTCGAGGCAACTGCGATGTCGGGGCGCACTCGGAGACGCGAGCGCAGAACGCATAGGCAGACCGACCGCGAGGCCGCCGAGGTGGTCGCGAGCCGAGGCCAAGGGGCGCGACCGCCGACCGTGCCGGAGAGGGGGCGAGGCCAAGCGCTGGCGTCGTTCCTCGTTCATCGCCGCGGATCGCGCGGTCTCGTGACCGAAGCGCGGCGGCCCTCGGTCAGCGCGCGGGCGCGGTGAGGCTCTCGTAGCCGTCCTGCGCGAGGCGCCAGCGCTCGTCGGCGAGCTCGGCGCGCGCGACGGCGGCGCGCTTGTTCGGGCGGTAGCCTTCCGTGAGCGGGACGTCGGAGACCCGCGCGATCTGCTTCGGGCGGGCGTGTGTCGGGAGCGACGCCATCGCCTCGGTGAGCCGCGCCGTCGAGACGGCGACGCGCGAGACGAACGCGACGGCGATCTCGCCCGTGCCGCGCTCGCGCTCCCACGCCGCCGCGAGGCGCACCTCGGGCATCGCGTAGAGGGCGTCCTCGACGCGGCGGAGCGACACGGGCGCGCCGCCGGGGGGCGCGACGAAGCCGGCGAGCGAATCGACGAACCAGTGCCGGCCGGCCGCGTCGCGCTCGATGACGTCGCCGGTGACGAGCCACGACGCGCCGTCGCCGAACGCGTCGCGTACGATCCCGCGCGTGTCGCCGAGCGTCTCGATCTCTTCGTCGGACACGCGCACGGCGAGCAGCGCCGGCTCGTCGTCGCCGGCGCGCTCGAGCCGGCCGTGCGGTGGGGAGAGGACGACCGCTCGCCGCGCGAGGTCGCACCGGACGAGCTCGACGTCGGCGCTCCCGGGCAGCACGCCCCCGAGCGAGCCCGGCGCGTCGCCGGCGGCGTCGGCGAGGATCGCGCGGTGGGTCGTGCCGGCGTAGAACTCCATGGTGTCGACGCCGAAGCGCTCGCGGAGGCGCGCCGCGAGGGCGGGTCGCATGCCGCTGCCCGCGAAGATGCGGACGGGGAGGTGGCGGTCGGCGTGCGAGGGCGGCTCTTCGAGCAGCGGCCTCAGCATCTCGCCCGCGTAGAAGACGACGGTGGCTCCGGCCCGGCGGATCTCGAGGAGGAGCCGCCGTCCGCTGCGCGTCGCGGCGTTGGCTCGCTCGGAGCCGTCGAGGTCGGCGAGCGCGAGGCGAGCGCCGCCGGCGAGCGCCGAGCCGACGCTGACGAGCATGCCGGTCGGGTGATCGAGCGGCACGGAGCAATACACCGTGTCGCTCGGCTTGATCGCGCACGCGGCCGCGGCCCCGATCGCCGACAGCGCCCAGCGGTGGTTGGTCACCGGGACCGCGCGGAGCGCGGCGTCGTCCGGCGACGGACGGAGCAGCACGCTGGCGACGTCGCGCGCGCGGCCCGGATCGATCTCGACGTCGGAGGGGAGGGGGACCGCGTCGGGATCGATGGTCTCCATGTCGCGCGCGCCGGCGGGCAGAGGCCGGCGCGTCGCGCCGCCGCCGAGGACCAGCGTCTCGAGGCCGAGGCTCGCGGCGGAGTCGGCGCGCTCCGGATCGACGACGACGCGCTGGACGCCGAGCTGCCCGAACGCGTCGCCGAGCGGCGCGAACGACACCGTGAGCGCGTCGGGCGGCGCGACGATCGCGACCGCGCCGAGCCTCGCGAGCGCGGTCGTCGCCGAGAGCATGCTCGGACGGCTGCCCATGACGACCCCGACGCGCTCGCCGCGACGGACGCCGCACGCGTGGAGCCCGCGCGCGACGTTCGTGACGCGCGCGTCGGCGACGGCGAAGGAGAAGGCGCGTCCGCGCCACAGGAAGAACGTCGCGTCCGGCGTCTCTCGCGCGCGGCGCGCGAGCTCCAGGCTCGCGCTCACGCGGGTGTCGGGCTCGATGCGCGCGAGCCGGCGGAGCCGGGGCTCCTGCCAGCGGACCGTGGTGGCCGTGTCGCTCGCGCTCGCGAGCGTGTCTCCCAGACGTCGCCAGGCGGAGCGGGCCCCGCGCGAGACGAGGTCGACGAAGAGGTCGAGCTCGACGTCGAGGTCGTCGCCGTCGAGCTCGCCGGCGTCGTCGGAGGTCGTCTCCGCGCGGTCCGGGGGCAGCGCGTTCGCCGCGCTCGCGCCGCGCTCGATCGCGGCGATCCACGTGGCCACGGCGGGCCACGTGGTCGCCGTCGCGCGCGAGCCGACGACGATGCCGAAGTGTCCGGCGCGCACCGTGACGAAGCGGACGTCCGCGTCCGGCGCGGCGTCGACGAGCGCGCGGATCGTCGCGGGTCGCGCGAGCTCGTCGCTCGCGCCGATGAACGCGAGGATCGGGCAGGAGAGATCGGCGAGCGACACTGTGCGCCCGTCGATCACGAAGCCGCCGGAGAGCATGCGGTTGTGGACGACGAAGTCCTCGACGAACTCGCGGAACGCGGGGCCGGGCCAGGCGACGAAGCCGGCGCCCTTGAGGAAGCGGCGCCGCGCCTCGCGCTTCGCGATGCGCTCGCGGTCGTGCAGCGAGCGCAAGAACTCGAGGCGCTGCTCCACCTCCTTCCGCGTGCTCACGATCTTGAAGGCGGTGCTGGTCAGCTTGCCGGGGAGTCCCTCGAGCCGCTCGAGCACCACCTTCGTCATCGGGAAGAGCGAGCGGACGAGCGCGCCCGTGAGGTCGCTCCGCACGGCGGGCAGGTTTTTGTGGATGTCGACGGGGCTACCGAACGTGACGATCGACGCGATGCCCTCGCCGCGCAGGTAAGCGGCCGATTGGTACGCGAACATGCCCCCCTGCGAGTAGCCGCAGAGGTGGACGTCGCGCCCCGACAGCTCGCGCGTCCGCGCGATCGCCCGGACGACGGCGCGGACGTGGTCGTCGAGGCTCCGGTGCATCCCGCCGGCCTCGTGCTCGGGCGCGCCGAAGTCCACCACCCACGGCGCGACGCGCGCGCTGCCCGCCCCTCGCAGGAGCGCCGCGACCGCGGAGACATCGGGCGCGATGTCGTAGACGTCCGCCGTCACCATCAGCGGCGGGACGAGGAGCGCGACCGGAGCGTCGGCGGGCGCGCCCGCGTAGCGGCGGAGGCGATGATGCGGACCGCGATCGACGATCTCGAACGGCGCGCTGTAGTCTTCGCCGAGCCGACCGAAGCGTGCGATCTCGAGCGCGTTGCGCGCCGAAGCGCGGAGGCGCATCGCGAACGACGTCTGCGCCTGCCGCCGAGCCTCGTCCGCCGTCATCGACCGGACCATAACCCGAACGCGCGCCGGACATCGGACGACTCGCGCGCGGCGCCCGACCCGCCCGAAGGGCGTCGCACGCCGCGAGGAGCGCTAAGGCCGAGCTCGCGGCGGAAGATGCCGCGCGTCGGCGGAAGATGCCGCGCATCGGCGGAAGATGCCGCGCGTCGGCGGCAGATGCCGCGTGTTTGGCTCCGTCTCGTTCGACTCGCTACCATCCCGAGCGATGGCCAGCGCGAATGGCGGCACGCCTCCTCCCGGCGGCTACGGTGCACCTCCCGGCGGTTACGCGCCACCTCCGAGCAGCTACGGCCCGCCGGGCGCGGGCTCCGGGCCGTCGAGCGGCTATGGGCCTCCTCCGCTCGGGTACGGCGCGGTGAGCCCAGGGACCCCTCTGCCGCCGGGCAGCTACGCTGCCGCGAAGTACACGCCGGCGCCGCCGCCGGCGGGCGGCTTCGGCGCGCCGCTCCCGTACGCCATGCCGCCGCCGTCGGCCTTCGCGATCCCGGCGCGCGGGAGCTTCGGCATCGGCTTCGCCGCCGGGCTGTTCGGCGCGTGCGTCGGGCTCGGCCTCGTCTACTCGCTCGCGAAGGGGCCCGACACCAGGAAGGGCGCCGCCGTGGGCTTCGGCGTGTTCCTCGCGCTGTGCGCCGTCAGCCAGGCGATCCGCGCGCTCAGCTACTGAGGAGGCTCTGGAGCTCCGCGGCGATGAGCGCGCCCGCGCGGCGCGCTCGCGTATGCGATCGGTATCGCCGGTCGAGGGAGCCTGACCGCCGATGCCGACAAACAAGTCCCCGTCCGGGAAGAAGCGGTCGGTCGCGAAGCGCCCCCTGGCCGAACGGACCGCGGCGACGCCGAGGACGAAGAGCGAGCTCTCGGCCGGAGCGTTCGACGCCGCCGCGTGCTGGGCACGGATCGAGCGTTGGTTCGTCGAGCATCACCCCGAGCTCGACCTCGAGCTCCGGCCGGGGGCGAAGGAGAAGGAGATCGACGCGGCGGAGACGCGGCTCGGCGTGACGTTCCCCGCCGACTTCCGCGCGTCTCTCCGGGTCCATGACGGGCAGGACGACGAGCCGCGTCTCTTTCTCCTGCCGTTCTCGGAGCGCCTCGGCTCCTTGAAGTCGATGGTCGCGTGCTCGAAAAGCGACCGGCCGTCGTACGACGCGCGCGACACCGAGGGCCGCTTCGAGTGGCTCGACGACAGCCGGCGCGTGCGGCAGGTACACTTCCATCCGAAGCATGTCGCGTTCGCGGGGAGGAAATACTGGGATCACGGTCGCCTGATGTTCGACTTCGTCCCCGGGCCCGAGGGGCGCGCCGGTCAGATCATCGCGCTCGCCGACGTCGATTTCGTCTTCGTGTGCAGCTCGTTCGGCGAGCTGCTCGAGCGGACGGCCTCGGGGCTCGAGCAGGGGGCGATCACCCTGGAGGCAGCCGGCTACGACTACGTGCGTCTCCGGTACGGGTCGAGGCGCGGGGAAGAGCCGGTGACGGCGGCCGCGTTCTTCGGCTGACGAGCGGAGACACGTCGCGTTCAGTTCACACGCTCGAAATACGCGTCGCCCGGATCGGAGAGCACGGGCTCGCTCCGCGGATCCCCGTCGAGCAGCCGGATCACCGTGCCGTCGACGAAGCGGAGGGTGTGCCCGCCGTCGTGCGCGAAGTAGTCGTACGAGGCGAGCTCGAGGACGGTGCCCGCAGCGATGACGCGGCCGTCGAAGTCGCGGAAGGTCCGTCGGACGCGGACGCGCGTACCGGGCCTCAGAGCGAGGACGTTCACGCGGGGCTCCTCAACGGGAGCCCTCGTCCACGGCGGCGAACCAGCGCTCGCTCTCCTCGGGGCTCGCGTCGAGGCGCACCATCGGCGCCGCGGTCCTGGCGTCCCAGCCGTCCGTCGCGAGGATATGGGGCACGTGCGCCTCGGGGATGGGATCGCCTCCGCGCGTGCGGAGGATGACGAGGGTGCCCGCGGCGCGCCGGAACAGGTCCGCCTCGGCGCTCCGATCGCCGCGCGCTCGGCGCACGTCCTCGACGAGGGCGTCGAAGAGCGCGCGGACCTCGGCGTCGAGCGCCTTCTTGGAGAGCCTCTTCGGGAGCTCCTCCCGGACCGCGGCGAGCTCCTCGGTGAACGGGATCGCCAGCGGCGCCCACTGGTCCGAGAGGTGCGCGGCGAGCCAGCGCGGCTCCACCGCGAGGCGCGCCAGGGCGTGCTCGGGCATGGCGTGCCCCGTGAGCCAGTGATCCTGCGGATCGGCGATCCACAGCCGCCACGGGTGGCGCAGCCGGGCGAGCGCCAGATCGTCGCTCAGGTGCACGACGCGGAGGTGCCGCTCGGGCTCGTCCTCGAGATCCGGGAGCGCGTCGCCCAGGAGGAAGTCGATGGCGCGCGCGAGGGTCCCCTTGGGGGGCGGCGCTCCGTCCGGCAGCGCCCGGACGCGCGCGTCGCGGAGCTTCTCGAGCGCGTCGTGTTTGGCGTCCTCCGAGGCGCGGAGGAGCACCCAGCCCATGGCGGTCGCCTGCGCGACGGAGCGGACGTTCGGGTTGGGGCGCGTCGCGTTCGGCCATACCCACGCGTCCGGCGGGGCCGAGCCGATCGCCTCGGCGAAGGTCGCTGCGACGGCGTCGGCGCCGAGGAGCGCCTCGAACAGGAAGATCGCGTCGGCGTGGGCGAAGGCGTAGCCGAACGTGCTCGCGAACCCGCGCTCGAAGAGCGCGCGGAGCTTCGAGGCGTCGGGCGCGTCCGCGAGGGCCAGCGCGGCGTCCGTCGCCTCGGGAGCGGAGCCGTGGTCGGCGAGCCCGCGGACGAAGGCGTGGAGCCAGCGCACCGCCACGTCGCGCGCCCACACCGGATGGTGCGTCGGATCGATCGCCAGGAGCCGCTTCTTCGCAACCTTCGCGGGATCCCGTGTCGATTTCGGATCGACCTCCACGAGGTTGGGCCACCCGCGCGTGAGCCGCGCACGCGCCACGGCGTCGCGCGCGGGGGCTCGCTCGCCGTGCGCCGCGCGGACACGGTCGGCTCGCGCGGCCGGGTCGAGGTGGGGAGGGACTCCGAGGTGGGTCATCGTCTTTTCCTACACGGCAGCGAGCCCCGACTCGATGGGCCGATCCGATAGCGACCGCGGCGCTGCGCTCTCGCCGAGCGCGTCACCGGAGCCTCGCGGCGCACGGCGCGTGTCGACGGTGGGCTTGGTCATCATGGCAGGCCCTCGCCGAACGTACGTTGCGCCGTCGCCCGATACCGATGCGATACGGCGAAGGGAGCGCGGCGTAAGGAATCCGTATGGGGACGCGGTCGATCCTAAAGCTACATGGCTCGGCCCTCGCTCCAACTGCGCGCCTACGCCTTGCCCGACGGCGTGTTCCTCCAGGTGGACGGGCGGGCGGACGACGAACGCCCGGAGGCGTGGATCGGCGCCAAGGTCGGCCCCAACCGGGCGCGCGTCGATCTCCCGAGCGGGCGCTATCGCGTCCTCATGCACGACCCGCGATCGAAGAAGCGCGGGCCCAAGCTGGTCGCGTCGCGCCTGGTGCGCGCGGGGCGAGGTGCGAAGGGGATGACGCCTCCCGGCGGCGGGCGAACCCGGGGAACGGCGGAGCGATGAGCGGAAGCGTCGCTCGCGCGCTGGGTTGGGCCGGGTTCCCGGGCTTCGGTGCGATTGCCGAGCGCCCTGAGGCGTGGCTTGCCGCGGCGCGCGCCGCGGCGGCGGCTCCGCCGGATTGACGCCGCCGCCGTATGCCATCCGTATCGGGGAAGGGTGGACGTCGGCGGTAGGCTCGACGCCATGGCCGTGCACCGGACGACGTTGCTCCACCCCGATCCGATGACGACGCACGTGCGTGTCTCCATCGACGGCAGCCGGACCGAGGCCGGGCTCGGCGCCGCGCTCGATGCTCTCGTCGGCGTGGCGCGGGGGTTCCCTCGAGCCCTCGGCGAAAACGAGGACGAGGAGGTCCCGCCGTTCTTGGTGGTGACCTTCCACGGGGGCGGGCGGTGGCTCTCCGAGCGTCGCTTCTTCGAGCGGGCGGTCCGCTTCGCGTCGCTCCGGCCCGCGATCGCGCGGTACGTCGAGCTCGTGAACCCCGCGTCGTGGAGGAGCGATCCGTTCGGCAAGACCGGCTTCTGGACGTCGATCGCCGCGCCCGCCGGATCCTTGGCGGTCGTCCCCTTGGCGCTCTCGGACGTGAAGTACGTCGCCACCGCCATCCAGCACCTCCGCGGCGTCGATCTCGACCACGAGACCTTCCATCGTTCCTTCGTCACCGAGCTTTGGAGGCGCTGGGGCCCTTGCGAGGAGACACGGCGCCTCATCGCGTTCCGCGCCGTGGACGGCGCCGGCCAGCACGGCGACGAGGACCTCCGCTGGCTCGCGGCGAGGTGTGAGCTCGGGCCAGCCGTGAACGCGGACGCCGACGCGTTCGCCCGGCTCGTCGACGCCGAGTCGAAGCGGGAGCGATACCGCGCGCTGTACGTGGCGAACGCCGGCCGCAGCCTCTTCGCCGACGCTCCGGGTAGATTCGCGCGCTGGCTCGAGTTCTTCGAAGAGCGGGGCCTCGCGTTCGAGGCGTCCCACCGCGAGCTCGTGGCGCCGAACCTCTACGCGCCGAAGCCTTGGGGCGAGGCTTGGGAGTCCTCCGCGAGCTGTACGGAACGGGATTGATGGCGGGCCCTCGCACGGCCGTCCTGGCGCTCGCGGCGCTCCTCGCCCCGGGCAGCGCGCGCGCGGCGGCGGAGGTGGCGCTCGCGTGCGACGACCCTCGCGGGTACGCCGAGAAGCACGCGAAGGCGCTGGCGGCGCGGAGCGTGACCGACGCCGCGCGGCGGCGCGATCTCGCGACGCTCGCGTTGATCCTGGCCCTGGGGCGCGCGAAGCGGCTCGCGTCGGTCGATTGGAAGACCGATCTGGCCACGCTCGTGGGGGCGATCGGCTCGCTGCGGTCGCTCCCGGCGAAGCCGCGTCGATGGACCTGGGTGAAGGGCGACGAGGAGCTCTGCGGGCGCTCCACCCTCGAGCTCCTCGAGATCGTCGGCCGTCGCCTGCGAGAAGACGAGGGGATGGTCCTGGCCACCCTCGAGATCGCCGCCGACGAGCACGAGCTCGTCGTCGTCCCGGAGAAGGACGCCGCGCGGCTGGTCGCGCTGGGGACGAAGGCGGGCTTCGCCGGCGTGGGGCTCTTCACGGGGCCGGCGCTTCGGAAGTACGAGCGCGCGCGCGTCGCTCGGGAGGCCAAAGAGGCGAAGGCGGCGGAGCAGCGCGCCGCGCGCGATCCGCACGTCCAACGCCAATTCATCCACGCGGACGGTCGCGGCTTCCGGATCTGGGGCGCGACGTGGCGCACGGGGAAGGTCCGGCACGTCTCGGTCGAGGCGCTCGAGTGCCCCCTCGGCGTCGACGCGGTCTACGCGCCCCCGATGCACCAGGTGCAGGTCGAGACGAGCGACGCGGCCGCCGCGCGGCGGAGGGCGTCCTGGATCCGCGCGAAGCTGCGCGAGGGGTTCGTCGAGGTCACCCGAGACGAGTTCTTGGCGCGCGACGCCCCCCGCCGCCCGAAGGGGCGGGGGACGTCGCGGAGCCGCTGAGGCGCGAAGAGCTCGATCGACCGCGGGCCGCTTCAGCGCTTCAGCGGGCGGACGCACTCCCCGCGGTACGCCACGAGCCCCGCCTTGCACGCCGGCGCGCGAAGGACCTTCGTTTGCGTCGAGAGCGGCTTCTTGCTGGTGTCGATGCTCTTCCTCACCGTCGCCGTGTAGCTCGCGGAGGGCTGGACGCCCCTCGGCAGGTTCTTCACCAGGGCGGGGTTGACGGTGAGTGGCGGACTGACCCACTTGTCCGCCAGCACGTCCTGCGAGTTCACCAGGTCGAACTGGACGGAGCCGACGCCGATCTCGGGGCAGGCGATGGACTTCGTGTCGTCCTTCAAGTCCGAGTCCACCGTGCACTTCAGCGACCGGATGGCGCCGCTCACCCCCTTGGTGAACGTCTCGGTGCGCGCGCCCTTCGCCGCCGTGGCGAAGAGGATGCCGTGGTGCTTGGCGCCGGCCAAGCTCGCCTTGCACTGGTCCGCCAGCTGGGGGAACCCGAGCTGCTTCAACCCGTCGCAGGCGGTCGTATTGGGCGAGACCTGCGCCGCGCGGACCCCCGTCCCCGTGAAGGCGCACTGGTTCAACGTCACCATCGAGCCGCCGTTCGGGATCGGCTGCGCGAGGTCGGCGACGTCGATCCTGGGGGCGTAGACGAAGGTGCTCTGATCGCCCCCCTTCTCCTGGATCTGCATGTCGAGCGTCGCCAGGAGCTTGCGCGTGGCGAGGGGATCTCCGCCGGTGAAGTTCGGCTTGAAGTCGAGGAAGGCGCGCACCGCGGTGGGGCCTCCGTCGATCTCGCGGTCGCCCTTGATGTTCTGGAACGCGCCGATCGCCTTGTTGAGGTGCGTGTTGAGCGTCATGGCGAGATCGGTGCCGGCGAGGGTGACCTCGCGCGGGGTGGCGCAGTCGGACGTGTAGCGCCTGGGCAACTGCTCGTACTCGGCAATGGCAAAGTTCTCCCAGTCCTTCCACTGGGTGTAGAGCTGCTCGCACGCGGGCGAGCTCTTCCAGTCGACGTCGCAGTTCTTCGCGCCGCTCCGGAGCGCATCGAGCTGCGACAGGTAAAAGCCGCGCCGTGCCTTGATGAAATTCGCGCGCGCGGTGCGCTTGGCCGGGGTCGTGCCCAGGGCGAAGACGCCGGCGTTCTGTGTCACGAAGTTCGTGTCCTCCGCCAGCGCGATGAGGCCCCACGCGGCCTCGGCCAGGGTGTTGAGCTTGATGAGGTCCGTCAGCGGCGCGAGGGGATTCGACGGGGGCCAGTCGTCGACGACGCCCTCGTAGGGGACGGCCTTGAGCTTGTAGGTCTGCTTCGCTCCGTTCTGTTTGGGGAACGCTTGCACGAAGGCGATGAACTGATCGATGTTGACGGGGTTGGTCTGCGAGCCGCTGGTCGAGACCCGGATCGTCAGATCGTTCGAGTTGCTCGCCGACTTCATCGCGTTGACGGTGTTGACGCCGCCGCCCGAGCTCATCGTGCCGGACTCGACGTCGACGGCGCCGCCGGCGGCCAGGCGGCTCTGGGTCGTCGTGTCCTTCGCGACCAGCTGCACCGTCCCGTAGAGCCAGCGCCCGCCCTGCATGCCGATCACGACGTAGTCGCCGCACGCGGCGCGGAAGGCCGGCGTGCCGAGCATCGCTTTGTACTCCGGCTTCAGGACGATCGAGCCCGCGATGTACTTCATGGGCTCGACGCTGCTGTACGAGGCGAGGATCGTGTGGGTGAAGAAGTTGGTCTTCGTCCCCTGGAGGAACTTCACCTTGGCGCTCGAGCTGGTGCTGGCGACGCCCATCGACATGGCGAACTTGGCCGACACCGACAGGTCCATGTCGTCCGCCAGCTCGTCGTTCGACTTGACGGAGTTGAACTGGAGGGTGTCGCCGCTGGGGCCACCCACGTCGATTCGGCCGGTGCCGAAGGTCACGCACTGCTTCAGCGTGTGCTGGCGCGCGACGCTGTTGTAGCCGTAGCCGTAGCCGGAGAGCGTCTCCGGGGGCTCGAGGTCCAGGTACTTGTCGGCCTCCCGCTCCTCCTCCGAGCGAGGCCCCTGGGCGAACGCCTGGCTCGAGGTCAGACCGGCGGTGAGGCCGCAGAGGGATGCGAGAAGCCAGTGGACGGAAAGACGGTGTGCCATGGCTCGACGCTACCGTCCCGCCCGATACGCATCCGTTACGCGAGGTTCACGGCTGCCCGCGGTACACGCGCCAGTAGGGCTGGAGCACCGTGCGCTCGGGGACCGCGCCGAGGACCTTCTTCAACGAAGGCGGCGCCTTGGATGGGTCGATCCGGGGGCCCGAGTAGGCCGGCGCGGGCGCGCCGCCGGTGGCCTGCGGGGCGGGGACCTGGTCGCCGAAGACGTTGCCGTTCGCCGGATCGGCGGTCTGAACGAGGTCGAGCCGCCGGTCTCCGTCGATGTCCGGGCGAACCGATCACCCGCCCTTGGCGCGCTCCACGGCGCGCGCGAGCTTGGCGCGCGCCGGCGCGGCCCAGTCGTCACGCCCCTCCCGGCTCGTGGCGAGCAATGGGCCCCGGTACAGGCGGTGCAGCGCGGCGCTGAGCCGTCGGCGCTCGGCGAGATCGGGGATGCGCTCGCGGAGGCGCGCCGCGACGCGATCGATCGCCCAGACGTCGACGAACACGCGCGACGCGTCCAGCGAGACCACGCCGCCGCGCCGGCGGACGAGCGTCGGGTCCCCGAGCAAGGCTCGCAGGCGGTGGAGCGTGATGGTGAAGGCGCGCTCGGCCCGGTCTCCGTCGGCGTCGGGCCACATCTCGTCGTGGAGGCTCGTCTCCGCGAGCCCGCGTGGGCCGGAGACCGCGAGGCGCTGAAGGAGCTCGAGCGGCCTCGCCTGGGCCTTGGCGCTCGATCGAAGCGGCGCGTCACCGATTTCGACCTCGAAGCCGCCCGTGGCGTAGATGCGCACGTGCCATGGCCAGCGCTCGAGCGTGGGGCTCGGCGTGAACGACGGGCAAGGGCGGCGCACCAGGAGCGCGCGGGCGATGTCCGGCTCGATCTCGGCGTCGAGCGCGAACGCGCAGAGCTCGGCGATGACCTCGGAGCGCGCCGAGAACGTGACCACGGCGACGAGCCCGTGCTCCTTGGCCGTGGTGAAGGCCTCGCGAACGTGGCCCTCGGCCTCGTCGCTCCTCTCGGCGCGCAGCGCGATCTGCGCGCGGACGAGCGCGGCGTGCCCCCGCATCACACAGCTCGATCCCGTGATCGACACGGCCCGCTCCACGACTTGGAGCGCCGCCGCGGTGTCTCCGCGCTCGACCAGCGCCTCCGCGAGCACCATCTGGCAGAGCGCCTCGGGGAACGGCACGCCCAGCTCCGCGCACGCCGCCGCGCCGCGCCGCCCGTGCTCGACGGCGGCGCTGTAGTTCCGTTCGATCAGCGCCGCCCACGCCATCAGGTAGCCGTACTGCGCGGACTCCATGCGGCGGCGCTCGACGGGGAGCCCGGACGCCATCTCGTCCATGAACCGGCGCGCCGCGGTCACGTCTTCCTCGTAGAGCGCGCAGTACGAGCCAAGGCTGCCGAGGAGGAAGTCCCACCACACGATGCCGTGGCGCCGCGCGAGCGCCACACCCTCCGCGACGGAGCGACGGCAGAGCTCGTAGTCCGCGGTCGACAAGCCGAACCAGGCGTCCACGCCCTTTCCGTAGATGGTGAGCAAGATCGGCGGATCGTGCCGGCGCAGCAGCCGACCCAGGAGGTCGTGAACGACGCGCGCTTTGGCTTCGTCCCCCATCCACCAGCGGTTGCTCTCGGTCATGTACCCGAGGAAGAGCGCGCTCGCCGGATCTCGATCGCTCCGCTCGAGGAGCCGGATGGCGGCGTCGATCCAGGCCTCGTTGCGCGGGTCGGCGATCCGGCGGTAGTTGAGCGCCGAGATCCACGCGGCGAGGACGGCGCCGGCGACGGGGCCGGGGAGCTGGTCGAGGTCGGGGGACAGCTCCTCGAACGCCGCGATCCACGGGTCGAGGCGCGCCATGTCGTCGAACTGCACGATCAGCGCGCTGACGCACCCGGCCCACGCGAGGAGCTGCCCGACTCGGTCTCCGCTCGCGGCGAACCGCTCGAAGGCCCGCCGGTACCCTTCGGCGCCCGCGCCCGGGACGCGATCGGCGCACGCCGCGCGGAGGTACTCGACCCAGGGCTGCTCTGCCACGAACGAGGCGGGCAGGCGATCGAGCCATCCGGAGAGCACGGCATGGCGTCCTTGCCCGAGCAGCGCAGGAGCCCGAGCGCGAACGAGATCGAGGACGGCGCTCCAGTCCTCTATCTCCGCGAGATGCCCGACGGCGGCGTCGTCCTGGCCCGCGTCCGCGCACAGCGACGCGGCGAGACGGAGCACGCTCTCGCGCTCCGCGCCGAGCTCCGTCCGAGCCAGCGGGAGCAGAGCTTCGCGCAGCAACGGATGGATCAGGAACGAAGCTGCCCCGCCGTTCGCGAGCCGCGTCACGAACGTCCCGCGCTCCGCGAGCTGGTCGAGCAGCTGCGCGCCGAACCCGCCCGCCAGCGCCTCGGCGGTGCGAACGTCGATGATCGGCGGGAGCGACAAACGCAGGAGCGCGTGTCGTACGTCTGGTGGGCTGCGCGCCCAGAGCTCCGTCACGACGTAGTCGCGCAGGGAGCGAGGCGTGCTCGTCTCCGTCGGAGCGTGGGCGTCCTCACGTTCGAGCAGCAAGACGAGCCCGGCGACCCAGCCGCCCGCGCGCGCGTGCAGCGCGTCGATGTCCAGGTCATCGACGCGCGTGCCCCGCAGACGGCGCTTCGCGATGGCGGCGGTCTCGCTCCGCGTGAGCGAGAGCTCGCGCCCGTCGAGGCGATGGAGCGCGCCCGTCGCGACGAGTCGGGCCATCTCGCGGGGCGGCGGCGTGCGCGAGAGGACCAGGACCTTCTGCGTGGACGCGAGGAAGTCGAGCGCGCTCACGAGGACGCTGGCGATCGGGCTCTTGTCTCCGACCTCGTGGAAGTCGTCGAGCACGATGAGGCTCTCGCGAGGCAAGAGGGCGCTCAGGGCCTCGAAGTAGCGTCGGACGAAGATCTTGGGCTTGAAGTGCCGATCCGCGGAGAAGACGGGCAGGCGCTGGGATGCGCGGCGCGTATGCGGGAGGCCGCGGCCGAGATCGTGGAAGAACGTCGCCAGGTCGGAGCCCGCGGGCGCGAGTCCGCACCAGACGTGGGGCACGCCCCTCGCCTCGACGTACTGGCTCGCCAGGGATGTCTTCCCCGCGCCCGGCATCGCGGAGAGCCAGACGAGCCTCGACGAGAACGCGGCGTCGAGCAGAGCATGGAGCCGAGGCCGAGCGACGGCGCCTGGCGCAGTGGGCCGCGTCGCGATGGCGGGGCCCGTGCTCACGCGCGGCCCTCCGGTGCGAGGACCGAGCGTTCTCTGGGGACGGCGGACGACCTGGAAGCCAATTTCAGCGTACCGGCGAGGGTACCGAGGCTCGGGCGGGGCGACTCGGACGGGAGCGAACTCGCGATCGGCCGGCGACGAACTCCGTACGTCCGGGATATGCTCGGGCGGGTGGACGACGAGAGCGTCGAGGTGAGCTTCGCGTCGGGCGACGTGAGCACACGGGCGGGCCTCGAGCGGTGGCGTGAGGTCATGGGGCACGCGGTCCTGAAGCTCGACCTGGAGCTCCTGGAGGAGCGCCCCTTCGCGTCGCGGGTGCGGGCGCGCTCCCTCGCCGGGGTCTCGATCGCTCGGGCGTCGAAGTCGGGGCTTCGCATGGTCCGCTCGCGTGCCCACCTCGACGGGAACGACAACGTCTCACTTCACATCGCCATGGGGGGCTCGTGGAACCTCGCGCACCGCGGAGCCTCCGCCGCGCTCGGGCCGGGAACCGCCGCCCTCGTGCTCAACGACGAGCCGGCCACGGTCGAGTGTCCGACGCCGACGACCGCGGTCTGCATCCAGTTTCCTCGGCGCGCGCTCGACGCGCGCGTGCGGGGCGTCGCGGACCGCCTGCTCCAGCCTGCCGGCGGAGAGGCGCTGCAGCTGCTCGTGGACTATGTCGATCTGCTGGAGTCGCGGCCCGCGCCGCGCTCCGCCGCGCTCGCCCACGCGGCGAGCGTCCACATTCTGGATCTCGTCGCGCTCGTCGTCAGTCCCCGCCCCGATGGCTGGGCGGCCGCGGAGAACGGCGGGGCGCGCGCCGCGCGATTCCGGCGCGTCGAGCGCTACGTCCAGGCGAACGCAACGCTCCCCGACCTGTCGGTGTCCGAGGTCGCGGATCGTCATCGTGTCACGCCGCGCTACGTGCAACGGCTCTTCGAGGTCGAGGCGAGGACCACCTTCACCCGCTACTTACTGGACCTGCGTCTGGCGGAGGCTCACCGCCGGCTCGTCGAGCCGGCCAGCGCGCACCGCTCGATCGCCGCCGTGGCCTACGACGTCGGCTTCACCGACCTCTCCCATTTCAACCGCGCGTTCAAGCGCCGCTTCGGCGCGCGCCCCTCCGAAGTGCGGGCCGAGGCGACGCGCGCGCGGGCCTTGGCGGTCCCGGAGCGTCGGAGCGAGCCGGGGGGGCCACGGGTCGAGCCCCCGCTGCCGAGCTTCCTCCGGCGCCGCTGAGGGGCCGTGGGATCGTGGGCATCGAGCGCCGAGCTCAGGCGTCGGCGCGCTCCGTCCTCGTCGTTCGAGCGCGCGCCGGCCCGCGTGCCGATCGCCTCGTCAGGTCGTCGGGCGTCGTGCGATAGTGAAAGCATGCGCAGGGCGCTCGCGGTTTGCGTCGCGTGCGCGATCGCGATCGCGGCGACGCGCGAGGCTCGCGCGAGCGACGCGTCGTTCGATCTCGACTATCGAGCGCCGGCGACGTGTCCGACCGAGGACGCGTTCGTCGCCGACGTCCGCGCGCGTCTCGTCGACCGAGGACCGGCGATCGGCGACCGGCGCGCCTTCCAGATCCGTATCGCCGAAGAGGAGGCGGCGTTTCGCGGCTCGCTCGAGACGCGAGAGCCTCCCTCGATGCGCGAGGTCGCGGGCGCCACGTGCGTCGAGGTCGCGCGCGCGCTCGTCGTGTTCCTCGCGCTGGCGATGAGCCCCGCCGACGCGCCGGAGCCCTCCGAACGCGCACCGGCCTCGTCGCCGACTCCGCGGCCGCCCGACGGCCCTCGCGCGACGCCGCCGCCTCCCGTCGCCGGGGCTGCGGCTGCGCCGTCACCCGGCCGGCTTCGCGTGGCGCTCGACGCCCGCGCGCTCGCCGCGATGGGGATCGCGCCGGGCCCGGCGCCGGGAGGAGCGCTCTCCGCAGCGGTCGCGCTCGAGCCCCGCCGCTCGCTGCGCTGGGTCCTCCGAGCCGGAGGCGCGGCGACCTACGCGGAGGCGTCCGCCGCGTTCGGCGGCGCCTTCACCTTCCTGTGGTGGGCCGCGCGCGTCGACGGCGGGCCTGCGGTCGAGCTCGGCCCGGTCCAGGTGAGCGCGGGGCCGGTCCTCCACGCCGGCGTGCTCGCGGTTCGCGCGCGGAATCTCCCTTCCGCCGCGCGCTCCGACTCGTTCTGGGGAGACGTCGGAGCCTTCGCGCGCGTCGATCGCCGCGTGACGAGCCACCTCTCCGTCTCGGCCATGGTCGAGGTCGCGGCGCCGCTGCAGCGTCGCTCGTTCGGCATCCAAGGGGTCGAGGCGCCGGTGCACGAGGTCCCGCCGCTGGTCGGCATCGCCTCGATCGGCTTTACCTTGGGGCCATGAGAGAAGAAAAGGAGGCCGGAGGCACGAAAGCGGGAAGAAAGCGGACGTGAGCGGCGACTCCTCGCATGCCTGTGCAGGCGCTGCAGCTCGAGCACGCGCCGACACTCGACATGTCGGCGCGTGAGACAGAGCACCAGGACCGGCTCGCGGAGCTCGTCCGGTCGAGGTACGCCTTCGTCTGGCGGAACCTGCGCCGGCTCGGCGTCCCGCACGCCGAGGTCGACGACGCCGTTCAGGAGGTGTTCCTGACGACAGGGCGGCGTCTTCCCGACATCCACCCCGACTCCGAGGGCGCCTTCGTCTTCCGCGTGTGCGAGTTCGTCGCCATGCGCGTGCGGCGTCGGTTCGCCCGGCGGCGCGAGGTGAGCGACGACGCCCTCGTCGACTCGATCGATCCGCGCAAAAACCCCGAGCAGCGCGCGGCAGAGAGCGAGGCGCGGGAAGCGCTCCAGGCCATCCTCGACACGATGCCGGACGAGTACCGGAGCGTGTTCGTCCTCTTCGAAATGGAACAGCTGTCGACCTCCGAGATCGCGAAGACGCTCGATCTCCCCGAGGGCACGGTCAGCTCGCGCATCTACCGCGCGCGCCGCTTCTTCGAGCGCGCCGTGCAGAGGCAAGGGAAGCGATGAAGGAGCCGCAGCGACTCATTCGGAATGGGAGCCCGCGAGCGAAGGCGCTCCTCTCCGCGCTGGACGAGGACGTCCCGCCGGACCTCGCCGCGGGGCAGGAGCGCGTCCTCCGCGCGCTCCGGAGCGCGACCGCGCCGGTCTCCCAGCCGCGAGGCGGCGCGACGCGTCGGTGGCTCGTCCTCGCGTCGCTCGGAGGCGTCCTCCTCGCGTCCGCGACGGCGTACGACGTCTCACGGCGCGACGCCGGTGCGACGAGGCACGACCCGAGCGAGGCGCGGCTGGGGAGCCCTCCGAGCGAGGTGCTGCCGGCGAGCGCCTCGAGCGCCGAGGGCCCCGAGCCGTCGAGCCCTCACGTCGGCCCCCAGGCCGCGCCGCGGGAGAGCGTCGACGTCCACGCCCTCGTCACCGCCGCTCCCGAGGAGCGCGCCGCGCCGGGCGCCGCGCGTCCGGCCGTCAGTGTCGCGAGGCGGGACGTCCGCGAAGCTGCACCTCCGAGCAAGCCCGACGCGCCGGCGCAGGTCGACGGAGCGGACGAGCTCGACCTCCTCGAGCGCGCTCAGCTCGCGTCGTCGCAGGGGCACCCTGAAGAGGCGCTCACGCTCGTCGCCCGCCATCGGAGCGAGTTCCCGCGCGGTCGCTTCTCCATCGAGATGAGCGTCGTCGAAATCGAGGCGCTCGCCCGCGCGGACCGGACCGAAGAAGCACGAGCTCGCGGGGCGCGGTTCCTCGAGCGTCACCCCGGCTCGCCCTACACGCGCAGGGTCGAGGCCGTCGTTCGGCCGCAGAACCACGAGGGACAGGCTCGATGAAGCGTCTTCTATGGATCGTCGGGATGCTCCTCGTCGCGGTCGCCGGCTCGGCGAGCTGCTCCGCGGCGGAGCGAGTGGACCTCGCGGCGGCCCCGCCGCCCCCGCCGCCTGCCTTCACCGATCCGGGGCGCGCGGACGCTTCGGTCGACGACGCGTCGTCGGGGCCGATCCTCGCGTGCATCGCGACCGAGTGCCCGTCGCCGTTCGCGACGTGCATCTCCCGGACCGAGCCGAGCTTCAAGTGCGGGATCAACCTCGCGGTCGACAGCAAGAACTGCGGCCAGTGCGGGAACGAGTGTCCCAACGATCTGAACCTGATGGAGCTCAAGCTGACGTCACGCTGCGTCGACGGCGCGTGCGCGTACCAGTGTTACAAGCACTACTCCGGGATCAGCGAGGTCTTCGAGGACTGGACCGACTGCAACGGCCTCATCGAGGACGGCTGCGAGGCCAACCTCACGAACGACGCCGAGCACTGCGGCGTCTGCGGGAACGCGTGTCCTCCGGGCGTCCAGTGCATGAACGGGCGGTGCGGCTGCCCGACGGGCCGGCTCTTCTGCAACGGAGCGTGCGTCGATCCCGACTGGGACGACTTCAACTGCGGCGCCTGCGGGAACGCCTGCGAGTACCCGGCGGACGCCTGCGACCAGCCGCAGGTCACCTACGGCTGCGTCCTCGGCCAGTGCGGCAAGAAGAAGTGCGCCGTCGAGAACAACGTCCAGTTCTACGACTGCAACCAGGACGTCTTCGCGAACACCTGCACCGGCGACGGCTGCGAGGTCGACAGCCTCCGGTCGGAGCAGAACTGCGGGACCTGCGGGAACGCCTGCACGGGGGACGAGCGCTGCGTCAACGAGGGCAACGGCTTCGAGTGCGCGATCCCGTGCGAGCGATCCGGCAAGTCTCAGTGCGGGAGCAGGTGCGCCGACCTCCTGAACGACGTCGACAACTGCGGGACGTGCGGCCACGCGTGCCGGCTGCCTGGCGCCGACGAGAGCGAGCTGAAGGAGACCGCCTCGTGCAAGGAGGGGCTGTGCGTCTACGAGTGCCAGCCCGGCTTCGGTGACTGCAACGGCGATCCGGCCGACGGATGCGAGACGGACCTGCGCGCCCATCCGAACCACTGCGGGGCCTGCGGCGTGACGTGCGACGTCGCTGCGGGCCAGCCATGCGTCGAAGGGAAGTGTCTGATGCGCGAGTGCGACGCGGGGGTGACCAATTGAAGCCCGCCCGCCTGACGAAGGTGACGCTCGCGACCGGGCTCACGCTGGCCTCGGCCGTTCCTTGGCTGCTCGCGAGCTGCGCGACGACCGACGCGACGTCGCCGTCCTCTCCCGACGCGTCGACGCTGCTCGACGCGGGCCGCGGCCCCGATGCGCCGGACGCAGGCGACGCCGGCGAGGACGAGTGCGACGAGTCCGACGAGAACTGCGTCACGACCCCGGTGGCTTGCGAGGACGCCGACTGGTGTCCCGTGGCGACGAACGTGAGCCGGTTCTACGCGCTCACGAGCGTCTGGGGCTCGGGCAAGAACGACGTGTGGGCCACGGGCTCGGGCGGGACGGTGATCCACTGGGACGGCGTCGAGTGGAAGCCGACGGTCGTGCCGTCGGAGACGCCGCTGCCGGTCAGGGACACGTTCCGCGCCCTGTGGGGCAGCGGCCCGAACGACGTCTGGATCGCGAGCGCGACCGACCGGATCTACCACTCCGACGGCTTCGCGAACGGCGATGCGACCTGGGTGCTCACCCCGAGCGCGACGCTCTCGGACCACGATCGCCGGCCGCTCTTCGCGGCCTGGGGCACGAGCGCGAGCGACGTCCGATTCGGCGGCGGGAGCAGCGGCGTCTTCGATCCCGAGATCATGGAGGTGATCCTCATGAATCAGGTCGTGCGCAAGCCGGCCGCCGGCGCGATCGAGTGGGATCGCGCCAAGGGCTCCGCCACGGTCTACGGGCTGTGGGGCTCGTCGGCGGACGATCTCTGGCTGATCGGCGACAACCGGCCCTTCGGCCCGCAGGTCGCCACGACGCTCCACGGGACGCGCGGCAGCGGCGGCGACTTCGTGTGGACGGCCGTAGACAGCGCGGCCACGGTCATCCTGCGCGGAGTCTGGGGCAGCTCCGCGAGCGACGTCTGGACCGTCGGCGGCAGCGGGACCATCCGTCACTTCGGCAAGGACGCGACGGCTTGGGCGGTCGTCGAGGCCCCGACGACGGCGAACCTCAACGCGGTCTGGGGCTCCGGGCCGAACGACGTCTGGGTCGTCGGCGACCACGGGACGATCCTCCACTGGGACGGCAAGGCCTGGACGGAGTCGGTCGCGGCGCTCCCGTTGCGACAGAGGAAGCCCCACCTCTACGGCATCTGGGGCAGCGGCCCCGACGACGTCTGGATCGTCGGGAACGACATCGCGCTTCACCACGGGCCGAACGCGGCGGGAGGAACGAAATGAAGCTCTCGCTCGGTCGAGCAGGCAAGGTCGCGCTGCTGTTCGGCGCGTTCACCCTCGGCGGCAGCGCGGCGTGCGCCGACGCCGCCGCGGACGGCGATCCTGCGCCCGACGGCGACGGCGGGGCAGCGCCCCTGCCGGGCAGAGACGCGGGCGACGGCGACGCGGCTCCGCCTGCGGAGGAAGACGCGGCGGTCGATGCCGGGCCGAAGGCGTGCTCCGATCACGGGTTCTGTCCGACGGCGCTCCCGCCCGACGAGACCGTCACCGGCCTCTGGGGGGACGGCGCGGGCGTCGTGTGGGCGGCGACCCGGGAGGGCGACGTCCTCCGCTGGAGCGGGAGCGCATGGTCGGTGCACGCGACCGGGCTCGGCGAGCTCCGCACGATCTGGGGCGCGGGCCCGACCGAGGTCTGGGTCGGCGGCAACGACGGTCTGTTTTACGGGACCGGCGAGACCTCCGCCTCGATCGCCTTCGCGCCGTCGGCGCTGCCGGAAGAATGGCTGCCGCCGGTCCAGTCGATCTGGGGCGCCTCCGGGAGCGACGTCTGGGCCGTCGCGAGCTGGGGCTTCGGCGACGGCTACGTCTTCCACTTCACCGGACCGCGTGACGGCGGCAGCGCGTGGGACGTCGATCCGAGCACGTGGAGCGGCGTCGGCTTCACGCGCGTCTGGGGCGGTCACGGCACGGTGTGGCTCGCGGGCGGCCGCATGTCGACCGAGACGTGGACCAACGAGGTCGTCGTCTTCTACAAGGGCGGCGGCGACGACGCGTTCACCGAGGTGACGTTGCCGGTCGACCCGGACCCGAAGCTCGTGCCGTACCAGACGTACGCTCCGGTCATCGGCGCGGTCGTCGCGTCGAACGCGTCGGTCACCATCTACGGTCAGCCCGAGTCGACGTTCGTGAAGCCGTCCGTCTGGCGAGGGACGAGCGCGGACCAAGGCAAGACCTTCACGTTCAGCTGGGCCGCCGACCCGCGCCGCGACGTGCCCGTGCTCCACGCCGTCTCCGGGACGACGATGAACGACGTCTGGGCCGTCGGAGCGCTCGGGCGCGTCCTCCGCTGGAAGGGCACGAGGTGGGCGCCGACGGCGATCAGCGTCACCGGCCACCCGATCCTAGACCCCTTCTACGCCGTGTGGACGCATGGCTCCTCCGAGATCTGGCTCGGTGGAAAGGGAATGGCGCTCCGGTTCGATCCGGCGCAGGCGAAGGACGGAGGTGTGCAGTGACCACGCGTCGACCCGAAGGGCGGGACGCGCGCGAGCCCGGTCGAAGCCTCGCTTCGGCGCGCGGCGCGAGCGCCAGGCGGCGCGGATTCTCGATGATGCTCCTCGTCGGGAGCGTGTTCGCCGGGACGGCGGGCCTCCTCTCGGCGGCGTGCTCGGACGACGCCGTCGCTCTCGTCGACGCGACGCCCGACGCCGGACCCGACGCGCCCAGCGTAGGGGAAGAGCCTCCGCCCACTCCGACCGACGCGGGGGCCGATCCGGACGCGCGCGGCGCGTTCGACCCGGCGGACGTCCCCGTCGCCTGTGACGCCTCGCCTTGCGCGACGCAGATCGTCGCGGGCAGCGGTCACTTCTGCGCGCGGATGAGCGATACGACCGTGCGCTGCTGGGGAAGGAACGACTTCGGCGTGCTCGGCAACGCGAGCGCGGACGCCGGGAGCGACGCGGGCTCGACGATCCGCGACGTCGGCGGGATCGAAGGCGTCGCCCAGCTCGGCGCGGCGGGGCAGAACACCTGCGCGCTGCTCGACGACGGGGGCGTGCGGTGCTGGGGCAGCAATCAGTTCTATCAGCTCGGCGTCACGACGAACCGGTACGGGTCCAACCCCGTGCCGAGGGCCGTCCCGCTCCCGTCCGAGGCGACGCGGATCACGCTCGGTCCGCAGCAGGCATGCGCGGTCGTGTCGTCGGGGGAGCTCTGGTGCTGGGGCGCCGACCCCTATCTGCAGCTGCTCCGGAAGGACGCCGAGTTCGAGGCCGATCCGAACCGGTCACGGCTCCCCGCCAAGGCGCTGATCGAGCCGCTCGCCTTGAGCGGGCTCGCGCTCGGCAACTACACCTCGTTCGGGCTCACCACGAGCGGCGAGGTCTGGAGCTGGGGCGCGGTCGGCGGCGCCGACGGAAGCGTCGCCGGACGGATCGGCTCCGTCACGCCGGACACGACGCCGCGAAAGCTCGCGTCGCTGGAGAACGTCACGAGCCTGGCGGTGAGCCCGTCGACCTACGAGTACCCGAGCGGCGTGCGCGCGCACGCGTGCGCGCTCGCGAACGGCGAGGTCTACTGCTGGGGACGCAGCTACGCCGGCGCGCTCTGCACGGGGGTCCCCGGCGAGGAGCGCGCGCCCGCCCATGCGCCGTTCCCGCCCACGCTGAAGGCCTGGCCGCAGCAGCTCGCGGCGGGGGACGAGATCACGTGCGCGCGCATGACGGACGGCAGCGTGCACTGCTGCGGGAGCGACGACCGCGGGAGGCTCGGCACCGGCGCGCTGGTCAACGTGTCGCCGTTCTTCGTGAAGGCCGCCGCGTTCACCGGGCGAGCCGTTCAGGTCGCGACCACCGACCAGGCCGTCTGCGCGCTCGTCGAAGACGGCACCGTGGAGTGCTGGGGTAGCAACGAGCACGGCGAGCTCGGCACCCTCCCGGATGACGAAGACCACGCGACGCCCGTGAAGGTCGCATTCTAGAAAGGTCGATTCATGTCCCGCGTGTTTGCTCTCCTCGCGGCGTCCGCCGCCGTCGCCGTCGCGACCCTCGGCGCGTGCGGGTCCGACCGCGACCAGTTCGTCGACGACGCTCCGCCGCCGTTCGATCCGGCCGACGACGCGGGCGCCAGCGACGCGCAGTGCGGCTTCCGCTGCTCGCGCGACCTGAAGAGGGTCCTCACGGGCTGCGGCGACGACGAGGGCCAGGTGGTGGCGGAGTGCCCGGTCGGTCAGGGCTGCGGCGTCGACACGTGCGTCGACGCCTGCAGGAGCGCCGAGCTGTCGAAGGGCTCGATGGGCTGCTCGTTCTGGATGCTCCCGCCCGACGAGGCCTCGCGCGAGAGCGGCGCCGGCGCGTGCTACGCGAGCATGATCACGAACACGTGGGACGTCCCCGTCCGCATCGACGCCGAGTGGGGCGCGGACCCGCTCGACATCTCCAGGTCGGTCTACACCGTGACGCGCCCGACCCCGAGCGCGGATCCGGTCTACACGCTGCTCGAGGGAGCGCTCCCGCCGGGGGAGGTCGCGATCGTCTTCCTCTCGCAATCGACCGACGCCCAGCACAGCGATCCGCTCTGCCCGCAGTGCGAATACAAATGTCCAGCGGGCGTCGTGCCGGCGGTCATGGCGGACCCGATCGAGCACGGAACGACGAAGACGAAGGCGTTCCACCTCAAGACCGACGCGCCCGTCTCGGCGTACTCGATCTTCCCGTACGGCGGCGCGAAGAGCTTCATCCCGTCCGCCACGGTGCTCCTGCCCGTGACCTCTTGGGACACCGGTTACGTCGCGGTCGCGGCGGCGGACTTCGGCCGGAGCCCGCGCACCGAGCTCCACCGGCGGACGATCCAGGTCGTCGCGAACGACGACGACACGACGATCTCGATGCGCCCGACGGTCGACATCGCCCGGGGCGTCGGCGTCGAGGCCGCGCTGACCGGCGAGCGCGTGGAGTGGACCCTCTCCCGGGGACAGGTCCTCCAGATCACGCAGCTCGACTCGCCGTCCGGCAGCCAGATCGTCGCGAACAAGCCCGTCGGCTTGTTCGGCGGCTCGCCGTGCACCTTCATCCCGGCCGACTACCAGTACTGCGACACGACCCAGCAGCAGATCCCGCCCTTCTCGCAGTGGGGGACGTCGTACGCGCTCGTGCCGTACCTGACGCGACTTCGAGGCACGGGCGGGAGCATGCCCCGCGAGCAGGTGTACTGGAGCTTCGTCGGCGCCGTCGACGGCACCGTGCTCTCGTACGATCCGGCCAAGCCGCCGGGCGCGCCCGAGACGCTCGCGGCAGGGCAGGTCGTCACCTTCAGGACGGACGCGATCGTCACCGTCGCGAGCCAGGACGCCGCGCACCCCTTTCATGCCTCGGTCTACATGACCGGAGCCGACTACAACGGAGGCGCGGGGGGCATCGGACAGACGCTCGGCGACGCCGAGTTCGTGAGCCTCGTACCCTCGGAGCAGTTCCTCGATCGGTACGTCTTCTTCACCGACTTCACCTTCCCCGAGACGTCCCTCACGGTCGTCCGCCGCAAGACGTCGAGCGGCTTCAAGCCGGTGGCGCTCGGCTGCTCCGGCGACCTCACGGGGTGGCTGCCGCTCGGCGACTCGGGCGACTACGAGTACACGTGGGTCCGCCTCACCGCCGGCTACGTCCCGCAGAGCGTCGGGGACGGGACCTGCGGGTACGGCCGGCACGAGGCGCGAAGCGACGGCGCGTTCGGCGTCTACGTCTGGGGCACGGGGCCGTTCGCGAGCTACGGCTACGCCGGCGGCATGGGCTCCCGGCCCGTCAACGCGGCGCCGCCGATCGTCATCCAGTGACCGGTCGCGCCGGTGTGCCGTCGACACCGGGGACCGCGCGGAGGATCCCTCGGATTCTCCGAGGAAGATGCCGCCCGCTCAAGCGAGATACGCCGGGGACTGCGCGGAGCTTCCCTCGGATTCGTCGAGGAACGATCGCGGGACGATCGACACCGCGCGGAGGGAGAAATGGCGCCGCTCGACGTAAAGCTCGCCTTGCGTGGCGCTGATTCTGGGTCAGACTCCGCGCGCTTCGTACCCGAAGTCAGAAAGGCGCACGTTCGTGGCGAACTCACCGTCCTCCGTTCCGTTCGAGCAGGCTCGTGGTCCCATGTCCATCGCGTGCGAGGAGCCGGGGGAGAGCCCGCTCTCCGCCGAGGCGACGGGCGAGGTCCCCGAGCTCGGCGAGCTGGGCGATGACGACATCATCGCGGACGGTGGCACCCAGATCATGACGCGTGATCCCGCGTTCGCGGCGCCGCAGAAGTCAGCGCCCCCGCCGGCTCCGAGCGCGCCGTCGTCGCTCGACGCGCTGGCCGCGACGATCCCCGCGAAGGGAAGGACCGCGCCGGCCATGGCATCGAAGTTCGTCGCGCCGTCCAAGGTCGTGACCGCGAAGGTCCCGCCCGCGCCGACGACGACCCCGATCCTCGAGCTCGACTCCGAGGACCTCGAAGAAGAGCAGCGGCGGATCGAGCGCACGCAGCCCTTCGATCGGTCGAACCTCTTCGGCGCGCCGCGCGCGACCGAGCCGCGCCCCGCCGCGGGGGCGCCGCCGCAGGTCACGGCGGACCCGCCGGTCGTCGCGCCGCCGCCGCAGGTCGCTGCGGCTCCGGCCTTGGCGGCACCCGCTGCTGCGCCCGCTCAGGTCGTCGCTGCGCGGCCGCCGCAGGTCGCTGCGGCTCCGGCCTTGGCGGCTGCGCCCGCTCAGGTCGTCGCCGCGCCTCCGGCCGTGGCGGCTGCGCCCGCTCAGGTCGTCGCCGCGCCTCCGGCCGTGGCGGCGCCGGTCCTCGCGCCTGCCCAGCACGTCGCGCCTGCCCAGCACGTCGCGCCCGCCCAGCACGTCGCGCCCGCCCAGCACGTCGCGCCCGCCCAGCATTTGGTCGCGCCCGCGCCGGTCGTGGTGGCCCAGGCGCAGGCGCACGCGCAGTGGCATCCCGCGCTCACGCCGACGCCTGCGCCGCTCCGCGCCGGCGCGCACCTCCCGTCGGTCGTCATCAACGACGCGCCGCCCGCGAATCGCCCGGCGTCGATGCCGTCCATTCCGCCGCTGGCGATCGACATCGCGCCGGCGCGACCTGCGCCGGACGCGACGCTCAAGCTCGCGGCGGTCCGCGTCGAGCCGCTGAGCATCCCGAAGAACAACGCCCCGCTCTTCGCCGCGATCGCGGGGGGCGTCGCGCTCTGCGCGGCCGCGATCGTCGCGCTGGTCTCCTTCACTGGCGACGGGGCCGACGCGGGGCGAGGCACCGCGCAGACCGTGGCGGCGAAGCCGCGCGAGGCGCAGAAGGGCTCGGTGCGCTCGGCCGTCATCGAGACGCCCGAGACGACGCCGCAGAAGGCCGAGGCCCCCGAGGGGACGCGCGACGAGGACGGGACGCCCGTGTTCTCTGCGAGCGCGCTGCCGTCCGCGCCGCTCGGTCGCGAGCCGTCGGGCTTCGCCTCCCACGGCGGACATGCGTCGCCGTCGTTCGGCCAGCCGGCCCAGACGCGC
>JAHBWA010000102.1 GCA_019637195.1 Labilithrix sp. | reverse complement strand
CGAAGAAGCGCCGCGATCGGATTCCACGGTTTCCACCGCCCGCCTTCGCCGTTAGGATGCGGAGATGGATCCCGAGGGCGACGACGACGACAGCCCGAAGCGCGCGTCGCCCAGCATCGCGCCGGCGATCGACACGCCTCACGCGACGGAGTGGCTGCTCCACGCGATCGTCGAGAACATCCCCAACATGCTCTTCGTCAAGGACGCGGAGCAGCTCGCCTTCGCGCTCTTCAACCGCGCCGGCGAGCAGCTCCTCGGGCTGCCGCGCGAGGCGCTCATCGGGAGGACGGACTTCGACCTCTTCCCCGCCGCGGACGCCGAGTTCTTCCAGAAGAAGGACCGCGAGACGCTCGCCGGAAAGCTCCTCGTCGACATCGAGGAGGAGCCGATCCAGACCCAGCGCGGGGTCCGCTGGCTCCACACGAAGAAGGTCCCCATCCTCGACACCAACGGCCAGCCGCGGTTCTTGCTCGGCATCTCCGAGGACATCACCGACCGGAAGCTCGCCGACTCGGCGTTGCGCGAGGCCAAGACCCAGGCGGAGACCGCGAGCGCCGAGCTCGAGGCGTTCTCCTACTCCGTCGCGCACGACCTTCGAGCGCCGCTCCGCGCGATCGACGGCTACAGCGCCGCACTGCTCGACGACCACGCGGACAGCCTCGACGACGAAGGCCGGCGGCTCCTCGACAACGTGCGCCGGGCCGCCCAGCGGATGGCCAGCCTGATCGACGACCTGCTGACGCTCTCGCGCGCGACGCGCATCGACTTGCGGCGCGAGCCGACCGACATCGGCGCGCTCGCGCGGACGTGCATCGACGCGGTGCGCCGCGCCGCGCCGCACCGCGAGGTCGAGGTCGTCATCGAGGACGGCCTCACCGCCCTCGCCGATCCTCGGCTCGTCGTGGTGGCGCTCGACAACCTCCTCGCCAACGCGTGGAAGTTCACGAGCAAGCAGGCGCGCGCGCGCATCGAGGTGGGCGTCGCTCCGCCGCGCGCTGCCGGAGAGGCACGGACCTTCTTCGTCCGCGACGACGGCGCCGGCTTCGACATGGCCTACGTCGGCAAGCTCTTCACGCCCTTCCAGCGCCTCCACGGGATGTCCGAGTACGAGGGCACCGGCATCGGCCTCGCCACGGTGCAGCGGATCATGCGCCGCCACGGCGGTCGCGCCTGGGCGGAGGGACAGGTGGGCGCCGGCGCGACCGTCTACTTCACGCTCGAGCCCGACGCGACCGCGTAGGGCCCGAGCGGCTGGGCTCAGGGGTTCATCGCCGCCGCGTCGGCGAGCTTCGTCGCCTTGTCGACGGTGCCCATGTCGACGTACGCGCGATCGATCATGACGACGAACGGACGCTCTTCGAACGAGAGCTTGCCGTTTCCGTCGTGCTCGAGCACCTGCAGCTTGCCCATGCCGTAGCCCATCGGCCCGCGCGAGTAGTAGTGCGCCTGGAGGGTGTAGGGGTACGCGCGCTGCTCGCGCCCGCCGCGGATGGTGAAGCACTCCGGTCCGTAGCCCGTGGTGACGTCGGCGTAGAGCTCGCCGCCGGAGGGGAGGCGCATCTGGGAGTAGTAGGCGTGACCGCCCTTGCCGTCACGGATGTGGAAGTCGACGTCGTTGGCGTCGGTCTCCCAGTTGAGGACGAAGCGGAGGCTCGGCCCGTTCTCCTCCGTGCCGCCAGCCTCGCGGAGCTTCGTCTTGATCTCCCCGGCGCGAGCCGGCTGGGCGTGGATCCACGCCGCCGCGACCAGGCCGAGGTCCTCCTTGAGGATGCGGTCGACGCCGCGGAAGCGCCCCATCGGGTACGTGCGCGCGGCGCCCGTCTTCATCGCCTCGAACGCCTTCTCGTGCTCGCCCTTCTTGAGCAGCGCGAACGCGTAGAGACGGTGGCTCGCCGGGTGGTCCGGCCGCTGCTCCGCCGCCTTGCCGTACGTGTCGACGGCGAGCGCGAGCGCGCGCGCGTCCGCGAGCCGCTCGAGGCGCTCACCGGCGAAGCGTCGCGAGTCGGCGCGGAACGAGAACAGCTCGAGGATCGATCCGTAGGCGCGCGCCGCGGTCTTGAGGTCGCCCTTCGCCTCGAAGACCTCGCCGAGCGCGACGAGCGAGAGGACATCGCCGGGCTGATCGGCGTGCCAGCGGTTCGCCTCGACGAGCGCGCCCTCCTTGTCACCGCGCTGGAGCGCCTCCATCACGATCTTGAAGCGGCCCTCGTACGGGAGCGCCTTCGGCTGGTTCGGGGGAGCGCTGGCGACGGCTTGGTCGCCGCCCACGAGGTCGAACGTCTGTGTGAAGCTCGCGTCGCTCGAGCCGGGCGCCGGGAACCGAAGCGCCTTCGCCACCGCGGAGAGGCAGCCGCGGAACGCGTCGCTCCCCGGCGCCTCGACGAGGTCCGCGGCGCGCACGGCGCCGCTCGGATCGAGCGTGAAGCGGATCGCGAGCCGCCCGCCGGTGCTCGGCGTGCGAGCGAGCTCGGCGCTGTAGCAGGCGCGCAGGCGCGGGACGCTGCCGCGCACGACGCGCTGGACCTCGTCCGCGGCGATCCCGCGCTCGATGGTGAGCGTCCCCGGCCGGACCGCGCCCGCGCTCGCGGCGTCGCCGTTGTCGACCCGGACTCCGCTCGCGGCAGGCTGCGGCGCAGGCATGTCGGAGCAGAGCGGATCTCCGGGCGGGCACCGCGGCGGCGTCACCGGACGCGGCGCCGGCCTCGGGATGGCGCGCCCCTGCGCCGGGGCCTCCGCCGCGGGGGCCGCCGCCACCACGGGCATCTCCGCGTCGGCCCGCGGGGCGCCACCTGCGCTCCCACCGAGCGCGCCGAGCCCGCGGCGATCTTCACCGCGGCCGCCGCCTCCTTCTCCGATGCCGCTGAGGCCGAGACCACCCGCGCCGAAGGCGTCGCCCAGATCACCCGCCAGGCCGTCCGCCATCGGCGGCTCCGCCGGAGCGCTCTCGGGCTCGGCGGCCCACGCCGCCGACGCCGGCGCTGCCGACGCCGCCGCGGTCGCCGTGGCGACGGCCGCCGGCGGCGCGGGAGCAGCCGACTCGGCCCGCTCCCGCGCGCTGCCTCCGGTCGCGCTCCGGCCCTTCGCCTCCGGCGTCGGGGCGGTGAGGGCCTTCCGCCGCTCTTCTTCCCAGCCGCGCGCGCCCTGCACGACCGCGACGCGGCCGTCCTGGACCGCCAGGATGTCGACGTTGGCGGTGCGGTCGATGTTGAAGCGCCGGTAGTCCCAGTCCGTCTCGAGGACGAGCAGCGCGGTGTGCGGCGACAGCACGCGGTGGCGCGTCGAGAGCGCGACGATCTCTTGCTTCGTCGCGGCGGGCGACGCGACCGGCGACTCGACGAGGCTCTGGATCTTCGCCTGCGCCCACGCGCGCTCGACGAGCGGACGATCGAGCGTGCGCAGATCCGGCCGGATCTCCTGCCCGCCGACGTCGATCCGAACGGCCCGCGTGCCGGCATCGGCGCCGTCGAGCTCGGCGTAGACGAGGACCTCGTCGCCGGCCTGCAGCCCGTCGAGCTTGTCAGGCCACGACCACTTCGCGCCCTCCACCTTCACCGCGACGCCGGAGCTCGTCGCCTCTCCGAGCCGCCGCGCGAGCGCGTCGGCGCCGAGCTTCGCGTCGAGGACGACGCCGTCGCGATCGAGCACGCCGCGCACGACCGTGCGGAGGAAGCCGTCGTCACGGATGCCTCCCATCGCGACCGCGTCCATCCGCGCCACGCCGGCCTCGCGGAGCTGCTCTACCTTCGACTTCAGCTTCTGCCCGTCGGTCTCGCCGGCGGTGGCGACGCCGTCGGTCACCAGGATCACGCGCGAGGCCTTCGCCTTCTTCGCCTCGTCCGCGGCCCAGCCGAGGGCGAGCTCGAAATCGGACGCCCCGAGCGCGCCGCGCGCGATGATGGTCGAGACCTCGCGCTGCCCGAACCCGCCCGCCTTGCCCGTGAAGATCGGGACGACCTCCTGATCGAAGCACGCCACGGTGACGGGCGCGTCGCCCGGCAGCTTCGCGAGGATCGCCTGGAGCGTCCTCGCCTGCTCGGCGATGCCGAGGCCGCGCGACGCGCTCGTGTCGACGAGGACGACCGCCGCGCCGACCGGCTCCGGGCGCGACGAGGCGAATGGCACGACGCGCGCGATCGCGAGGTTGCCGCTCCGGAGACCAGGACTGCGCGGGATCCGCTTGCCCTCGACGACGAAGTCGCCGGCCGGCGTGAAGCGCTGCTGGTGCAGCTCGTGGAGGGCGTCGGTCTTGCCGCCCTCGATCGCCGCCTGCGAGCCCGAGACGTGGACGTTCACGTCGAGCGCGCCGAGCTCGGGCAGCCCGCGTAGCGGCAGCACGTAGGGCGCGCCGAGCTCGACCGCCTCGGCGTACGTGACGATGATCTCCTTCGTCCCGCGCGCGGGGATCGGAAAGACGCGCGCGGAGAACTCGTTGCCCGCGCCCTGCTCCATCAGCGCGGGATCCTGCTTGCGGTGGAGGAAGTCCTCGTAGGCCTGGCGCGCGGCCTGCTTCTCGACGACCTCGCCCTCCTGCCACGCGCTCCCGACCTTCATCGCGAAGCGGCTCAGTGAGGCCCCTTGCGGCAGCGTGATGCGGAACGTCCCCTCGAGGACGCGGTCCTCCGGGTTCTCGAAGGTCAGGTGCAGCTCCGTCAGCGCGAGCGGATCCTCGACGGCCGCCGCGGCGCGGAGCGCGACGAGCTTGAGGCCCGTGCCGTCCGACGCGGTGAGCCGCACCGGCACCTCGGCGCCCGCGACGCCCTTCGACGCGTCGATGAGCGAGACCGGCGCGATGTCGAGCCGCGGGCCGTCCGACTTCGCCTTGTACACGCCGATCGCGGCGACGATGGCGGTCACGCCCAGGGCGCTATAGAGCAGCGTCTTTTCATGCATTTTTCGTTGGTCCTCGTTCTCGCCGGGGGCGACCGGCGGCGCGCGCGGACGCGCCGGGCGACGGCCGTTTGGGCGTCCGTCGCCTACGGACGCACGAGAGGCCGAAAAGTTCCAATCGCGAGGTGCGTCCCCTCCCCACTCCCGGTCGAGCTCCATGCAAACACGTCCCGCCGCGAAGCGCGCGAGCATTCTCACGGCCCTTCAGTAGTGGCGCGCGTCGAGCTTCTCGCGGAGGGCCCAGGCGGCGTCCCACTCGGGCGCCACCATCCCGCCGAAGGCCTCGTTGACGTCGCCGTACCCGGACGAGATCTCCCGGGTGACCTCGCCCACGCGGACGCGGAGGAGCTCGCCGTACTCCTCCGTCTTCTGGGTCACGGTCACCTTCGTGTAGCCGGTGCCGATCTGCGCGGTCGCGCGGCCGATCACCTCACGGTGGTGACCGAGCAGCTCCAGGGTGACCGCGCCGAGCGCGCGCGTGCTCCGCAGCGCGAACGTGCGGCCGTACTCGGATCCGCTGAGCGAGAGGACCGCCAGCGGCGGCGCGGGGAGCGCCGGAGCCGTGTAGCTCGCGGCCCACGGCTCGCGGACCTTCGCGAGCTTGGCCGCGTCGTCGTCGGTGAGGCGCTTGTCGAGCGGCGCGACGTGCTCGAAGCCGCGCGCGACGGGCCCCACCATGACGCGCGGCGGGCCCCCCGTGTCGACGACGAAGAGCCCGAGGCGAGGCTCGCTCGCGCCCGCGTAGACGACCGCGTTCGCGTTCGACGACGTGAACCAGTCCGCGACGAACCCGTGCTCGTCGAAGGCCACGCCGTGGTGCGGGAACAGATCGAAGTACCAGCCGTCGAAGCTCCCCGGCCCGTCCGACGACGGCGGGACGATCTCGACGACCATCGAGAGCCAGCGCCGCTCCTCCTCCGACAGCGCACGCCCGGCCAGCTCGTCCTTCACGATCGCGACGAGCACGTTCATCGTCGACTCGAGCCGCGCGAAGTACGCGCGCCGCTCCTCGGCGCCGTCGTCCGTCGCGGCGACGACCTTCATCGCCTCGGCGCCGCGACGGGCGTACGCGATGAGCCCCTCGTAGACCGCGAGCGCGGGCTCGACGTACCCGTCGGGCACCTCGCAGCCGCCCTGATCGTACGCCTGCCCGGCGAGCAGCACGTAGTTGTGCCGGATCTGGCCGTACGCGGTGACCGCCGAGTTGACGCGGAGGTCCTCGAAGGCGCGCGTCTTCGCGAACGACGGCAGCTCACCGGGCGGCCGCGCGCCGAGCCCGCGTACGGCTCCGAGCCATGCCGAGTACATGTCGGTCGGCTCGACCGCGGCGAGGACCGCGCGGCCCCTCTCGAGCTTCGCGCCGAGCTCGGGGAACGCCAGAAGGTCCTTCGCGAGCCAGGTCTTGGCGCGATCGTGCCCGAGCATGTACGCGACGTCGGCGAACGACGGCTTGTCGCGTCCGGGGACGTGCGAGTGGACGAGCTCGGTCTCCGCCTGCGCGTCGGCGACCACGCGCGGACCGAGCATCGTCGCGATCGCCGGCAGCGGCTTCGACCCCTGCGGCATGTAGTGGAGCTGCGCCGTCCTCTGGAAGCGCTGGCCGATCTGCGCCCTCAGCTTGTCGGCCGAGCCCGGCACCTCGAGCGTCGTGATCCCGGCCTGCTTCTTCAGCGCCAGCAGCGCGCGGAACGAGACGTCCTCGCGCTTGCCCGCGAAGTGCGTCCACGCGGACTCGAAGACGTCGAGCTCATCGAGGACGCCCGCGCGCTCGGCGAGGTCCGCGAGCGCCAGCGCGAGCACCGCCTCGCGCGGCGTCTCCTCGGTGTTCGGCGTCAGCCCCGGTTGCGAGCTGCGCGATCCGCGGCTCACGAGGTTCAGCTCGAGGCGCGAGAGCCACATCGTCGCGCGGAACCACTGGCGGAGCTCGTCGCCGTGCGCGTAGTGCCCGCGCGGGGCGTACTGCGAGAAGTCGATGACGCGCGGGCGGCCGAAGAGCGTCGTCGTCACGAGCCCGCCGTCGCCCGCGCGAGCCTTGTCGAAGAGCGGGCTCGCCTCGGCGTCGGAGCCGAGCGCCGACGACACCGGCTCGTCCGCCAACAGCGAGCGCGCCACGGTCAAGTAGACGTCGGCGTCGCGCGCGATCTCCGGCGGGTAGTCGCGCACCTTCGCGAGCGCGTCGTGCATCCGCGTGAGGACGCCGACGAGGCGCGGCGCGAGCGACGCCTCGGTCTCCTCGAGGATCGCGTCGTTGGACTTGAAGACCGAGTGGAGGATGGCGTCGGCCGAGACGTAGATCGGCAGCTGCGACTGGTAGAGGTCGTGCAGCGCGTCGGCGTAGCCGCGCGTCGCGAGCCGGGCCGGGACGACGAAGCCGTTCTTCGCGAGCATCGCGCGCTCGGCGCTCGTCAGCGCGTAGCGATCGGCGACGAGCTTCATGTACTTCGGCGGGGACTTCCCGTCCCAGGGCGTCTTCGCGGCCGCGGGCTCGGTCCGGCGATCGGCCACGATCGTCCGGGCCGCGCGATCGAGGTTCTCGCGCACCGGCTCGCAGAGGTCGGACGGATCGCGCCGCGGCCGGCGCTCCATCCACGACATCGGCACCGGCGGCGGCAGCGCCGTCTGGGCCGCGCTCGTGGACGAGGCGCTCGCCGCGTCGCCACCTCCGGCGTCCGCGGTAGCCGCCGTCGCCGGCGCGAGCGGAAGCGACGACGACGGACGCGGCGCCGGACAGCCGGAGACCAGCGCGACGCCGAGGGAGCCGAGGACCAGGAGCGACCGGGTGCGAGCCATCGTCTCCCCTCGTCGCCGAGCCGGTCCACATCGTGACAGCCTCCGGCCGCGCCAGTCCGCCGACGGCGACGAGCGGTCGCGCACCATGTACGCACACCCCGAGGTGGGGAACGCCGATGATCCGGCCCCCGCCCCAAGTTGGATCGCGGGAGCACCAGATCATCGCCGAAGACGGCCCCCGGAGCGCGGCATACATCGTGCGAGGACCTCAGACGTGCGCTCGGCTCTCTCCCCTGTCCGCCTCCTTCGGGCTCTCCTCCCTCTGCTGGTCCTCCTCGCGCTCACGTGCGTCGGCTGCGCCGCCGAGACGTTCGAGGACTCCGCCAGCTCGCGCTCCGCCTCCAGCGAGGGGCCCGTCGCCAAGCAGGCTGCCGAGAAGCTGAAGGCCGCCGTCGAGAAGAAGGACGCTACGGACGTCCGCCTCGGGCGCGCGCTCGCGCGGGTCTCGCCGATGATCACCATCGAGGAGAACCGCAGGTTCGTGAGCGCCTTCCAGGCGCTGCCCGACGTCCGCGTCGTCTCGGCCGACTACCACGCGCGCGCCTCCGCCCTCGACGCCGAGCTCCGCCGCATCCTCTCGCGCGACTCCGAGCTCTCCGCCGTCATGGACGGCCTCACGCTCGAGGGCACCGACTACATCGTCTACGGGCCCGATCAGCTCTTCGAGGGCTACGCGCTCCTCGCCCAGTCGCCGTCGGCCTCCGGCGCCCTCGCCTTCGCCGCGCGCCTCCTCGCGGGCGATCCGAAGCTCGCCGCGGTCCGCGCCTCCGACCGGGAGATCGTCGAGCGCATCCTCATCCCGGCGCTCCCGGGCACGTACCTCCAGAACCTCCTGACCAGCGGCTCGAACGAGCGCGCGACCTCGCTGACGAAGGAGATCCTCAGCACCGGCGGCAGCAAGCTTCGCTCGACCGCGCGCTGGCTCGACACGCACAACAAGCTCACCGGCAACGACATCACCGCCGACACCATCCAGGTCTCGGGCCGCTCCGTCGGCGAGGCCCTGCGCGGGGTCGCCGCGGTGATGGCGATCTGGGAGCTCGGCGGGGACCTCTCGCGCGGCGACGTCGAGGCCGTCATCCAGGGCTTCGTGAAGGGCGGGCCCGGCGCGGTCAGCGGCCTCGCGCAGGCGACCTCGCTCTTTCGGCGCGTGCTGCTCGGCATCGACGAGACGCCGCTCGCCGACCTGGTCGTGAAATACTCCGGCAACCTCGCCAAGGGGATCTCGTTCGTCTCCACGATCTTCTCGCTCATCGAGAACGCGGGTCAGTGGAACGAGGGCGCCGCCGCCAAGGTCCGCGTCGCGGGCGATCTCGTCGCGCTCGGCGCGAGCGTGCTCGTCCTCGTCGGCGCCAGCGGACCGGCCGGCCTGGTGCTCGGGACCGTCGCCGTCGGCATCCACCTCCTGGCCGACTGGCTGGAGAGCCGCGCGATCGCGGCGCAGGAGCGGAGCGATCTCGCCGCGTGCCTCCCCGCCACGGGCGTCGGCAGCGTCCTCGTCGACCGGATGCTCGGCTCGCACCCGGCGCTCGTCCGGATCCTGAGCGAGACCGTGAAGCTCTCGCCGACCGATCTCCAGTGGTTCATGACCGTGTACCCCGAGGCCGTCGCGAGCGACTCGTACACCCCGCTCCAGTACATCGGCGTCCAGGTGGCGCAGAAGCTCTTCGACCTCGACGGCGCCGAGACCCGCGGGATGCTCACGGCCGTCATCGGGAGCGAGAGCGACGCGCAGAAGAAGACGCAGATGCTCGACATGTTCCTCCGCGGCCTCGAGTACGGCCAGGGCTGGAACGGCGACATCACCCGCGCCCAGGCGCTCTCGTGGCTCGATCGCGAGGCGACGAGCGACACGTCGGGCCGCGCCGCCGAGCGCGCGCTCCGGCAGGCCGCGTTCCGCAACGGACGCGCCTACCTCGCGGCGCGCTGATCCGGGCGGCGCGCCCGCGACCCGCGGCGCGCTCTCCTCGACTCGACGCAAACGCCGACGCGCCGACGTCCCGCGGACGACGCGACGCGGACGAGGAATCACCTCGCCGACCTCGAGCGTTCCCGGATCGATGTCCCGCCGCGTCGCTCCGCGTCCTCTCCCCCGCTCGCTCGTCGCCGCGATGTGCGCGGCGAGCCTGGCCTCCTGCATGCGCGGCGCGCCCGACGGCCCCCCGCGCTCCGCCTCCCCCGACGCGCCTGCGCCCGCGCCCGGCGACGCCGCGAGCGTTCCCCTCCCGTCGCGCGCGCCGCCGCCCGACGTCCGGCGGCTCGCGGCCGATCCGCGCCAGGGCTCCGCGATCGCGCTCGCCGACCTCGACGGGCGCCGCGTCGCCTACGTCGCCGACGAGGACGAGTCGCGCGTCCGCGTGATCGACGTCGAGGCCGAGCGCGAGCTCTCGTCGTTCGCGCCCGGCGGCGCGCCGGCGGCGTTGCTGATGCTCCCGGACGGACGGCTCGTCGTCGCCGTGCGTGACGCGGGCCGCCTCCTCGTCCTCCGCGGCGGCGGCAGCGCGAGCTCTCCTCTCGTCGTCGACACGCGCGTCGACGTGCCGGTCGAACCGGTCGGCCTCGCGCTGTCGCCCGACGACGGCACGCTGATCGCGACGAGCGGCTGGGGACGCGCCGTGACCGTCCTCGACGCCCACACGTTCACGCGCAAGGCGGAGCACGTCGTCGGCCGCGAGCCGCGGAGCGTCGTCGTCTCCACCGACGGGAAGCGCGCGTTCGTGTCCCACGCCGTCGGCCAGTCGCTCGACGTCATCCCGCTCGACGGCGAAAAGGCGAAGAAGCCGCTGTCGCTCGGCGGCGGCGAGGAGCTGATGGACCGCGCGATCATGGCAGGCGTGCAGCCGCGCGTCGCTTGCCAGGGTTTCGCCCTCGCGAAGACCGCGAGCGGCCGCGTGCTCGCGCCTCACGTGCTCGTGTTCCCCGGGGAGCCCGAGGTGTCCTCCGGCTACGGCGGCGGCGAAGGCCGCGAGCCCGAGGTCTTCCACGTCCCGGTGATCGACGAGGACGCGGCCTCGGTCCTCGCCGAGTCGCGGACGCTCCGAGTCGGTCTCGACGGCTCGCCCACCCGCTGCGCGCTCCCGCGGGCCGCGGTCGCGGGCCGCGCCGGCCTCTTCGTGACGTGCCTCGGCGAGGACAGCGTCGTCCTGTTCGACGCGGACGCGATCAACCCGCACGACGTGGAGCTCAAGAAGTGGTCCGTCCCGGCGGGACCGACGGCGATCGCCCTCGACGAGGAGCAGGGCCGCGCGCTCGTCTGGTCGCAGTTCGCGCACGCGCTCACGACGATCGCGATCGGCGAGTCCGGAGACGCCGCGCCGAAGCCGTTCGCGCTCTCGAGCCTGACGCTCGTGCGCGAGCGGGAGGATCCGCGGCTCGAGCGCGGCCGCGTCCTGTTCCACGCGACCAACGACGCACGCATCTCGGGCGACGGCCGCGCGTGCGCCAGCTGCCACCCCGACGGCCGCGACGACGCGCTCGTCTGGTCGTCGCCCAAGGGGCCGCGCCAGACGCCGATCCTCGCCGGTCGCCTCGAGGGCGCCGCGCCGTTCGGCTGGAACGGCGACGCGCCCGACGTCGCGCTCCACCTCGTCCAGACGGTGAAGCGGCTCGGCGGCACAGGTCTCGACGGCGACGACAAGGAGGCGCTCATGGCCTACGTCCGCGCGATGCGCGCGCCGCCGGGCAACGTGGCGCGCGCGCCCGCAGAGGCGATCGCGCGGGGCCTCGCGATCTACCAGTCCGAAGAGGCCGGCTGCGCGAGCTGCCACGGCGCCGGCGGCGATCTGCCGGACGGCGCGCAGCACGACGTCCGGAGCCGCGCCGCGGCCGACACGCAGGCGAAGTTCGACACGCCGTCCCTCCGGTTCGTCGGCGGCTCGGCGCCGTACTTCCACGACGGGCGCTACCCCGATCTTCGAACGCTGCTCGTGAAGTCCGACGGCAAGATGGGGCGCACGAAGCACCTCTCGCCCGCCGAGCTCGCGGACCTCGAGGCCTACCTGGAGACGCTATGACCTCCGCCGTCAGCCCCCGCGACCGCGCGACGCCGCGCGCGCGACGCCGACTCTCCTGGCTCGTCGCCGCCGGCGTCCTCACGCTCCTCGGCGCGGCGGACGCGCGCGCCGGCGACCGGTCGCCCATCTCCGACCTCCCGGTGCTGCCTGCCCCGCGCGATCGCGCCGATCCGCCGAAGGACTACGGCGTGCCTGGCCTCGTCGTGAAGGAGCACACGAGCGCCGCGCGGAGGTACCTCGAGCTCAGGGCCGTCACGTCGCAGGGCTACTGCATCGCCGAGCGCGGGCTCGGCCTGCGTCTGCACGCATCCACGACGGTGACCGACGAGCCGGGCGAGGTGTGGCGCCTCGTCGAGAAGGACGGCGGCGCGACCTTCGAGCGGACGCGCTACGAGGTCGCCGACGACCTGAACAGCGCGTGGGTCAAGAGCAAGACGACGATCGCCCTCCGCGAGGTCACCAAGGCGAACGGCGTCACCGTCTGGGGCTACCGCGACACGAACGGCGACGTCGTGCTGCTCGCGCGCGGCGCGAGCAGCGGCCGCGAGGTCCGACCGCCGACGAACGACTTCGAAGGCTTCGACTTCATCACCTCCGACTGCGCGTTCGGTGCGGCGCGCTTGAGCATCGGCGCGGCGAAGAAGGGCGTGCTCGCGCAGCTCCACGGCACGCTCCCAGCCGAGGGCGAGGGCAAGTCGAAGGTCGTCCCGCGCTTCGTCGTCGACGGGACGCTCGCGAAGCTCGCCCGCGATCCGGAGCCCGTCCTCTCGGTCCGCGTCCGCCGGATCGAGTAGCCGACGCGCTCGACGCGCAGCGTCAAATGCCGGCGAAGTGACGTGGGCAACGCGTCGTCCGCCCGTCAACTTGCGAACGGGTCGCCCGCGCACCATGAGGGGCCTTGTTTTCGGCTCGATTTGCGCTATCGCGACCCGGTCTGGTTGTTGCTGGAGGGCGTGTATGGCGTGTTTTCGGAGCTTTGGCCCGGTGCTGATCGTAGCGGGGCTCGCCGCCTGCGCGGCGAACGAGACGGACGGATCGAGCAGCGGGGCAGCCCCGGAGCCGGACGTCCTCGCCGACCTTCGGGCCGACTCGAACCGTGACGGGACGATCTCGTTCGACGACGACTCCGACGCCCAGAAGACGGCGTGGGACGCCGAGAGCGGCGCGATCTTCCTCGCGAACATCGACGACGACAGCGAGCGCTGCAAGACCTCCGGCGACGACATCTCCCTCGCCAAGTGCAACGACGCCCAGGACGAGATCGTCAACGGCGACGACGACGCGCTCGACCTCGCGCGCCTGAAGAGCCGTCCGTGGCCGAAGACCCCGGACGACGTCACCGGGCACCTCGCGATCCTCACGGAGGCGGCGGCGGACAAGGTCCGGATCTTCAAGAAGGTCGGCGAAGGCGCGACCGACTTCGAGGTCCTCGCCGAGGACAACGTCTTCACGGCCGAGGAGATCCGCGCCGGATTCGAGCTCGGCATCGAGGCGAAGGACGTCGTGCGCGACGCGGCGAAGTGGGACGGGTACGTCGAGCTCCAGCTCACGGTCACGTCCCCGACGAAGGGCACGTCCACGGACGTCGTCCTCATGCGCGTCGCGCCGATCATCACGTTCCACCACCTCCTGCCGGCCGAGCAGATCTGGGTGTCGAACACGATGACGTCAGGCAACGCGGCGATGCGCACGGACCTGGCGAAGGCGTGCAAGGCCGCCGCCATCGGCGCGCCGAAGACGATCAACGTCCCCGATCCGTGGGCACAAGACTTCTTCGAGCCCGCCTACACGTCGATGCCGGGCCCGGGCGGCACGCAGCACGTGATGCGCGTGAACTACCGCTCGGCCAACGTCTTCGAGCCGAAGAAGGAGAGGAGCCCGCTCCGCCCCGCGGGTCAGTTCGTCTTCCAGGTGCGCGGACGCGACGTCGCCGGAGTCCAGCAGTTCGACATCGACCACAACCCGGACATGGACACGCTGAACTCGTTCGGCAACTACGAGACGGTCCCGCCCTACACGAAGGACGGCGTCTCCTACCCGCTCGGGCGCGTGGTCCGCGGGAAGACGAAGTCGTACTACCCGGACAAGAGCTTCTCGAAGCTGATCGCGGCGCAAGGCCAGCAGCCGGAGATCGACGTCGACACGTCGTGGCTGCTCGTCGCGCACATCGACGAGACCATCTCGTTCGTGAAGGCCCCGACGCCGCGCGGCTGGGTGCTCCTCGTCAACGACGCCCCGCTCGCGAAGAAGATGCTCGAGGACGCCGTCACGGCGGGCCAAGGCGACACGCCGATGTTCGTCGGCAAGACCTGGATCGACTTCGACGACCTCAGCGAGCGCCCCGCGGAGATCACGATCTCCGAGGTCCTGGCCGACACCGAGGTCATGAAGGCGAGCGCCGAGGCGGCGGCCGAGGTCGACGCGCAGCTCGAGGTCCTGAAGGAGGAGCTCGGCCTCGAGGACGACGAGATCATCCGCGTCCCGTTCCTCCACGCGGACTACGGCGGAAAGTCGATCGCCTACCAGCCCGGGGTCGTGAACGGCGTCTACCTCTCGGACACGCGCTTCGGCGCGCCGGATCCACACGGCCCGGTCATCGGCGGCAAGGACATCTTCAAGACGGCCTTCTCCGAGCCGCTCGCGAAGATCGGCGTCACCGTGGAGTACATCGAGAACTGGGACGAGTACCACCTCGGCGGCGGTGAGGTGCACTGCGGGACGAACTCGACCCGCGCGATCCCCGAAGAGCGCTGGTGGAAGAGCGGACGATGAGGACCATCCCCATGAACAAGAAGCTCCTCGCCTTCGGGCTCTCGCTCGGTCTCACCTGCCTCGGCGGCGCCGCGACGCCCGGCGTGGCGGCGGCCGCGCCGATGTCGCCCGCGGCCTTCCGCATGCCCGCGAAGTCGTTCGCCGAGCTGTCGGCGCAGATCGCCAAGGCGCGCACGGTCGATCCGCGCGCGTTCGTCTCGGTGAACGGGATCGTGTCGCACGCGCCCGAGGCCGACGCGCGCGCGCGCGGGAGGAAGGCCCCGGTCGCCCTCTACCTCGCGAAGCTCGGTCCGAGCGCGCTCATGCCGATGCTCGAGCTGCTCGCGGTCGACGCCCCGCGCGGGATCCCCGCCGAGAGCGCGCCCGGCCTGCGCCGCGACTTGATCGAGGCGGTCGGCCTGCTCAAGGACGCGCGCGCCCTCCCCGTCCTCTACGCGATCCTCGACGACACGACGGAGGACGCCGCGACCGTCCGCACCGTGACCGAGGCGGTGGCGCGCATGGGCACCGACGAGGCCGCGGCGCGCATCGTCGGCGCGCTCGACGCTTCGAAGGACGCGGACCGCACGCGCTCGATCCTCGCGGGGATGGGCGAGTGCCGCCGCCTCCGCGTCGCCGACGCGCTCGCCTCGCGCCTCCGCTCGACGACCGACGAGGCGACCGCGCGCGCCGCGGCGCGCTCGCTCGGACGCGCCGGCAACGCGTGGGCGTGGAAGACCGTCGCCGATCGCCGCGACGAGGCGAAGATCCGCGAGACCGCGGCGCGCGCGCTCGTCGATGCCTACGTGCGCCGCGACGGCGAGGCCCGCTACGCCGCCTCGAACGCGCTCATGGTCGTCGACGCTCCCGAGACGCCCGCGCTCGTCGCCGAGGCGAAGAAGGGCGCCTCGCCCGAGACCGCAAAGGCCCTCGACACGCTCGCGGCGCGCTTCGCGCGGAACCCGACGCGCACCCGCTGAGCGGCGCGGCGCGCTTCGCGCGGAACCCGACGCGCACCCGCTGAGCGGCGCGGCGCGCTTCGCGCGGAACCCGACGCGCACCCGCTGAGCGGCGCGGCGCGCTTCGCGCGGAACCCGACGCGCACCCGCCGAGCGGCGCGGCGCGCTTCGCCCATGACGGGCGCTCCGGCGCCGGATTCTGCTGTAACGTACGCGCATGCGCCTTCGCGTCGCGCTCGCGCTCTTCTCCGTCGCCGCCTGCGCGCGAGCGCCGGCAGCGTCCGCGCCCGCCACGAGCGAGGCGCCACACGGGACCACGATGACAAGACCGCCGATCGTCCAGACGGGAGCCCCCGTGCTCCGAGCCCGCGCCGCGGAGGTCCCACCCGAGCGCATCACGACGAAGGAGACGCGCGAGCTCGTCGCCACGATGATCGCGACGATGCGCGCCGCGCCGGGCGTCGGCCTCGCCGCTCCGCAGATCGGCGTGCCGCTCCGCGTGATCGTGCTCGAGGATCGCGACGAGCTCCTCCGGTACCTCACGCCCGACGAGCGACGCGAGCGAGAGCGCTCGGCGTTCCCTACGCGCGTCTTCTTCAACCCGGTGCTCACCCCCGTGGGCGAGGCCCGCGCGACGTTCTTCGAGGGCTGCCTCAGCGTGAAGGGCTTCGTCGGCCTCGTCGACCGGAGCGTCGAGGTCGAGGTGACGGGGCTCGACGCGGACGCCCAGCCGCAGACCTGGCGCGTGCGCGGCTGGCCGGCGCGCATCCTCCAGCACGAGGTCGATCACCTCGACGGCACCCTCTACGTCGACCGGATGCACACGCGCTCCTTCGCCACGGCGGAGCACGCCAAGGCGCTCTACGGCGGCAAGCCGATCGCCGAGATCCTGAAGTCGCTCGAGCCCTGATCGCCGCGCTCCGTTCGCCGGTCCGCAGCCGCGCGGTGGTGCTATCGTCGCGCCGTGGCGCCGCCATCCACCACCGGAGACTACGACGCGGCCGAGATCATCGCGGACCGCTACGAGATCCTCGGGCTCGTCGGGTCGGGCGGCATGGGCACCGTCTACCGCGCGCGTGACCGGGAGCTCGACGAGGTCGTGGCGCTGAAGATCCTGCGCGGCGAGCTCTCCTACGATCCGCAGGCGCTCGCGCGCTTTCGCCGCGAGGTCAAGCTGGCCCGACGCGTGACTCATCGGAACGTCGCGCGCACCTTCGACATCGGCGCCCACCAGGGCACCGCCTTCCTCACGATGGAGCTCGTACACGGGGAGTCGCTCGCGCAGCTCCTCGCGCGCAAGAAGCAGCTCTCGCTCGAGCGCGCCGTCGAGATCGCGCTCGAGATCGCGCGCGGGCTGGCCGCCGCCCACGAGGCTGGCGTGGTCCATCGCGATCTCAAGCCCGACAACGTGCTGGTCGCGCGCGAGGGACGGATCGTCGTGACCGACTTCGGGATCGCGTTCGCCGAGGAGGCGATCGCCGCGGAGGGCGGGGCGCGCCGCATCGTCGGGACGCCGGCCTACATGGCGCCCGAGCAGCTCGAGACCCCCGAGAAGATCGACGCGCGCGTCGACGTCTACGCGCTCGGCCTCGTCCTCTACGAGATGCTGACGGGGGAGCTGCCTTGGGTCGGGAAGACGGACCTCGCGCTCGCGACCGCGCGCCTGCTCAGGCCGCCGCGCGATCCGCGGGAGCTCGTCCCCGGGCTGCCGCCGTCGATCGTCGCGGTCCTCTTCGCCGCGCTCACCAGGGACGCCGGCGACCGCCTCGCCTCCGCCGAGCTGCTCGCGACCAAGCTCGGCGGCATCGCCATGCCCACGAGCCCGACACTCCTCGACGAGAGCGGCAGCTTCGCGAGCCTGCTGCCACCCCCGCCCGTCCAACGGAGCGTCGCCGTGCTCCGGCTCCGTCACGTCGGCGTAGCCGACGACGACTACCTCTCGACGGGGATCGCCGAGGCCCTCGTCGACGCGCTCGCCAGCGCGGGCGTGCGCGTGCGCGCGGCTCCCGCCGACGTCCGCGAGCGCGACCCGCAAGAGGCCGGGCGCCAGCTCGGCGTCGACGCCGTCCTCTCGGGCGCCGTCGAGGTCGGCGCCGCCGACGTGCGCGTGGCCCTCCGTCTCGTCGGCGCGAACGACGGCTTCGCGCTCTGGGCCGGGCGCTTCGACGGGGCGCGAGGCGACGCGATCGCGATCGCGGGGAGCGCCGCGCGAGGCGTCGTCCACGCCCTCTCCGGAGGTATCACGCCCACGCCGGTCGGCGACACGGCGGGCCCCGAGGCGGTCGATCTCTACCTCCGCGGACGGCGCGCCTACCACCGCTTCTGGCGCACCAACGAGGCCGTGACGCTGCTCGAGCGCGCCATCGCGAAGGCGCCGGACGATCCGCGCTTCCTCGCGGCACTCGCGCTCGCGCTGTCGCGCGAGACCGGCGCCGAGACCGACACGGCCTCCGCCCGCGAGGCCGCGGTCGCCCGAGCGGAGCGGGCCGTCGCCCTCGCGCCGTCGCTCGCGGAGGCGCACGTCGCGCTCGGCGTGGCGCGGCTCCGCGACGGGAACGTCGGGGCGGCGTCGGAGCTCCTCCGCCGCGGCCTCGAGCTCGCGCCGGGCAGCGTCGACGCGCTCGAGCACGCGGGGCGCGTCCTGCTCGACACGCACGCCATGGAAGAGGGCATCGCCCACGCGGAGCTCGCGATGCGCGTCGAGCCGCTCCTCCGCCTCGTCCTCCAGTACCAGGTCGTCCGGGCGCGCGCGCTCCTCGGCGAGTGGGACGCCGTCGACGCCGAGCTCCGGCGGCGCCCCAGCGAGGACGCGGCCAAGGTCGCCTACTGGCTCACGCGCACGCGGCTCGCGCTCTGGCGGAACGACGACGGCGAGAGCGCGAGCGTGCTCGAGGGGCTGGCGGCGGACGCGTTCCCCAACAAGGCCTTCCCTCTCGCCTACGCCGCGTACCTGAAGGACGGCCGCCCTGGGCCCGTCGAGCGCCAGCTCCTCGAAGACCGCATGCTGGCCCCGCGCAGCTCACCGCGCCAGCGCGCGTTCTTCGCGCAGCTCCGCGCCGAGCTCCTCCTCCGCACGGGCGACCGCGACGACGCCATCGCCGCGATCGAAGCGGCGGTCAGGGACGGGCTCTTCGACGAGGCCTGGCTCGACCGCTGCCCCGCGCTCGACGCCGTCCGCGACGACGACCGGTTCGCGCGCGCCGCGGAGGTGGTCCACGCGCGCGCCTCGATCGTCGTCGCGACGCTGCTCCGGCGGGACGATCGCCGCTGACCGCCGCTCAGCGCCGGCGCGGGGCGTTGACGAGGCGCGCGAGCGGGACGCGACCGACAACGTTGCGGATCCGCTGCGCCTGGTCAGGGGGGACGTCGCCGACGAGCTCGACCGCGGCGCGGCCCGAGGAGCGGAGGATCCGCACGCGCACGCCGTCGAGCGACGGCCGCTTCACGACGTCGCGCAGGTCGGCGAGGATCGGCGGCGCGATCCCTCCGCGCACCACGCGCACCGCGCCGCGCTCGATCTCGAGCTCCGCCACCGTGACGGCACGACGCGCCGCGACGTACAGCGCGCCGAGGGCGGCGAGCACGAAGACGACGGGGACGAGGAGAGTGGCTTCCATGGGTCGGGTTTCTCGGGACGCCGCGGACCTCTCGGTTTACGCTCGTGCGGTCCTCCGTGTCCACCCGTGCCTTCTTCGATGACGCCGCCAAGGCGAGCGTGACCGCGGCGATCAAGCGCGTCGAGAGCCAGACCTCCGCCGAGGTCGTCGTCGCGGTGCGGCGGCAGGCGGGCGTGTCGTACCGCGAGGCCGACCTCGGCTTCGGCGCGCTCGCGGCGCTCGTGAGCCTCGCGCTGCTCCTCTTCGTCGATCGGGAGTTCGCGACGACGTGGATCCCGGTCGACGTCGCGCTCGCGTTCGCGGCCGGTGCCCTCGTCTGTCGCTACACGATGTCGCTCCGCCGCCTGCTCGTGCCGGCGGCGCGTCGGCGCGAGGAGACGCGGCGCGCCGCCTCGGCGGCGTTCCACGACCTCGGCATCGGGCGGACCAGCGGGCGCAACGGCATCCTCGTCCTGGTCGGGCTCTTCGAGCATCAGGTCGCCGTCGTCGCCGACGTCGGCGTCGATCGCGCGGCGATCGCCGGCTCGGTCGCCGCGCTCGAGGGCTCGGTCGGTCGCGTCGTCCCCGACTTCGACGCCTTCGTCGCCGCGCTCGACTCGCTCGGCCCCGCGCTCGCGCCAGGGATGCCGCGCCAAGACGACGACGTCAACGAGCTGCCCGACGAGGTCGCGTGAGCGTGCTCGGTCCGCGCCTCACCGCCGAGCTCTCGCGCCTCGCCGGCAAGCTCTCGCGTCTCGCCGGCAAGCTCTCGCGCCTCGCCGCCGAGCTCCCGCGCCTCGGCGGCAAGCTCGAGCGACCGCGGCTCGCGGACGGGCGATCGCGCTGGCTCACGCCGGCGCTCGTCGTCGGCGTCCTCGTCGCCGTCGCGATCGTCCTCGTCGCGGTGGGCGCGGCCGCGCGGCCGGGAGGCGGCAGCTCGTACTCCGGAGGCGGGCGGTCTTCCGGCGGAGGAGGCGGGGGCGGCGGCGGCGGCAGCGGCGGAGACGGCGGCGGCGGCGAGCTCGTCGCGCTGCTCGTGTGGCTCTGCGTCGAGCACCCGGCCGTCGGGATCCCGCTCACGCTGCTCGTGGTCGGCTTCTTCGTCGTCAAGAAGATGATGGGCGGCAAACAATCGGACTGGAACAGCGGCGGCTCGAGCCTCACGCGCCGCTACCCGGCCCCTTACGTCCCGCCGGTCATCGCTTCCCGCCCGCTGATCACGCTCGACGTGATCCGCCGCGTCGACGCAAACTTCTCACGAGTCGTGTTCGAGGACTTCGTCTACTCGCTCTACGCAGAGGTCCATCGAGCGCGCGGCGCTGGCGCGCTGAACCGCCTCTCCGCGTACCTCTCCCCTGCCGCGGCGCAGTCGCTCCAGCAGAGCACCCGCGGTCCCGTCGACGGCGTCATCGTCGGCGCGATGCGCGTCCTGCAGGCGAGCGCCACCCCGCAGACCGGCGCGCGCGTCAGCCTCGAGTTCGAGAGCAACTACACCGAGGCCGGACGCGGCTGCTACGTGGTCGAGCGCTGGGCGCTCGTGCGCGGCCCGTCGGCGAAATCGCGCACGCCCGACCGCGTCCGCGTCCTCGGCTGCCCCAACTGCGGCGCGCCGCAGGAGCAGCTCTTCAGCGGCACCTGCAAGCACTGCCAGCGCGTCGTCAACGACGGCTCGTTCGACTGGACCGTCGAGAGCGCAGAGGTCGTCCGGCGCGAGGAGCGACCGCCGATCGTCGGCTCGAGCGCCGAGGAGCAAGGCACCGACGATCCGACGATCCGCGATCGGAACCTGCCCCACGCGATCGCGGCGCTCCGGGCGAAGGATCCCGCGTTCGACGTCGCGCAGTTCCAGGCGCGCGTCGGGCTCGTCTTCCAGCAGTTCCAGATCGCGTGGTCCGGGCGCAACCTCGCCCCGATGCGCGCGTTCCTCAGCGACGCCCTCTTCACGACGCAGCAGTACTGGGTCTCCGCTTACGTCGCGCAGCGAATGCGCAACGTCACCGACGGCGCGCGGATCACGAGGCTCGAGCTCGTGAAGGTCGAGTCGGACGCGTTCTACGACGCCGTGACCGTGCGGCTCTACGCGACCGGCCTCGACTACACGGTGACGGACGACGGCCGCCACGTCTCCGGTAGCCGGACGAAGCAGCGCGCCTACAGCGAGTATTGGACGCTCATCCGCGGGACGAACCGAAAGGGCCCGACCCGCACCGACCTCGCCTGCTCGAACTGCGGCGCGCCGCTGGCCGTCAACATGGTCGGCCAGTGCAATTACTGCAAGGTGAAGGTCACCACAGGAGACTTCGACTGGGTGCTCTCGCGCATCGAGCAGGACGAGTCCTACACGGGCTGAGCCTCGCTCCTACGGCACGAGCTCATCGACGGCGTCGCACGATCGGCGCGAGCTCGAGCTCTGGACGCGGGGCCCGGAGAGCTGGACACGTCGGCTCGTCACCGACGGCACATCCTCGCTCGCGAGCGGCGCCGTGATCGACGTCGGGCGCCTGTACGCCGACCTGCCTCCCTGATCGCGACCGACCGACGTCGCGAGGAGGCGACCGCTCCCGGACACGCGACGACGGCCGCGGATGCGCGCCGGCGATCAGCCGCCGGTGCCGGCGCTCTGCACCTTCTGAAGCTTGACGCCCCCGCCCTTCTTCTTGCCCGCCTTGCGCGCGGGCGCCGCCTTCTTCTTGGCGGCCTTCGAGGCGGAGGCGTGCGCGGCGGCGGCCGTCGCGGGCGTGTAGTCGGAGGCGGACTCCGCGGTCGACGGCGGCGCGGGCTCCGGCGCGGCGGGCGCGGGCGGCGGCTCGACGGCCGGGGGCGGCGCGGTCACGGCCGGAGGTGGCGGCGCGGCGGCGGCCGACGCGGTCGCGGCCTCGCTGGCCCCACCCGACGTGAACGCCGCGATGACGAGCCCGAGGACGGCCACCGCGCCGACGGCGGCGCCGACGATCTTCGTGCGCTTGCGCGACGCGCGCTGCGCGACCGCGAGGACGTCGAGCTCGTCGTCGTCCGCGCCGGTGTCGAAGCTGACCGCCGGCGGCGGCGCGCTCGGCGCGGGAGCCGAGAGGCGCTCCTCTTCTTCCTTGTGGATCGCGAAGAGGTCGATGATCCCCGAGTCGCGCATGCTCATGACCCACGAAGCGAGCAAGAACGCGACCAGGCGCGATCCCGGAGATCGCCCACGAAAAGCTCAGCAGACATCGATAGATGAAAAGGTCCGCTCTCACGGAACGGACAAAGTGGATCACCTCGACCCCGCCGGTCAGCCCTCAGGTCCCGCTCGAGATCAGGCCTCGCCAGCGCCGCTCGAGGCGACGCATCGCTCGTTGCGGCGCGACAGCGGCGCTAGCCTCGAGCGCGATGAACACCGGCCGCCGGAGCTTCCTCGCGTACCTCGCCACGACCGTCCCAGCCTTGAACGTGCTCGGCTGCGCCCGGCCCGCCGCCCCGGTCGAGGTCCGCCACGCCGCCGCCGATCTCGGGACGTGGGACGGCGTCCGGCGCGAGTTCCCGCTCGATCCGAGCTGGATCCACCTCGCGGGCTTCCTCCTCGCCAGCCACCCTCGGCCGGTGCGCGACGCCATCGAGCGGCATCGTCGCGGGCTCGACGAGAACCCCGCGCTCTACCTCCACGAGCAGGAGCGCGACGGCGAGGCCAACGTCCGGAAGGCGGCCGCGAGCTACATGGGCGTCGAGCCCGCGGAGATCGCGCTGACCGACAGCACGACGATGGGCCTCGGCACGCTCTACCATGGCCTGCCGCTCGCGAGCGGCCAGGAGATCCTGACGACGACGCACGACCACTTCAGCACCCACGAGTCCCTGCGCCTGGCCGCCGAGCGCGCCGGCGCGACCGTCCGGAAGGTCCCGCTCTACGACGAGCCGGCGCTCGCGACGCCGGCCGCGATGGTCGACGCGATCGCGCGCGCGATGACCAAGGCGACCCGCGTGGTCGCGATCACGTGGGTGCACTCGGGCACCGGCGTGAAGACCCCCGTGCGCGCCATCGCGGACGCCGTCGCGAAGGCGAACGCCGGGCGCGACCAGCGCGATCGCGCCCTCCTCTGCGTCGACGGCGTCCACGGCTTCGGCGTCGAGTCGGCGCCGGTCGGCGAGCTCGGCTGCGATTTCTTCGTCGCGGGCTGCCACAAGTGGCTCTTCGGCCCGCGAGGCACCGGCGTCGTCTGGGGACGGCAGGACCACTGGCCCTCGCTCAGGCCCTCGATACCGGCGTTCACCGCGGAGGCCTGGACGCCGTGGCTGAAGGGTTCGCCGCCGGCGGAGGCGAGCGCGGCGGTGATGACGCCGGGAGGCTTTCACTCGTTCGAGCATCGCTGGGCGCTCGACGCAGCCTTCGCCTTTCACCAGAGCATCGGCGCGAGTCGCGTCGCCGCGCGCATCCGCGAGCTCAATCGTCAGTGCAAGGAGGGGCTCGCCGCGATGAAGCACGTGGCGCTCCACACGCCGCGCGCGGACGACGCCTCGTCCGGGATCGTCACCTTCGAGGTCGCGGGGATGACGCCGAAAGAGGTCGTGGAGCGCCTGGCGGCGAACAAGATCATGGCCAGCACGACCCCCTACGCGACCACCTACGCGCGCGTCGCGCCGGGCCTGCTCAACTCCCCCGCCGAGGTCGACGCCGTGCTCGGCCGGATCCGCGAGCTCGCGAGCGCCTGACGCCGGGCGGAGCGGAAGCGGCGGCTCACCCGCCCCGCTCGCCTCCCTGCTCTCGCGAGCTCCTCGTCGCCCCAAGCGTCGACGGCCCGAGCCGCGAAGGGCTCGAGCCGTCTCGAAGTCAGGCAAGGAAGCGACGCGACGCTACTCCAGCGTCTCGGTCTTCACGATGAGCCGGATGGGCCCGGTCGAGTCGGCGGGCTTCGTGGCGTCGTACGCGTTGCGCGCCGCCACGAACACCGAGACCGTCCCACCGGCGGGGATGGTGACCTTCCGCGTTCCGTCGAGGGACGCGTAGCGGCTGTCGCCGGTGAGCGACGCCGTCCCGAACGAGTTCGTTCCCTTGTCGCACGCCTTGCGCGCCGCCTCCGTGGTGGGCGCCACCGCGCCGACGTACGAGACGAGCGTGGTCGGGAAGGCGACTCCGCCGGGCGCGAGCCCGTTGTAGATCGACACCGTCGCCGTCTGCGCCAGCGTGTTCTTCACCTGGACGTACTGGTACGGCGTATTGATCGTCGTGGAGGCGGTCGGGTTCGGGCACGTCCCGGTCAGCTTCGGCAGCGTCCTCGTCGAGGTGAGGACCACGATGGTCGAGCTGAGGCTGTCCTTGGTCGGCGCGATGTTGATCGTCGTCGGAGGCGGCGCGCACGCGCTGAACGGGTTGTGCGAGCAGTCGGCCTTGCACGTGCGCGCGCGGAACTCGCCGACCGTGGAGCAGCCGGCCGCGGTGAAGTCGATGGTCCCGGGCGGGCACGAGTCCGCCGGCTGACCGCTGCAGACCGGCGAGGACAGCGCGCAGTACTGCGAGCACACGCGGACGCGCGTCCCGCAGTTGCCGCACGCCTCGGTGACGGTCTCGCCGGGGATGCACCCGCCGACCGTCTGGCCGGTGCAGGTGCCGTAGTCGCTCCACACGCCCTGCCCGTCGCCGTCCGCGAGGCACACGGTCGAGTGCTTGCCGCACGCGCCGCACTTGGCCTCGACGATCTTGTCGAGGTCCGTGCACGCGTCGCCCGGCGTCGGCGGCGGGGGCCCGGCGTCCTTGCCGGCGTCCGACTTCCCCGCGTCCTTCTTGGAGCTCCCAGCGTCGCGCTCGGTGTCGTCGTCGTCGTCGTCCGACGAGCTCGGGGGCGGCAAGCCGACCGACGGCGTATCCTCCGGCTCGGTCGCCGCCACATCACCGGTCGTCCCGTCCGCAGTGCAGCCTGCAAACGTGGCGATTCCGAGCACACACACGATCGTCGTGGCCATGAGACCAGAGCCGAGCCGACCCATCCGGACCTCCTGTTCGCTGCGTCATGCGCCCGAGCGCATGATGTAAGCAGCACTCATCCGATGTAGCAGGGGGACCGCAATCGGCAAGCGACCCTGGCCGCGAATCACGCGTGAATTCCCATGGATCGGCCGGTTCGTCCGTTCGTCGGAGCCGACAGATTGTTCGAACGAGGAGCAACATGCGCGACGAATTGCGCATGTTGCGCTCCTCACGAAGCAACCACGCCGGATCGCCGGCGCGCCGCCTCTTTCAGATTCTTTTTTTGCGCCGCTGCCTTCGAGCCGAGCTTCAGGTGCGGAGCGCCGCGACGAGGCCGTCCATGCTCTTCTTCGCGTCACCGAAGAGCATCCGCGTGTTCTCGAGATGAAACAGCGGGTTTTCCACGCCGGCGTAACCGGCGGCCATCCCGCGCTTGAGCACCACGACGGTCTTCGCCTTCCAGACCTCGAGCACGGGCATCCCGTAGATGGGGCTGTGCACGTCGTCGAGCGCGCCCGGGTTGACGATGTCGTTCGCCCCGATCACGAGCACCGCGTCCGTCGCCAGGAAGTCGTGGTTGATCTCCTCCATCTCGAGGACGATGTCGTAAGGAACGCCGGCCTCCGCGAGCAGGACGTTCATGTGCCCCGGCAGGCGTCCGGCGACGGGATGGATCGCGAAGCGGACCGCGGTGCCGCGCTCGCGCAGGACGCGCGTGAGATCGTGGACGGCGCTCTGCGCGCGCGCCACGGCCATCCCGTAGCCGGGGACGATCACCACGCTCTTCGACTCGCGCAGCATCGCCGCGACGTCGGCCTGCGGCATCTCGATGACCTCGCCGGCCGGCGCCGCGGGGGCGGGCCCCTTCGCGTCGGCCGTCCCGAACCCGCCGAAGATGACGTTCGCGATCGATCGGTTCATCGCCCGGCACATGATGATCGAGAGGATCGCGCCGCTCGAGCCGACGAGCGCGCCGGTCACGATCAGCAGATCGTTCGCCAGGACGAAGCCCGCCGCGGCGGCCGCCCAGCCCGAGTAGCTGTTCAGGAGCGACACCACGACGGGCATGTCCGCGCCGCCGATCGCCATCACGAGGTGGACGCCGAGCACGCCCGCGAGCACGGCGATCGCCACGAGGTACGGCAGACCGCCGGTGCCCGTCGCCAGGACGATCGGCACCGAGAGACCGACCGACGACGCCGCGACGATCGCGTTCAGCACGTGGCGCCCCGGCAAGAGCAGCGGCTTGCCCGAGATCGAGCCGCGAAGCTTGGCCCACGCGATGATGGATCCGGTGAAGGTCAGCGCGCCGACGGCGACGCCGACGCCGATCTCGACGAGGTGCACCGTGCGATCGACGCCGGGCTGCATCGCCGACGCGGCCGGCGAGAGGTACGAAGCGAAGCCGACGAGCACCGCGGCGAGTCCGACGAAGCTGTGGAGCACCGCCACGAGCTCCGGCATCCCGGTCATCTCGACGCGGCGCGCCAGCACGCCGCCGATCCCGCCGCCGACGACGAGGGCCGCGCCGAGCAGACCGATGGCTTCGAGATCGCTCGTGAGGTCGCGCCCAGGATGGTTCGCCCACGCCGCCGCGGTCACCATCACGGCGATCGCCATGCCGACGATCCCGGAGAGGTTCCCGCGGCGCGCCGTCTCCTGCTTCGAGAGCCCGCCGAGGCTCCGGATGAAGAGGACCCCCGCGACGAGGTACGCGACCGTGAGGACGCCGTCGGTCATCATCATCGGGACGCCCCCTCCTTCGGCTGGGCCTCGTTCGTCAGCGTGACGCGGCTCATCGGCCGTGCCCCTTTCGCGCCGCTGCGCCGCCGCCCGAGGGCTCGCGGCGGAACATCCTGAGCATTCGCTCGGTGACGAGGAAGCCGCCGGCGATGTTGATCGCCGCGAAGAGCGCGGCGAGCGCGCCGAGCACGCTCGCCGCGTCGAGCGTGCTCGACACCTGCAGCATGCCGCCGATGATGATGATGCCGCTGATCGCGTTGGTGACGCTCATCAGCGGCGTGTGCAGCGCGGCCGTCACGCTCCAGATGACCTGCCAGCCGACGAAGCACGCGAGGATGAAGACCGTCGAGTGCTGCAGGAGATCCGACGGCGCGAAGCGGCCGGCGAAGAAGAGCGCGACGATGACCGCCATCCCGCCCACCGTCGTCCCCCACGCGCGGCGCGTCGGCGAGCGGATGTCCTTCTGCGCCGGCCTCGCCTCCGGCGCCGGCGGCACGCGGGGGCGGTTCGACGGGCGCGGCGGCGGCGCCGCGGCCTTCGGCGGCGGACGCGGCAGCACCTCACCGCGGTGCGTGACCAGCGCGGGCCGGATGACGTCGTCCTCGAGATCGAGGTGGAGCCTCGCGCCGTCGACGATCTCGGCGAGCAGGTGCACCACGTTGTTCGCGAAGAGGCGGCTCGCGGAGGCGCCCATCCGGCTCGCGAGATCGGTCACGCCCACGATCGTGACGCCGTGCCGCGTGACGATCTCTCCCGGCACGCAGAGCTCGCAGTTGCCTCCCTGCTCCGCCGCGAGGTCGACGATGACCGATCCACGCTTCATCGCGGAGACGGCCTCCTCCTTCACGAGGACAGGAGCCTTCTTGCCAGGGACGAGCGCGGTCGTGACGATGACGTCGACCTCGGCCGCCTGCGCGCGAAACAGCGCCATCTCCGCGGCGATGAACGCCGGGCTCATCTCCTTGGCGTAGCCGCCCCCGCCCTCCCCGTCCTCCTCGAGCTCGACGGTGAGGAACGCCGCGCCGAGGCTCTCGACCTGCTCCTTCGTCGCCTTGCGCGTGTCGAACGCGCGCACCTCGGCGCCGAGCGCGCGCGCAGCCGCGACGGCCGCGAGCCCGGCGACGCCCGCGCCGATGACGAGGACGCGCGCCGGCGGCATCGTCCCCGCGGCCGTGACCTGCGGCCCGAAGAAGCCCTGGTAGTGGTGCGCCGCCTCGAGCACGGCGCGGTAGCCGGCGAGGTTCGCCATCGACGAGAGCACGTCCATCTTCTGGGCGCGCGTCACGCGCGGGACCCGCTCGAGCGCGATCGCCGACACCCGCTTCGCCGCGAGGAGCTCCGGGAGCGCCTCGTCTCGCTCGGGCTGGAGCAAAGAGACGAGCGCCGCGCCGTCGTTGATGGTCGCGACCTCGGCGTGCGACGGCGGGCGGACCTTGATGACGAGATCGCTCTCTCCCCAGACGACGCTCGCGTCGGCGAGGCTCGCGCCGGCGGCCTCGTAGGCCTCGTCGGTGAAGCCCGAGCCCGTGCCCGCGCCGCGCTCGACGACGACCTCGAGCCCCATCGCAGCGAGCTTCTTGACCGAGTCCGGCGTCGCGGCGACGCGTCGTTCCCCCGCGTAGATCTCCTTCGGCACACCCAGTCGCATCGCACCCGTCCCTCGTCGCGGCCCCCGACGCGTCCTCCGCAAACGATACAACACGCCGGCCCGCGATGCGTCGCTGGCGGCGCGCTCGCGCTCCGCGCGCTCACGGTGCGGTCCATGGTGCGCGGTCCCATTTAGCGCGACGCGTCGCGCTCGTCGCTCGACAGGAGCGCCCGCAGGCGCGCGACGTCCGACGGTCGACCTCCACGACAACCGCTCGAGCTCACGACGACCACCAGCGGCGCTTCGGCTCCGCCGTGGGCCCGCGCCCCGCCCGGCGCTTCCGCTCCGCCGTCGCTCGCGGCGCCGTCAGTCAGCCGCCAGACGTAGACGTTGCGACGTGCGTATACGTCTCGCCCCGTGAGGAGGAGCCCCAGCTCGGCGCTCGCGTAGTCCGGCGGGCACGGCGCGGCGGGGTGCTCGTCGATCCCGAGCGCCTCCACGATCGCGCGGACGCGCGCGGGCTCGCGCACCGACGTCGGCGGCGGCGACATCCCGAGCGCGTCGTGGCGCGAGATCCGCACCGCCACCGTGGCGTCCACTGCGCGCTCGACGGCGTTCGCCTGCGGCCGTCGCCACCAGATCGCGACCACGACGAGCGCCGCCCCCACCGCGATCCCCGCGGCGATGAGCGGCGACGGACGACGCAGCATCTCTCGACACTACGCCCGCGGGCGTGCGAGCCGCCAGCGCGCCGTGCATCGACTGGAGCCCGCGCGGCCGCGCACCGGCGGAGCGGCGGGGAGGTCACGCCGCGGCGGTGCTCGCGGCGTCGGCGCGCGGCGTCGAGCCGTGGGTGGCGCGGCGGTAGACGCGGCGCTCGGCGGCGTCGACGCCGACGAAGGCGCACCGATCGCTCGCGACGTCGACCTCGTCGTCGGCGGTGACGCCGGCCGGCTCGTCGCCGTCCGCGCGCCGGATGGCCTCGTACGCGCCGAAGTCGAGGCGCACGCGGTCTCGGAGCGGCTCGTCGAGGGCGAGGCTCTCCACGACGTCCGCGGCGCCGACCGCGACGCGACCGGCGAAGAACTCGGCGACGCAGCCCGAGCCGTAGCTGAAGAGGCCGACGCGCTCCCCCTCGAGGACGCCGGCCTCGGCGTGGAGGAGCGCCGCCAGCGCCATGTAGAGCGAGCCCGTGTAGACGTTGCCGACCTCCGCCGCGAACGCGAGCGACGACCCGACGTCCCGCGCGAACCGCGCCTCGGCGGCGGCCTCGTCGAGCCCTTCGCACGCGATCGCGCGGTGGCGGTCGGCCTTCTTCGCCATCTTCACGTACGGCACGTGGTACGCGGTCCGGGCGAGCGGGGCGCCGCCGCGTCGGACGTCCTCGTCCCGCCACGCGCCGAACGCGCCCGCGACCGCGTCGAGGTAACACGAGACCGAGTAGTGCCCGTCGACGAGCGCGTCGCGCCGGCTCAGCGGTCGCCAGAAGTCGTGGACGTCGCGCGCGTACGTCCCGGTGTGGCCGACCTCGAGCTCGACCAGGCGCGGCCGCTCCGTGACGAGCAGCGCGACCGCGCCTGCGCCCTGCGTCGGCTCCCCGGGGCTGCCGAGCGCGTACCGCGCGATGTCCGAGCAGACCACGAGCGCGGAGCGACCGCGCGCGGCGCCGCTCGCGATCCACTCGACCGCGCCCATCAGCGCCGCGGTCCCGCCGAAGCACGCGTGCTTCGTGTCGAAGACGCGGCACGCCGCGGGCAGGCCGAGCAACCCGTGAACGTAGGAGGCGACGGGCTTCGAGTGGTCGATGCCCGTCTCGGTGCCGACCGCCATGTAGCCGATGCGCGAGGCGTCGACGCCCGCGCGCGCGAAGAGCCGGCTCGCGGCGTCCGTCGCGAGCGTCACCGGATCCTCGTGTCGGCCGGCGATCGCCATGCGGATCGCGCCGAGCCCCTTCGTGTACTTGTCGCTCGGGACGTCACGAGCCGCCGCGAGATCGACGAGGTCGAGGTAGGCCCGCGGCGTGGCGATGGCGATGGCGTCGATCCCGACGGTGCTCGAAGAGGTGCCTTGGTTCATGTTCGCTCGTAGAAGGAGGTGGCGGCGTGAGGCTCGGCCGACGATGGGGCGGATCGCTCGGGCCGACAACGCCGCGTCGGCCGAGCGGTCGCGATCGCCGGCCCGACGGTCGCGTCGGCGATCGAGACGCCCACGAAGATCCGCCCTCCCTGTTTCGGCGACGTTTCCGCGCGAGCTCGGCCCTGTTTGCGAGCTCGACCTACTCGGCGGACGTCTTGCGGGCACGGCGCGCCCGGCTGGGCGCCTTGCCCGACGCCCGGCGGCTCTTCCCGGACACCGCCCGCGGCGCGCGACGCGCCGACGACGGGGTGGTCAAGCCGCGCTCCTCGTGCCACGCCGCGATCGAGAGCTTCGGGTACTCCGCAAAGCGCGGCCCGTCCGCGACGGCCGGAACCCACGCGGGCTTGTAGCGCGTCATCAGCTGCACGTGCTCGGGCGGGACCGGCAGCTCCGTGTCGATCGCGGCCGCGTTGGGCCACACCCCCTCGGGCCAGCGATCGTCGAGGGCGTAGAGGTGGCTGCCGCAGAGGCCGCAGAACGCGCGCTCCCCCTTGCTCCGCGAGGCCCGCTGTCCCGCCTTGCGGATGACGGCGTGGTACGAGCGAACATGAGCCGCGCCCTTCACCTTGAGCGTGGCGCGCTTGCCCATCACGTTGCACGTCACGGCGCCGCTCGTCTTCCGGCAGATCGAGCAGTAGCAAAACATGTACGGGTACGGCGTCTCGGACTCGACGCTGAACCTCACCTTCCCGCACTGGCACGATCCGTCGAGGCGCATCCGCGTAGCTCCTTGGCGACGACCGCGGAAACGCGCGCGTGCTGCGCGGCGCCGGGCCGACGCCGGCGTCCTAGCCAACCCGTCCCCCGCGTCAACGCGGCTCGCCCCTCCGGCCTCGTCCTCGGGCGGAGTCCCCCGCGCGTCCCGCCACCTCGCCGCGCTGGCGCGGCGCCGGCCCGATCTGGCCCCGCGCCAGCGCCGAACGCATCTAACGAACTGAAATTACTAACTCTCCTTCCCGGCACGGATCTCGGAACGATGTGCCGCATGCGAAACCATCGTGGCTCGAAGGCAACATTTGTCTCCAATGTCGGACTTCTCCTTGCATCGGACCGGCCACCCTCTAAGAAGGAGCGGCACATGAGCCCCCGCCCCATCCTTGGCCCGCTCGCCGCCGTCCTCCTCACGTTCACCGCCGCCGTCGGCTGCGCCGCGCCCGCGGACGAAGAGGTCGAGCAGAGCGAGGACGCGCTGACGACCTACGGTGACCTGTTCAGCACGCTCGGCGAACACGACATCGATCGCTGGTTCTCCGTTCGCAAGGCGCTGAAGGACGGGTTCGACCGGATCTGCGGCGATACGATCTGCGGCGGCGACTA
>JAHBWA010000101.1 GCA_019637195.1 Labilithrix sp. | reverse complement strand
CGCCCGCCCTCGCCCTTCGCGAGCTCGTCGTCGAGCGTCGCCGACCGCCGCCGCTCGGGCCACCCGACCACGCCGGCGACGTAGCGCTTCTTCACGCGACGCTTCTCGAGCTCCGCGGCGACGGCCGGGTTCGCCGACGGCTGCTTCGTGAACAGGACGATCCCGCTGGTGTCGCGATCGAGCCGCTGGTGGACGCCGAGGTAGACCGCCGACGGCTCCTTGCCGTCCCGCGCCGCGAGGAAGGCGCGCACCCGGAGCACGAGATCGTCGGGCCGGTCGGGCTCGGCCGACTGGCTCGGCACGCCGGCAGGCTTGTGCACGACGATGAGGTCCTCGTCCTCGTGGAGGACGTGCTCACGCCGAAAGTCGGGCCACAACCGTGCTCGGTCCATCGCCGCGCCGCACCCTAGAGCACCGGACGGCGCGGCGGCCCGAGTATTTCGCTCCGCCGCCCGCGGGTCGGGGCGCGCGGGTGGGAAGCGCGCTCGCTCAGTTCGGCTCGAGGCCGATCTCGGCGAGCGACGGGTTCGAGTCCTTGTCGCGCTCGAGGCGCTCGAGGCCCCGCTTGTGAAGCACGAGCGTCGCGCGCTCGGTGTACTTGTGCCCGCCGGCTTCTACGGCGACGCTGACCGGCAGCCGGTAGCAGCGCGGCGCGTCGATGAAGCGTACCCGGCGGCTCGCGTCGTCGAGGACGGGCACCGGCTTCGTCGCGTCGTCGAGGCGCGCGAAGAGCGGCGAGAGGTCATAGCGGAAGACGTGCTTCACGCGACGCACCCCCGAGCGGACGAGGTGCGTGTTCGGGATGACCTCGCCGCGATGCTCGTACGTGAGCACCGTGATCGCCGTGCGCGCGCCGCACTCCGGGTTCAGCGGGTCCGGCAAGCTCGCGACGCTCTGGTTGAACGACTCGCGGGCGCTGACGACGATGTCCCGCCCGGGCAAGCGGCGGTGCGGTGCGCGGTAGCGGCTGATCCGCTGAGCCCCCCAGACACGCTGCACGCGGTGGGTCATCCAGTTGCGACCGATCTCCTTGATGCGGTCCTTGCCCGCGTAGACGAAGCCGGCGACGATCGCGAGCATCACGACGCCGGAGCTCACGGTCGTGGCGGTGTTCGCCTGGTTCATGAGGGCGATCTGCCAGGCGAACGCCCAGGTCGACGCCAGCACCGCGACGAACGCCGCGATCCAGTGATACGCGCGCTCCGCGACGTGGAAGGTCTCTTGCTCGAGGAAGAGCACCTCCTGGAAGTGCTTCTTCAGGCGGCTCGCGCGGTCGAGGTACTGCTCGAGCGCCGGAGGTGACGTCGGATCGGCGTTCACGAAGCCGCGCGCCTCGCGGTACGCGAGCTCCTCGGCGAGCGCCTCCGCGAGCCTCGCCTCGACGTCGGCCACGACCGGCGCCAGCCGCGTCGCGTGACGGCTCTTCGACGCGACGACGTTCGACAGCGCGCGCTCCGCGCCGGCGAGCATCTCGAACAGGCGAACGCTGACGTACTCGTCGACGAGCTCGCGCTCGCGCATCAGCTCGGACGCCTCTTCGCCCTCGGCCTCCGCGCGGGCGAGGCGCTCGCGCGACTCGTGCGCGATCCGCACGGCCGCCTCGATCCAGATCGTCAGCGCGTCCTCGAGCTCGCTGTGCGGCGCGGTCGCGAAGAGCGAGGCCGCGAGCCGACAGTGGCGCTTGAACCCGTCGCTCGCGCGGGCGAGCTGGTTGGCCATCGCGAGCGCTCCACGTCGCAGCGCGTCGATCGTGACGACGTCGGACGCGGGGGCGATGGCCGGACCGTCGAGGCGCGTGAACGCCTGCATCTGATCCCACGGCACGTGACGCACGAAGGCGTTGTGCGGGATCTGCATCTCGACGCGAAGCGAGTACGGCGCGGGCTTTGAGTCGTCGGAGTCGGGGAGCGGGAGCGACAGGCTCCACTCGAGCCTCGACGCATCATGGACCGCGACGCGAACCTTTCCGGCTTGTTCGGCTACCGCCTCCGTAGCGGCATAGGCATCTTGGGTCAGCTCGACGATCGCCATTAAAAGTTCACAGAACCGTCACGTGCACTGCAATCCTTCTTCTGACGGATAACTCTCGGACCTGCAATCGGAATTTTGCAGTTTGTGCGCGCGTACTTTGTCGCACGGGTCGGTCACGAATCAGTATTGACACGCTGCGTTCAGGTGCGGGCGCGTCATCCCAATGACAAAAGATCGCGGCCGGGAGCGCATCACGCGCCACCGGCCGCTCCAACGCGCTCGAAGCGCGCCGTCTAATAATTCGATATTACATCGAAAGTCCGCCATCCACGTCGATCGTGCGCCCGTCGAAGTAGTCGCACTCGAGGACGAAGCGGACCGCGAGCCAGATGTCCTCCGGGAGCCCGATCCGGCCGACGGGGATCGACGCGACGAGCGCGTCACGCGCCTTCTGGTTCATACCCTGGGTCATCGGCGTCTCGATCATGCCCGGCGCGACGGCGCCGACGCGGACCCCGAACGGCGCGAACTCCCGCGACCAGGTCACGGTGTTCGCGGCGAGCGCCGCCTTCGCTGCGGTGTAGTTCGACTGCCCGCGGTTGCCGTGGCGAGCGATGCTGGAGATGTTGACGATGACGCCGGGGCGCTGGTTCGACTCGACCATCTTCGCGACGACGTCACGCGCGAGCAGCGTCGCGCCGGTGAGGTTGACGCCGATGACCGCGTCCCACTGCTCCTTGGTGAGCTTCTTCACCTGCCCCGTCTCGCGGTCCTTCTTCACGAGGAGCCCGTCGCGGAGGATGCCGGCGTTGTTGACGAGCCCGTTCAGGCCGCCCATCGCGCCGTGCGCCCACTCGACGTACGAGGCGACGTCGGCCTCGCTCGCCACGTCGAGCCTGCGCGCGTGGATCTTGCCGGGCAGCCCCTTCGCCGCCTCGACCGTCTCCGCGAGGCCGACCTCGTTCACGTCCGCGATCGCCACCTGGGCGCCCGCCTCGGCGAGGCGCTGCGCGAAATGACGCCCCATGCCCTGAGCGCCGCCCGACACGATGATCTTCAGCTCGTCTAGCTTCATGGCGGCGGACTCTAGTCCCGCGTGCCCGAAGTTCGTACCGCTTTCGCGGCCCGTCGAGGCCGCGCGCCGGCCGCAGCGAGCGCTCGGGCCACCTGGCTGCCAGCGGACGCTCGGGCCACCTGGCTGCCAGCGGACGCTCGGGCCACCTCGCTCCCGGCCCTCTCGCTACCAGCGAAGCCAGCCCATCTCCGACGCGGCGACGAGCGCGAGCGTGACCGCGGCGACCTCCAGCGCGAAGCGCGCGCTCTTCTTGAGGACGCGGTAGCCGACGCAGACGAGGACCGCGGCGACGACGAGCGCCGGCACGCCGGTGTGCAGCGCGAGCCAGCGGACGGCGACCTTGCCGGCCGCGAGCGCGCCGGCCCAGCTGCACGTCGCCAGGATGGACCGGACCAGGTCCGACGAGCCGAGGCCCACGTCCCGAATGGGGCCACGGGCGCCCGGAGACGGCCAACTTCGCCGCCCGGCGCGTCGCGCGCCGCGGACCGCGAGAGCCGCGGGAGCCGCGAGGCCCGCCATCGGCGCCTCCAGGCCGAGCCCGATCGCTCATGTTCATTAGCTATTTCAAACGGATACACCCAAACCCCTCATCTTCGCCGGAGGCGCGCCTCGCGCGCGCGTGCTGTGAATCGAACGCACACTAGCGGCGGGGTCGAGAACGGGTCATAAGCGAACAGTCGCGAGACGTTCCCGATGACGATCCACGTCACGCCCCCGGCCAGCCCGGCGCTCGACGCGCCTGCGGTCGCGTCCGCGCGGTCGGCGGTCGTGCGCGGCTCGTCGGCCGGCGCGGAGCGCTCACCGCTGCTGCCGATGCTCGGGCTCGGCGCGGTGATGATCGTGGCCGCGAGCGTGTTCTGGGTGTTCGACGCGCTGCCCTTCCAAGATCTTCCCGCGCACGCCGGGCTCATCGCGATGCGCCACCGCTTCGAGACGTCCGCGTTCGAGCAGCGCTTCTACGTCCTCGCCCCGCACATCGGCCCGTACTCGTTGTTCCGCTTCCTCGGCGAGGTCTTCGTCCGCCTGAGCGGGCCGATCGACGCGGTGCGCGCCCTCGGGACGCTGCCGGTCCTGGCGACGCCGCTCGCGATGCTCTTCGCGCGGCGGCGCCTCTACGGCGATTCGTCGCCGGCGTTCGGCTTCCTCGGCGTCGCGCTGTCGTTCGGGATCATGACGCTCCTCGGCTTCGCGAGCTACCTGCTCGGCGTCGCCGTGATGCTCGTCGGGCTGACGCTGTGGCTCGACCTGCTCACCGCCGCGGACGGCGCCGCCGATCCCCGCGCCCTCCGGCGCCGCGAGCTCGTCGTCACGGCCTTCGCGCCGCTGATGTTCGTCGCGCACGGGCACGCGTTCCTCCTGTTCCTCCTCTGCGCCGGCATCTCGTCCGTCGTCACCGGCCGCCGCCTCCAGCGCCTGGTCCGCCTCCGCGCGCTCGTCCCTGCCCTCGCCCTCGCCGCGTGGGTCGCGTGGCTCGAGCGCGGGGCCACGACTCCGCCGGGGTCGGTCCCACGCGTCCAGCACCTGATCCCGCGCTTCCAGGGCGCCGCGGACAAGCTCGGCCTGCTCCTCAGCCCCACGCTCATGACGCGCACGGGGATCGACTTCTTCGTCGGCTTCCTGCTCCTCGCGTTCGCCGTCGCGTCCGCCGTCGTCACGATCCGGACGCTCGGACGCAACGCAGGCCGGGGGGCGGAGGCGCCGGCCGACGTCCGTCACAGCCGCGCCCTCTATTCCTGCGCCGGGGCGATCGCGCTCGTGTTCATCGCGCTGCCTCACGCGGTCGGGTGGTTCGGGTTCGTCGACGGCCGGCTCGTCCCCGTCGCCCTCATCCTCGCGCTGCTCGGCGTGCGTCGCGCCGCGCTCCCGCGGCCGATCGCGCTCGGCCTGCACTACGGGCCGCCCCTCCTCGCCTCGACGATCAGCGCGCTCGCCCTCGTCGCGTCGTACCGCTTCCAGGACGAGGCGCGCGGCTACAAGGAGGTGCTCGCGCGCGTCCCGGCGGAGTCACACCTCCTCAACCTGCCGCTCGACCCGAACAGCGACGTCTTCACCGCGCACCCGTTCATCCACTACGACAAGCTCGTCCTGGTCGAGCGGCCGATCGTCGTGAGCGACATCTGGTTTCACCAGGGCTCGGCGCTCTACCCGACGCCGGAGAACCCCGCGCTCCGGCTCCCCCAGACCTACAGCGAGAGCAACCTCAAGGTCATCGACTGGCCCGCGTACCACCTCGAGGACTGGGACTACGTCCTCATCCGCACACGACCGAACGCGACCGAGCCCCACACCCCGGACCGCCTCGAGCTCGAAGAGCACCGCGGCGGCTGGTGGCTCTTCCGTCGCGCAGAGGTTAAGGGATCATGATGTCCATGCGCCTTCGCTTCTTGCTCGCCGGCCTCACCCTCGCCGCACCCGGCGTCGTCCTCCTCGCCTGCAGCGAGACGGGGCCCGACGCGCCCGCGCGCGCGAACGGCTGCATCAACCAGGAGTGCGACTACGACGGGAGCATCGCCGCCCCTGGCCGCGACGGGAGCACCACCACGCTCCCCGACGGCGCCGTGGTCGTCTTCCCCGACCCGCTCGAGGGCACCACGCGCACGGCCACCCTCGTCCGGGGCCGCTTCCGCTTCACCGAGGGCCCGGTCTGGATCGACGGGCGGCTGCTCTTCACCGACATCCCCGCGAACCAGATCCACGAGCTTCTCCCCGACGGCGGGACGTCGCAGTGGCGCAACAACAGCGGCGGCGCCAACGGCCTCGCGGTCGACAACGACGGGCTGCTCATCGCCTGCGAAGGCGGCAACAAGCGCGTCACGAGGAGCGAGGCGACGCGCGGCGCCGCGACCTCGCCGATCGCCGAGACGTACGACAACGAGCCGCTCAACGCGCCGAACGACGTCATCGTACGCGCCGACGGCAACGTCTACTTCACGGACCCGAACTACTCGGGCAACCCGAACACGCAGGACGACGAAGCCGTCTACCGCATCGCTCCCAACGGCGACCTCTCGCGCGTCGCGCACGACTTCGACAAGCCCAACGGCATCGCGCTCTCGCCCGACCAGAACACGCTCTACGTCGTCGACAACGGCGCGGGCAAGCTCCTGTCCGCCCCGGTCGACGGCGCGGGCGTCGCGGGCGCGTTCACCGTGCTCGCGGACGTGCCCGGCGGCGACGGGATGGCGGTCGACGACGCCGGCAACCTCTACGTGGCGGACGACGCCGGCATCGACGTGTTCGACAGGAACGGCGCCAAAATCGGGACGGTGACCGTCGACGTGAAGCCGACGAACTGCACGTTCGGCGAGGCCGATCGGAGGACGCTGTACATCACGGCGAACGGCGCCGACCCCGGCGACGGAGAGCGGAACCCGCAGACCGGCCTCTACGCGATCCGGCTGAACGTCCCCGGCTTGCCCTGATCACCCGGCTTCACTAGAGAAACGAACGCCATGCGCCTCGTCGTCTTCGGAGCCGGATACGTCGGCCTCGTCAGCGGAACCGGACTGTCCGATCTCGGCCACGAGGTCCTGGTCTTCGACATCGATCCCGACAAGATCGCGAAGCTCTCCGACGGGCGCGTCCCGATCTACGAGCCGGGCCTCGGCGATCTCATCCACAGGAACCAGCGCTGCGGGCGCCTGCAGTTCGCGAGCGCGATCTCCGCGCCCTTCGACGCGGCCGACGCCTACTTCATCGCGGTGGGCACCCCCCCCGACGCCGCGGGCGCGGCCGATCTCTCCGCGGTCATGGCCGCGGCGGACATGATCGCGAAGGTCGCCACGAAGCAGGCCGTCGTCGTCGTGAAGAGCACCGTGCCCGTCGGCACGTGTGACGCCGTCCAGGCGCGCCTCGCCAGCGCGCGCGTCCCGCTCGAGGTCGTCTCGAACCCCGAGTTTCTCAAGGAGGGCGACGCGGTCAACGACTTCTTCAAGCCCGACCGCGTCGTCGTCGGCGCGCGGAGCGACGAGGCGCGGCAGATGCTCCGCGACCTCTACGCGCCGCTCCAGCTCTCCGGCGAGCGGCTCGTCGTGACGGACCCGCGCTCGAGCGAGCTCATCAAGTACGCCTCGAACACGATGCTCGCGATCCGGATCTCGTTCATGAACGAGCTCTCGCGCCTCTGCCACGCCACCGGCGCCGACATCCACTCCGTCCGCCTCGGCGTCGGCACCGACTCGCGCATCGGCAAGAAGTTCCTCTACGCGGGCCCCGGGTACGGCGGCTCCTGCTTCCCGAAGGACGTGCAGGCGCTCTCGGCGCTCGGCCGCGAGCACGGCGTGCCGATGCGCATCGCGGAGGCCGCCCACGGCGCAAACGAGGAGCAGGCGCTGTTCCTCGGGCAGCTCGTCGACAAGGCGCTCGAGGGCGTCATGGGCAAGACGATCGCCCTGTGGGGTCTCGCGTTCAAGCCGGAGACCGACGACATCCGCGAGTCGCCGGCGGTCAAGCTGACGCGCGCGCTGCTCGACAAGGGCGCTTCGGTCTCGTGCCACGATCCCGAGGCCGGCCCGAACTTCGCCAAGCTCTTCGGCTCGAAGGTCACGGTGAAGGAGCGCGACTACGACGCGCTCGACGGCGCCCACGCGCTCGTCCTCCTCACGGAGTGGCGCAGCTACCGCGCGCCGAACTTCGCCGAGATCAAGCGGCGCCTCCTCCCGACGGACTCGGGCGGCGCGCCGCTCCTCGTCGACGCGCGCAACATCTGGCGTCCGAGCGACGTCCTCCGCGCGGGGCTGCGCTACCAGGGCATCGGCGTCGCCACGAACCGGGTGGCCGATCGCCCGTCGCAACGCTGAAGGCCGCCATGCGACGGTGGCTGGTCACGGGAGGAGTCGGCTTCATCGGCCACCACCTGACGCGCGCGCTGCTCGAGCGCGGCGACTCGGTCACCGTCCTGGACGACTTCTCCGACGCGCCCTATCCGACTCGCCTGAAGCGCCGCCACGCCGAAGTCCTGTCCCGCGAGTACGCGGGGCGCGTCGACATCGTCGAGGCATGCGTGACCGATCGCGCGACCGCGGCACGCGTCACGAGCGGCGCCGCCGGCGTGATCCACCTCGCCGGGCTCGCCGGCGTCCGCCCGTCGTTCGCCGATCCCGCGCGCTACGCGGCCGTGAACGTCGAGGGCACCGTGACCCTCCTCGCCGCCGCCCAGGACGCCGGGACGCCGCTGTTCGTCTTCGCCTCGAGCTCGTCGGTCTACGGCAACGCCACGCCCCTGCCCGCGTCCGAGGACACGCCGGCGATCGTGCCGGAGTCGCCGTACGCCGCGAGCAAGCGCGCCGCCGAGCTGCTGGTGAGCGCGATGATCCGGAAGACGCCGGAGATGCGCTGCCCGCTGCTTCGCTTCTTCACGGTCTACGGCCCGTGGCAGCGGCCCGAGATGGCGATCACGAGCTTCCTCCGCAACGTGATCGCCGGCGAGCCCATCACGATGTTCGGCGACGGCTCGATGCGCCGCGACTTCACGCACGTCGAAGACATCGTCCGCGGGATCCTCGCCGCGGCCGACGGCGCCCCCGCCGGCGTCCGCGCCTACAACCTCGGCTCGGGCGCGCCGGTCACGTTGACGGAGCTCGTCTCTGCGATGGGCCGCGCCGCCGACCGCGCCATCCGGATCGAGCGCGCCCCCGTCCCGCTCGGCGACGTCGAGGCGACGTTCGCGGACATCTCCCGCGCGCGCGCCGAGCTCGGCTGGCACCCGCAGATCCGCCTCGACGACGGGCTCGCGACCGTCGTGCGCTGGCTCGCCTCCGCGCCGGCGTAGCCGCAGAGCTCGACCGAGGGGATCGCGCGTGATCCGCCGAACGGCGCGCGAACGCGAATCGATCGAGATGACGCGCCGGGATGCGGCGCCGCGCGCTCCATCGATCGAGATGAAGCGCGCCTGACGAACGTGTCGCGCGGCGCCGAGCGCGCCTTTGGTGCTTGCGTCCGCCGCGGCGACGGGGCATCTGAAGACACGAATGTCGGAGGGGGGAAGCACGGTGTCGACCGAGCTGGTCCGGGCGCTGTCCGAGCTCGCCGCGGGTCTCCAGCGAGGCCGCGCGCCCGAGGACATCTTCCGCATCGCGGGTGACGGCGCCGCGCGCCTCGGGATCGAGCTCGACGCCTTCCAGCTCGACGGCTCCGACCTGGTCCTGCGGCACTCCACGACGACCCCAGACCGGGCCGTGGCCTTCGAGCGCGCGCTCGGGCGACGCCCCGCGGACCCTCGAGCACCGCTCGCGCGCTGCGGTCCCGCGCCGGACGTCCTGGCGGAGCGGCGCAGCGTCCATCGGAGCGATCTCGACCTGCTCGTTCGCGTCCTCGCGGAGTCCGCGTGCGCTCCGGCCTCGCTCGACGCGTGGTCGGGGACGACGAACGGCGTCGTCGCGCCGCTCGTCGTCCGCGGGGAGCCGTGGGGGATCCTCACGTTGCGGTCGCCCTCGCTCCGCGCCGAGGACACCGCCGCCGTCGCCCTCTTCGCCACGCACGTCGGCTCCGCGCTCGAGGTCGCCGACTTCGTCGCGACGCTCCGGCGAACGCAGGACGAGCTCATCGCGCGCGAGCGGCTCGCGACCATCGGCGAGCTCGCGGCCACGGTCGCCCACGAGATCCGCAATCCGCTCGGCGTCCTGTTCAACTCCGTCAGCACGCTTCGCCGGCTCATCCACGACGAAGCGAGCCTCGCGCGGCGCGCGGACACGGTCGCCCTCCTGTCGATCGTCAACGAGGAGGCCGAGCGCCTCGAGGAGATCGTCACCGATCTGCTCGAGCTCGCGCGGCCCTGGACCATGCGCGCGGAGGAGACCTCGCTGGCGAGCGTCATCCACTCGGTGACGAAGGCCGTCCCGCGCCTGCCGTGCGGCGCCGCGGTCGACCTCCAGGTGACGCACTGCGCCGAGATGCCGCTGCTCGAGATCGACCGGCGCATGATCCGTCAGGCGCTGCTCAACCTCATCGTCAACGCGATCCAGGCCATGCCCGCAGGCGGGACGCTGCTCGTCGAGACCCGCCTCGAGCTCCGCGACGACGTCTCGTTCGCCTGCATCGACGTGACCGATACGGGCGCGGGGATCGCCCCGGCGGAGCAGGAGCGCGTCCTCGAGCCCTTCTACACGACGAAGGCGACCGGGACGGGCCTCGGCCTCCCGCTCGTCAAGCGGGTGGTCGAGGCGCACCACGGCGACCTCACGATCACCTCGGACGAGAGCGGCACCACCTGCACGATGCGCCTGCCGCTCCCGTGCTGGGACGAGTCGCAGGTGACGCTCAGGCGAGGAGCGGCAGCGCCTCGTCCGTTGCGGGCAGCGGGAACTGACCGATGAACGGCGTCTGATCGACGCCGAGCACCCGCCGGAGCTCGCGGTGGATGTGCGCGGGGTGGATGCGCGCGCCGTTCGAGTCCCGGTCGGGGAGGATTTGGCTCACATTTCCGCGAGCGACGCGAAGCGCCTTGTGACCTTCGTCCGTCTTGCCGATGGCGCGTCCGCCGCGGATCCCGGGCCCCGCCAGGAGCGCCGAGGTGACGTTCCAGTGGTCCTTGCCGTTGCCCGTGTTGTAGCGCGGGGTCCGTCCGAAGTCGGACGTGACCATGAGGAACAGCTTGTCGCGAAGCCCGAGCTGCTGCGCGCGGAGCAGCACGTAGCGGACGCGCGCGACGAACGTGCTCAGCGCGTTGCCCTGGCTGTTGTCGTGGTCGGCGTGCGTGTCGAAGCCTCCTTGCGCGAACGTCGCCGACGCCGAGACGCCCGCCTGGAAGCACCGCAGCACCGTCTCGAGCGGACGGCCCAGATCGACGAAGCGGGCCGTGCCGTTGTTGTTCACCGGCGCGGTCATGTACGCGCGCGTGTCGGGCGCGAGATCGTTCGCGAACGCGTCGATCGACGGATCCGGCGCGCCCGCGACGGCCTTCAGCAGGTTGACCGAGGCGCCGCCCTTGGCAGCGTCCCGGAACGCGTTGAAGGTGCGCTTCGTCCGCGGGAGCGAGGTCTGCGCCTCGAGCCGCGAGAACCGCTGCTCGCGGAGCTCGGTGATCCGGCGAACCGCGACGTCCGAGAGCAACGCTCGCTCGTCCTGCGGCGCCGCCTTGTAGGGATCGGTCAGCAGCGCGACCTTGTCGCCGGGGAAGCGCGAGAGGCCGACGACGTCGCCGGTGCGGTTGTACTGACCGCCCGCGAGGAACGCCATCGGGACGTTGATCTGCCGCGCCACCCTCCCGGCGAAGAGGGCCGCCAGCGCGGGCAGCTCGACGTCGTTGTGACCGCACGCGAGCCCCTGCACGCCCGTGTCGTGGTTGTTCGTCTGCGTGTCGACGCCGTTGAGGACGAGCACGTTCTTCCCCACCGTCGCGAAGAAGTTCTGCGGATCCTCGACGGGGTTGCCGTTGTTGCGCAGGAGGAACTTCCCGGCCGCCGTGGCCGTCGGGACGACGATCCCGTTCATGTCGGCGACCTCGGTGACGAGGCGGTTCTCGTAGGCCGGCGTGACGCCGGACGCGGTCACCTTCGCGTCACAGAACATCGTGGGGTCCCAACCGCCCGCGGCGTGCATGTGGAGGAAGTACGGCCCCCCCCAGACGGCGGCGTCGGCGTGAGCCTCGCGCCCGAGGGCGGTCGGGAAGAAGAGGGAGAGTCCGGCGAAGCCGGCCAGCTTGACGAAATCGCGGCGATCCATCGCTTTGCTCCTGGCTCCGTCACTCGTGAGTGAACCGATAGTCCGTGAGGAGGTACGTCATGACCGCCTGCCACGAACGGATGGTGAAGTTCTCGTCGCGCGCGAGCCGCATCCCCGGCTCGTAGGCGGCGTTGTCGGGTCGATCGCGCAGGCGCTCGAAGACCGCCTGCAGCCGACCGTCGCGCGTCTCGAAGCGCACGCCCTTGTCCCAGTCGTTCTCGGCGACGCAGCGCCCGTTGGCGAGGTTCTGCCCGCCCTTGTTCGGGTTGTTCGCCTCGAAGTCCTCGAGGTCGCGCCAGACGTCGACGAAGAGCCCGTAGACCTCGTTCACCTCCGGCGAGCTCGGCTCGACGGTCTCGCCGAGCAGGCGGAAGAAGAGGTGGACGATCGTGTCGCGGATCTTCTTCTCCGCGTCGGGGACCGCGACGAGCGGCTGGTCCTTGTTCGCGCGGGTGAACGGCGTCGTCGTCATCTCGACCGTGCGGAAGAGGCGCCGCTCGGCGATGGGCTTGGTGAAGTCGTAGCTCGTCGCGCGGCACGCGACGATCGCGCCGGTGTACTGGCTGGTCGCGATCATGATCGGGCTCATCGTCTCGGTGCGCTTCGTGACGTCGCCCGAGTCGATGCCGCCGTAGACGAGCCGCCAGTCGCGATCCTCGACGAGGTCGCTGCGGAGGAAGCCGTCCTTCGCGCGGCGCTCGTTCCTCGAGGCGGCCTCGCCGCCGAAGTAGTAGAGGCCGGTGGTCGCGCGGTACTTCCGCCCGAGCATCTCCGGGCTCAGGATACGTCCCTGACCGAGGCCGTCGTGGAGGGCGTCCTTGGTGGTGTCGCCCGACTCTGCGCGGAAGTAGGCGCTCTCGACGATCGCAACGACGAGCTTCCGCAGATCGAACTTGGGGGGCGTCGCGCCCTCCTGGCCCGCCGCGAACTCGTCGCCGAGCTTCACGAACCAGTCGTTCTGGATGTTGTAGGCGCGGACGCGATCGGCATAGTCGGGCGCCTCCTTGTCCTGCGGGAAGGCGATCGGCTCGTCGCCGACGATGCCGCGGTACATGACCTGCGCCACCGCGATGCCGAAGCGGCGGTCCTTCGCGACCTGAGCGCCGAGCCACATGAGCGCGTTGCCGTAGCTCTCCGGCGGCATGTCCGCGCCGTTGATGCCCGGCGGCAGCATCTCGTCGTGCCAGTTGTCGTCCGCGTTGAAGCGGAGCATCTGGTTCTCGCCGAACCCGCGGAAGCCGCCGGCGATCGGGTCGATGACCGAGTGGCACACCGAGCACATCGCCGAGTTGAGCGTCGGGTTCTGGATCGAAGTGAGCGCCGTCGAGTCGACCGGCCGCGTCGCGAACTTGAAGATGTCCGTGGCGAGGAAGTTCTTGAGGACGATCCGCGCGCGCTTGCGGCCGCGGTTCGTCGGCGTCGTCTCCCAGCGCGAGAGGAACGCCGGCGTCGAGAGGACCCCGGCGACCGGCACGCCCGTCGTCTTGGTGACCCCGTCTTCTTCGCGGTTCTGGACCGGCGAGAAGTCGATGCGCCGCCAATCGAGGAAGCTCTCCGGGAGGAGCGGCGCCTCGTGCGGGAGGCCGTACATCGCGGCGAGGAAGGGATTCGCGACGATGTAATTGCCATTCACGACATCGGAGAACGGCAGGTTGTTTCGGACGACGAATTCGATGTAGCGCATCGGCTCCTCGGTGACCGAGGCCGAGGTCCAGCTGCGCGTGTCCGAGGTGTACTGCGGATACCGATCGTTGTGGAGCCAGGGCGCGTTGTTGTACGCAGTCTCGACGCCGGCGTCGACGCCGCGCTCGGTGAGCAGCGCGTCGTTCCAGATCTCACGGAGACGGTCGTAGAAGAGCTCCTCGTTCGTGAGCTCGAGGACGAAGTCGGCGAGGCCCTGGTCGGTCGCGGCGCCGGCGAGCTCGTCGTCGGTCGGGTAGCGACCGGCAAGCGTGATCGCCGCCTTGCGCGCGGTGGCGCGGTTGCCGAGCATCTGCACGCCGAGCTGCCCGTCGCTGTCGCACTTGCGCTCCTCACCGCGGCGGAGATCGTTCACGAACGAGCGCAGCAGCTTGAAGTCCTCGGAGTCCTCCGTGAGGACGGCCCCGCCGCCGTGATCGCGCTCGCCGAGCGGCTTGCGGAGGAGCACCGGGACGTCCTCGATCTCGAGCTTCGCGTAGTCGCGCATGCTGTCGAGGTTGGCGCTGACGAAGTCGGGCCAGGTCTCGCGGAAGATCTTGAACTTGGCGCCCTTCGCCTCTGCGATGCCACCCGGCGAGTGGCAGCCGATGCACGACTGCATCGCCTTGCCGTAGATCTGAGTGGTGAAGTACTCGCGGGTGCTGGTGCAGGCCGCGCCTTCGCTACCGGTGGCCTCGTCCTCTTCCCCACACCCGACGCCGGCGAACACCGATCCGAGGACCAGCGCGCACAGCGAGACGGCGTGCCTTCCCGGAATCCGTTGCGAGGTTCTCCTCATGCTCCGTTCCTCTCTCCGCGCATCAGCTCAGCAAGCAGTGCGCCCACCGTGAGGTTTTTCGTCCTCACTCGATTCGTGTCCGAGGGCTCCACCCCGGGGAGTGGCGGTTCTGCCCGACAAACGAGCGCGAACGAGGCGCGCGCCGCGTGGAAGCCTCCTTGGGCAAAGGTGCACGCGTCGCGCACCTTCACCCTGCGTCGCGCTGGGGACCAATGCCCGCGCCGTCGGGGGCTCGCCCCCTTAGCGCAAGCGCGCCGCCGAGGGCCCGCCGCCGCCTCGACCACCCCGCGCGACGATCCCGAGGCGGTCGCTCCACGGACGGTAGCGTCGGCGATTGCCCTGCGTTCGAGCAAGTTTGGTGTGGCCGGCGGCGCGGCGCTCCGCCGTCGTACGCGGACGCGAGAAAGGTCTCAGTGCGCAACTTGCATGTTAGTCTCGTCAACTCACCATGCGCGGTCGTGTTCCCTATATCTCTCTTTGGATAGGTGCTGCCCTGACGGTCCTCGCGACGGTCGCCACCGCCTGCGGTTCGGACGACGAGGAGTCCGACGCCGACAAGAAGCGAGCGGCCACCGCGAGCACCACGTTCATCCCGGACGAGCCGCCGCCACAACCCGACCTGCCACCCGGCGCCGGGCCGTACAGCGGCCCCAGGCCGAACGACGACAACGACGACGATCCGCCGCCGCCTGCCCCGGACGCAGGCGGGGCGCCGGACTCCGGCGGCTCGGACGACGCGGGCGGCTGAGCCCAGCCCGAGCCCAGCGACGCGCGACGACCTCGCCGCTGCGTGCGACGCAGGCGAGCCGGACGCGCGCGAGCGACGATCTCGCCGCGCGCGGCGCAGGCGCGGATGGTCTCTTGGCAGGGCTCGCCGCGCCCCGCTATCGTTTCGAGGAACGTATGTCGAAGAGCACGCTCGTTGGTTTCGTGTCGTTGGTTGCCGCGATGGCGGCGCTCGGTTGCTCCGAGGAAAAGGAGACCCCGTCCGGCGGGCTGCGTCAGACCGACGCCGGGTCGGCTCAACCGAACGACCCCGACGACGACACCGACGATCCGGACGGCTCGGAGACGCTCACGCTCTCGGCGTCGTTCGCGTCGACCTGCACGAAGTGCCATGGCGCCGAGGGCAAAGGCCAGAACGGCTACCCCTCGATCCCCGGCAACAAGACGGAGAGCGCCTTCATCGCGATCGTGCGGAGCGGCAGCGGCGACATGCCGGCGACCAGCGCCTCTCAGTTCTCCGACGCCGACCTCAAGTCCGACTACCTCTGGCTGACGACCAAGCGACCGTAGGCGCCCGTGGCGCCTGCCCCGGCGTCATTCGATGAAGCGGGCGCCGAGGAACGACAGGTACACGCCGGGGTTGTCCTCGAAGAAGCGCGCGAGATCGGGCCTGGCGATCGAGAAGAGCTTGCCGGTGCGCGTGACGCGCGCGGAGCTCGGCGCCGGTCCGCCGGCGCGCAACGCGTCGACCTCGCCGACGAACGCGCCGCTCGCGAACGGCGTCAGCTCACCCTCCGGGCAGCGGATCGTCACGACCGCGTCGTCTACCAGGTAGGCCTGCTCCGGCGCGTCGCCCGCTCGCCAGAGCACCTGGTCCTCGTCCCCCTGACAAGGCACGAGGTACATCTGGAGCTGGGTCTTCTGCGCCGTCGTCAGACCGGAGAGGACCGAGTTCTTCGCGAGCAGCTCCCAGGCGCCCTCGTCGTGGATGCGCGCGAGGCGCTCCAGGCGCGTGAGCATCTCGCTGCCGCGGAGGACGGCGAGGAGGTCGTTGCGGTCGATCGCGATGAGATCGACGTCGGTGAGCGCGACCGCGTCGGCGGAGCGCGGCTGATCGAGCAGGATCGCCATCTCGCCGAAGTAGTCGCCCGCGCGGTAGCGCTTGAGCGCGACGCCGTCCCGCACGATCTGCACGGTGCCGTGCGCGATGATGTAGAAGCTGTCGCCGCGCGTCCCTTGCTGCACGATCCGCTCGCCGGCGGGCAGCGTCATCCGCCGCGCGACCTGCAAGAGGTTCTTCGCGCGGGTGAGCGGCAGGTCGCGCAGGAAGTCGACCATCGCGAAGATGTCGAGCAGCTCGATCGCCTCGCTGAAGCGCGGCGTGCTCGAGGGCTCCACGCGGATCGTGTGCTCGAGCCCCTCCCGCGCCGCGCGCAGCCCGACGTCCTTCGGGACGTCCTTCGCCGCGATGTGCACGAGGTAGAGCCGCCGCTTCACGTCGTCCGGCAGCGCCGCCAGCGCCGTCGTCGGCGTGTGGAGCGGCGGGATGCCCGCCTCGTGCAGGATCGCGCTGTGGTGCTCGGGGAAGCCGGCCAGGGCCTCGTAGCGCGCGTTCGAGAAGACGCCCGCCTCGTGCATCTGCCTGACGCGCTCGGGATCGTAGAGCGTGTCGCCCGAGATCGAGATGCTGCGGTTGCCGTAGAAGGCGTCGAAGCCGATGGTCGGGATCGAGTGGAGCGTGTAGCGGAACCACAGCTCGCCGCCGCGCACGTGGACCGGCGCGCCGATGCGCACCGGGTGAAACGAGAACGTCCGGCGGAGGAGGTCCTCCGAGAGGCCCGAGAGCGCCGAGTACTTGCGGAGGAACGAGCCGAGGATGTGCGGCGTCGTGTAGAGGCTGACCTGCGACTCCTCGAGGAGCTTCTGGAACGTGCCGGCGTCGTGATCGGCGTGGCAGTGCGTGAGGATCACGCCGTCGATCGTCTTCGGCGCGACGCCGCGCCCCCTGAGGTAGTCGGTGGAGTCCGTCGGCGGATCGACGAGGATCGCGCGCCCGCCCATCCAGAGGAGGAACCCCGTCGTCTTTCCGGACGGGTCGAAGCCGTGGCTCGCGCCGAGCACGGTGACGCCGAACGACGGCGGCGCGAACGAGTGGGGCGCGAGATCGGGATCCGTCAGGGCGCGCCCCGGCAGCGCCACCGTCGCGCCGACGGAGACCGGGTCGCGCCCCGCGTCATGCACGACGATCGAGTCCGCTCCGAGCTCGATCGTGACGTCGGGCGCGATCCTCGCGGAGCCTTGGTCGGCGACGACGAACTCGACGAGGTCGTCGACGGTCAACCTCCCCTTCCCCGGGACGGTCCGGAAGAAGTCGCTCTCCTTCTTGAAATCGGGCCGATGCGACTCCGGGAAGCCGTCGGCGAACTCGCTCGGGAGGGGCCCGGCGCTCGGCCCGAAGAGCGACTCCTGGAAGATCGACCGAACGCGGCGCTCGACGTCGCGCGAGAGGACGACGAGGCGGCAGCGCCGCTTCAGGAGGAAGTAGCTGTAGTACGCCGGGAACTCGAACTCGGCGACGGAGAGGCCGCGGCGTCGGTCGAACAGCTCCCGCGGCAGGACGTACGCGACCGGGACGTCGAGCCGGAGCTCCATGACGTCCTTGATCGTCTCCGGCGGGATGCCGATCTGCACCGCGCCGGCCGAGGTGCGGACGTAGTAGCCGCCTCGGGGCAGCGCGAGCCACCCGGTCGAAGTCGACGGACCGCTCGACGTACCGCGCTGCTCGCTCGTGCTCACGCGTCGGTCAGCTTATCTCAGCCGCGGCGCGTCCGTGCGCGCCTTCGGGGCGCGCGCGGTCGTTCCTGCGGCCGCTCACCCGCGGCGCTCCGCAGCGACGCTATCCGGATCGACGCGCCGGGCGCCGCCGCGCGCCCTCCGCCCTCAAAACCCAAAGGTTCCTGGGCCCGAGCAGTTGATGGTAGATCTCGGGTGTGAGCGTTGTCGGTATCGATCTGGGGACGACCAACACCGTCGTCGGCTGCGTTCGCGCGGGGAAAGTGCACGTCCTCGCGGACGAGAAGGGCGTCCGCCTCCTCCCGAGCGTGGTCTCGTTTCACCCCAACGGAGAGGTGCTGGTCGGCGGGGCCGCCAAGGCCCGTCGCGTCATCGACGCGAAGAACACCGTCTACAGCCACAAGCGCCTGATCGGTCGCTCCTGGGGGAGCCCGGAGATCACGCAGGCCCGGCAGCGCTTCGCCTTCGAGCTCCGCGAGGGCCCGGGCCAGGGACCGCTCGTCCACGCGCGCCAGCAGGACTACACCCTGCCCGAGATCAGCGCGTTCGTCCTGAAGCGCGCCCGGCAGATCGCCGAGCAGGCGCTCGGCACGCCGGTCGAGCGCGCGGTCATCACGGTCCCCGCGCACTTCAACGAGCTCCAGCGCGCCTCGACCAAGGTCGCGGGCCGCGTCTCCGGCCTCGAGGTCCTCCGCATCCTCAACGAGCCCACCGCCGCGGCGCTCGCTTACGGCCTCGGCCGCACGGGTAACGAGCGCGTCGCCGTCTACGACTTCGGCGGCGGCACGTTCGACTGCACGCTGCTCGACCTGAACGGGAACGTCTTCGAGGTGCTCGCGACCGCCGGCGACTCGTTCCTCGGCGGAGACGACGTCGACACGATCATCGCGGACCGCATGGCCGAGGCGTTCTTGAAGCAGCACCGTCAGGACGCGCGGCAGGACCCGCAGATGTCCGAGCGGCTCAAGACGACCGCCGAGGACATCAAGATCGCGCTGTCCACCGCCGAGACCCACACCGTCGCGCTGAAGGACTTCGGACACGGCGCCGGCGGCTCGTCGCTGACCTTCCAGTTCACGATGACGCGCCGCGATCTCGACGCGCTCCTGACGCCGCTCGTCGAGCGCACCTTCAAGGTGACGCAGGACGCGCTCACGCTCGCGCGCCTGTCGCCGACGTCGTTCGACAAGGTCATCCTCGTCGGCGGCTCGACGCGGATGCCGCTCGTGCGCAAGCGCGTCGAGGCGTTCTTCGGCGCTCCGCCGATGGACCGCGTCAACCCGGACGAGGTGGTCGCGATCGGCGCGGCGATCCAGGCCGCCGCGCTCACCGAGGGGATCCGCCGCCGGAGCATCCCGGCGCCGCCGGGGGTCCCCGGTCGCCAGGCCGACACGCAGGAGAACACGCAGACGAGCGAGCTCGATCCGGCGATGCTCAAGCCCGCGTTCGGGAGCGAGCCGCCGGCGTTCGGCTTCGCGTCGACCGTCGGCTCGCAACCGCCCGGCCTCGGCTTCGCGTCGACCGTCGGGTCGCAGCCGCCGCCGACGGCGCAGCAGACGGACACTCAGGCGCGACCGCCGGTGCAAGCGCAGGGCGTCGCGGGCGCGAGGGGCCGCGCGCAGCCGTCGTTCCGCTCGACCCACCCCGGCGTCGCGCCGGCCACGCAGCCCGGCGTCGCGCCCATCACGCAGCCCGGCGCCCCGCCCATCACGCAGCCCGGCGTCGCGCCCATCACGCAGCGCGGCGCGCCCGCGCCCGCGCCGAGGCCGCCGACGCAGGCGAGCGAGGACGATCCGTCGATGGCGTCGTTCCCCGACCTCGCCGCGCCGACGCCGTTCGAGTGGTTCCCGTCCTCCGGGATGCCCTCGTCCGGCGACGCGAAGAGCGGCGTCGCGACCTCGGAGCGCAGCTTCGGCGGGAACGATCCGAGCGCGCAGGCCGGCCCCGCGGCGCCCGCCGGACCGCGACCGGCGGCGGGCGCGCAGGCGCGCGGCCCCGGGTTCGGCGCCATCGACGAGCCGCCGTCGTTGTTCTCGACGCCGAGCGCGAGCGTCCCGAGCTTCCCGAGCATGAGCGCGGCCGGGCAGCACGTGCCGTCGCCGCTCGGCGAGGATCCCGCGCCGTGGCGGCAAGGGCCCGAGGCCCGCTCCGACGCGATCCCCGACGGGCCGTTCGGAGCCCTCGCCGACCTCAGCCTCGTCTCGACGACCGGCGTGTCGACACCGGGCGTCGACGACGGCGGGTTCGGGCACGTCTCGGATCTGTCGCTCATCTCGAACCAGACCGCCACCGCGGCGATGGAGGCGATCACCAAGGCTCGCTCGGACGCGCTCGAGACAGGGCAGTTCGACGACGAGACCGAGGCGTTCGCGCGCGACTCCGGCGACGCGCCGGGGAAGGGTCGCACCGTCCAGCTCGACGCTACGAGCAACCCCGCGGCCAAGGCGAAGGACGACCACGACTCGCTCATCGACCGCGCCGATCTCCCCGCCGTCGTCGCGCGGGCCAAGCCGGCGCGGAAGCCCGGGCAGGTCGGGATGAGCCCACAAGGCGGTGGTCCGGCGATGCTCGGCAAGCCGCCGCCGCTCATCGCACCGCAGCCGTTCGGCCCGATGCAGAAGCTGGACGACGAGGCCTCGCCGCACTCGCGCACGGCGGCGATGCAGTCGCCGCCGCGAGCGCCCGCCGCGAAGCCCGCGCCGGCGGCGGCGAAGAAGCCCCCGCCGACCACCACGATGCCTCAGGCGCAAGCGCGGCCCCTGGCGACGACGGCGCCGCTGGGCGGCGCTCCGGCGGGACCGGCCGCGTCACCGTCGAAGCGGCCCGGCCCGCCCGACGCATTCGCCCCGCCCCCCGCGGCGCCTCCCTTCGCGCCGCCGCCTGCGCCTGCGCCGGCCTTCGCGCCGCCACCCGCGCCGAGCGCTCCTGCTCCGCAGACCCAGCCGTTCCAGCGGCAGGGCTACAGCGCGCCGCCGCCGGCCGACTCCCCCTACGGCGCCGCGCCTCCGCAGAGCCCGTACGCCGCCGGCGCCCCGCCGATGCAGTCGCACTTCTCGGCGCCGCCTCCCCAGCAGCAGCAGCCGTTTTCGTTCGGATCGGCGCCTCCCGGCGCGTTCGGCTCGGCGCCGCCGCCAGGCGGCAACGCGGCCTCGCAGCCGCCGATCTTCGGCGCGTTCTCGTCGGCGCCTCCGCCGCACGATCCGGCGGCGCCCCTCGACTACCCGCCCGGCGCGTTCGATCCGAACATCCCGCCCGCCCCGACGGCGCCGCAGGGGATCCAGTACCAGACGCCGGTCCTCGTCGACGTCACGCCGCGCGGGCTCGTCGTCGAGACCGCCGGCGGCTACACGGACACGATCATCCCGCGAAACTCGAAGATCCCGTGCGAGCGCACGCGCCGCTTCGCGACGGGCCGCGACATGCAAACGAGCGTCCGCGTCCGCGTCGCCCAGGGCGAGGGCCCCGGATTCTCGCAGAACACGTACCTCGGCGAGGTCGAGCTCTCCGGGCTCCGCCCTGCCCCGCGTGGCGAGGTAACGGTCGCGGTGACCTTCGAGGTCGACGCCGACGGCACCCTCCGCATCCGCGCGCGCGACGTCCAGACGGGCCAGGAGGCGCGCGCTACACTGCAGCTCGTGGGCGTCGCCGACGAGTCGTCCGTCGTCATGATGATCAACCGGTTCGCGAATCAGCCGGTCGTCGGCGGCTCGTCCTGATCCGGGGATCGGATCCTTCGACACCGAGGATGGAGCGAGGCGGACGGATGGACGGTCAAGCGTTGAGGCAGTGGCTCGCCGCGCTCGACTCGATTTCCTACTACGATCTCTTCCGCGCAGCGCCGAAGGCGACGCACGACGAGCTCCGCGCGGCGTTCCACGCCTTCGCCGAGACGTTCCACCCCGACACGCACCGCTGGCGCCACCCGAACGAGCAGGCGGCGATCGGCCGGATCTACCGGCGCGGCACCGAGGCGTGGCGGGTGCTCTCCGACCCGACGCTCCGCGCGCGCTACGACGAGGCCGTGGCCAACGGGATCCTCCGCCCCGAGAACCTCATCGTCGAGATGGACTCCCCGCGCTCGCTCGCGCCGCCGCCGGGGGGCGGGCGCCTCATCGACAAGGTCCGCTCGCCGGGCGCTCGTCCGTTCGTGCTCCGCGCCGAGGAGCTGATGAAGAAGGGCGATCCCAAGCAGGCCAAGATCCAGCTCGTCATGGCGCTGCACATGGACAAGGGAAACGCCGCGCTCGACGCGTTCGGCAAGCAGCTCGACGAGGCGATCGCCGCGAAGGCCGAGGCCGACAAGAACAGCTGGAAGAAGTAGCCACCGGGAATGACCGCCCCAGCTCGGCTGTCGCATCCAGCGCCGCCGCCCCACGGCCGGCGCTCGCGAGGCGGAGGTGCCGGTGGCCGCTAACCCTGACTCACCCTCACGTGGTAACGTGCCCGCCGTGACCACTGCGACGGCAGCCAACGGCAGGCGCAGCGCGCTCTTCTACGCGCTGCTCGCGACGTCGACCGTCCTCCTCCTGGCGACGATCTACGTCGTCTTCCTCCGCGCGCCGATCGAGGCGCGGATGGGGATCGTCCAGAAGATCTTCTATTTCCACGTCCCGAGCGCGTACGCGATGTACATCGGCGCGACGGCCTGCTTCATCGGCTCGGTCGGTTACCTGCTCAAGCCGAAGGACCACTGGGACGCGATCGCTCGGGCGGGCGCGGAGCTCGCGATCGTGATGGGCTTCATCGTCCTCGTGACCGGGCCGCTCTGGGCCGCGAAGGCGTGGGGCTACTACTGGACGTGGGACCCTCGCCTCACGACCGCGCTCCTCTCGTGGCTGATCTACGTCGCGTACCAGGTGCTGCGGGCGTTCTCGGGCGACGGCGCGGGCGAGCGGAAGTTCGCCGCGGCGCTCGGCATCCTCGGCGCCGCGAACCTCCCGATCATCCACTTCAGCGTTCAGAAGTGGGGCGGGCAGCACCCCACCGTCGTCACCGGAAAGGGCGGCGGCCTGCAGCACCCGGACATGAAGCTCGCGTTCGCGCTCGCCATGACGGCGTTCACCGTCTTCGCGCTCACGATGCTCTACGCCCGCGTGCGGCTCGAGCTGGTGCGGAGCCGCCTCGTCCGCGCGGAAGAAGACGCGATCGACCTCGGCCTCGACGACCGAGCGGAGGCATGATGCACCACGCTTCGATGATCCAGCCGACCGCGGACGACCGCGCCACCGAGTTCGAGGCGGTCGACGGCACCGGAGAGCAGTTCAGCGGCTACACGCTCCTCGTCGAGGCGTACGCCGCGATCTGGCTCATCCTGCTCGTCTGGCTCGTCTTCATCTGGCGCAAGCAGGCGGACCTGGCCGCGCGCGTCGCGGGGCTCGAGAGCGCGCTCGACCGCGCGGAGAAGCGCGCGGCGGGGAAGAAGAGCCCGACCAAGGCCAGGGACGAAGCAGGGGCCGAAGAGGAGTCGCCCGCTTGATCGGCCTGCCCGGTCCGGAGCATTTCATCTTCATCCCCGGCGTCCTCCTCATCGGGATCACCGTCGGCTGGGTCCTCGGCGGCCGCGCGGCGCGCGCGCAGATCGAAGAGCGACGGCGGCGCGCGCGCGAGTAACGCCGCCGTTGCCGGCGGGCGAAGGGCGCTCTACCCTCTCGCGCCCATGATCGACTTCGAGCTCACCGAAGAGCAACGCGCCCTCATCGACACCGCCCGCCGCTTCGCCAAGGAGAAGGTCATCCCTGTCGCGGCCGAGGCCGATCGCAAGAGCGAGTTCCCGCGCGCGGTCTTCGAGGAGGCGTGGAAGCTCGGCCTCGCCAACTGCACGCTGCCGGCCGAGTACGGCGGGCCCGGCCTCTCCGATCTCGACTCCGTGCTCGTGACCGAGGAGCTCGCCTACGGCTGCAGCGGCATCCAGACGAGCATCACGGCGAACACGCTCGGCCTCACGCCGATCAAGCTCGCCGGCAGCGACGAGCAGAAGAAGAAGTACTTCGGCTGGCTGATGAGCGAGCCGACCTGGGTGAGCTACGCCACCACCGAGCCCGGCGCGGGCAGCGACGTCGCGGGCATGCAGACGCGCGCGGTCAAGCAGGCCGACGGCAGCTACGTGCTGACCGGCACGAAGGCGTGGATCACCAACGCGAACCTGTCGAGCTTCTACGTCATCTTCGCGACCGAGAACCCCGACCTGAAGCACAAGGGGATCGGCGCGTTCATCGTCCACCGCGACGCCAAGGGCCTCAGCGTCGGCAAGCACGAGGACAAGCTCGGGCAGCGCGCGAGCGACACCGCGCAGGTGATGCTCGACGGCGTCCACGTCCCCGCCGCGCAGGTCCTCGCGGCGCCGGGGCACGGCTTCAAGCTCGCGATGGAGACGTTCAACCAGACGCGGCCCGACATCGGCGGCATCGCGTGCGGGATCATGCGGCGCGCGCTCGACGAGAGCGTCGCGTACGCCAAGGAGCGCAAGACGTTCGGCACGGCGATCGCGAACCACCAGCTCGTCCAGGCGATGCTCGCCGAGATGGCCATCCGCCTGCACGCGACGCGGCTGCTCGTCCACAAGGCCGCGTGGAGCCTCGACAAGGGCGTCCGCGATCCGCTCACCTCCGCGTGCGCGAAGGCCTACGGCGCCGACGCCGCGATGCAGTCGGCGATCGACGCCGTGCAGATCTTCGGCGGCAACGGGTACGTCAAGGAGTACCCCGTCGAGAAGCTGATGCGCGACGCGAAGATCCTCCAGATTTACGAAGGCACGGCGCAGATCCAGCGGATCGTCATCGCGAAGCAGCTGCTCGCGTGATCGTGACGCGCGGGACGGCGCGCCCGGGCGTCGCGCCCCTGCGCCTCGCGCCCGCGCGCTTCGCGGCCGTCACGCGCTTCGCGTTCCTGCGTCTCACGCTCGCGCGCTTCGGGTTCCTGCGCGTCGCGCTCGCGCGCTCCGCGGCCGAGCGGCACGCGTCGCTGCGCGCCGCTCTCCTGGGCGGCGCCGTCGCGGCGCTCGTCGGCTGCTCGCCGTCGCCGCGCGACGTCGTCCCGGAGTCGCGGGACGTGCGCGCGACCCCGACCGCGGGCGGCGACGCGTACGTGCACGTCGCGCGGCGCGCCCACGGCGTCGTCGCGCTCGCTGAGGCGCGGCGGATGACGGACGACAGCGCCCGCGCGATCGTGGAGCGGATCGCCGACGAGCTCGAGCGCTGCGCCACCGGGCTCGAGGCGCAGGGGCTCCTCGTCGAGGGCGCCGCGCGCGTGGTCGCCGTCGCCGGCCCGAACGGCACGCCCGCGCTCAACGTGCGGCTCGCGCCGGGCGACGCCGTCGCCCAGAACGCGCTGCTCTGCCTGGTCGCTCCGGTGCGCGCGACCACGCTCCCGCCGCCGACGAACGACGGCGCCCCCGGCCTCGCCATCGAGGCGACGTGGGGCCCGGCGCGCGCGCCGATCCCCGCGCTCGACGCCGGATCCCTAGTGGATGCAGGTGGGTCGCTGTAGCCAGCAATTCCACCCTCGCCGTCCCGCCGACGATCTGCCAAACATCCGTTCTCGCTACAATTTTACACTAGCCAGCGCTCGCGCCCATCGCCAAGCGCCGGATCTAACTGGGTAATCGGCGACCACGGTCGAACTTGATCCAGGCGCGGGGTGTCCGCCGCGGCAACGGGCCGTTTCCGAGGGAGGCGTTGTCCGTGTCGGCGAGCACGGGCACAACGTGCTCGCGATCGTGTGCGGGGTACACGCGTTCGTGACGGCTATCGGTGAATAGCGAAGGAGCAGTATGCGCGCATCGATCGGACTTGGTCTCGTCTCCATCATCGGGCTCGTCGCCTGTGCAGCAAGCGCGGTCGACACCGCGGCCCGCGTCGAGGAGGAGCACTCGACGCCGGGCGACTCGCTCGGCGGCTCGACGGACGCGACGGAGCCGCCGCCGCCGTCCACGGGCGGACCCGAGACGCCGGCGCCCGCCGAGGCGCCGCCCGCGCCGATCGTCGGGGGCCTCGCGATCAGCGAGGTCGCGATGTTCCAGGCAGTGAAGGTGCCCGTGATGAAGGCCGGCGAGGCCGTGAGCGCGTCGGGCCGCAAGGCGCCGGTCGTCGCGAAGCGTTCGGGCATGCTCCGCGTCTACGTCACGCCGGGCGCCGACTGGAAGCCGCGCGCCGTGACCGCCGAGCTCCGCCTCGTGTCCGAGGGTCACAAGCACCCCGTCGTGCGCGACACGAAGGTCGTCACCGCGGCGTCGAACGAGGAGGATCCGACGTCGACGTTCAACCTCGACGTCCCCGCGGAGAGCCTCCCGGCCGGCGTGACCTACCAGGTCGCGCTCACCGCGCCGGACGGCGAAGATCCGGCGAAGGTCCACGAGAGCGACGCGCGCTACCCGCGCGACGGCGGCTTCGAGTCCCTCGGCGCCGAGCTCGCAGGCAAGCTGCGCGTCGTCCTCGTCCCGATCAAGTACGACGCCGACGGCTCGGGGCGCACGCCGGCCGTGGGCCCGACCGAGCTCGAGCTCTACCGCAAGACGATGATGCGCCTCTATCCGACCTCCGAGGTCGAGCTGAAGGCGCGCGCGCCGCACCCGTGGAGCTCGCAGATCTCGTCGAACGGCGGCGGCTTCGCCCAGGTGCTCCGCGCCGTCACGCAGCTCCGTCAGGAGGACCAGGTCGAGCGCGACGTCTACTACTATGGCCTGCTCGCGCCGAGCGCGTCGATGTCCGCGTACTGCCGGAGCGGCTGCGTCACCGGGCTCAGCACCGTCGTCGACAACCCGACCGCGGCGGGCATGCGCGCGAGCATCGGGATCGGCTTCGGCAACCCCGAGTCCGCGAGCACGATGGCGCACGAGATCGGCCACGCGCACGGCCGCGCGCACGCGCCCTGCGGCGGCCCGCAGGGCGTCGATCCGAGGTACCCGTACCAGGGCGGCTCGATCGGCACCTGGGGCTACGACATCTTCACGAAGGCGCTCATCTCGCCCGCGAAGGGCCGCGACATGATGGGCTACTGCCGCAACGAGTGGGTCAGCGACTACACGTACAACGCGCTCTTCGAGCGGATCGCCGCGATCAGCGTCGAGAAGAACGTGGCCCTGCCGAGCGTCGCGCCGCCGCCGGCCCTCGCCGCGAAGCGAGCCGCGCGCTACCACGTCGCCACCGCCGGCGAATCCGGAGACCTCACCTGGGACGGTGACATGGACTTCGCCTCCGAGGACGAGCTCGAGGGCGGCGCGATCCGGCAGGCGACGTTCTACACGGAGTCGGGCGCGGCGCTGTCGACGCGCGCGGCGAAGTTCTTCCCGTTCGACCACCTCCCCGGCGGCTTCGTCCTCGTCCCGAAGGACGCGGCGATGGAAGCGGCGCGCTGGAAGGCGATCGCCGTCGAGGGCTTCGCCGGCCGCCTCGCGCGCTGAGCGTCACGCGCGGCTCGCGCCTACGGCGAGCCGCGCGCTCCGTTCGACGCCGAGCTAGAACGTCGTGCCGACGGAGGCGCGCCAGAACAGACCGCTCAACGCGAGCGAGCGGAGGTTCGTGCTCTCGTCGCTGCCGAGGAGGTCCTCGTCGGCGCGGCCGGGGTTGCCGCGGAGCGGCGCGTTGGTCGTCACGGCGTAGCCGATCTCGGGCGTCAGCCAGAAGCGGATCGTGCGCTTCTCCGGGTGCTGACGGGGGCCGAGGAGGATCGACGCGCCGACGCTCGCGTCCGCGGAGAAGGCCCAGCCGGTCGTCGACAGCTCGTTCGGCGACGACGGGTCCTGGACGCTCGCGATCGCCGCCACGGCGCCGGGCGCGATCTTGCCGAAGACCGAGAGCCCGGGCGACCAGTGCCAGCGGCCCTCCAGCGGCACGTAGAGGCGGTGGGTGGCGAGCGACGCGTCGAAGCCGCGCACCGTCCCCGCGCGCCCGCCAACGTCCCAGCCGAGGCCCGCGCCGAGGACGAGCTTGCCGCTCGTGAAGAGCGGGTACGTCCCGTCGATCGAGAACTGCGGGAGCACGTCGTTGGAAGAGAACGTGTCGAAGCCGCGGCTCGGCACGTAGCCGACGCGGACGCCCATGTTCACGCGGATGAGGTCGTAGCGCGGCGCGCCCGACGGCGCGGCGCGATCCGCCGAGGGCGGCGCCGACGGGTTGGCGTAGATGACGGTCGAGGTCGCGCCACGCTCGCTCGACACCTCCGTGTCCGCGCCTCGGGTGGCCGGGGTCTCCGACGCCGGCGAGCTCGGACCCTCGCCGGCTGGCTCGGTGGAGGGCGCGTCCGACGCGGCGGCGCCCGACGGAGAGGACGGCGCGGCGGCGCCGGCCGAAGGCGACGGTGCCGTCTGCGCGAGCGCAGGAGAGGTCCACGCCGCGACGAGCGCGAGGGACGAGACCACGCGAGCGAGGCTCGCGAACGATGCGCGCTTCATCACAGACCCTCCAGCATGATTCCGTAGTACGAGCGGCTCGCCGTCGTGTCCGGCTCGAGCGCGTCGAGGACCGTCGCCCCGACCGCGCCCCGCGCGTCGAGCGCGATCAGTGAGCGGCCGCCGTCCGCCCGAGCCACGTCGAAGACCGCGTCGATCGGCCGATCGAGCGGCAGCGGGATGGGGTGCAGGTTCTCGAGCGTCACCTCCGCGAGCTGCGAGCTCCCGCGCTGGAACGCCCAGAGCCGCTGACCGTCGGGCGCGACGTGGATCGTCGGCTGCGCGAGCGTCGTGAGCGGCGCTGCCGTGCGGCTCGCGAGGTTCAGGACGAAGAAGCCGGCCCCCTGCCCTTCGAGCACCTTGAGCTCGGGGCGCGGCGGCGGCACGTCCCGCACGCGCTCGATCGAGCTGGCGAGCGAGACGACCTCGACGGTCCGGTAGTTCTTGTCGAGCGTCTGGCCGAGCGACCAGAACGCCACCCCGCGCGATCCGCCGGAGCCGTAGAGCAGCGCGGTGTCCGCCCCCGAGGCGCCGCCGACGACGTCGGTGATGAGCGAGAGGCGCGAGTACGGCTCGGCGAGCGGCACGTCGATCGTGATGCTCGTCGTCGGATCGACGAGCGTGGCCTTCCGCGCCGACGGGACGACCGCCGCGAGCCGGAGGCCGGCGTCGGTGCGGACGAACCGGATGTCACCGGGGATCCCGCCCACGTCGGTCTGGTTCGGCTCCGGGAAGAAGTCGTTCAGCACCGTGTCGGGCTCCTCCGCGACCTGCGAGGGCGGCGCCGCCACCAACGTGAACATGAACACGCTCGAGTCGTTCTCCGCGCGCACGCCGATGCGTGCGTCGTCGTTTCGCGCCGGATCGCCGTCGTCGACGACGATCGCCGCCGGCTTGATGGCCGCCGCGCTCGCGCCGCTCGTGAGGCGCATCGTGATCTCCGGACGACGCGGCGTGGCGCGGATGTTGTCGAGGTCGAGCAGGTGCACGTCCTGGTCGGTCTCGACGATGAGGAGACGACGCTGACCGCCCGGGAGCGATAGCGGCTCGGTGAAGGTCACGCGCTGCGGGCGGCCGCCGAACGAGCGGAGCGTCCGCGGCGTCACGGCGTCGTCGACCGGCGCGTCGAGGTCGACCACGACGATCTCGTTCGGGTTCTCGACGAACGCGGCCTGCGCGCCGCCCGTCGACGGAGCCGCGAAGAGCGCGACGTAGCGGCCCCGCGGATCGATCGCGAAGCCCGAGTGCGGCGACTCGAGCCCGAAGCGGCGCGCGGCGCCGTCCTCGATCACCGTGAGGCTGGGGCGCTCGTTCTTGTCCTTGCGGCGGGGCACGTCGCCGGCGCCGAGGACGAAGAGGCGTCGCTGATCGGGCGACGCCTCGGCGCGCACCGTGGCCTTGCCGACGCCGACGAAGCTGCGATCGAGCTCCTGGCCCGCCTTCGGCGTGAGGAGCGCGACGCGGTTGCCCGCGCGGTCGAGGACGGCGACGCGATCGACGAGGGCGAAGGCCTGCGCCTGCGACTCGACGGGCGCGTCGTAGATCTCGGGACGATCCCCGCAGGCGGCGCCGGCGAGCGCGGACGCGAGCGCGAGCGTGGTGACGTTGAACTTCCAGGACCTCATGGCTTGCTCCCATCGACGACGCGGGAAGAGAGCTCGAATCCCGTGAGTGTCCGCGCGACGCCGCTCTCGAGATCGATGAAGGTGAGGCGCCCCTCCGGGTGCTGCTGGGCCACGAAGACGCGCTTGGCGCCGGGGACCGCGCCGACGGCGATCGGCGGGCTCGCGAGCGCGTAGCGCTCGACCATGAGCTGGGGCATCCGCGCGAGATACGCGCCGTAGACCTTGGTCGCGTCGTCGCGCTCGGCGATGATCGCGCGGTCGTTGGTGGTCGCGACGGCCGTGGGCGGCGCCTCGGTCGCCACGATCTTCGCGGGCAAGGTCTGGCCGATGGGCACGACGCTGAAGGCCCCGGGGGAGCCGTTCGCGCCGCCGGTCTTGTCGTGGAGGACGACCGCGTGCTGCGCGTCCGGCGTCGAGAAGATGCCGAGCACCGGCGAGTAGAGGCGCACGGTGCGAAGCGCCGAGCCTTGGCCGAGGTCGAGGATGGAGAAGCGCTCGACCGCGAGGGCGTTCGTGTAGAGCAGCGCCTTCGTCCCGCCGGGCGCGATCGCGACGGAGCCGATCGTCTCGCCGGCGACGGTCACCGACGTCACGTTCGTGGGATCGGCGATGGGCAGGACCGCGACCTCGGCGGTGTCGCGGACGACGGCCACGGCGCGCTCGCCGGTGTCGGCGAGGTCGAGGTCCGTGACGGGTCCGGTGAGCGTGACGTCGGCGCGCGTGTCGGCGTCGAGGTCGACGACGGTGATCGCGCTCGAGCCGTCGCGGCGAACGAAGGCGCGCTGGCCGTCCTTCGTGACGAAGACGTCCCGGGTCCCCGGGTCCTCGTTCGGCGTCGTCGAGATCGCCACGTTCTTCGTGACGCGCGGCGTCCCGGAGACGTCGACGAGCGCCACGCCGTCCTGCGTGACCGCGTGCGCGCGGGCCTGCCCCTCGGCGAAGCCCACCGCGACCGGGCGGTAACCGACGGCCAGGATCGTCGAGGTCCCGGCCGTCAGGTCGAGCACGGTCAGGTCCTGGAAGCCCTCCGTCCTCGGCGCGCCGGGCACCTTGCGCGCGTCGGCCCACGCGATCGCGAAGCGGCCGTCGGCGGAGAAGACGAGGGTGTTGGCGTGCTTCGCCGTCTTGAACGTCGTCGTCGTGATCCCCTGCGGCGTCGCCTTGAGCAGCGTCGCGTCCTCCGAGAGGACGTTGAGCACGAGCGTCGTGTCGCCCGCCTGCCCCGGCACGCTCGCCAGGTACGTGGGCCCGTTCCCTGCCTCGACGGTGCGCACCTGCAGCGTCGACGCGTCGACGAGCGCGACGCGCCCGCTCTTCGGGTTCGCGATCCACACGACGTTGCCGGTCGCGACCGGGGCCTCGTAGTCCGACTCGATCTCGCGCTCGGGGGGATCCCCGTCGGCGCCGGGCGCCCCGCCTACGCCCTCGCCGGGCGCGCGCGCGTCGTCGTCCGAAGCGGCGCGCTCCATCCCGCTCAGCGCGTCGGCGCCGCACGCCGTGACCAGGAACACGAGACACGGCAGGAGCACGCTGCTCCGCATGTGACGTCTCATCCAGAACCTCCGAGGAGCCGTTCGAGCAACCGGTGTGCCACGGTCGCGCTCGTCCAATTTTCGGGCAAATCACGCCGTTTTACGCGTGCCAGATGGAGCGACCCCTGGCAGGGGTGTCAGCCCTCGGGCGCGGCGATCGTGGGGTGGCCCGCGTCAGCTGCCGATCCATACGCCGCGCTGGTTCGCGATCGTGATGTCGCGGCGAAGCTCCGCCTCCTTGCGGTCGAGGTCGGGGCCGCGCTCGCCGCGCCGGCGGCGGCTCTTCACGAACGCGAGCTCCACGAGCTGGAGCTGCTTCTTGCGGCGGACGCTGAACGCCGCCCAGCCCTTCGAGAAGAGGACGCCCCAGTTCTTGAAGCCGAGGCTGAAGTAGCTCGACACGAGCTTCAGCTCGCGCGGGTGAAGCAAGCCGCCGACCTCGCCGAACAGCTCCCGCACCACGATGCTCCGATCCCGCACGACGAGCAGCGCGAGCAGGACGAAGAAGAGGATGTCGATCAGCCACGAGATGAGGAGCATCAGCACGAGGCCCTCCTCGCCGAAGACCGTGGGCAGGAAGTTGTGCATCGCGTGCATCGCCATCGCGCAGCCGAACCCGACGACCGGCGCGCCGATCTTGACGAGCCAGCTCCGCGCCTCCGACGCGATGCCGAAGCCGAGGCCGGTGCACGCGGTGA
>JAHBWA010000100.1 GCA_019637195.1 Labilithrix sp. | reverse complement strand
CGACGCGGCTCGGCACGCGATGATGCTCGGCCATCTCCTCGACTTCGAGGTTCATGACTACCGGCGCGATCGGATGGTGCCCATCGCGGAGAAGCCTGCGTCCGAACTAGGCTACTGCTTGGCCATGTGGGCTCGAGCGTTCCAGTCGCACGAGCTCGACGCGATGATGACCTCGTATGCGCTCGACACCGCCGAGCTGCTGCGCACGGTGCTTCACGGTCGACGCTCGTATGGTCGAGGAATTCGCGTCGTTGGTCCGCTCGACGTGGATGACGGCCACGAGGTCGTTCGTCACATCTCGGAGCGCCAGTTCAAGAAAGAGATCACTCAGGACATCGTCAAGTGGACGCTCGTTCAAGCGCGAGTCCCTGAAGGTGCGCGTCTCCCGCATCCGCAGGGAGGCGCGATTCTGGCGCCGGGCAATGACTTCGCGTTCGTGATCGAACGCTGCCATTTGAGCGAGTCGCCGGTCTACGAATGGCGGGACGTCGACTTCGAGATTTCCGCGTCACCGTTCGCATGGACCGAGTTTGTCTTTGACGGCCACGTCCTCATGACTGAAATCGACGCTGGCCGCCGTCGACCATGGTTGCCGCCGAGCGAGCTGCTTCCTCGCCACTTCGGCTACATCCGTGACTATAAGCAGGGAAGGGACCTCCGAACGCGCGTTCCCGGTTCATGGATCACGCATGAGCTGATCGTCGATGGAGGTAGCGATCTGCAGACTGCGCGTGCCGTCGCGGTTCCTGATTGGAACGTGCAGTAGCTCGCGCCGCGCTCAAAGCATCCCGGGTCCAGCGCACGGCGGCTGGCTCGGCGACCCCGCCGCTGCTCGAGCAGGCCCGACCGCTGTCGCGTCGATCGGTCTCGGCCTCCCTGGCGTACAATGCGATCACGCGTGCAAAGCAGGAGGCCTTCGTGGTCGTGCAGGGCGAGGCCCGTGTCGGGCTGTCGCCCTTCGTTCCTGGCACGACGGCGTCGGCGCCGAATGCGGGCACCCAGACGCGCGTGCGACGAGGGAAGGCCTCGCAGGAGCCGACATGATGCGGCGAGCGTCAACGCGACTGCTGTCGCCTTGGGGAGGGACGATGAAAGGTAATGCTAGCCTGCTACCGGCGAGAGCGGCCGAATGACCTCATTCAGCCGACGCCACGGCTACTCAGGACAGGCCGCGCCGATCACGGTGCGCGAGGACGCGCCCGAGGCGCTCGGGTACGCGGTGGTGCAGATCGCGGCCGAGGAGGGGTTCTCTGCCCCGTCAGATCAGCGAGCGCTGATCTGCCGCGTTTTGCGCGTGATGCCCGATCAGGGCAACTGGAGCGAGCACCCCAACATCGCTGGCGAAGTGAAGGACCTGATCTCGACCTGTACGTGGTACCGCGTCTTCGACATCGCGGAGGCGTTCTACGCCGAAGCTGCGGCGCGGCAGAGCGGGTTCAGAACGCGGGATGGCAGCGCCGCAGACTTCGAGAACAAGCTGAACGACATCCTTTACGAGCAAGGCATCGGCTGGAAGATGCAGCACGGGCAGATCGTCTACCGAGGCGATCAACCCTTCGAGCAGGCGGTCTCGTCGGCTCAAGCCGTGTTGCGGCAGTCGAGCAGGGCTACCGCTCAAAACGAAGTCGCAGAGGCGCTCAGCGACCTTTCGCGACGGCCCGAGCCAGACCGAACCGGCGCGATTCAACACTCGATGGCAGCCCTCGAGTGCGTAGCCCGAGACATCAGCGGCGATCCGAAACCGACGCTCGGCACGCTCATGAAGAACTACGGCACCAAGCTGGCCATCCCACGGCCATTGGATGTGGCAGTCGAGAAAGCCTGGGGCTACGCCTCCGAGGTCGGCCGACATCTCCAGGAAGGACGAGAGCCGTCGGCAGAGGATGCCGAGCTCGTTACGACCGTCTGCGCCGCTGTCGTCACATACCTCGTGAAGAAGCACGATGCCGGGAGGCTCCCGTGAGCGATGAACGGCCCGCCTTCATCGTCCGAGTACAACTGCGGTCGACCGCAGACGGAGGCCGACAGACCGCCATTCGCAGCAACTACCGACCGCTCTTCGACATCGGCAACGTCTGGAACGACGAGTCGATGCTGAACGACGGGCGAATCATGCTTCTCGGCGCCGACGAACTCGCTCCGGGAGCGGAGGGCGACGCGAGGCTTGAGCCACTGCGGCCGGAGTTCTGGGATCACGTCCGGCCGGGCGCGACGATACCCTTGATGGAGGGCGCTCGGATCGTCGGCCACGTCCAGGTGGTCGAGAGGGCCTGGCCGGTTCCATTCAGTTCGGCGGTGGCCGGATTCGTTCGAGCCGCGGAGAGCTTCTGCAAGTGCGTCACTTCGGCCGGGACGGTGACTGTCATTGAGCGGCTCGAGCATGCTCGTCGAGAGCTCCTCGCTCTGTACTCCGCGGGTGCCATGCTTCCGAACGCCGAGCGGGTAACCGAGCGCGAGGCGCCACGCTACCCCGTTCCGGAGGGGTGGCCAGGCTTCGAGGAGCATGAGGTCTACTGGGAGGTCTTTGACCCATATGAGGAGAGCGTTCCGGTCGCCGGGTCGCTCTCCGACGACATTCTCGACGTCTACGGAGATGTCCGTCGGGGGCTCTGGCACTGGGAAAAGGGCAACATGGCAGACGCCGTCTGGGAGTGGCGCTTCTCCTTCGACACCCACTGGGGCGACCATGCCGTCGACGCTCTGCGCGCCCTTCATCGAGCGTGTCGTCGAGTTGTCGATGCTCAGACGAGTAGTGGAGGTGCATGATGCTCGAAGATGTCGAAGAGTTCGCGGCGGACGCGCGGTTGCACCTGCGGAGCCGCGGGGATGAGTGTGCGTACTCCGAGGAGTGGCCGCACATCGCGAAGTTCCACTACGACGTGGCGACCTACGAGGGTGACGACGAGAAGCTCGTCAAGCTCGGTTGGGTGGACGGCTACAGGATCACGCAGGATTGGAGCGTCGAGAGCGATCTCCAGATCTGGGACGAAGCAGACGCCCACGACGGGGACGTCGTGCGCTACGTGACCCATCAGCGACACCGGGATGACGTCTGCGGGTGACGCCCGGCAGGATGGGCGCGACGCGGAGGTGGACGTGGCGCGAGCCAGGAAGATCGAGGACGAGGCCGACGCCCGGCGATGCATGCGTGCCGCTCGGCTCGCGGGCCAGAGCGCAGGGGAGTGGGGGCGCGCGCATGGTGTCGACGGACGCTCGCTCCGCGCCTGGGGCATAAATCTGGAACGGTCAAAGGCTGGGGTGCCGCCGCGAAAGCGAGCGCTGCCCGCGATGATTCGGCCAGCTCTCGTCGAGCTCGTGCCCACGACGCCGGTCGCCGCGAGGATGACGGCGCGGTACGTCCTGGAGATCGCGGGCGCGCGGCTGGAATTCGGTGACGACGTTTCGGTCGTGACGTTGCGGCGCGTGATGGAGGCCCTGCGCGCGTGCTGAGTCTGCCGCCGACGGTGCGCGTGTTCGTCGCCGTGGCGCCTCTCGACATGCGCGGCTCGTTCGACGCACTCGCCGGCGCGGTCCGACGCCTCGGACTCGATCCTGTCGACGGCCATCTCTACTTGTTCCTCAACAAGAGGAGGCGGCTCGCGAAGGCATTGTGGTTCGACGGCTCGGGCTGGTGTGTTCTCGCGAAGCGTCTCGAGGCCGGCAGCTTCCAGCTTCCCGCCCTCCCTAGCGACACGACGCAGATCGCCATCGACGGCTCGACGTTCGCGTCCCTGCTCGCCGGCATCGACTTCACCGCTGCCCGAACCGGCTGGTACCGGCGACCCATGCTCGAAAAGTGAGCAAGGGGATCGACATGGACTGCCGAGTATGATCTCTGCTCGACCGTGGACGAGCTGGAGAGCCTGCGCGAGGAGAACGCGGCGCTGCGCAAGCAGGTCGCGAGCCTCGCAATGCAGGTCGGCGGACTTCTCACCCAGCTCGCGCGGCTGAACGAGCGCGTCGCGGAGTTGCTCGCGGTGGCCCAGCGCAAGCAGCGCAGGCCCGCCGTCGAGAAGCCGGCCGTTCCGCCGCCGCTCGTCGAGCCCGACGCCCGACGCGCGTTCGACGAACGCCCGAAGCCGCCCGACAAGCCCTCGGAAGAGAGCGCGCCGAAGAAGGAGAAGGCAAGGCCCACGGGGCGAAAGTCCATCCCGGGTCACCTCGAGGCCGAGGAGCACGAGCTTCGTCCCGAGGCTTGCGGCGATTGCGGCGCAACCTCGCTCGATGTCGTCGATGATCTCCGCGAAGAGAAGCTCCACGTCGTCAAGGAGCATCAGCGGCGTCGCCTCGTTCGCCGCCTCACATGCCGATGCCGGAAGTGCGGGGCGCGCACCACGCTCCGCTCGCTCCCCGCGCCCTACGAGCGCTCGAAGGTCACGTGCGATTGGCTCGCGTGGCTCGTCTACCAGAAGTTCTGGCTGCTCACGCCGCTCGACCGCATCCGTCGCGACCTTGCCGAACGCGGCGTGCCCCTCGCGATGAGCACGCTCGTCACGTTCATCGAGCGCGCAGCCGACCTGCTCGGCGGCATCGACGGCCTTCACTGGAAGCAGCTGCTCTCCAGCAGCTGGATGGCGACCGATGGCACCGGCTTGAAGGTCATCGTGCCGAAGCTCGCGGCAGCGCACAACGGCTACGTCGAGCTCTATCGGAACCGCGAGGTCGCAGTCTTCCAGTACGAGGCGGACAAGGCGGGCGTCTCCGTCGCCGCGAAGCTCCAACCGTTTCGCGGCACGCTCACCGCCGACGCCGAGCACCGCTTCAACGCCGTCTACGCCACCGGCCGCGTCATCGAAGCCGGTTGCAACGCGCACGGTCGCCGGAAGTTCCGCGACGCCGAGGACACCCAACCCATCCTCGCCGCCGAGGGCGGCGCCTTCCTCGGCGCCATCTACGGTGAAGAGGAGGCCGCGCAAACGCTCGGCCTCCGCGGAGACGCTCTGCGCGAGCATCGGCAGCGACGCATCCGACCGATCGCCGATGACTTCGCGCGGTGGCGCCAGGCCGTCGCCCCCACGCTTCTGCCCTCCGAGCCGCTGACGGCGGCGATTCGCTACTACGACAATCACGGCGACGCCCTCTTCCGCTTCGTCGACGACCCCGAGGTCCCCATCGACAACTCGCCGACCGAGCGCGAGTTTCAGAACGTCGCGAAGCTCCGTCTCAACATGCTCTTCGCCGGCAGCACCGAGGGCGCTCACCGCGCGTGCGTCCTGCTCGGCATCGTCGCCACCTGCCGCGCCCAAGGCGTCGCCGTACACCGCTACCTCTCCTGGGCTTTCGAGCGACTCGGAACCCATCGCGACGTCTTCGCGCTACCCCTTGACCAGCTCACTCCCGCGGCGTTCAAGGCCGTCGGCGCCTGAACTTCCCACGCTCTCGGCCGACCCGCATCCCGGCGTCGCTGATGGGTCACTGCGCTACGTAGAGGCGCTGATCCGCGAGGTCCGCGCATGCGAGGCGGTCTTCGACTTCGCGCCCGACGTGACCATGGCGCAGCGAATCACGATCCTCCGTCATGTAGAGGCGTCGAAAGGGACCGATTCTGCGGAGCTGACGCAAGCGGTGGCCGCCTCGCTGGCGATGATGGACGCGCCAGTGTTGATGCTCGTCGACCCGTGGCCCATGTCGGACGAGCGGCGCACCGCGAAGGGAAAGCTGAAGGGACGTGGCCACGTGCCCAAGTTGCTGGAGCTCGGGTTCATGCGAATGGTGGGTTCGCGCTTCGTCTGGGCGTGGAACCGCGAACTCTCGGACAACCTGATGGCGGACTATTCCTACGAGAGACTGCTTCAGGCCAAGCGGAAGGGCACTCTGAACAAGATCCTGAAGACGCCCATCAGCGAGGACGTCTACGGCAAGATGCCGAGCCACCTGGCGAAGATGGTCGATCTGCCCGAACCGGACGACTTGACCTCGGAGTAGGCACCCACGATCCGGAACATGCGCGACGTCAGTTCGTCAACCGATCCCGGGCGATCTGGTGCATGGTGTCGTTCCATGAAGACGCGTTGGTCGAGCGTGAGCCGACGCAGGCCGTTCGATAGGCCTCGAACATGACGAGGCCTCGCTCGAAGAGTCCAGCGAAGGTGGGCGAACAGAGGATCGTGGCGAAGCCGCGCCAGGCGGCGCGAGCGGCGAAGTTCGACGAGGTCCTCGCGCTCATCGACTCCGCGCGCCGTCGCGCCTACCAGGCAGTCAACAGCGAGCTTGTCGGCCTGTACTGGGAACTTGGTGGGTACATCAGCAAGAAGATCGCGAGCGCCGAGTGGGGCGACGGCGTGGTCGACGAGCTCGCGGCGACGATCGCGCGCGAGTACCCGGGGATGAGGGGCTACACGCGGCCGAATCTCTTCCGGATGCGCCAGTTCTACGAGGCTTATCGAGGTGACGAAAAAGTCTCACCGCTGGTGAGACAATTGCCGTGGACGCATCACCTCATCATTCTCGGCCAGACGAAGGTCGCCGACGAGCGGCACTTCTACATGCTCGCCGCGGTCAGAGGGAAGTGGACGAAGCGCGAGCTCGATCGACAGATCCGTACGGGGGCGGCCCTGCGCGGAGACGCGCGCGGAATGAAGTTGTCGCCGACGCTGGCGCAGATGCACCCGCCCGCCGCCGACGAGTTCAAGAACGCCTACAGCCTCGAGTTCCTGGGCCTTTCCGATGGCCACTCCGAGGCAGATCTCCATCACGCGCTCCTCCGCAACCTCGGGCGGTTCATCACCGAGCTCGGTCGCGACTTCTGCTTCGTCGGCTCCGAATACCCGGTCCAGGTCGGCAAGCAGGACTTCGCGATCGATCTCGTGTTCTTCCACCGCGGTCTCTGCTGTCTCGTCGCGTTCGAGCTGAAGACGGAGAAGTTCAAGCCCGCGGACCTGGGACAGCTCTCGTTCTACGTCGAGGCGCTCGATCGTGACGTGAAGAAGCCGCACGAGCGGCCGTCGATCGGCGTCCTGCTCTGCGCGACGAAGGACGACGAGGTCGTCGAGTACGCGCTCGCGCGCACGATCTCGCCGACGCTGGTCGCGGAGTACCAGACCATGCTCCCACCGAAAGCGCTCCTGCGGCGAAAGCTGCACGAGCTGTATGCCCAGCTTGCGCCAGCAGAAGCAGACGATTCGCCCGCGGGCGACGCTGGAAAGGTCTCAACCTCGCAGCGCAGCGCGCGCGCGCCGACGACGAGACGGAAGCGGAGATCGTGACGATGGTGGCTGAGGTCCTCGTCAGGTCGGGGTGCTGCTCGTCCCCCGTGGGGCGAAGACTCGATACGTCCTCCATTCGTCGTCGTAGCCGCTGTAGGCTTGCCTCATGTCCGCTGGAGCCTTCGTCCATCTGACGAGCAGCACGCCGGCCAGAGAACATGTCGAGGAGCTCTTGGCGAAGCTCGATCGAAAGGAGCGCGTACTCGAGCTGCCGGATGAGATGCCGAACGAGGGGCCGCTTCACGATATCGACACTGACGGTCAATCGCGTGCTGCCTGGCGGAGACGAATCCTCGGAGCCGAAGCGGAGGCGCTGCCTCCTGGCGACTTCGACGATGCGCCACTTTGGCGATCCATCGTGGCCGACGACGCGAACGTGGTTCTCTGGCATGGCCCTCATCCCGCCGAACGCATCCTTTCGCTCCGCGGGTGCTGGCACCTCCGCGACCACGCCCACCGCGTTCACGAGGTAGCCTTTCGGACCAAGGCGAGATCGTGGCCGTCCGGCGAGTCCCGCCCGGAGTTCTACGACAGCGTCTCGCTGGCGAGCGCCGACGACCTCGCGCGCGGCTTGGCCTCCTGCGTTCGCGTGTCGGCTGAAGAAGTCGCTCGACGCGCTGCTCGTTGGGAAAGCGTGCGCGACGTGCCCGGAGATTGGATTCACCACATCGACGGTGAAGACTTCGTGAGACGTCCAGTGACGGTCTACGACGACGCACTCGTCGAGGCATGCCGCAGCGAGTGGACTCGGGCTCGCCTCGTCGTCGCTCGCGTCTTGGCCGAGAATCCCAGCGGGCTCTGGGTGCTGAGCTGGCGCATCCGCGTCCTTGTCGAAGCGGGCGCACTCGAATCTCGGGCCGACGAAACCGACGCGGCCTTTCCAGAACAACTTCGCGCCAGGTCACGCTGAACGAAGCGACGTCGCGCGTGAAAGGGAGCCGAGAGTTCGGAATGACGCCTGACGATGGTGGCTGAGGTCCTCGGTCAGATCGGGAGGGCGTCCGTCCCGTCGGTGTAGTTCCGCGGGCGGACGACCCGTCACGCCACGAGCGGCAGCGAAAACGCCTTGAAAGCCACGTGCTCCAGCCCGCGAATCGCCCCCGCGCAACTGATAGCCGCACCACGACCCAGCCCTCGGCTCCCCCGCCGGGGGCTTTGTCGTTTCGGAGAGCGCGACCAGTCGTCCCTGGCGGTGGAGCAGGATGCGGCCACGGCCTGTACGACCGACGCCGCGGGAACGCGGGAACGGTGCCGCGAAGGTGGATCTCCCGCACCGATGCCGCGTCGCGGACTTCTGCGTAAGCCTGAGCAAGTCGCCTGGTCGCGTCCGACGTGGAGACGTGGACGCGGGAGCTGCTTCGGGCATGAGTAGTGGAGAGAGCGCGGGCCATCTCGGCTTTGTTCCGCCGATCGAGTTTGAGCAGTCGCACTTTCGTGCCCGGCCGTGGTGGCTGGACTCATGGTATCCGTTCAGCGAACCACGTTCCTCGAGTGGGTCGGTCGGCGGCCAGATCCGTAGTTCGGGCTCTGGAGATCCCAGGGTGATTCAGGCGCTTCGCGTGCGTCTTGCGTGCGGCACGGTTTGGCTCGATCATTGGGTGTGCCGCATCTCGCCGACGGTGACGCGATGGTCGTCGCGGGCTCCGCTCGAGCCGTGACACGCTCAGGAAGCGCTGCGACGGCCCAAGCTCCGGCGGCTCGCTGCGACGGAACGCGCCGCCCGCAGCCGGCACGCTTCACGCGGACTTCTTCACGCGGACGCTCGCGAAGGCCAAGCCGGCGGGGCTCGATCACAATGACGGAGCCGTCGGCTCCGGCGCGGTTTGCTTTCAGGAGGAGACAATGAAATTCGCGTCGCCAGATGGGATCACGGTGAGCTCGATGTCCGTTCGGCCCTCGGGCCAGGCATACCTCTTGACCCATCCGGTCGCCGAGGGCGGTCCGCCGGAAATGGATACGAGCATCATCTTCGAGGCCGACCAGAGCGCGGCACGGGTGCTGCGCGTGTTCGAGACGGAGATCACCGGTATCTGCTGGTCGGGATCGCGCCTCTACGTCGTCGACGCCGACAGCAAGGTCCACGAGCACGATGGCAGCGGCTGGTCGGACTTCGCAGGCAAACGAAAGCGCACGGGCCGCATCAACGACCTTCGCTTCCTCGGTGAACGCCTCTACGGGATCGGCGATCACAACCTGATTTATCTTTGGAACGGCTCAGCGTGGGAGGCCCTGACGAACGAAGTGCAGGGCAATTACCTCTACGACCTCGCGCTGGACGACGCGGGGCGGATGTTGGTCGCCGGTCAGCGCGGCCTCGTCGGCGAGGTCGTGGCCGGTGCCATCGTCCCGTACGAGACGCCCGTCGACACGGACATCACGTGTGTCCTCCCCATCGGCGCCGGCCGCTTCGTCGCGACCGGAGCGAGGGCAACGATCCTCGTGGGCGCTCGCGACGATCTGACGGAAGTCGATACCGGCGATCGCACGCTCAGCTGCGCGACCGCGGTACCCTACGAGGGGGAAATCCTCGTCTCCGCAGGACGCGAGATCCTGCGTCTCGATGGGAGCCAGGCAGAAGTCTGGCAGCCGACGCGTGCGCTCCGACTCGAGGAGCGTGGAGGCCACCTCTGGAAGATCGACGCGCGGGGGGCTGCAAAGCTTTTCCGTGGCGAGTGGCGCTACCCCGAGCTCGTGGCGGATATCTAAGGCCGTTGGGCTCGGTCGGCCGTCGGCGAGCCGTTGTCGGTGCGGGCAAGCCGGCGATACTCAATAAAAGATGACCACCACGCCGTGCTGCCCTCGGCCGACGCCCGCGCGACGCGTCGAGATGACGTTCGTCGCGGAGTCGATCGCCCAGCCCGAGCCGCCGCCCCCGCCCATTCCGGAGTCTTGCCCGCCCGACCCGCCGTAATAGCCGCCGCCGCCGCCGCCGCCGCCGCCGAGGCTCGTATCGCCGCCGTTACCCCCGTAGCCAGCCGCGCCCTGGCTGGGACCGCCGTAGTAGACGCATGGTGAGGCGCAGTTCTGAACGCTGCCCACAGTTTGGCCGGGCACCTGTCGACCGCCGCCCCCGCCCTGGAAGAGCCCGCCCATGCCGTTGGCGCCGGTCGAGCCACCACCCCCTCCGCCGGTGCCGCCTCTGCCGCCGCCGCCGCCGCCGCCGCCCGCGACCAGGACGCGTCTACCGACGTCGGTGCCACCGCGTCGCACGTCGGAGCCGCCGCCGCCGCCGCATCCGTCGCGGCCACTCCCGTAGGTGCCGCCCACGCCGCCGCCGTTCCATCCGCCAGCCGAATTGCAGAAGTTCCCGGTCATCGAGCCACCCCCGCCCACGTTGACGCGGAGGCTCTCGCCGGGATTGACCGCGAGCGTCGCGTGCACGAGGCCGCCCAGGCCGCCCACCGACTCGATGCCGATCGCGCCACCCGCGCCGCCGATCGCCGAGACCCTGATGTTGCGGATCCCCGCCGGGACGGTCCAGTCTTGTGCGCCGCCGGTATGGGAAAAGAGCGCGCCGCGCGAGCAGGTACCGAGCCCGCAGTAGCGCCCCGCGCCGCACGACGTGCCTTCGTCACGGTTCGACCATGCCGTCGTGCTGTTCGACGGCTGACACTGAAGGCAGGCGTTGGTGGGGTGGGTCGCGTTCGCGGCGTAGAAGGTGCCGCCGATGGCACAACCCTGGACGCACTGGCTCGAGGCGTTGCAGATGTAGCCCGTCACGCACGACGTGCCGACCGGCCGTGCGGTCCACGCCGTGGTGTCGACGTCGGGCTGGCAGCTGCGACAAAAGTTGTTCTGGTGGAGGGTGCCCGGCGCGCGCACGCTGCCGTCGACAAAGCAGCCCGCGACGCAGGCGTTGCTGGCGTTGCAGACCTTGGCGGTGTCGCAGGCCGCGCCCAGCGCGCGATCCGTCCAGCTGAAGTTGTTCGTGGCGGCGACGCAGGTCTGACAGCGGTTTGCGCTGTTGACCGCGCCGTCGGCGTGGCTCGCGTCGTCGATGAAGCAGGCCGACGCGCAGGCGCCGCTCGCGCAGATCATCGAGCCCGGGCATGCTGTGCCGTCGGGCTCGCGGGTCCATGCGTCCGTGCTGACGGAGGGCGCGCACGTCTCACACGGGTTGGCCGGATTGGGTGCGCCGGGATCGTATGCGGTGCCCTCGACATGACAGCCGGTGCCGCAGACCCCGTCATTGCAAATGAGCGCGCTGCCGCAGAGGCTGCCGTTGGTCGCCGGAGTCCAGGTGGTGGTGCTCAGATCGGGCCGGCACGACAGGCAGGACTCCGTAGGGTGCGTCGCGTTCTCGACATGGATGGAGCCGTCGATGAAGCATCGCGGTGCGCACGAGCCCAGGGCGCAGATCCGCCCTTCGCCGCACGCGGTCCCGTCGAGGACGCGACTCCAGGCGCTCGTCGAGGTGTCGACGATGCAGGCCTGACAAGGGTTGGCGGGGTTGGTCGTGCCGTCCGGATGCTCGACCTCGTCGACGGTGCACGTCCGCGTGACCGGCGTAGACGCATCGGTGTCCGCCGAAGGGAGAGCGTCGCCTCCGTCGTGCCCATCTTCGATGCTGCCTGTGTCTTCGCCGGCGGAATCGGCGGGCGAGTCGGCTCCCCCGTCACATGCCATCGCGCTGGCGCAGAGGAGGACCGCCGCGAGCCTGATTCGACGGTGCATATGGAGAACCGTAACACTGAAGCCGCTCGTATACGCGGTATGAAGTACGCATTCTGTACTGCTCCACACGAGCGAGGCCGCCTTGGAGGCGGCGCGAGCGCTCACGTCCCCGGTCGCCGGCCTGCTTCGTCCGGGCGACGCCCTGTCGACGCGGATCCACGTGGAACGGCACTTCGGCCGCTTCCACGCGGCTCGTGCGCACCTGGCCTCGCGCATTCCGCCGCTTACACGTGCTTGTAAGCACCTGGCCTCGCGCATTTGGCGCGTCGAGGGAGATATGGTGTGCAGATGAGCGCGTTCTCGACCGACGTTCGCATCCTCACGTGTCCGCAGTGCGGCGCACCGATCCAGCTCGGGCGTCAAGGCGGCCAGGCGCAATGCACATACTGCCAGGCGCCGCTCGTGGTGGCCGCGCGCGACGACGCCCCCCTCCAGCACGCCGCCTCGCCCCTCTCCGAGGCGGAGCGCATCGAGGGCCTACGGGCGCAGGCGGCGAGCTTCGGCAGCAAGCGCCTGCCGCCCGAGATGCTCGCGGTGCTCGCGGGTGGCCCCCTGACCCCCGAGCGGGTCGGGCCGATGCTCGGCGTCTGGCGCATGTACTGCCAGCGCGCGAGCGCGGGCGACTTCGCCGCCGGCGACAACGCCGTCCTCCTCACTGGAGTGCTCTCGGGTCATTTCGCCGCCAGGGCCGAGGACCTGCCGCGCCAGCGCGCGCTGCTCGAGAGCGCGCTCGACGCGCTCCGCGATCCGTCGCAGAAGCAGGTGCTCCGCTGCAGCCTCGCGCGCGCGTCCGCGCGGGTCGGAGATCTGGCCTCGGCCCAGACCTGGTTCGCTGCCTGCGATCCGCGTTCGGCCGATCTCCAGGCCGACACGGCCTACCGTGTGACCTACGCCACGCTCGCGACCGCGCACGGCGACTTCCGGAGCGCGCTCGCCGCCCTCGGCCCCAGCCCGACCGCGGTCCCGATCGCCCTCCCGTCGCGGCTCCAGGCGGGGGTGCTCCGCGCGAACGCCCTCGAGAAGCTCGGCGATCTCACGGCGGCCGTCGCGCAGCTCGTGGAGGAGGCGCGCGCGCTCGACGGCGGCCGCGCCGCCACCCCCGAGATCGTCGAGGCCAGCCCCCACCTTCACCTCTGCCCGCAGAGCCTGCCGCTCGCCCGGATGCAGTGGTGACGAAGACGTTCGAGCCTGCATACCTGGGGTAGCTCTCGTTCTACGTCGCGGCGCTCGAACGCCGCGTCGATCGAAAGGACACCCCGAGGGCGTGGACGATGTCACACCTGGTCTAGCGAAACCGAGAGCGTCGGACGGCGAGGAGCCACGCTCGAAGCTCGTCCTCGTTCGGCGGAGCCTCCGGTAGCGGGCTCGTCGCGCGCGCCGTGTCCAGGCGGCCGAAGAGCGCGTCGACGCGCGGGCGCCAGGCTTCGAGGAGCGCCGGGTCGAGGCCGACGCGCTCCCCCGCGCGCTTCCGCTCGATCAGCGCGGCGGCGTCGGACACACCGTAGTCGACCATGAGGCGAGAGAGGTCGGCCTCGAGCTCGCCGGTCTCGAGGAGATGAATCCCCGTGAGCGTCGTGCGAAGCACGTAGAGGAGCTTCTTCGCCGTTGGCTCCTTCTCCAGGAAGCGGAGCTGGTTGCCCGCGAAGCCGTTGTAGTGCCGGTGAACACGCCTGCTCAGCGCTCGCAGGACGAGCGGGCGCAGCTCGTCGAGGAGGCTCGATGCGTGAGGCGTCATCCTGCCGAGGACACGCTCGATGAAGTTCCCGTTGCCGCCGAGGATGCCGGCGAGCGCGTGAGCGAGCTCGTTCGACGTGTAGTCGATCTCGACGCCGTCGATGATCTCGGCGCGATCGACCGTCGGCGCCGAAGGCTCGAAACCGAGGAGGTCCGCCGTGTTCGCGACGTGAATTGCCTTCAGATCCAGGTCGCTGTCGGGTGACGGAAACCCGTACGCGTGTGCGCCGCTCAGATAGACGACGACGTGCTCACGCCGCGCTTCCTCTTCCTCGAGCACGCGCTTCATCACGGCCGACTGCTCGGTGGTCAGAGCGTCCGTCACGCGCGCGGGAATGGCTACTCGTTCCATATGACCTCCGGCGCCGGCGGCGCATCTCTTCCGAAGGGACCTTCGGCGCGCGAGATCCATCGACGGGCGAGCTCCTCACCGATGCGTCGGAGGAGGCCGTCGATGCGGCCGACGTCAGGTCGCCTCGGCAGCGTCGAGGCGCGCCGCGCGGCTTCGAGATCGGGAGCCATCGCGTCGGCCTCGGCGAGGACCTCCGAGAGGGCGACCTCTCCGCGCTTGATGGCGAACAGGCGCGAGCGGAGCGGCTCCTCGACCTCGAAGGTCGGCGTCCCTTCGCGCAGCCAGCGCGTGGCGGTCGCGATGAGCCGGACCAGGTTGTACGCGTTCTTCGGCCGGAGCTCGCGCGGCAGCTCGAAGTCGACCGCCTTGTCGCGCGAGAACCGTACGAGGGCCGCGAACTCGTTCGCATCGAGGAGCCCCTGATCGTGCATGGAGCGATAGAGCTGCTTGATGTACTGCTTGGCCTGGTGGAGACGGTCCGCCTCCGTGGGCGCGGCGCGCGTCGACAGGTCGGCGAGCTTCTTCGCGACCGCGTCGATCGTGAGCTCCGGCTCCTCGCGGAGCCAGTCGAGGACGACGGCGCGGTGCTCTGCGAGGCGCAGGCCTTGCTCGAGTCGACGGAGCTGGCCGAGGGCGTAGCGGCCGAACGTCCCATGGATCTCGGTCGAGACGAAGGCGTCCCGCGCCTCGAGCATCCACTCGCCGATCGGGTCGAGTGGCGTCACGCCAGGGAGGAACAACATCTCGAGCGTGTTGGGATCCGCGCGCAGCGCCTGCTTCGCCGTCTTTCCCGTGGACCAGTAGGTTGCGCTGCCGTCGGCGCTGACGAGGTCTTCGGGCGCCGCGACGAGCCCCTGCGTCCACGGCAACGGCAGGGCGAAGACGCCGCGCCGATCCTCGTCGGACGAGGCGTCCGCGAGCCCCCACGCGCGCGAGCCCACGATCGCATCGAGGACGACGCAGGGGCGGAGCGCGTCCCAAGCGTCCGCACGTCGATGAGCGAAGAGCGCCTGTCCGAGACGACGTGGCGTGAGCTCTGTCCGCACGTACCGGAGGACGCCGACTCCCACGACGGTGACGTCGACGGCGTCGCCGTCCATCTTCGTCACGCGCCCGACCGTGCCTTGGGGGACGCGCCGCGCTCCGATGACGCGGTCGACGCGCGTCACCACCTCCGTGCCGTGAGGAAGCGGCACGGCGCGAGAATCGAGCCGCTCGAGGTTGCGCAGCCGAAGGTCCATGCGATGAGGAGTCCAGGCTATCTCATGGCGCTCATCCGTCGGTGCGTGGCGTTCGGCTCACGCGTCGGCCGGTTCGCCACCCCCACGACCGCCGCGTCGAGTCGGTGGCCGGGCGAGCTTTCCCCAGCCCAGATAGCGGTCCGCCGGAGAGCGTGGGTGATACGGTCGACCGCATGGACATGGATCCGATCGCCGTCCGAAGCGCCACCCGCTCGCTCTTGCGGCGGGGGATGTCGCGCTGGCCGTTGGCAACGAGGTCGAGGGCCAGTTCGCGATCGCCCACGTGCTACGCGCCGAGGTCGCGACGAGCGGCTCGTCGGTGACACGCGGCGAGCGGGTGCTCGTCGGCAGGAGCAAGGCCAAGCGGCCGGCGTGGATCGCCGGGCTGGTCCGCGCAGGTCTCGTCGACTCGCCGGCGGACGTGCCCGAGCACACGTGGCTCGACACGCCCGTTCAGGCGCTCGCGTCGATCTACGAGCCGCGCGCCGCGCTCGATCGGGGGTTCGTCTGGTACGGCATCAAGATCCGAAACGATACGAAGAGCCCGATCGCCGACTTCGCGCGCATGGCAGAGGCGCCCAAGGAAGCGCTCAAAGGCCTTCGGTTCCCGCTGGACGGGGACGCCGACGACTTCGAGGAGCTCCTCGCGAAGGTCAACGCGCGGCTCGCGGCGCTCGGGCTGCCGCGACGAATCTACGAGGTCGCCACCGGAGACGCTTGGTACGCCTTCATCGCGCGCGCGCCGAAAGAGCTAGCGATCGCCGAGGTGGCAGGTCTCACGGTGCAAGCGCCGAGCGCATCACTGATGCCGCTCGCAGCCGCGGTACGAACGACGCGCAGCACCTCGGCTGCCGTGTCCAAGTCATCGCTCGATGACGATACGTCGGTCCAGCACCAGAAGGTGGGCCCGGCGGTGGTCAGCCAGATGTCCGTCTGCCTTCGCGGTCGGGCGCCGTACCGAGACCGTCATCGTCGCCCGTCGCGAGCGCCGTCGCGGGATCGAGCGTGGCCGGATTTCCCCACGCGATGAACTGCTCGGGAAGGACGAACGTGTGCATGTCGGAGATGCGCCCGTCCGGAGCGAGCGTCATGACGGTCAAACACACGGGGACGTAGGGACCGTCGCCGAAGCGGACGTACGCCAGACCCGCGGGCTGGCCGTTCATCCCACAGGGGACGATGCGGTATCGGCCGGGGCGCGGCTCTCCTTCCCACGTCCCGGGGCTCTGCATCGTCGCGACGATCGCGTCGCGGCCGTCGAGCCAGTAGACCCACGGCGGCATCGTGAGGACGGCGTCCTCCGTCAGCATGGAGACGAGCTCCCCGAAGTCGCCCGTCTCCCAGGCGCGGACGAAGCGCGAGACCGTCTCGGCCTTCCGCGCCTCGAGGTGCTCGTACGCCGTCGCGCTCGACTCCTCGTCGCGGTCGGACGGCGTCGTCCCCATCGACGCGCGCGCGCGCTGGAGCGCGCTATTGACGGCCGGGACCGTGGTCTCGAGCATCGTCGCGACGTCGCTGACGGCGAAGTCGAGCACGTCGTGAAGGACGAGGGCCGCGCGCTGGCGCGGGGGGAGCACCTGCATGGCGCGCACGAACGCGAGCCGAACGCTCTCGTGGAGCCGCAGCGTCTCCTCTGGGCTCGCCGCCTCCGGCAGGAGCGCGTCCGGGTAGGGCTCGAGCCACAGGATGTCCTCGCGCATGGCCGTCGTGGGTGGTCCAGGCGCGACGGCCGGCCCAACGTCCTGGGGCAGCACCCGGCGCTTCCGCTGCCGGAGCATGTCGAGGCACGTGTTGGTCGCGATGCGGTACACCCACGAACGGAAGCTCGCCGTCGGCTCGTAAGACCCGAGATGCCGCCACGCTTTGAGCCGCGTCTCCTGAAGCGCGTCCTCGGCGTCCTGGTAGCCGCCGACCATCCGGTACGCGTACGCCGACAGCTCGCGGCTCAAGGGCTCGACGAGCGCGCGAAAGGCGGCTTCGTCGCCGCCCTTCGCCGCGGCGACGAGCGCGTGTTCGGATTTTTCGAGCGCGACCGATGAGTGGTGCACGGCCCCGACGTTCTACGGGAGAAGGGCAGGGATTCCAACATGAGCAAGGTGTTCGTCAGCATGGGCATGTCGCTCGACGGCTGCATCGAGGGGCCGAACGCGAGCATGGAGAACATGGGCGGCGACGGCTGGGGCGATCTCCACGCGTGGGTCTTCCAGCAGCGCGTGTTCCGGCAGAGGTTGAAGCTCGGCGAGGGCGGCGACACCGGGCCGGACAACCGGTTCCTCGAGGAGATCTTCGACCGGACCGGCGTGAGCATCATGGGCAAGCGGATGTTCGAGGCCGGCGAGCGGAGCTGGCCCGAGGAGCCGCCGTTCCACGCGCCGGTCTTCGTCGTCACACACGAGGCTCGCGCGCCGTGGGCGCGCAAGGGAGGGACGACCTTCCACTTCGTCAACGACGGCATCGAGGACGCCCTCCGTCGCGCCCGCGAGGTCTGCGGCGGCAAGGACGTCCGGATCTCCGGAGGCGCGAACCTCGTCCTCCAGTACCTGAACGCAGGCGTGGTCGACGAGCTCGTGCTCTCCGTGGCGCCCACGTTCCTCGCCGGAAAGCGCCTGTTCGACGGCATCGATCCCGACGCCGTCGGTCTCGAGATCATCGAGGTGCTGCCGTCGTCGAACGTCACGCACCTCCGCTACGCCGTGAAGAAGAGGCGCTGACGCCCGCCGATACGCGCATGCGGAACCACGCACAGCGCCGCAGGCTTCGATCGTGCCAGTCGAGTCTCGTCCGTCCGGCGCGCTACCAGCCAAGAACCAGAGCGCGTTTGGGAAGGCCGCGCGGCAGGCAGACGTACGCTCGGTTCGCGTAGCCGGATCCCACAGTCGGCCGGTACGCTACCCGCCGGCATAGGAGCAATCCGTGAGCATTCTGGAACGCTTGCAGTCACGATGGATCGACGTGAAGGGGCTCGACGAGAGCACCCTGAAGCAGCGCCGAGGGTTGCTGGTGGAGGTGCTCTCCGGCAAGTGGCCCGGCGAGCCCGCGGCGCGTGCCGAGCACGTTGCTGCGATTGGAGGCGACCTGACCGCGCTACTCGCGCTCGGGTGCGATCCCAACCAACAGTGGTGGACGTTCACTCCCCTCACGATCTCGTCGCGCAACGCCGTCACCGATCCTGCGCTCGCCTGGCGCTGGTGCGAGCTCTTGCTGGCCGGCGGCGCCGATCCCAAGGGCGAATACGGCTTCGTCACACCGCAGGTCCAGGGTGCCACCGTGCTGCGTGACTTCTTCTTCGCGAGGCGGCGCTACTTCGCGAACGACGAGGCCGCCAAGGACGTCTGCCTGCAGGTCATCGAGCGGCTGACCGCGCTCGTCGATCTCGGCGACGCCGAGATCGCCGGCGCCGCGTGCGGCTGGGCAGACACGGCGCTGCTCGAGCGCTGTCTCGCTGCCGGCGCCCATCCGACCCACACGCTGTACTCCGCGCTCGTGAACGATTCGATGCCCGCGATCGACCTGTGCCTGCGCGCGGGCGCGGACCCGAACGGCAACTACGGAGCGTGCCCCGTGCTCGGGGCCGCACAATCGCGCGCGGCCGTCGAGAGGATGCTCGCCGCGGGCGCGAACCCCGAAGCGCGGAGCGACGAGGGCCTGGCGATGATGTTCTACCTGCGCGACCGCGGCGACGACGTGGTGGCCGCGTTGCCGCCCAGCTGCGTCCGGAGCCTCGACGAGCTCGTCACCAGCGTCGAGCATCGGGTCGCTGAGGGCTACCCTTGCTTTCACCCGCTGTGGTGGATCGCGCAGCGGGCGCCTTCGGCCCTGAGGCACGAAGCAAAGTCGGTCGCGGAATGGAACGAGCAGACCGACGGCGTCGTCGCCGATGCCACGCAGGCCATCGCCGCCGGGGCCAGCCCGACCAGCCCGGCGGGGTTCATCGGTCTCTGCCGCCTGGGGCACGCCGCGCTCGTGCGCGAGGCGCTCGCCGCCGGCGCCGATCCCAACGGCGCAGCCATGCTCCATGAGGGCAATCGCACGGCGGGTCGAACGCCTCTCGAGGTGGCCACCGAGCACGATCGCGTCGAGGTGATGAAGCTGTTGCTCGAAGCTGGCGCCCTGGTGCACGGAGAGCCGTTGCCGCGCTACAACGGCTTACCCGTGGCGCGCACCGCGGCGTTCGGGCTCTGCAGCGCAGAGGCGCTCGAGCTCTTGCTCGCGGCGGGGCTCGACTTGCAGCTGCGCGACGGCGACAACAAGACCCTGCTGGATCGGTGGGCGCTCAACGGATCCGTCGTTCTCTCCAACAAGGATCCAAAGGGCATGAGCAACCACCCGCGCCTGTTCGCCTGCGGCAAGCAGCTGCGCGCGCACGGCGTACCGATGACGCTCGCGCTGCGCGAGGTGTGGAAGGCTCACATCAAGAAGAAGCCCGTCGCCGCGTTCGCCGCCGAGCTCGCGTAGGATGAAGCCGCCTGTCGAGGCCTCGTAGGTCGCTCTTGTCTCCGATCGCCTCCTCGAGGGGCGATGCCCGCGGGCGACGCGAGCGCGTCGACGAGTCAGTCCAGGCCTCGCGACGACCGTCAACGCGCAGCTTGCGCTCGTCCGGTCTGCACGTTCCAGATGCGCAAGCCGGCGTCATGATCTCCGAGCTCCACCGATTCGACCAGGCGCGACCCGTCGCCGGAGAACGTGGAGTTGAAACCACACGGCTCTTCGGTAGCCGAGCGCAGCGTCCTGACGATCGCGCCCGTCTCGAGGCTCACGATGTCGATTCGCGCTCCGATCGCCTGGGCTCGGCGCCGGACGGATTCGGCGAATCGGCATCGCTTGACGGCGACGGTGAGGCCGTCGGGCGCGACCGCAGCTTGCCAGTCGGCGACCGATTCGAAGTCGATCCGGCGGATCGTGCTGCCGGAGCTCGTGTCGATGAGGCGTAGCGCGTCGCCTCCCGCCACGATTGCCTGCGTACGATCGGCCGTCCAGGCGCTGGCGGAGACGGGGCCGCGCCAACCGACCTGCGCGCGCACATCGAGGCGCCCAAGATCGCTGTGCACGAGGCCTTCGTCGATCGTGAAGAGGCGCTGTCCGTCGGGGCTGACGTCCGTTCGCGTCGCGCTCATCCATGCCGATGGAGGTGGTCAACGCCCGGCGGCCGGCGCGGTCGAGGACCGCGGTGAACGCGCCGCGATGGGCCTTCTCCACGCGCGTCTCCGCGCCTGTGCGGAGGTCCAACTCGCGGAGGGTGCCATCCTTGCACGTCACCACCGCCGTCTCGTCGTCCGTGACACGGACCAGGCGGGGCGCGAGCTCGTGGGAGCTGCCGATGGTGCGCAGGAGCGCGCCCGTCTCGACGCTCCACACGCCCATCAAGCGGTCAGATGCGCTCGTGACGACCAGGCGGTTCGAAGGTGAGATGGCGAGCTGAGTGATGAGCGCGGAGTGACCGACGATCGGCGCGATCTCGACCCGGCGGTTGCGGGACGCCTGCGGCCCCACCGTCGACGTGGCCGCGTGCTTGCCGGGCGCTCCCTGATGGGATGCGCACGCCACATGCATGCTCGCCAGCGCCGCGACGGCGATCAGCAGGCGGGCGAGCTTGCGGGGCGGGCCACCGAACGCCGGCGCGCTGCCATATTTGCCGGACCACGCAACACGCGTCGAGCGTCGGGGCGGATGGCGAGCTTGCCTCCAGAGGGCGCTCACGTGGTCTCCCCTCGGGGGCGGTCGAGTGATGACAGGGCGGCGCGGATCGACGCAACGCTTAAGGGGCGCTCGATCGCCGTTCGGGTCCCGGCGGCGGGCGGTACGACCGCGCCGGGAGGTACTATGAGGAGAAACCTCGACTTCAGCTCCGGATACGCGTCCCAGAGGAGTCGGTAGACCAGCGTGGTTCCCGCGCGTAGCGATGAGCTGCAGAGGATGAGGGCAGGCGGGCGAGAGGCGATCGCATCGAGCGCCTCCCACGCACTCGCTGCGGTGACGATCTCGAGGGAGTCGTCCTCGGAGGAGCGCGCGAGCAGTCGGGGGGGGACGTCGTCGTCGACGACGACGACACGCCGCAGCTCGGCGTTGCTCGACCGAGGCGAGCCGCGAGCCGGTGGCACCGGGATCGCGAACGGCAGAACGACACACCCCGTGCGCACCACGTCGCGGAGCAGTTCGGGATCGATCGGTCTGACGAGGCAACTGTTGAAGAAGCCGTGAGCGTCGAGCTCCTGGAGCGTGCGCTCGACCTCGGCCTTCTCGGCGACGATGACGACGCGGCTCGCAACGAGCGCGTTCCTCGCCCGGAGGTCGTACAAGAAGCGCTCCGGACCGAAAGCCGCCCGCGCGGTACAGAGGATGACGTCGAAGGTCTCTCGTAGCGCCGTTGGGACCGCAGCGAGCGGCCCAGGCTCGACGACCCTTCGAGCGGCGACACCGAAGGCGGTCAGGCCGACCGCGTAGAGCTCCGAGTCCGAGCCCACGATGAGCGCGGATACGGCGTGCGTCGTGCGAAACGAACGCGATGGAGCCTCTTCGGACAACGCCGGAGTGGTCGTCGGCACGCGAGCCCTCGCCGCTTCGCGCTCCTCGTCCGAGATCGTCAGGCGTCGCACCCTCGCGGCGAGCAGTGGCGGAAGGAACGTCTCGAAGAAGAGGACGCGTCGACACTCGTCACGACGAAGCACCCGAAGGAGCGCATAGTGAGCGGCGGCGACGTGACGGGGCCCGTGGTCCACCTCGACCGCCAGCTCGAGCTCACCTGGTGAGCCGCTCACGCCGTATGCGGCACGGACACCGGCGACGTTCTCGAGGACGAAGACGACATCGACCTCGCGTGGTGTCACCATGGGGATGATACTCTGAAGGAGGTGAAGGTGCTCGCGAGCGACGGCCGCGAACCGTCGGCCGGTGGGATCTGCTCGGTCGTGCGCGAGCCAGCGGAGTCCGTGGACGGGTCGTCGCTCGTGACGATCTCCCAGAGCGCGCCCGTTCTCGCTCCTGTCCTCCGCGTGCAGCGGGGCGAACCGTGGTCTCATGAACGGATGGCAGCGGCGATCCTCCGAGGGCTCACCTGCGCGGTGTGCGGGGCCCCGCGGACGACGGCGCACGACGCGGTCGTCGTCCTGTGCCACCACTGCGGGGCGCTGCTCGCGCACGGTGGCGACGGTCGGTGGAGCGCGTCGTCCGAGGTGGCGCGCCACGTCGACGGCGTCCTGCGGCTCGTGAGGCCGTCCGCGGCCGAGGCGCGGCTCGCGCGTCTGGCGGTGGAGCTTCACAGCACGGCCGCGCGCGGCGATCGGGGCGCCTGGCGCGTCGTCGCGGAGGAGCACACGCTGCTGGCGGCGCTGCTCCACCCCGGCGCCGCGACGCCTCTGCCGGACGATCCCGCCGCGCGCGCGGGCGCCCTCGGCGCGACGATCGCGCTCCAGGAGATCGCCACCTTCGATCCGGCGGTGCGCACGGCGATGAGCGACTTCGGTGCGGTCTGCGCGAGGCTCACCGGGGGCGGCGATCCGGTCGTCGTCGCGCGTGAGCTCCTCGAGCGCGCGCGCGGCTACTTCCGCGCGCTGAAGGAGCACCCCGACGCCCCGCCGGGCGCGCTCCGCGAGGGCGTCGAGCACCACGCGCGCGCGCTCGTTCGGCAGGCCGTCGACGGCTACGCGCCGCTCCTCGCCTCCGGGATCGTCGAGCGCGTCCGCGTGGAGGTGCTCGGCGACGCGCTCGTCGAGGCCGGCGCCGCGTCGTGCCCGCGATGCGGCGCGCCGCTGCCCGAGCGCGGGCTCACGGCGTGCGCCTACTGCGGGGCGGTCACGCGCGTGGACGACGCCGACGCCTGGACGGCCGCGCGCCTGGCGCTCTGGGAGGTGACGCTGGCGGACCTCGCGCGCACCGGCCGGCTCGACGGAGCAGCTCCGGTCGTCGCGGCGCTCGGGAGCCTCCTCTATACACCCGCGTCCGACGTTCCCGTCGAGAAGGTCGTCGCGCTGGTGAGGCGGATGATCCCGTGGGTGTCGCGCGAGGAGCTCGCCCTGGGCGTGGCGCTGCTCGAGCATGGCGCGAGTGAGGCAGGGCGGGCGCAGCTCGACGCCGTGCGCGCCGCGAGCGCGAGCTGGGTGCCCGATCCGGCCGCGAGACCGCCGGCGCCGCGACCGGAGGGACCGTTCGCGCCGCCGAGCGAGGCCGAGGAGCAGGCGTGGATCGAGTCGGCCCTGGCCACGTGGTCGCTGCGCACCGGCACGCTGCTCGATCTCGTCGGGCAGCCGCTCGTCGCGGTGCACCTCGCGGCGATGTACGAGCAGCCCACGGGCGCGTCCGCGTCCGCGGCGCTCGCCTTCTTCGAGCGAGCGATGCCCGGCTTCGACCGGGCGGCGGCGCTCGCCCAACTCGAGGCGCTCCGACCCGGGTACGACGCCCACCCGCGCGTCGCCGCGTTCACCGCCAACCTCGCCGCGAGGCTCGCGCGGCCGACCGGATGAGGAAGCCTCGCCGCGACGAGAGCGGATCGCTGCCGAGCGGGGTGGAGCCCGGCAGCTTGATCGTCGTCCCGCTTCCCAGCGGTACCTTCAGCGTCATCTGGATCCTGGAAGCCGGGACGTACGAAGGGAGTGGGCACTACCGGTTTTTGATCATGGACGGCTTTCTCCCCGCGATTCCCGAGGAGGCAGTCCTCCCCGATTTGCGCGTGGCCGAGGCCCCCGGCGGAGCATTCCCCGGGAGGGAGAACGTCTGGAAGGGCTGCTTCTTCGGCGATCTTCCGAACGACTTCACGGTCGTCGGGAAGCGGACGTTGCCGCCGGACGGGCACCCGCTCTTCGCGGGGGAGGGGACGATGGTCTTTCAGGGGGGCGAAGACACTCGCACCCAGCTCCACCGAACGTGGCGGCTGATCCATGACCGCCCTGCGCTCGAGGCGGAGTGGGCGAGGTCGGAGGCCGAACGGCAGAAGATCGCCGACGAGGGACGCCGAACGCGCACGCTCCCCGGGATGCTACGCGAGCGGGTCTTCCCGGGATGGGCCGAGATGTGGCCACCGCGGGCCGTGAGCGAAGCGCGTCGGATCTTTCGCGACGGGACGCGCGATCTCATCGCGCTGCAAGAGAAGGGGACGAGACGGCAACGTATCGCGGTGTTGAAGCGCATCGTCACCGAGCTCAACGCCCTCTATGACGCAGAGGGGTGCATCGAGACCGTCGAGCGCGAAGAGATCGTGGCTCGCATCGAGGAGCTCGCAGCGATCGTCGGGGTGTCGAACGAGGGCGAGGCGCTGACGGGCCATCGCATCTGGTGATGGCGCTCGAGCGTCGGGCGGCCGCGCGTCCGTGCTCCGCCGAGGCGAGGCGATCGCGATCGGGCCAGGGATGGCCTACGGCGCGGCGGCCTCCGCGCCGTGTGGAGCGGGATCGCGGGGTGCCGGTCTGTTCGCGGGGGAAACTTCCTCTCGCCGTGCTATGTGCTTGGTACATCGTTTCTTGCAACGACGCCCTCTCCGGTGGGAAGCGCTTTTGCTCGCGAACTGTGTGCGAGGAGCGTCCATGGAGAATCGTCTTTACGTCGGGAATTTGGCCGACGATGTAAGCGCAGAGTCGTTGCGGAGGCGGTTCGCGGACTACGGCCCCGTGGCCGACGTCCACCTGGCGACGGATCGTTCCAGCGGGCGCCTACGAGGCCACGCGTTCGTGACGATGGCGAACGCGGCGGACGCGCAGGGCGCGATGGCCGCGCTGAACGGGAGCCTCTTCGACGACCGCCGCCTCCGCGTGAGCATGGCGGGTGAGGAGCGCGATCGAACGCGCGCCAAGGCGCCGGAGCGCGCGCGGATCACGTCGCAGTTTCGCGAGCGGTTGAACATGACGTACGAGCTCGACTGCGGGGGCGTCTCGATGACCATCAAGATGTTCCCCGAAGACGCGCACGAAGAGTCGTGGCGCGTCGAGGCCGCGATGAAGGCGGGGGGCGCGGTCATCTCCGCCTCCGGACGGACGCGCGCGGTCGCGCTGGAAGAGCTCACGCGTTCATCGCAGGCGAGCGGTCTCCTCGGGCTCGACTGGGCGGCCATCATCGAGGCACTCGCTGCCGTCCGGGCGATATGAAGAGGGGACGCAGGCGTGCGCCGCGCGACCACGACGTCGTCGGGACGATCGAGGAGGGTGTGTCGTGAGCAAGGCGACTCGTGGCGAGCTCCTCGAGCAGGCGGCCGTCGACGCCGCGCGCTCGTGGACGGGGGCGTACTGCGCGGAGCTCGTGCGTGAGGGCCGTCGGGTCGAGGGCGGCTGGCCGGGCACGGTCCGCGAGGCTCGAGCGCGAGCCGCCACGGAGGGCGCGACCGCGCTCAGCGGGCAGTCGATGACGAGGCTCACACACGAAGAGCTCGATAGGCTCACGCGGATCACCCATCTCGAGGCTCGTCGCTTCTGGGCGAGGAAGGCGCGCTAGGCTTCGAAGATGAACGACTCACGGCACGATTCGGGCTCGACCCGGGACGCGGAGCTCTGCGGCGTCTGCGGCGGTGACGGTCGCCTCGAGAACGCATGGGGCCAGGTCGCCCGGTGTCCGAGCTGCCACGGCACCGGCCGCAGACGCGAGGACACCGGGTTCCACGACGTCACGAAGACCAAGCCGGCGCACCACCAGCCGTCGAACCGAGCGCCGGTCGTCGCGAAGCAGGTGTGGCCGGCCACGCCCGCGGGGGATCTCCTCGCCAGAGAGGTCCGCGACGCTCCAGGTCTCTCCGCCGACACGAAGGCGCGCCTCACGCGCGAGATCATCGAGCACGAGGCGACGCACGGGCAGTGCACCAAGACCTTCTTGAAGAAGGTCCGGAAGCAGTTTCGCTCTTCTCCCTGAAGACCCCCGCGGGGACCTGACGCCCCCCGCGGGAAGCTGCTGCCGCCGCCACGCGTGGTACACGTGGGTCCTTGAAGGGGCCGCGGCGCTGAGCCCCGCCCGGATCGCGCTTCGCGTTTTCTGGTCGTCGCGCGACCGCGACGGTCGGAGAGTGCGCTCCTGGAAGCGGGGCAGCGAGTGATTTACCCTGCGCCAATTGCTGCGGCGGCGCGAGCTCGATTGAAGCAGGCTCTCCGGTCGATGACGTGCCGGGTGGTGATACACGCGTGCGTCTTGCTCGTCGCGCTCTCCGCCGGCAAGACGGCGCGCGCAGCGGCGTCGCGGTTCCAGCTCACCTGGACTGCGCCCTCGGTCGAGCGGCCGTGCGTGTCCGAGGAGGAGCTCAAGCACGCCGTCTCCGCGAGGCTCGGTCGAGATCCGTTCGTTCCAGAGGGACAGGGCGAGATCGCGGTCGACGGACGCGAGCTACCGGCCCCCGCCGGCCGGTGGCGCGCGCGGATCGTCCAGCGAGAGCGCGACGGCCGCGTCCTCGGGACCCGCGATCTCGAGGCCACGAGCTGCGAGGAGCTCCGGCGCTCCGCCACGTTCGTCGTCTTCCTCATCGTCGATCCCGACGCGGCGCTCGGCGGTCCACCGAGCGAGCCGGTGCCCGCCGACGCGAAGCACGACGACGCGCGCTCGACGGAGCCGCCTCATCCTCATGGGGAGGGCGAAGCGCCGTCCGGGAGGCCCGAGGAGCGCCGGTCGACCTCGCGGGGCCGGTCGACCGAGGGCGCGGTCTCGTCGGTCCCTCCGTCGCGTGCTCCCGGGGTGCGCGTCGATCTCGGGCTGGCGCTGATCGTCTCGAACGGTCTCTTGCCGAAGCCCGACGTGGGCCCGGCGTTCGCGCTCGGCTTCGCGCCTCCGTCCCTGCCGATCCGCTTCGAATGGCGAGCGACCTACCGGATCGCCGTCCAGCGCGCACAGGGCTACGATTTTCGCGCGGTCGCGCAGGAAGTACGTGCGTGCTACTCGCGACGGGTGCTCGGGCCCGCCTTCGGCACGGCGTGCGGCGGCGTCGCATGGACGGCGATCCTCCCGGAGGCGCCCGGGCTGGCGGGGGGGGATCAGGCCCCGAAGAACGTCTTCAGCCCTGCGCTCGCCGTCGGGCCGGCCCTCGAGCTCGACGGCACGCGGCTCGTGGTCGAGCTCGGCCTGACGATGCCCCAGCCTCGTTATTCCTTCTCTTATCGGGACGAGGGCCGGGTGACGCCCCTCCACGAGGTCAGCCGTATCGCGTGGTCGTTCGGAATCGGCGCGGCCCGGGCATTTCGTTAGAAAATAGAGACCGGGATCCAACCAAGAGCCTATCGTGACCCCCACGTCGCGTATGAAGCTCGCCGTCTCCGCGGTCGAGCCAGCGTCAGTGACGGCCACGGACATGTTCCGTGAGCACGGGCGGTACGCCTTTCGTCTCCTGCGCCGCTTGGGGGTCCGCGAGGCCGACGTCGACGACGTCCTCCAAGAGGTGTTCGTCGTCGTGCATCGCAAGCTCCCCGACTTCGATCCGAGTCGCTCGCGCCGGGCGTGGCTCTACGGCATCTGCATCCGCATGGCCGCGAGCCACCGGCGGACGCATCGCAACCGCCGAGAGCTGCCGGTGGACCAGGAGAGCGAGCCGATCGATCATCACGCGGCGACGCCGCTGGAGATCGTCGAGGCGAGGAAGAGCCTCGCCGTCCTCGACGGGATCCTGTCCGAGCTGCCCGATCCGAAACGAGAGGTGTTCGTCCTCCACGTCGTCGAGGACCTTCCGATGCACGAGGTCGCCGAGGCGCTCGGCTGCCCGCTCCACACCGCCTACACGCGCTTTTACGCCGCGAAGAAGATGTTCGAAGCGGCGGCTCGACGAGCACGCGCACGAATGAGTCTGCCATGAACGATCACCGCTGGGAATCGCTCGACCCCGCCGACGAGGCCTTCGTCGATGAGGCCCTCCGGGCCGGTCGCGAGGACGTGCCCGACGAGGCGCGACTGCGTCTCATCGAAGGTCGGCTCGGAGGCGCCCTCGAGAAGGAGGCCGCGCCCTCCTGGTGGAGCCGCTCGCGCCTGTACCCGGTCGTCGGCCTCGCGGTCGTCGCCTTGGGGATCCGCGCCGGGGCGTCGGCGATCTCCACTTCGTCCCCCTCCGGCGTATCCGCCGCGCCGGCGACGGCCGCTCCGCCCGCGCCCGTGCCCGCCGCCTCCGCGGCGGCTGCGATCGTCTCCGTCTCCGTCGAGTCGCTGCCGCCGGCGCACCCCGCGCCGTCGACCGCGAAGGCGCCGGCGGCGGAGACCAAGCCGCGTTCGCCGTCCGTGACGACCGCCGCGCCGGCGGACGGACCCGACGACGAGCTCGGCCTCCTCGAAGCGGCGAGCCTCGCGCTCGAGACCAGCCCGGAGCGGGCCCTGTCCCTCACCGACGAGCACATGAAGCGTTTTCGTGCGCCGAAGTTCGCGCAGGAGCGCGAGCGCCTCGCCGTGGTCGCGCTCGTCCGCCTCGGACGCCGCGAGGACGCGAAGCGCAGGGCCGAAGCGTTCGAGGCGGCCTTCCCTCGGTCCGCGCACCTGACGCGCGTTCGTGAGCTCGTTCACCCGTAGTCGTCGAAGAAGCTCGGAGCTCGAATGACCTGGAAAACGACAGGCGTGGTGCTCGGCGTCGCCGCCGCGACGGCGCTCGCGTCGGCATGTTCGGCGGAGACGAGGGCGGTCGATCTCGGGGAGCGAGGCGGCTCGTCGGGCGGCTTCGGAGCCGTGGACGACGCGGGGATCGACGCCGGCGACGACGACGCTTCGACCTCGCGACTGCTCTGCGCGACGTCCGAGTGCCCGGCCGGGACGACCACCTGCGAGACCTCACGCGCGCGGTGCGACGTCGATCTCATGAGCGATCGGAACAACTGCGGCGCGTGCGGCGCAGCGTGCCCCAAGGACAGCGTGTTCCAGCGGTACGTGGAGGGGCCGTTCCTCGAGGTCGTGTTCTTCTGCGTGAGCGGCAGATGCGAGATGGCGTGCTCGCGGGGGCACGCCGACGGTGACGGCGCGCCGGACAACGGCTGCGAGGTCCCGCTCGACACGCGCGACAACTGCGGAGCGCTCGGGGTGAAGTGTCCCGGCAACGAGCCGTGCGTCGAGGGCAAGTGTGGTTGCCCGCCGCCCACGATCAACTGCGACGGCCAGTGCACGAACCCGCAGGTCGATCCCTCGAACTGCGGAACCTGCGGCAACGCCTGCGAGGATCCGGAGTGGCCGCCGTGGGAGCACCACTACTACATGCAGTGCTCGAAGGGCGCTTGCGGTCGGCAGTGCGAGGCGCCTTACGGCGACTGCGATCAGGACCTGGAGACGAACGGCTGCGAGGCGCGCCTCGACACCAACGAGCACTGCGGCGCGTGCGGCAACACCTGTCAGAACGGGACCCAGTGCGTCCTCGTCGACGACGCCTTCCAATGCGGCTGCCCGCCCGGCCTGCGAAAGTGTCCGCTCTACGGCGACCTGTTCGTGTGCCGCGACGTCCTGAGCGATCCGACCAACTGCGGCGGGTGCGGGGTGACGTGCCAGTCGGGCGAGAGCGCGAACGTCAACCTCGCGAGCAGCACCGCGGTCTGCCGCGGCGGGGTCTGTGACATGCTCTGCAAGAGCGGCCGCGCCGACTGCAACGGCTTCTCCGGTGACGGCTGCGAGGTCGACCTCCAGACCGATCCGCACCATTGCGGCGCCTGCGGTCGCGAGTGCGATCTCGCGATCGGCCAGCCCTGCGTGAAGGGCGAGTGCGTCGTCACCTCGTGCGGCGAAGGAGAGGTGCCGCGATGAGGGCCGTCCACCTGCTCGCCTCCGGCGCGCTGCTGGCCGCGGCGTCGCTCTCCGCGTGCTCCGACGGCGATCCCGGGCGCGCGGAGCCCGGCGCCCACGACGCAGGGACCGACGCGCTCGACCCGGACGCAGGCGACGGAGACGGCGCCGTCGGGTCGACCGACGGCGGCTGTCCCGACTGCGAGTGGTTCCCGGCCTCCTGCCAGAAGGGCGCGCTCTGCTCGGTCGCCGTCGACGGGCTCGATCCGCGGACGGTGCTCTTCGCGTTCGGCGTGCACGGCGGCGAGGTCACCGCCGTCGGGACGTACGGCTCGGTCGTCGAGCGGAGCTCCGGCTCGTGGCGTCGCGGCGGCGTCGGCGCCCCCGACGCGCTCCGAGGCGTCACGACGCAGGCGGGCGAGGTGTGGACGGCAGGATCGGTCGAGGGCGTCTTCATCCGCGACGGCAGCCAGGGGCAGGCGTCCTGGAGCGAGCATCGGCCCGGCGGACCGGACTACTGGAGCGTGCGGAACTGGGCCGTGACCGGCCTGTTCAGCGAGCCGGCGGGCACGTGGGTCTGGGCGGCGACGGCGACCACCTGCTCTCCTGCCAGCGGCAACGACGGCGTCTCGCTCGTCCGGCTCCGCAGGCAGCCGGAGTGGCTCGAGCTCGAGAAGATCATCCAGTACGAGCCGCCCATGTCGGGCTGCATCACGATGAACGCGCTCGACGGCGCCGGTGGGGGAACGCTCTGGGCAGCCGGCGACAAAGGTGTAGTCTACAAGGTGACCGATCTCGAGGCGACGCCTCCGGTGGTGACGCCGGAGGAGAGCGGGACGACGCGATCGCTCCTCGGCGTCTGGGCCGAGGCGACCGGGAACGTCTTTCTGGTCGGCAAGGAGGGCACGGTCCAGCGTCGCGCGCCGGGTGGTGCGTTCGCGCCGGCCGACGACGGGGTGCTCCCCGTCGACTTTCACGCGGTGCGCGGGACCTCACCGGCGGACGTCTGGATCGCGGGTGAGGACGCGACGGTGATGCACTACGACGGCCAGCGCTGGACGCGGGTGCCGATCGCCGGCCTCGGAGACCGCCGGCCCACGCTCCGCGCGATCGCGGCCGTCGCGCCGGACCGCGTCTGGGTGGCCGGCGACGACGTTCTCCTCGGCCTCGCGAGGGAAGACGGGAGGGCTCCGTGAGCTCAGTTCATCGTGCGGGGCTGATCGCCCTCGGCTTCCTGGCGACCTCGGCGGTCGTCGCGGCGTGCGCAGGCTCCGACGAAGCGGGGACGGACCTCTCTCCCACGGACGACGCGGGCGGCGTCGATCGCGGCGCCCCGGACGTCGAGGGTGACGCGTCCGATGCCGGACCCGACGCAAACGCGCCTCCGAGGGACGCGTGCTCCTCCGCCGGGTGGTGCTCGATCGACGTGGATCCGCAGCTCACGTTCGTCGATCTCTGGCCGCTCGAGGGTGGCTCGGCGGTCGCCATCTCCACGCGAGACGGCCGATCCGCGGTGGTCGTGTACGAGCAGTCGTCCTGGAAGGTGATCTACGAAGTCCCGTTCGCCCTCGGGACCATCTGGGCCACGCAGACGGACGTCTGGGTCGCGGGCGGCGAGGCGGGCTACGTCGCGCACGGCCGTCGCGGCGGCGCCAACGGCGCCTGGACGTGGACCGCGCGCTCGATCGACGTCCCGACCGCGGTGAGCGTCGTGTGGGGGACCGGAGGGCACGAGGTCTACGCCATCGCCGACACGCGCGTCTGGCGCCTCGCAGGAGACGGCGCGGACGGCGGCGATTGGGCCGTCGACTTCGGAGGCGACGCCCCCGAAGCCGACACCAAGCTGGTCGCGCTGACCGGGACGGGAGGAGACGACGTGTGGGTGACGGGCGCGCGCGGGACGTTCCCCGCCTGCGGCTTCGTCGCGCACAAGACGGCCGGCGCCTGGGAGATGGTGATCGAGGGCACGCCGGATCCGGACTCGTTCTGGCCGCCGCTCTGCCTCCCCGTCGGGAGCGCCGTCCCCGTAAACGGCCCCGCCACGATCGCCGCGGCGACCGCGCCCGGGGAGCTCGTCACGATCGTCGAGGCCTTCGAGACCTACATAGCCGCGCGCGTTCGTCACGGCTCGGACGGCGCGATCGACGTCGCGACCTCCGATCTCTCGCCCCAGCTCTCCCACCCGAGGCAGCGACGCTCGATCTGGGGGGCTTCCGCCGACGACGTCTACGTCGCCGGGTTCAGCGCGGTGAGACGAGGCAAGGACCTCTGGGCTGACGGAGGCGCCTGGAGCGTCTCGACCGTCGCGATCGACGGCATCGCGCTCGTGAAACCCTTCCATGTCGTCCGCGGAACGCGGAGCGACGACGTCTGGCTTGCGGGAGAGTCGTATGTCTTTCACAAGACGAACTGAGCGCGTGACGTTCGGGCGAGCGCTGCCGTGCACGGCGCTGGCGCTCCTCTCGGTCGCCGCTCCGCTGAGCTGCGGCGACGATCCGGCGCGCGACGAGCCGAACGTCCTGGACGCGGGCCCGTCCCAGCCGGACGCGGGACCTTCGCTCGAGGACGCTCCCGCCGATGCGCCGGTGGACGCGCCTCGCCTCGAGGTCGCGTGCACCGTCACGCCGTGCGCGCGGGACATCTCCGCTTCATGGTCCGAGAGCTTCTGCGCGTTGCTCGACGACGGCCGCGTCGCCTGCTGGGGTCGGAGCGCGTCGGGCGAGCTCGGCCGACGAGACGCGGGCCCCTGGAGCGCGACGCCGGCGCTCGTGGACGGCGTGGCGAACGCCGTGGCGCTGGACCGGACCTGCGCGGTCGTCGCCGGGGGCAGCGTCGTCTGCTGGGG
>JAHBWA010000010.1 GCA_019637195.1 Labilithrix sp. | reverse complement strand
GCCGCTCGCGAGGAAGACGAGCCACGGCCCTCGCGCGCGCGGCTCCTGCGTTGTCCTGCGTGACGACTCGCGGATCGTGTCCGGCGCGGGCTCCACGGGGGCGGCCGGGGCGAGGGGAGGCGCCGCGGCGAGGGCGGCGACGAGGTCCTCCATCGACGCGAAGCGATCCTCCGGGGCGAGGTAGATCGCGACCGCGTTCGGGTGACCGAACGAGGCGAGCACGCGCGCCTCCCGCTCGAAGCGCGCGGCGCTGTAGGCCGCGAGCGCGGCGCTGGCCGCGGATCGGGTGCCCTCGCGGATCGTCTTCAACGCGACGACGCGGTTCCGCGTCGTGTCCTCCGCGCGATAGACCTCGCCCATCCCGCCGCGTCCAGCGCAGGCGAGGATCCGGAAGCGGCCGAAGCGCGAGCCGTCGACGAGAGGCACTCCAGGGCGAGCATATCGGGGACCGCCGGTTGCGGAAGAGTCTGCGTCCGCGGCGCGCCTCGCAAGCTGTGCGCCTTCGCCCGAACCCGGTACGAACTTCGGGCGCTCGGTACTAGGATCGATCCGAGGCTCTTCCGATTGACCACGCCCGCTGCGTCGACTCCTCCCGCCGCGTCGCCTTCGTCGCGCGACGACGGGCCGCGCGCTCGTGGAGCGCTGGTGCTCGAGCGAGGGCGGCGGATCGCGAAGAAGTACGTCCTCGAGCGGCCCGCGGGCTTCGGCGGGATGGCGGAGGTCTGGGTCGCGACGAACCAGGCCACGGGCGCCGAGGTCTGCGTGAAGTTGCTCGTGCTGGAGGGCTCCGGCGACGAGGACGAGGAGGAGGCCGCGCTCCGCTTTCGTCGCGAGGCGCACGCCGCCGCGAGCTTGAGCCACCGCGCGATCGTGCGGGTGTTCGATCTGCTCGAGCTCGACGAGCGCGGAGAGCTGCTCCCCGCCGGCGCCCGCGCGCCGCGGGCGTACGCGATCGTGATGGAGCTGCTCCACGGCGAGACCCTCGGCGACGTGCTCGCGAGGCGCGGAGCTGTCCCGCTCGAGGAGGCGCTCGACATCTTCTCGCCGATCCTGTCGGCGCTCGGGCACGCGCACCGCGCGTCGGTCATCCACCGCGATCTCAAGCCGGACAACATCTTCCTCGCGACGGAGCCGGACGGTCACGTCATCCCGAAGGTGCTCGATTTTGGTGTGTCGAAGCTCGAGGGCGCCGCCGCGATCACCGTCGACGGCGTCATCGTCGGGACGCCGTGCTTCATGTCGCCGGAGCAAGCGAAGGGGGCGCGCAGGATCGACGCGCGCAGCGACGTCTTCTCGGCGGGCGTCTTGCTCTACACGGCGCTCGGCGGCTCGAACCCGTTCGAGGGGGCGTCGACCTTCGCGGAGACGGTCGACGCGGTGCTCCGGCGGCGGCTCGCGCCGATCGCCGAGCTGCCGGGGCCGATTTGGTCGGTGATCGAGCGCGCGACGGAGAAGGATCCGGCGCGTCGCTTCGCCGACGCCGTCGAGCTGGGTGACGCCCTCGGACGGGCGGCGGGGCGGAAGGTGACGACGGAGTCGGAGCCGAGCTTCGCCGCGGCGGCTCCGAGCCCGTCGCGCCTCGTCGAAGGTGGTGGCGCGCTCTCGGGCGACCCTCCTCCCGCGAGCGCGCCTCGGGCGGTCGATCCGGCCGTCACGGTCGCGCGCTCCGGCCCCGGAGTCGAGCGGGGCGTCGCGGCCGCGCGGCGCTGGCGCGCGGCCGTGGTCGTCGTGGCGGTCGCCGCCGCTGCGATCGGCCTCGCGGCGGCGCTCCTTGTCTCGCGCGGGCCTGCCGCGCGAGAGGCCCCCGACCGCGCTTCGCTCGCGCGTGGCGGCGCGAGCGCGCCGGTCGTCGACGTCGACCCCGCTCCGTCGGCCCCGAGCGCCGCGTCGCCGGCCGCTCCGTCGCCCTCGAGCCCCGAGCTGCCGGCCGACGCGCCTCCCACGAGCGCAGGCGCGGACGCGAAGTCGGGGCGCGGCGCGGGGGCGGCGCGTGCGCCATCGTCCGCTGGGACTCTGCGCCGGCCTGCGAGCTCCGCGGCGCCGCGGCGGCCCGGAGAGGAGCCGCACAACGCGCGTGACCCCGGCTTCTGATCCGGCGAGCATGCGAGGATGATCAAGGTCGGCCTCCTCGGCTGCGGCACCGTCGGTGGCGGTGTCGTCCAGCTCCTCCGCGCGAACGCCTCGTACATCGAGGCGCGCGTCGGCGCTCCCATCGACATCGCGCGCGTCCTCGTCCGCGATCCCAACAAGGACCGCGTGGCCGAGCTCGATCGCGACCGCGTCACCACCGACGCCTCCGCGGTGCTCGGGGATCCGTCGATCGACGTCGTCGTCGAGGTCATGGGCGGCGTCGATCCCGCGCGCGAGCACCTCGCCGCGGCGATCGCGGCGGGCAAGCAGGTCGTGACCGCGAACAAGATGCTCCTCGCGCTCCACGGCGGCGAGCTCCTCGCGCGCGCGAGGGAGCGCGGGGTCGATCTCGCGTTCGAGGGCGCGGTCGGCGGCGGCATCCCCGTCATTCGCGTGCTCCGCGACTCGCTCGCCAGCGACACGATCGCGAGCCTCTCCGGGATCATCAACGGCACCTCGAACTACGTGCTCACGCGCATGCGGCAGGGCGGGCTCTCCTTCGAGGCCGCGGTGAAGGAGGCGCAGGAGAAGGGATACGCCGAGGCGGACCCGACGCTCGACGTCGGCGGCGGCGACGCCGCGCACAAGCTCGTCGTCCTGTCGATGCTGGCCTTCGGCGCGCGCCTCGACGGCGCGCGCGTCTCGACCGAGGGGATCGACACCGTCGAGCCCGTCGATCACGCCTTCGCGGAGCGCTTCGGCTTCGTCGTGAAGCAGCTCGCGGTCGCCAAGTTGAAGGGCGAAGGCCCGTCGGCGCCGCTCGAGCTGCGCGTGCACCCGGCGCTCATCGCCGAGGACGATCCGCTGGCGAACATCAACGGCGTCCTCAACGCGGTCGCCATCGAGGGTCGCGCGCTCGGCCCGTGCCTGCTCTCCGGACGGGGCGCCGGCGACATGCCGACGGCGGTGAGCGTGGTCGCCGATCTGGTCGACGTCGCGATCGCGAAGAAGAGCGGAGTCTCCGGAAACATGACGCGCGCGATCCGCCTCGGCGAGCGCCGCCTCGCCCCGATGGCGGACGTCGAGACGCGCTACTACGTGCGGATCAGCGTCTTCGATCGCCCGGGGGTGCTCGCGAAGATCGCCGGCGCGCTCGGTGAGCGCGGCGTGTCGATCGAGCAGCTCGTGCAACAGGGTAGGGGGTCGGCCGATGTGCCCGTGGACGTGGTCATCCTCACGCACGAGGCGAAGGAGGCGGCGATCCAGGGGGCGCTCGACGTGATCGGCAAGAGCGACTTCGTCGCGCGGGCCCCGCGGATGATCCGCGTGCACTGACGCCGGGCGCTGGGCGCCGGCGCGCGCCCGCTGCCGGGCGCTGGGGCGCCGGCGCGCGCCCGCTGCCGCGCGTTCAGTCGCCGCGCCTTCAGGACGGCGGCGTGGTCGCCGGCCCCGCGGCGCGATCAGCCGCCGATGATGGTGGCGTGGTCGCCGCCGTCGTCGTCGTCGAGCGCGTCGCGAGCGGCCCGGAGCTCGGTGCGGAGCTCGCGGGCGGACTCGTGGCGCGCGTGGGGATCGATCGCCATCGCTCGCGTGACGATGTCGTCGAGCAGCGGGTCGACGCCGGCGATCAGCTCCGAGGCGCGGCGCGCGTTCTCGGTGCACTTCTTCAGGAAGAGCTCGCCGATGCTGTACGCCTCGTACGGGAGCGCGCCGGTCAGCGCCTCGAACATCGTCACGCCGAGCGAGTAGACGTCGGTGCGGACGTCGAGCGTGTCGCCGCGCGTCTGCTCGGGCGACATGTACGCCGGCGAGCCGCAGAGCATGCCGCTGACGGTGATCTCGACGCTGTCGCCGTCGCCGGGATCGCGCAGCTTGGCCAGACCGAAGTCGCACACCTTGACGAGGTCGCACGGCTCGCCGTCGTCGTCCGCGTCGGGGACGATCATGACGTTCTCCGGCTTGATGTCGCGGTGGATCACGCCCTGCGCGTGCGCGAACACGAGCGCGCGGCAGACCTGGATCCCGATGTCGACGACGCGCTTCTGCGGCAGCGGCCCTTCGTCGGCCAGGATCGCCTCGAGGGTGACGCCGTTGACGAGCTCCATCACGAGGTAGAGCTCGCCGCGCTCCTCGCCGAAGTCGATGATCCGGGTGACGTTGACGTGCTCGAGCTTGCTCGCGGTCAGCGCCTCGGCCTTGAACCGGCGGATGAACTGCGACTCGCTCTGGTTCTCTGCGTGCAGGATCTTCACCGCCACGGCGCGGCGCAGGTCCTTGTGCGTCGCGCGGTAGACGGTCGCCGCCGCGCCGCGGCCGATGGGCGCGTCGATCTGGTACTTTCCGGCGAGGAGGCGACCCACGCGTGGATCGGCCTGACGCTGCGCCGACGACGCGGGCGGCTGCCCGCGGGGCCCCGACGACGACGGCGGGCGGTCGCGCGTCGAGGACGGCGAGCGATCTCCGGTCGGGAGGGCCGCGGGTGGGGGCGCGGTGTTCGCGCGAGCCGAGCTCTCCGGCTGGGCGAACGAGCTCGTCGGCAGGACGATCCGCGACGGCACGGCGTCGATCATCGTGTCGTCGGGCGGGCCGTCGGGCGGGTCCGAGCCGTCGTCGTCCTCGGGTGGCGGCGGATCCGTCCGCGACGGCTCGTCGAGGCGCTCGACCAGCGCGAACAGCTCGGCCATCTGGACGCGCGTGACGGGGCGGACGGAGAGCGGGTAACCGTCGGGACGCGCGCTCCCGGCGGGCTCGGCGAGCAGCGAGACGCTCCCCACGCCCGGCACCTCGATGTGGAGCAGATGCTGACCTGCGCCGATAGGCGGCTCCACGAGGCTCACGATCTCGGTTCGTAAGCGGAGGGCGCCGCGGATCACCCGCGCGATTTCTCGGGAATCCTGCGTCGCGAGGACGAGGCGAGGCAAAGCCACGTCGGCATTCTGCGGCATCTACCGCGCGGAAGGAACCCGCAAACCGCGCCGTGTGTCGGTCGGGATGCACGCGTCGTCTTCGATGCACGAGTCATCCCGATGCACGTCGTGGGTCCGCGCGCGTCGCGGTCAGCGACGGAGCGCGCGTCGACGTCGCGTCAGAGATCGATCTGCTCGGCCGCGCCCGCGCGCTCGCCGAGGAAGCGCGCGGCGGTCTCCTCGAACGTCTTCGGCACGTCGGTGACGAACAGGCGCGTCGTACCCCGCGCGGGCTCGCCCTCCGGTCCGTCGGCGCCACCGCGTAAGAGGTGGCGCTCGCGGAGGAACGTCGCGACCTCGCGCGCGACGACGCTCGCGCTGTCGAGGATCGTCACGTCCGGGCCGAGCATCGCCCTCGCCTCGCGCTCGATGACGTCGAAGAGGAGCGGGTAGTGCGTGCACCCGAGGATGACGACGTCGACGCCCGCCGCGGCGAGCGGCTCGAGGTAGCGGCGCGCGGCGAGCGTCGGGACCTCGCCCTCCGTCCACCCCTCCTCGGCGAGCGGGACGAAGAGCGGCGCCGCCTGGCCGAAGGTCTCGATGCGCGTCGAGCACGCAGCGAGGGCGCGCGTGTAAGCGCCCGAGGCGATCGTGCCGGCGGTCGCGAGGACGCCGACCTTGAACACGCGCGTCGCCGCCGCGGCCGCGCGCGCGCCGGGCTCGATCACGCCGAGCACCGGGAGATCCAGCTCGACGCGGAGCCGAGGAGGCGCGACCGCGCTCACGGTGTTGCACGCGACGACGATCGCCTTCACCCCCTTCGAGACGAGGTGCCCGGCGCAGCCGAGCGCGTAGCGCGTGACCGTCCCCGCGCCCTTCGTGCCGTAGGGGACCCGCGCCGTGTCGCCGAGGTAGACGATGTCCTCGTAGGGCAGCGCCGCGCGCAGCGCGCGGACGACCGTGAGCCCGCCGAGCCCCGAGTCGAAGACCCCGAGCGGCGCGTCGCGGCGGGGCGAGGGGGCGATCACGCGGCCCGCGGCGTGAGGAGCAGCTCGAGCACCGCCATGCGGACGGCGACGCCGGCCTCGACCTGGTCGAGGATCACGCTGCGCTCGCCGTCGGCGACGTACGGATCGAGCTCGACGCCGCGGTTGATCGGCCCCGGGTGCATGACGATGGCGTCGGGCTTGGCGCCCGCGAGCTTCGCCGCGTTCAGCCCGAACGTGCGGGCGTACTCGCGCGTCGTGCTCATCGGCGGGACGGCGCCGCCGCGTCCTGCCTCGGCGAAGCGCTCGTTCTGGATCCGGAGCATCATCACGACGTCGGCGCCCTCGATGGCGGCCTCGAGCCGGGGCACGACGGTGACGGACGAGCCGAGCGTCTCGGCCGCCATCGGGATCATCGTGCGGGGCCCCGTGAGGCGCACGTGCGCGCCCTTCTTGCCGAGGAGGATGGCGTTCGAGCGCGCGACACGCGAGCGCGTGATGTCGCCGCAGATCGCGACGACGAGGCCGTCGAGCCGGCCCTTCGCGCGGCGGATCGCGAAGGCGTCGAGCAGCGCCTGCGTCGGGTGCTCGTGGGCGCCGTCGCCGGCGTTGACGATCGCGCACGAGACGCGGCCGGCGAGGAACGCCGGCGCGCCCGAGCTCGCGTGGCGGACGACGAGCGCGTCGGCGCGCATCGCCTCGAGGTTCTTCGCCGTGTCGAGGAGCGTCTCGCCCTTGCTGACGCTCGAGCCCGACGAGCTCACGTTGACGACGTCGGCGCCGAGGCGTTTGCCCGCGGCCTCGAACGACGTGCGCGTGCGCGTCGACGACTCGAAGAAGAGGTTGATGATCGTGCGCCCCTTGAGGAGCGCCGACTTCCGCTCGACGCCGCGCGACAGCTCGAACCACTTGTCCGCGTGGTCGAGCACGGCGTCGACGTCGTCCGCGGAGAGATCCTCGATGCCGAGCAGATGGCGGTGGGTCCACATGCCAGGGCGGACGCTTACCACGACGTCCGGCCGCCCTCCATAGCGCCCGCTCGCCGGCCTCGCGAGGCGCGGCGCGCCGTCAGTTGAGGTACCGCTTGTCCTTCGGCGGCTTCCGGTTCTTCAGGTCGTCCTCGAGCCCGCCCTGGACGACGCGGAGCGGCGGCGCCTTCCCCCCGCGCTTGGGCCGCGGCCGCGACGGCGGATCGTCGCCGAGCAGCTCGTCGACCGTGATCCCGCCGCGGCGCTTCTGGAGCGAGCCGAGGCGGAAGCGCAGCCAGAGCGCGCGAACCGGCGAGGGGCTCCCCGCGAAGAGGGTGCCCGTGAGGATCCCGCCGATCGGGGCGAGGCCGCCCTCGTGCGTGCCCTGGAGGAACACGAGCGAGATGAACGCGAGGCCGATGGTGAGCCAGTAGAGCGTCTTGCCGCTCATCGGCAGAAAGAACATGAAGCGAATCTGCCGGTGGGCGTTCTCCTTCGACCAGGCGATGACCGCCGCCGTGACGGCCGCGATGGGCCCGAACACGAGCCCCGGGCGGAACACGTTCCTGTCCGGGAGCACGTAGGAGCCGGCGAGCACCATCAGGTTGCCGAGGAGGACCGCGGTCAGCAAAAACCGCACGAGCCGCGCGCCGCCCCAACGCTTCTCGAGGTCGGGCGTCAGGAAGTAGAGGCCGAGCAGCGACCAGAGCGCGTGGCTGATCCCCTCGGGCGACGTGAGCACGCCCGAGGTCAGGAGCGTCCAGGGCCGCGCGAACGGGCGCCCCGGCTCGAACGCGAGCCAGCGGAACAGCTCGATCCCGCGGTCGCCGCCGGGCGCCCAGTTCACGATCACGGCGCCGGCGAGCGCGAAGACCGCGACGATCGCGAGCAGGACCTTCAGGGTGCGTCCGGGACGCGGGAAGGCGGCCACGATCTCGGCGGGCTCTCTCATCCTCCTTAGACTCTAGTTTCGCGCCGATGCGTGGGCAAGGTCGCCCGGGCCGAGAAACGGCGCCCGCCCGCGGCGAACGGCTGGTCTCGGCTGGGTCTCGGCGCGGGGCGTCGCGGCGCTCAGGGGGCCGAGGTCGGGCAAACGGCCGAGCTCGTCGTCCCGGTCCGGGTAGTGACGGTGCAGAGCGTCTGGGCGCCTGGATCGACGCGCGCCCCGGCCGGGTCGAGGAGGCCGACGTCGAGCTCGTAGGCGAGCGGCTCGGGCACCACGTCAGCGACGAACGAAGTCGGGCACGTGACGACCGCGTCGGCGATGACCTGCGCGCCGATCCGCGTCCGGACGCGCACCTTGGCAAAGGAGAGGGGAGCGCCGGCGTCGCCAGGCTCGCCCGCGTCGACGTCTCCCGCGGCGTCGGGCTCGTCGGCGCCGGCGTCGTCGGGCTCCGCTCCCGCGTCGGGCGCCTGGGTCGCCGGCGCGCACAGCGCGGCGCGGCCGTCGGGCAGCTCGAAGCGCGTCGTGTCGAGCGCGATCCGGGTCGGGGGAGCGGCGCCGCCGCCCAGCCCCGCCAGGCCGGGGGAGAGCGGGTCGCAGCTGGCCAGCGCCTGCACGTTCGCTTGCTGGGTGGCCGTGCACTCGGTCGTCCACGTGGGCGTCGTCCGCTCGCGGAGCTCACCGGCGAACGTCGCGAGCCGCGCGCGATCTTCGGGCGTCCGCGCCCGGCCGAGCACGGGCGCCGCGTCGATGCTCGCCGGGGCGACCTCGTAGGCGGGCCGGTTGTAGGCGAAGACCTCGAGGCGGAAGGTCGCGTTGCCGTCGATGGTCGGCAGCGAGATGAAGGCGCCGTCGGTGTAACAGTCGAACGCGTTGCTCGTCACGACGGCGTCGTAGCTCGCGCGCAGGTTCGGGTCGCCGCCGCTGTACTGGAAGACGACCACGACGTACTTGAAGAGCTGCGTCTCCGCCGTCCCGCAGCCGCGGCCGGCGGTGAGCGTCTCGGCGCGGATCAGGATGCCGGTGGTCGGCGGGAGGCTCGTCGAGGACGAGGACCCGCACGCGACGGCGCCCAAGACGAGCGCGGTCGCCAGCGCGAAGACGAGCGCGGCGAGGCGAGCTCGCCGGGTTCCCCGGTCTCGGAAGCCAAGCACGCGAGCCTTTTACCTCGGCCGAGGCGCGGCACAAATGCTTCGTTGTGCCCCGGCCGGCGCGGCCGCGGGGGCCGCCTGCAGGTGGGGTTTGACACCGCGGAAGGGTAGGGCCCATAAGTGTGCCCCATGACGTTCTCCGAAGCGCTTGAGGCCGGAAACCTCGCTACCGCGTCGATCGCAGTCGCGCTCCAGCCCGACGGCGCGGCGGCGCCGGCGGCCGCGGGCGCACCCGAGCGGCTCGACCCCGTTCAGCTCGTCCTGCACGCGTCGATCCCCGTGAAGCTCGTCCTCGTCGTGCTGGTCGCGTTCTCGGTCCTCTGCTGGATCGTGATCTTCGCGAAGGCGCTCCACCTGATGCGCGCGCGCGGCGACTCCGACCGCTTCATGAAGGCGTTCGACTCGGCGGGCTCGCTCGACGCGCTGGCGCAGCAGGGGCTCTCGGGCTTCAAGGGCTCGCCCTTCGCCCGGATCTTCGCGACGGCTTACGACGAGATGGTCCGCCTGACGAAGGGCGAGCGCGGCCGGCGGCTCGACGACGCGCAGGGGACGCACGTGGAGAGCATCACCCGGCGGGCGGCGGCCTCCGAGGTCACGCACCTCGAGTCGTGGATGAGCCTGCTCGGGACCATCGGCTCGACGGCGCCGTTCATCGGCCTCTTCGGCACCGTCTACGGCATCATGGACGCCTTCCTCAGCATCGGGAACCAGCAGAGCGCGAACCTCCCGGTCGTCGCGCCGAAGATCGCCGAGGCCCTCATCGCCACGGCGATCGGCCTCGTCGCCGCGATCCCGAGCGTCATGGCGTACAACTACTTCTCGCGCCGCGTCGGCGAGCTCGCCGACATCATGGATGCCTTCGCCGCGGACGTCGCGTCGCGCGCGAAGCTCGGGGGCGTCTAGCCATGGGGATGGGCGGCGGCGGGGGCGGCGGCGGTCGGCGCCGCCGCATGGGCGGCATGAACGAGATCAACGTGACGCCGCTCATCGACGTCATGCTGGTGCTCCTCGTCATCTTCATGGTGACCGCGCCGCTCCTCACCACCGGCGTGCAGGTCGACCTCCCGAAGGTGAAGAGCGCGCCGATGCAGACCGACGACTCGAAGATGCTGGTCATCGTGACCGCCGACGAGCACGTCTACCTGGGCAAGGACGAGATCACGGCAGCGATCGAGGATCGCCTCAAGACGAACGCGCGCCTCCAGGAGGAGAAGGAGCTCTACGTCCAGGCGGACGAGAACGTGAAATACGGCGTCGTCCTCCGCGTGATGGCGGCGGCGCGGAGCGCGGGCGTCGAGAAGCTCGGCATGGTCACGGATCCCCTGGTCGTCAAGTGAGCGTCGCGCGCCGGGGGAGTAAACCGATGCGGCCCCTCGCTCGTCCAACCGCTAAGGTTTCTAGCTAGCTAGCTCTGCCGATGAAGCTCCCCGGAGTCCCCTACACGCCACGCTACACCTCGGGCGAGATCACGTTCGGTCTCGTGCTCGCGCTGGCGCTGCACATCGGGCCGGCCGGGGCGCTCGTCTACAAGAAGGCGCTGTCGTCGGGCGCCGACGCCGACGAGGACCGGCCGCTCGTCGCGCGCCCGGTCGTCCAGGCCTCGCTCCTCAAGCTCGGCAAGCCGATCGACCCGAAGAAGCTTCCCGACCGCCTCGTGCCGCAGCAGCGGACGGCGCCGAAGCAGCAGATCAACGCGTCGCAGGAAGATCCGGGCAAGAAGCCCCCGGACGCGGGCGCGCCGCCGCCGAACGCCGAGGACTCCGACCTGACGAACCTCGTGGCGAAGAGCGATCCGTTCGCCGAGGACCCGAGCAAGCGGCGCCCCGAGGAGGGGCACGAGAGCGGCATCGACGGCGGCACCGAGACCGATCCCAGCAAGGTCCGCGCCGGCGACATGTACGCGACCCAGCTCGGTCAGTTCTTCGGGCAGCACCTCAACGTCCCGAGCGTCATCTCGGTCGGCGACGAGCGCAGGCTCTGCGCGGTCTACGAGATCAACGTCGGACGCAACATGGTCATCTGGCACGTCCGGAACGCGCCGGTGAAGGGATCGGGCAACGAGCTCTTCGACGACGCGGCGAGGTCGATGCTATTGAAGCTCCTCGACGACAAGACCCCGCTCCCGCAGCCCCCCAAGGAAGTCGACGAGCTGTATCGCGGCCGCCGCATCCAGATCGTCGTCACTGGCCGAAACGGAGATGCTTCGAGATGCATGCCAAAGTAACTTCGACTCCCCGCGCGACCCGCCTCGCGCGCTTTGCTTTCCGCACGCTTCCCCTGGTCGTCACCCTCGGCGCGGGCTCCGTCCTCGCGCTGACGATGCCCGCGGTCGCGCAGCCGGCGCCGGCCGGGGCCGCGCCCCCCGCGGCGAGCGCGCTCCCGAACGCGACCAACAACGGCGCCGTCACCACCGTCGTCGTCCAGGGCGGCAGCCGCTCGCTCTTCAAGATCGCCGTCACGCCGCCGCTCGGCGACAGCGCCGTCGCGAAGCAGGTCGTCGACACCGCGACGCGTGACTTCACGCTCTCGAGCCTCTTCCAGGTGCTCGATCCGAACAGCTTCACCGCGAACCTCACGCAGGAAGGCGCGAGCATCGAGCCGAGCTCCTGGCGCAACATCGGCGCCGAGGGCGTCGTGAAGGGCAACGTCACGCCCCGCGGGCAGAACCTCCACGTCGAGCTCCGCCTCTACGTCGTCTCGCGCGGGTCCGACGCCGTGCTGAAGAAAGAGTACGACGTCGCGGCGAGCTCCATCCGGAGCGCGGTCCACCAGTTCGACAACGAGGTCGTGAAGTACTTCACCGGGACCGCCGGGAGCTTCGGCGGCCGCCTCGTCTTCAGCGCCACCACCGGCCGCGGCCAGAAGGGAATCTTCTCCGTCGAGAGCGACGGGCAGGGCCTCGGTCGGCTCCAGGCCGTGTCCAACGTCGCCCTCGCGCCGGCGGCCGGGCCCGGCGGCATCTACTACGCGGGCGGCCTCCCGGACGGGAGCTACCAGCTCTTCAAGGTCGGAAACCCCGCCGCGGTCCTCAAGCACGCCGGGCTCGTCTTCGGCGTCGCGTTCGGCGGAAACAAGATGGCGCTCGTCATCTCGCAGAACGGGCAGAGCGACATCTGGACCGGCGCGCCGGACGGTTCGGGGCTCACCAAGGTCACGAGCGGCGGCCTCAACACGCACCCGTCGTTCGGGCCCGGCGGCCAGCTCGCCTACGTGTCGAACCAGGGCGGCAACCCGCAGATCTTCGTCGACGGCAAGCGCGTGAGCTTCCGCGGCACGTACAACATGGCTCCTGTATTCTGCAATGATCCCGAGGGCCAGAAGATCCTCTTCATGGGCCGTGACGGCGGCACCTGGGACATCTTCAGCGCCGACCTCGGCGGCGGGAACATGAAGCGGCTGACGCAGGACCAGGGCTCGAACACCTACCCGGCGTGCTCCCCGGACGGGCGCATGGTCGCGTTCTTCTCGACCCGCGGCGGTCTGTTCCTCTCGAACCCGCAGGGGCAGAACCAGCAGAAGATCGCGAGCGTGACGGGCGAGAGCCTCCGCTGGGAAGGCAACTGAACCCTTGAGCCGGCTCGCTCCCTCGAGCGGCGGCGCGGCCGCGGTGCACGACCGTTCGCTCGTCCTCTACGACGAAAGAGGCGTGCGCGCGGGCGAGCAGAAGCTCGACAAGCGGGCGGGGGCGGTGGCGCGCTTCGGCGACGAGTGGCTCGTCCTCGCCGACAAGCAGAAGCACCTCGGGCGGGTGAGCGCCGGCGCCGCTCCGCCGCCGGAAAGACGGCCATCGGCGCAGCCTGGGGTGGGCCGCGACCGCGAGCCGCGGCCGGGCGCGCGGCGAGGCGATCGAGCTCTGGTCGCGGACGACGAGCGACGATGGTCGACGGCGCGTCGCCGGCGGCCGGCGCGCGCCGCGGCGGCGTCGTTCCTCGAGGTCGTCGTCGCGCGTGACCACGTCGTCGCGCTCGGCGAGGACGGCGCTTCGCCCGCGAGAAGGGCGAGCCCGGCGCGCTCCGCTCGCGTCGACCGGATCCGCCCATGAGTGGCGACTGTACCCATCGACGCCGGCGTCGTGATCCTCGCGCCCGGGGAGTGGCTCGTGTGATCGACGCGACGACGCGAAGACGGTGCGCCGCGTCTGCGCGCGCGCCAAGGTCGCCGAGGTCGCCGCCGATGGCGGTAATACGTCGGCCGCCGGAGTGATGAGCTTCTCAGTCCGCGCCCGCGCCGCCACTGGCGAGCCGCGCGCGTCCTTCGCCGCCCACGACGACGCGCCGGTCGCGATCGCCCCTCGGCTCCGACGCCCTTCACGATGGGGAGCGACGACGCCGTCCGCGCGTGGTCTGCCAGCCCCTCGACGCCGTCCGCGCGGCCTCGCCCGTCGTGGCGCGAGCGCGAGCGGAACCCCGCCGCCGTCGGCGATCGCTCAGCCCCGCGTGCGCGTGCTCGAGTCGAGTGCGCGATCTCCGCGAGCTCGGCGCGCCTGCAGGCGCCGAGGGCGTCGTCGGTCTCTTTTCCTCGCGAAGCGACGGACCTGATCGCGCGGCACGCGTCGTGTCCTCGGCGCGAAGCCGCCGTACCAGGTGCCGCGTCCGATGGCGCTGAAGGCCCCGCCCACGCGCAAAGCCTGCCGCCGACGACGTTTCCATTTTCGCTGGCGCACGCAGGCTGGCGCCGTCGACGTTCACGATCCTGCCGCCGGCCGGCCCGTGACGACGTACGCGCTCTCCTCGATCGATCGGGATCACCCGCCTTTGCCGTCCCGCCGGCGCCACGCTCGTCGTCGGGACTGGCGCCCTCGACGGCCGCGTCCTCGTCGTCGACGTCGCCGACGCGAAGGTCGTGTTCACCGCATCCGCCGCACGACGAGGCGCGTTCGGCGTCACCTGCCTCGCGTCGGACGCGAGGCCGCATCGTCGCCTTCCGGTAGCGACGACGGCAGCATTTCCGTTCCTCCGATCCACACAAAGGCCGCGCCCTCGCGAAGCTCCGCGTCGCCGAGACGCCTCACCTCGATGGCGTTCGAGCCCTCAGGCCGCCGCCCTGCGTCTCGCGACGGCACGGCCTCGATCGTCACCTCGCCCAGAAGGGCGCCACCGTCTCCAGACCTCGGCGTCCGCGGCGCCACCCACGTAGCCTGTATCCGACACCCGTCTTCGGCTTCAAAGACGGCCACGCCGAAACCGGCGACCGCCACGCCTGCCCTGACCGCCCGCCCGCCGCGCGTCCCTAGCCACGCCGGCTGCCGCCTCAGCCGTCGGCCTCAGCCCGGCCGTCAGCCGTCGGCCCTGGCCGTCGCTCCTCAGCCCCGGCCTTCAGCCGTCGGGTCCCGGTCAGCCGTCGGCCCCGGCCTCCCGCCGTCGGCCCCGGCCTTCAGCCGTCGGCTCAGCCCCGGCCGCCTTCAGCTCCGCAGCCCTCGGCCCCGGCCTCCGCCCCGTCCCCGCGCTGCGCTCCCCAACTCCGCGGGCTCCCGCCCGCGCGCCCCGAAGGACGCGGGGCGAAGCCTCGCGCGGCCGCCTCTAGGCGAACTAACCCGCGAGGCAGCCCGCATTGAGTCGATGCTCTAATCTATAATGCATCGGCGTCTTGCCGCGCGGCATCGCCCGCGTACGCCGCGATCTCCACCGCGGCCACCGCCTCGACGGCCTCGCCCCGTGCGGAGATCGCAAACACACGCGCCTGTCCGCCCGCGGACGCGCCCGCCCTCCGCGCAGCTGAGGCACGCACTCTTCGCCGACTTGAGCGCCTGCTCACGCAGCCTGGCATCGCGAATCTTCGCGGCGCGAACGACCACAGCAGCCTGACCGCGACGACGTACGCCACGATTTATGGTGAGGCAGAACGAAAGGGCGAGCCGTGTTCGCTGGTCATGCCCTCCGCAGATTCGTGACGGCGCCGAGCCCCATCGCCCGCATCGATCATCGACCTCACGGGCGCCGGCGCGAATCGTGCGTCAGGCATGACTAACCCGAACACGGCTCGCGCGAGCTCTCTCGGCTCACCCAAAGCCGCTCGACCCACGAGCGACACGACCCACGCAACCGCCGACCCGGGGCCCACCGCCCATCGCGCCGAAGCCTCGCCAGTGACGCGCCGGCGCTGCCGATCCCGCTGACGCATGCCGAAGATCCTCACGCAGTTTTCCTCACACGCGAACACGATCGCCGACACGTTCCGTGCGGCGTTCGTCAAGACGCGTCTCGGCGAGTGCACTGTCGAGATGACGGCGCCGGACGAGCACGGCGCCCTTCACCCAGCACCTGACCCTCGCTGTCCCTCGGGCATGGCCGTCGTCGGCAGCGTCCACGCGGGCGAAAAGCGCCGAGCTTCCGGCACGCCTGCCCTCGTCGCGGGCGTCCATGAGGAGCGCTTGCCGTCGCTGCCGTTCAGCGAGGCCAGTACGCCGCCGCAAGGCTGCCGAGCGATCCCTCGCCGCGTTCGGCCTCGAGGTGAGCGTCGTCGCCGAGCCCCCGAAGGCGCGCCTGTCGGACGCGCCCGATCCGCTCGCCTCGTCGCTGTCCCGGAGCCGCCCGCGCCCGCCTCCGCACGTGGGTGATCCTCTTCTTCGCTATCTTTCGCGAGCCGCCTGCGGCGGCTCGCTCTGGGCCCGCCAGCTGCTCGGACCCTGACGTCGCCCTCTCGCCGCTCGCGGCGTTGCTCGAAGGTTGATGAGCGATCTCGAAGAACGATGCGCCCACCGCGCCTGCGTCCTCGACGCTCGCTCGGCCTGTCGTTCGTGTTTCCTCGCTGCGGCGTGCAGGCTCGAGCTCGAGCGACGCGGACGACAGCGGAGGTGCGCCGGAGGCCGGAGGGGGAAGGTCGCCAACCTGCGCTGAGCCGGACTGCTATCGTCGGCGCCTCGTGCGTCGACAGCGATACGCGCCGGCCTCTGCATCGACGGCGCCCGCGGAGCCCACGCACGACGACGAAAGAAGAACTCCTCGACGAGACCGACGTCGACTGCGGTGGCGCCAATGGCGCCCGCGTGCGCCGTCGGACGGGCGTGCGGCGAGAGCCGAGACTGCGCCGGTCTTTGCACCAGCGGCGTCTGCGCGGAGCCCACGCACGACGACGGAAAGAAGAACTCCTGACGAGACCGACGTGGACTGCGGCGTGCCACGGCGCCGGGCTGCTTCATCGGCAAGGCGTGCGGCTCGAACACCGACTGCAACCTCGGCTACCGCCTCCGGGGGCGTGCGTCGAGCCGGGGACGGACGACGGCATCAAGAACGGCGCCGAGACCGACAAAAAATGATTGTGGCGGCGCCGATCGCACGGAGGGGGCGCTCGTCGTTCGCCGCCGCGCTGCGCTCTCAATGAAGACGCGCGAGCGACAGCGACCAAGAGCCGAGCGCGGTCTGCTCCGACCTGGAAGAAGTGCGTCGAGCAAGCCGAGCTGCCGGCCCTCCGTGAAGCGGCGCCATCGCAGGCTCCGGCGAGACCGGCCAGCCGAACGCCGTGCACGAGAGCTGCTGCAAGACGCTGCCGGTCGCGGGCATGACGACGCTCCCACGGCGGCGCGAACAAGCAGGTCTACGTCGACAGTCACGAGATCATCGCCGCCGAATTCAGCGGGTCGCCGCGTATCAAAGCCCAGTACGGCGGGTGCCGAACATCCGCGCGTGGTCGTGGCGCGCATCGCGACCGACGCGCTCGTCTCGACGCAGCTGAGCGGTGGCGACGTAGTAATTTCGTCGTCACTGGAACGATTTATGAGTTTGCCGGGTTCCTCTGGGAACCGGCGCACGCAACATCGACATCGGCCTCCTGAACCAGCTCGGCCTGACGTCCTACTACCGCGCGTCGCCGCGGCCGTGATCAACGCGACGAGCGGGTGCGGGATGTACACCGGGTCCTACGGGCACCGCACCTACGGGTTCGACGACGCAGAGCGCGCGTACTTCGGCGAGATTTCCGCGCGTCCGCACACGATCGCCCAGCCTGACGAAAAGTCGATGAACTGCCTCACGCCCATCATGTACGCGCCGCGTTCTGCGCGTGGACGGCGGTTATTCCCGCGACGCGCGACGCGCTTCCAAGGTGCCTACGGGCCGGACGCCTGGCCGTGGGGAGCTACGCTGGCGCCCGTGAGCGACCTGCCTGCGCGCTCGAACTTCAACAACGGGGTCGGGAGCTTCTCTCCAGCGAACCAGCAGCGCTTCTTCCGGGCGTCAACCGCTGGACCCTTCTCGGCGGACTTACGCGGCGACGAGGCCGGCGCGGCCCAGCGTGAGCGCCGCGCGCTCGCTCTCCGTCAGGAGGGCTGACCCGCGCCGCGGCGGCTACGTTCGACGTGCTCTGGTTCCTCCGTGGCGGCATGCTCGTCCGGATCGCTCGCGATCGCCGTGACCGTGGCCCCGCTCGACGCCGCGATGCGCGCGCGCGGAGACTCGGGAGCTCGCTCCTCCAGCTTGGCCAGCACGGCTCGCATGCGACGTTGATGGCGGGCGCGGAGGATCGACAGCGCCGCGAGCCAGAGGCTGTTCGCGATCGTGACGGCTACCTTCATGGTCAGCGTCAGCTCGCGCGGACCGGTGCCCGTCCGCGTCATCCAGATGACCCACATGAGCAAGGGCGTGTAGACGAGCGAAAAGAGGAGCGCCCTCGAGAACCAAGGCATCGCCAGCAGGTTCTCGTCGACGTCGGGCGACGTCGGGCGCTGACGACCGGGAGCGCGGTAGGGCATCGCTGGATGGTAGCGCCTCGGGCCGCTCGACTCATGCGCAGCAGAGGACGCCTCGCCGTTCACGATCGCGTGGTGGTCGCGTACGCTCGCCGACGTGAGTGACCACCCGTTCGACCGCGTGTCCGAGGCGGATCTCCGGAGGCGCCAGAGCGCCAAGTGGCAGGTGTACCCCGCCGACGTCCTGCCGGCGTGGGTCGCGGAGATGGACTACCCGATCGCGGAGCCGATCCGTCAGGTGCTCCGCGAGGCCCTCGCGGTCGACGACGCGGGCTACGCCGATCCGCGCGGCCTGGGCGCGGCGTTCGCGCCTTGGGCGCTCACGACCTGGGGCTGGGCCGTCGCGCCAGCCGACGTGCGCGTCGCGCCCGACGTCGTGACGGCGATCGGCGAGCTGTTGCTCGTCGCGACGAGTCCCGGCGACGGCGTCGTGATCGATCCGCCAGTGTATCCCCCGTTCGCGTCGACCATCGCGCGCCTCGGCCGGCGCGTCGTCGAGACGCCGCTCGCGCGCTCCGAGGCCGGATCGCTGGGGCTCGATCTCGCCGCGATCGAGCGCGCCTACGCCGCCGGGGCGCGCGCGCACCTTCTCTGCTCGCCGCAGAACCCCGCCGGCGTGGTGCACCCGCGTAAGGCGCTCGAGCGCGTCGCGGAGCTCGCCGCGCACCACGACGTGCTCGTCCTCAGCGACGAGATCCACGCGCCCTTGACGTACGCGGAGGTTCGCCACGCGCCATTCTCGACCGTGTCGGAGGACGCGGCGCGGACGTCGATCGTGCTCACGTCCGCGTCGAAGACGTGGAACCTCGCGGGGCTGAAGGCGTCGGTCATGGTCGCGTCGCACGACGCTCCGCGCGCGGTCATGGGCCGCCTCCCGGCCGAGCTCTCGTACCACGCCGGGCACCTCGGCGTGCTCGGCGCCCGCGCCGCGTTCGAGCACGGCGGCCCGTGGCTCGCGACGGCGATGCGGATCCTCGACCGGAACCGGCGGCTCCTCGGGGAGCTGCTCGAGGAGCGGCTCCCCGGCGCGCGCTACGTGGCGCCCGAGGCGGGCTACCTCGCGTGGATCGACTGCGCCGAGCTCGGCCTCGGTCCGGATCCGGCGCGGGCGTTCCTCGAACGCGGTCGCGTCGCGCTCTCGTCGGGACCGTCCTTCGGCACCGGCGGCGACGGGTTCGCGCGGCTGAACCTCGCGACGACGCGCTCGCTCCTCGAGGAGGCCGTCCGCCGGATGGCGCTCGCCGCCGGGTGAGACGCCGCGCGCCGCCTACGCGCTCGCGGCGCGCTTCGCGTGCCGCCTCACGATGAACATGAGCCGGCGGGCTACGCGCTCGCCGTGCGTCCCACGAGGCGGTTGACGTTGAACATGAGCAGCAGCGTGATCGCGAGCGCGACCACGACGATCGTGCCGAGCGTCGGGTAGCCCTCGAGCGGCGAGGTCGGGGTCGCCTGGTGGACGACGAGGCCGGCGGCGAACGAGGCGAGCCCGCCGGAGAGCTGCTGGAGCGACGAGCTGATCGCCATGTAGGCCCCGCGGTCGTGGAGATCCGGGAGCGCGGACGTGAGCGCGAACGACGACACCATCCGCGCGGAGATCCCCACGAAGAGCAGGACGTTCAGGGCGATGACGAAGCCGAGCGAAGCGCTCGTGAGGCGGGTGTACCAGGCGACCATGATCGCCGTGACGATCGAGCCGAGGACGAAGGTGCGGTACTTGCCGAACGAGTCGCTCACGCGTCCGAGCAGTGGGCCGGACACCATCGCCGCCGCGCCGGTGATGACGTAGACCATCGGCAGCCGTTCGACCGCGACGCCCAGGTTCTGGACGAGGAACGTGCTCCCGAAGGGCATCAGCATGAAGCCGCCGATGGCGAGCAGGATCGTCGCCGAGAAGCCCGCGAGGTAGCGCGGCCGCGTGGCCGTGCGGAGCAGGTGCTCGACGGGGCTCTTCTTCTCCGAGCCTGCGGTCAGGTGCAGCGTGATCGGATGCAGCCAGACCACGATCGCGATGCCCGCGCCGATCCCCACGGCGACGATCATGAGGAAGGGCGCGTGCCAGCCGAGGCGCGTCGCGAGGAAGAGGCCGATCGGGATCCCGAGGATCTGGCTCGCGGCGAACGAGCTCTGCACGAGCCCCATCACGCGGCCGCGCATCGAGAGCGGGAAGAGGTCCGCGACGATCGCGAAGCTGATCGACGCGATCACGCCGCCGAAGATCCCGGTCACGATCCTGGCGCCGAGCAAGAACGTGTAGCTCGGCGCGACGCCGCAGAGGAGCGTCCCGAAGACGAAGCCGACATAGAAGAAGAGCAGGAGCTTCTTGCGGTCGAACCGGTCGGCGAACCCCGCGGCGAGGAGGCCGGAGACGCCCGCGCTGAAGGCATACGCGGAGACGACCCGACCGAACTGGGCCGTCGTGATGCCGAGCTCGTCCATCAGGATGGCGCCGAGCGGCGAGAGGATCATGAAGTCGAGGACGACCGTGAACTGCAAGAACGCGAGCAGCGCGACGACGAAGCGCTGGTAGCGGGAGAACGTCTCGTTCATGGATCTCCGAGGAGCGCTTGGATGCGCGTTCCCGGCGCGCGGTTCTTCGCCCGACGTCGGGTCGCGCCCGTTCGTCAAAGCTGGAACGATTTCCAATAGCTGTACAGCGCGGCAATGTCACCCGAGCACAAGCGCGGCATCGCGGACGCGAGCTTCTCCGTCGGCCAGCTCCACCACCGCATCTCGAGGAGCTTTTCGATTTCGTCGTCGGTGAAGCGCTTGCGGATCGGCTTCGCGGGGTTGCCGCCGACGATGGCGTAGGGCTCGACGTCCTTGGTCACCACCGCCCGGCTCGCGATCACGGCGCCGTCGCCGACGCGCACGCCGGCCATGATCACGGCCTCGGCCCCGATCCAGACGTCGTTGCCGATCACCGTGTCGCCGGCGGCCTGGTAGCCGTCCGAGGCATCGGCGAAGGCTGGCTCCTCCGTCATGTAGAAGAACGGGAACGTCGACGCCCACTCGAGGCGGTGCCCCTGGTTGCCCGCCATGATGAACGAGACGCCGGTCCCGATCGAGCAGAAGGACCCGATGATCAGCTTGTCGACGTCGTCGCGGTCCGTGAAGAGGTAGCGCGCGCAGTCGTCGAACGAGTGACCGTGGTAGTAGCCCGAGTAGTAGCTGTACCGCCCGACGCGGATGTTCGGGTTCGTGACCTGCTCGGAGAGCAGCTTTCCCTTGAACGGGCTCTCGAAGTAGTTCGCCATCGCGCGCCCAACCTGCGGCCGGGCGCGGCGTCGCGCCAGCGAATGTGAACGCCTTCGGCTACGGCTGCGCGATGATGCGCTCGACGGTGCGCGTGGTCATCCCGCCGTCGATGACCTCGTCGTCGGCGAGCAGGCGCTTGTGGAGCGCGATGTTGGTGCGGATGCCGCCGACGATGAACTCGTCGAGCGCGCGTCGCATGCGGACGATGGCCTCCGCGCGCGTCGGCGCGTGGACGATGACCTTCGCGAGGAGCGAGTCGTAGTGCTGCGGCACCGTCCACCCGCCGTAGACGCCCGAGTCGACGCGGACGCCGGCGCCGCCGGGCGGGAAGTACTCGGTGATCTTGCCGGGCCAGGGCGCGAAGGTCTTCGGGTCCTCGGCGTTGATGCGGCACTCGAGGGCGTGGCCGCGGAAGCTCCAGGGGCGCGTGTCGGGCAGCTCGAGGCGCTCGCCCGCGGCGACGCGGATCTGCAGCGCGACGAGGTCGAGGCCCGTGACCATCTCGGTGACGGGGTGCTCGACCTGTACGCGCGTGTTCATCTCGAGGAAGTAGAGGCGCTTGTCCTCGTCCATGATGAACTCGAGCGTCCCGAGCGAGCGGTAGCCGGTCTCGCGCACGGCTCGGCGGATCGTCTCGCCGATCTCCTGGCGGAGCTCGGGCGTCATCGCGGGGCTCGGCGCCTCTTCGATGACCTTCTGGTGACGGCGCTGGAGCGAGCACTCGCGCTCGCCGAGCGTCCAGACGTTGCCGTGCGCGTCGGCGAGGACCTGGAACTCGATGTGCTTGGGCCGCTCGACGAACTTCTCCATGAAGACGTCGGGGTTCTTGAAGCCGGCCTCCGCTTCGCGCGTGGCCTGGATGAAGTTCGAGGCGACGTCCTCTTCCTTGCGCACGATGCGCATGCCGCGCCCGCCGCCGCCGCCGGACGCCTTCAGGATGATCGGGAAGCCGATGCGCTTGGCCTCGACGACGGCGTGGTCGGCGTCGCGGAGGACCTCGCTGCCCGGCAGGAGCGGCAGGCCGTAGGCCTTGGCGTTGTTGCGGGCGGCGACCTTGTCGCCCCAGGCGCGCATCGCCTCGGGGGAGGGGCCGATGAAGGTCACGCCGCACTTGGCGCAGAGGCGCGCGAACTCGGCGTTCTCGGAGAGGAAGCCGTAGCCGGGATGAATGGCGTCGGCGCCGGTGATCTCGGCGGCCGCCATGATCGCCGGGATGTGGAGGTAGCTGCGCGTGGCGGGGGAGGGGCCGATGCAGACGGCCTCGTCGGCGAAGCGGACGTGCAGCGCGCGGGTGTCGGCCTCGGAGTGGACGGCGACGGTGGCGATGCCGAGCTCGCGGCACGCGCGGATCACGCGGAGCGCGATCTCGCCGCGGTTCGCGATGAGGATCTTCTTGAACGGCGGCGTCGCCGGCCTCGAGGGCATCGCGCTGGAGACAGGCCCGTTCACCACGGTGTCGCCTCAGGCCTTCTTGATGCGGAACAGCTTCTGGCCGAACTCGACGGCCTTGCCGTTCTGCGCGTAGATCTCGACGACGGTGCCGGACATCTCCGCCTCGATCTCGTTCATCAGCTTCATCGCCTCGATGATGCAGAGGGTCTGACCCGGACGAATGACGGACCCGACGTCGCAGAACGCCGGCGCGTCCGGGCTCGGCGAGCGGTAGAAGGTGCCGACGAACGGGCTCGTCACGTCGACGGAGTCCGCGGGCGTGGTGGCCTCGGCGGCGGCGGCGGCGGGCGCGGCGACCGGCGCGGCGAACGCAACGGCTTGCGTCGGCGCGGCGAAGCCGCCGCGCACGATGCGAACGCGCACGCCCTCGGACTCGTGCTCGAACTCCGCGACGTTCTCCTCGCCGAGGACCGTGAGGAGGGCTCGTAGCTTGTCGATGTCGACCGTCATCGCGGCGCGACCGTAGTCGCACGCTCGCTTCGTCGAAAGGGGATTTCGACGTCATCGACGGCGCTTCGCGCATCCCTCCGTGCGCCGAAAATGCGCGGCGCGAAGGCCGATTCGCGCCGCCGCGATCGCGAGGCTGCCACGCCGCGATGCGTCGAGGTGCGTCGCGCCGCGCGCCCCGCTCAGCCCGGCCGGCTCGCCAGCCAGCGGACGAGGCCGTCGAGCGCCAGGAGGTAGCTGTCGGCGCCGAAGCCGCTGACCTTGGCGACGCAGGCCGGCGCGATCCTCGACGCGTGCCGGTAGGCCTCGCGCGCCTCGGGGTTCGAGAGGTGGACCTCCACGCACGGGACGGCCACGGCCTTGATCGCGTCGAGGAGGGCGAGCGACGTGTGCGTGTACGCCGCGGCGTTCAGGAGGATGCCGTCGAACTTGCCGCGAGCGCCGCCGATCCAGTCGCAGAGGCGTCCCTCGTGGTTCGACTGCCGCGCGGTGACCTGGACGCCGAGCTCCGCGCCTCGTGCGCGCAGGCGGGCGTGGATTCCGGCGAGCGTCTCGCGGCCGTAGACGTCCGGCTCGCGCGTGCCGAGGAGCTGGAGGTTGGGCCCCGACAGGACGAGGATGCGCGTCCGGGCGGCAGGCGCGCCGCGACGAGCGGGCGCCGGCGCCTTCTTCGTCGCCACGCGACGGCTCAGAGCTCGGCCATGAGCTTCGGTGCCGCGGTCCGCATGAGGTAGCGGCCCTTACCGAAGTTGCCGCCCGGCGTGATCGCGAGCGCGAGGAAATAGGTGTCGCCGAGCGTCCGGATGAGCGTGATCAGGCGGTCGGTGCCGACCGCGATCTCGTTGGCGCTGCCGGCCTCCAGCATCTCGGCGGCGCGCTTGATCTGGCCGATCACCACGCCGAACTCGATGCCGATGGCGTTGATGTCGAAGGGGGAGTCGCCCCTGGCGTAGCTCTCGAGCGCGATCCCGCTCGAGTCCATCAAGAGCCCGGCGAGGCCGCCTTCGGTGCCTTCGACGAGGTCGCGCAACGTCTCTTTGAACATGGCTTTTTCTTGTCCCTCGCTCGCTCGGGGATCAGGCTACGAGGCACGTACAGGCCCCGTCAACAACGCGGTCGTCCGCGGTCCTTGACCGGCATAGACGCCAACGTTTAAGGTGCGCGGCGATGCGCGCACGAGCAGGGGATCCGCCCCGCACGATGGCCCAGAAGATCCTCGCGGGACGCTGCGCCGACCCGATGCTGGCCGGGACACAGGTCAGCGTCAAGGTAGACCAGATCGTTTTGAGCCGGGCCCCCCTCCGGGCCATCGCCGAGGCGCGAGAGGCCGGGCTGAAGAAGACCTCGGCCGAGGTCGCGATCGTCTACGACACCCAGTGCGTCGGCTCGGCGTCGCGCCCGCGCGCCGAGGACGTCCAGGCGGCCACGCCCGACATCCTGAGCCACGGCATCGTCCTGGCCCGGCCGGGCGTCGGCTTCCCGGCGCCGGTCCACCTCGAGCGGTTCGCGAGCCCGGCGCGCCTCTGCGTGACGGACGATCCGCGGCTCGCCGGGGTCGGCGGCATCGGGATGCTCACGATCGTCGTCTCGCCCGGGATGCTCGGACAGGCGCTCGCCCAGGGGAGCATCGTCCTCCGCCCGCCGCGCAGCGTCCAGGTGCTGCTCTCGGGACGCACGCGGCCCTTCGTGTGCGCCCGCGACATCGCGCACGAGCTCGTGCGCCGCGGCCTCGGCGAGGCCGTCGGCCGGATCGAGGCCGCCCACGCCGCCCCCGTCGTCATCGAGTTCGCAGGCCCGAGCGCGCGCCTCTTGTCCGTCGGCGAGCGCGCGGTCCTCGCGGGCATCGCGCCCCAGCTCGGCGCGGCCGGCGCGGTCTTCGTCAGCGACGAGCGCACCGAGGTCTTCCTCCGCGATCAGCGCCGCTCGAAGGCGCATCGCGCGCTCGTCCCCGACGCCGGCGCTCCGTGCGACGAGGTCCTCAACGTCGATCTCGGCGCGGTCGATCCGCTCTACATGGACGAGACCGGGCAGGTGAAGACCGTCCGCGACATCGCCGGCAAGCCCGTCACCCAGGTGCTCCTCGGCGGGGACAGCGGCTGCACCCTGCGCGACCTCTTCGCCGCCGCGGCGCTCCTGAAGTCGAAGCGTGTCCCGCCGCGCGTCGAGTTCCTCGTCGCGATCCCCTCGCGCCAGATGCTCGAGGTCCTGAGCGCGACCGGGGCGCTGACCGATCTCATCGCCACCGGCGCGCGCCTCATCGAGCCCGACGCGCGGGTGATGACCGGCGAGCTGCATCCGCCGGTGCCCGGCGGCCTCTCGGCGCGGACGCACGACCTCGAGCCCGGTAGCACGGCGCCGAAGCCCGTGGCGATCGCGTCGGCCGAAGCCCTCGCGTACGCCGTCGCGACTGGCGAGATGGGCGACCCGCGCAGCTTCAAGCGGCCGGTCCGCGTCACGATCCCTCGCGCGCTGCCGACCGACGACGTCCTCGTCGTGCGCGACCGCAAGGGCGCCGCAGGCGACGCGTCGAAGAAGGCGGGGATCGTCCCCGCGCCGCCGACCCCCTGGAAGGGCGGGCAGACGCTCGACGTGGTCGAGGGCACCGCGCACCTCGCGAACGGGAAGGGGGCGCCGCCGCCGAGCCCCAACGGCGTCGCGGTCGTCTGCTCGACCCTCGACGAGGTCCGCGAGCTCGCCGCGCGCGCGACGGAGCTCGCCCCCAGCGTCCGCGCGATCGTGGCGCCCTTCATCCCGTCGAGCTCCGTCGCGCTCTTCAGCGGCCTCGGGATCGCGGCGCTGCGCGTCGACGCCGCCGGCGCGAAGGGCCTGAAGGGCCAACGGACGATCGCCCTGCCCGAGGCGAGCAAGTGGTCCGAGAAGGGCCCCACGGTCGTCACGCTGGGGACGCAAAAGGTGCCGCTCACGTGGCTCGCGCTCGGGTCGGAGCGGACCTGGACCAGCGCCGGGACGGCCCGACCGCAAGCCTCGCGCTCGAAGTCCTGATCCTCTATGTTGGTGTAGCTCGGACCGTCAGGGTTCGGGTCTAGACCGACTGCGAACGGAGATGCTGGTTTGTCGAAAGGCCGCCTGACTCGTCACGAGCTGAGCTGGCTCCTCACGCAGGAGGCGCAGAACGCCGCCGAGCGCCTCCGCGTCGGCGTGCAGTTCCTCCGCACGCAGGCGCCGCCTGCGCCGGTCGCTGCCGACGATCCCGCCCAGGGCGTCGAGACCTCGCTCGACGCGCTCGACGACGTCATGAAGATGTTGTCGAACCTGAACCAGCGCGCCGTCCCGCAGCCGGGCAACGTCCCGGCGGCGCGGCGCGGGCGGATCGACATCGCCGCGCTGATCGTCGAGGTCGCGCCGGACGCGCGCGTCTCGATCGAGCCCGGGAGCGGCACCGAGGTCTACGGAGACGAGGCCGATCTCCGCCGGATGATCCAGGTGCTCATCGGCCATGGCAGCGGCGAGGGCGCGTCCGTCACCGTGCGCCGCGAGGGCGATGACGTGAAGGTCGCCGTCGCCCTGGGCCCGGACAGCTCTCCGACCGCCGACACCGAGCGCGCGTGGCTGAGCCGCGTCGCCATCCGCTACGGCGGCCGCCACGAGCTGGAGGGCGGCAGCGAGGTCCTGGTGTTCCCCGCCGACGGCGCGAGCGATCGCAACGAGAGCGCGGCGCTCCGCAAGGAGCTCGACGAGGCCAGGAAGCAAGGCGAGGTCTACGCCCGCGAGCTCGCGGCCGTCTTCGATCGCGGCGAGGAGGTCACGGCGGTCTCGACGGTCCCGCCGGCGCCCGGCGTCCCGCCTGCGGCGCGGTTCTCGACGATGACGAAGCTCTGCGCGGGCGTCGCCTCCGAGCTCCGCAACGCGCTCGGCCCCGCGCGCGGCGAGCTCGCCTCGATGCGGCGTCACGAGGTCACCGACGAGCAGCTCGAGACGCTCCGCCGCCGGGTCGCCCACACCCAGGAGATCATCACGGGGCTCGGCGCGATCGGCGAGCTCCGGGCCGACGAGCTGGAGACCGAGATCGATCTCGGCGACGTCGTGAAGAGCACCGTCAGGGCGCTCGCGAACATGGCGGAGCGCGACGAGGTCAAGGTCATCGTCCGGACGAGCCCGGAGGGCGAGCGCGCGCAGGTGCGTCGCGGCGCGAAGGCGCTCGGCGTGCTGATCCGCGAGCTCGTCGCCCACGCGATCGAGGCGTCGCCCCGCGGCTCGAGCGTCGAGGTGACGGTGGTCGCCCCCGACGGCAACGCCGGCGCGCGGCTCGTGATCGACGACTCCGGCTCTTCGCTCCCGGCCTCGGGCCGTCGGGCGTTCTTGGCGCTCGAGACGCACGCCGGTGCCTACGGGCGTCCGAGCGGCCTGCCGATCTTCCTCGCCGCCGAGCTCGCCGCCTGCCAGGGCGCGATGCTCGAGCTGTCGGACGCCCCGCTCAGGGCGCAGACCGCGGGCGCAGGTAGCGCGCCCGATGCTGGCGCGAGCGGCCTTCGGGTCGCGGTGACCTTCGCGAAGAGCTGAGTCGAGCTCGAGTTGACGGCCCCGTCGAAGGGGCGGAGAGAGACGGACTGCGATGCGAGTGTTGATCGTCGAGGACTCGGATTCGATCGTCCGGATGATCCAGGCGCTCATGGCCGCGCGCGGTTTCGACGTGCGCAGCGCCTCCTCTGGCGCGCGCGGGCTCGAGGAGGCGTTCGCGTGGAAGCCCCACGTCATCCTCCTCGACATCAACCTGCCCGGGGCCTACGACGGGATCCAGGTCTGCGAGAAGATCCGCGCGGACAAGGACATCAAGGACACGCCCGTCATCATCATCAGCGCGATGAACGACGACGAGATCAAGCGCCGCGCCCACGAGGCCGGCGCCACGGCGTACTACGAAAAGCCCTTCAGCCCGCTGGCGCTGCTCAAGGAGATCGAGTCTCTGCAGCGCCGCAGCGGGCAGTGGTAGCGGTCGGTCCGCTGAGGAGGTCGGTCGGTCCGCTGAAGACGTCGGCGGCTCTCCGCGCCGAGCCGCAGCGGTCGGTCCGCTGAAGACGTCGGCGGCTCTCCGCGCCGAGCCGCAGCGGTCGGTCCGCTGAAGACGTCGGCGGGCTCTCCGCGCCGAGCCTCCGGCGTGCCTCGGAGACGTCAGCCGTTCAGCGGGATCAGCCGAGCAGCTCGAGGTTCTTCTTCGCGCGCACCTCGGCCTCCGAGATGACGTGCTTCGCCTCGTCCGCGGGGATCCGCAGCTTGATCGCGAGCTCGCCGAGGAGCTTCGACTCCGTGACGTCCTGCTCGCCGTCGGCGAAGCTGAGGAGGACCGCGCACTGAAGGAGGACGCGCCGATCGCCGGCGGACAGCTCCTGGAGGTCGATGTCCTCGAGCGTCCGCTTCTCCTTGGCGTAGTCGCGGAGCTCGCTCTTCTGAGCGTCGCTCGCGCCGTACGCGTCGAGCAGCGCCTCGAGCATCTCCTTCTCCTTGTCGGCGAATGAGCCGTCCGCCCACGCGACCGGAACGAGCCCTCGGACGATCGCGAATTCTTCCTCGTTCATCGCTGCAGGATGCCGGCTGCATCGGCCGCCGGTCAATGGCTAGCCAACGCACCCCGGGTCGCCGCAGCGCATTTCACGAGGATCCGGAGCAGGTGGCGCTCGCTTCGGCCTCTGTCGGGGGGCGGTCTGCGTCGGGGAGCGGCGATCGGGAGGGGAGCTGCCCCGCCCGCGAGCGCGAGGCGCCGATGCGCTGCGGAGGTAGGCTCGGCGCGCCGTTCATCGCACGCTAGGCGATGAAAAACGTGGCAGTCCGGTCGCGCTGGTAAGTTGTGTTGTCATCGTACGCTAAACTCGAGCTTGGATGTCGAGCGGCGTCGCCCCAGCGTCAGGCGTCGTTGCGTATCGGATCTTGCGTGAGCTCGGAGCTCGCGCGCAGCGTTCGTACGCGGCGATTCGAGAGCCTCACGAGCTCGTCGTCGTCCATCGCTTCGCGCGCAGAGCGGCGGGCGGCGCGGCCGTGCTCGAGGGCGCGACCGTGCTCGCGGCGGAGGAGCTCGGCCTCCTCCTCCGCGACGCGCAGTGTCTGGCGAAGAACTGGCACCCGAACATCGCGCGGATCAAGCACGTCGACCTCGTCGGCGGAGACCTCACGCTGGCGAGCGAGCTCGTGGACGGCGCGACGCTCGCCGATCTGTCGGCGATCGCCGCCGGACGTGGCGCTGCCCTTCCGCTCGACGTGCTCGTCCGCGTCCTGCTCGACGTCCTCGCCGGGCTCCACGGGCTCCACGGCCTTCGGGACAACGCCCGCACGCCGATCGGCGCGGTCCACGGAAGGCTCTGTCAGCGAACGTGGGTCGTCGGTCGCGACGGCGTGGCGCCTGGTCAACGCGCTGCGCCCGCGTCCGCTCACGGTCGCGGCGGGCTCCGAAGTCGGCTACGCCGCGCCCGAGACGCTCGACCGCGCGCCGATCGACTTTGCGCGCGCCGACGTCCACGCGGCCGGCGTCATCCTATGGAGGCGCTGACCGGCAAGCGGCTGCGACGAGCGCGATCCACGTGTGCTCGCGGCAGCGTGGGGTGGACCGCGCGTCCGCGCGCGCCGGGCTCTCCGTACCAGGCGCTTGCCGACATCGCGATGCGCGCGCTCGCGTTCGATCCGCGCTCCGCTTCCGGACGGCGACGGAGATGGCCTCAGGCTGCGGAAGCTGCCAGCCGCGCGCATCGCGACGGGCAGCGTCGTCGCGGGATTGGGTGAACGAGGTCGACGGCGATCGCATTCGCGGCCGCCGCTGCGCTTCGATCCGACCTCGTCGGGCAGCGCCGCCGCGCAGGCTCGCAGTCCATCGTGGCGATGCAGGCCCGAAGCCGGCCTCGCGGACCGCGGAGGCGCCGCGAATAGAGGCGCCGCAGATGCGGAGGGAGCGCCGCAGGCATGGAGGCACCGCAGACGCTAAGGCGCCGCGGGCGGCAGAGCGCCGTCGAGCGCGTCGGGAAGGCACGCGGAGCCGATCACGTTCCACCGCCGTCGGAGGCGGACGACGGGTGGAGGTCGAGCCCTCGTCGCTCGATCTCGAAGAGATCGCCTCGGCTCCGCGCCGGCCGCTCCGCTGTCCCGCGCGCCCGCGGTAGCCGCTCCGCGCCCGGCCGCTCCGCCCGTTCCTCGCGCGCCCGTGGTGGCCCCAGCGAATAACCGCGCCGCGCCTCGTGGCCGGCCCGCTCCGCCCGGCGCCGCCCGTTCCTCGCGCCGGTGTTGGCGCTCCGCCCGCCGCCGCTCCGCCCGCCGCGCCGTCGTCGTCGCCGGCGTTGTGGTCGCTCCGCCCGCCGCCGCTCCGCCCGGCGCGCCGTCGTCGTCGCCGGCGTTGGTCGCTCCGCCCGGCGCGCCGTCGTCGTCGCCGGTGTTGGCCGCTCCGCCAACCGCCGCGTTGGCGGCCGGCCTACCGGCCTCACCCACGAGCAGCAGGCCGCTCGTGGTGGACGATCGCGTCACCGCCGGTCGCTGCGCCCTCCGACGAGCAGCTCCGCCGACGTCTCGCGCTCGACCTCGAGCGTCGTCGTCGAAAGAAGGCCCGCGCGGCCATGACGCTGCATCACGAGACGAGCGCGCCCGGCGCCCGGGCAGGCGATCCGGCGCGCTCGACGCCCCGGGTGGACGATCGCGACAGGCGACGTCGAGGAAGCGTCGCGTCCGTCGCGCGGCGGTCGCGGTCGGCCCCTCCTGCTCGCCGCCGCCCTCGGCGTCGTCGCGCTGAGCGGTTTCATCTTCACGAAGGAGACGCGACGCTGCACGCTACGACGGGCGGCGCGGCTGAAGCGCGACCACGGGCGATGCGACGGCCGGCGGCTCGACCGGCGCTGCCGAGGACGAGACCGCGAGCCGTGTCGTCGCGCCGGCGCGCGCGAGCCTGAAGGTGTCAGCGCCCGTCGCGCACGAAGGCGCTGCGCTGCCGTCGCAGGGCGGCGCGGAGGGGCGTCGTCCGCGCGCGGCGCTGCTCCGTCGCCGCCCGCGGCGCAGACCAGCAGGCGCCCTCCGGCTCGTCGCGCTCTCCCGACGCCCGCCCTCCCGTCGCTACGAACCTCTCGGGATCTGACAACGCTTCCATGAACTGCACCCTCCGACGCGCCTCGCTGGTGTTCCTCCTGTCGCTCCGGTCTCGCGTTTACGCTTTGCCGAGCGCGGCGCACGCGGCAGGCGTCTCCCCGCCCGGCGGCACGCCAGTGCAGCGCGAGCGAGCGCAGCGCCGCTTCCTCAAGGGGCGTGAGCTCTACGGCGCGAGAATTGCAGGCCGCGCTCCTGCCGGGAGCTCCACGCGTCGCTCGACATCGTCGCGAGCCCCAACCGCGCCTCGTCGACCGCTGCCTCCGCGACATGGGCCGCACGGTCGCGGCGTACGTCGAGCGCTCGGGCGCGTCGCCGTCGAAGACCCAGGGCCGTCCACGAAGACGCTCGCTACGAGCAGGCGGCGACCACCGCGTCGAGCGAGAAGCGCGCGCTGCTTCGAGCCGAGCTCAGCCGATCGGATCGTCGTGACGCACGCGGCGCCGGAGACGGCGCTGCGCGTCTCGGACGGGTCCGGCGTGGAGGCTGGGCCGAGCCCGTCCCCATTCGCTCCGGGCCGGGTCGCGGTGGTCGTCAGGACGCGCCGGGCAGCCAGCCGCCGATCACCGGGAGCGTCCCGACGTCCGCGCCAGCGAGCGCAAAGGATCGCGATCGACGCCGCCGCCGACGCTCCGTCCGCGTCGTCGCCTCGCCGCAGGAGGAACGTGCGATCGAGGCCGCGCCCGCCGACGCCCGTGGGTGGACGCGTCCGCTCGCGTTCGGGGCCGCCGGCGTGGCCGTGGCCGGGCTGGCGACCTTCATCGTCGCCGGCGCGATGGCAGCGGGACGTACTCCGGCCTCGAGAGGCGTGCGGCGGAGGGTCCGTGCGCTGCTCTCCGGGCCGCGAGGGCGACATCTCGACGGGCAGGACGCAGCAAACGCTCTGGAACGTCCGGACTCGAGCGTCTTCGCTGCGCTTCGCGGCCACGGCGTGACGCTGTTCCGTCCTCGGCGCGCCGAAGAACCTCGGGGGTCTCCGCGCCTGACGGCGAGCCCCTCCGCTCCCTCGGCGTTCGGGGGTTCTGACCGTAGAAGGCCGAGCCTCACGATCGCCTTCGCGGCCGCGCGCGGTCGCCGCTTCGGCGGTGTGGCCTGCACCGGGACTTCGAGAAGTTCGAGGTGGCCTCGGGCGCGGAGTCGAACGCGACGTGACGGGCGACGCCGCGGCCGACGCCGCCGACGCCGCGAACCCCGACGCGGCAGCGGCCGCCGACGCGGGCGCCGACGCCTGCCGCCGGGGCGGCCTGCGTCTCGACGATGGCCACGTGCCCTTTCGTCCTGCGAAGCGACCGCTGACCTGCCTCGACGGGTGCGGGAACAGCAACCGCTGCAGGCGCGGCTGCCGCGAAGCCTTCGACGACTGCGCGTCCGACTGCCGGTCGACGTGCCGCTCGTGCGCGACGGACTGCAGGCGCGCTTGCGACGACGCGGACCTGATCGCGTCCCGGTCGACGTGCAGCCCGGATGCGCGGGCGCGCCTGCGGGCCGCTGACTCGTGCGTCCCGGTCGACGTCGCGCAGACCCCACGGTGCGCGCCCTCGGCGCGCGGTCTACTTCGTCGACTCCTTCGCGCAAGCGTCACGACCTTGTTCCGGTCGCGTCGGCCTCCGGTCGCGACGTCCTTCTCCCGACGTGGAGACGCTTGCGCGGGCGGGGCCCGGCGAGGGACGTCGATGTCGCGTCCGCATGAGCTGGTCGATGCCCGCCATCGGGCGGGCCGCAGGAGCCAGACCTCGGCGCCGCGCGTTCGAGACGACGTGCACGGTCCCGGGCGCGCCCGACGCCGACCTGACTGCCCGGCTCGGCGGCCGGCCACAGATCGATCGTCCCGGGCTTCGCCTTCACGTCGGGTCGAAGCTGGATCGGCACCTCGTGCACTTGCCGTCGGACCCTTGTCCCGGGTACGACTCGCCCTTGATGACCGCGCGGCGCGGCGCGTGTACCTCGGCCGTCGCGACGAGCTCGAGGCGCGTGCCGACCGGCATCCGCTCGACGTCGAGCGGCGCCTGACCGACGCAGGAGGATCTCGGCGTTGGCCGGCGTCGGTGAGCACGAAGGCGCGACCTTGCACTTCGGCGCCGGCGTCGCGACGCTCGGCGTCGCGGTCGTCGGGCGGCCGGCCTCTTCTTGCCGGTGAAGACCCTGAGGCGCAAACTTCAGGTCGCGGCGGTCCGCCCGCAGCGAAGGCACGACGAGGGCAGCGAGCATCGCCATCCCGGTCTTCGGCGCGCGGGGCCGCTGGCCGCAGCCAGGCGCGAGCGCTTCGCCGGGCTGCGTCGTCGACGCCGGCGCGTCGACTTCAGCGCGCGCGCCCGACGCCGTCGAGGAGGCCGGCGGCGCCTTGCTCTTCGGCGGATCGAAGCGCGGCGGATCGGCTGCTTGAAGGGAGGGTCGGCGCGCGGAGCCTCGGCGACGAGGAGGGGCCGGGGCGGCTTCGGCCGCCTGGCGGAGCGCCGCCCGGGCGCGCCCGCGGTCGCCGGCGGCCTTCGCTCGCTCCATGCCGCCGAAGAGCGGGCTCGGCAGGAGTTCGCGGGCGCGGGCGGGGCGGCGGGCGCGACCGGGGGACGGCGTCGTTCTTCGCGGCCACCGGCGCGTGGATCGGCGCCCGCTCACGTCGGTCATCGCGAGGGCGCCTCGACGCTGTCGCCGTCGACGCTCGAGTCGAGCTTCTTCAGGGAGGTCACTTGCCGACGTCCTTCGTGAGCTCCGCGAGAGCGTCTTGGCGTCGGGCGGCGGCGCGGCGTCGGGCTCCAGGCCGGCCATCGCCTTCAGCTCGCGCGCCATCTGCTTGTCCTCGTGCGCGCTCGAGACGCCGAAGAGTCGAGCGGGCTGTCGACCTCGTCGCCGCCGGAGCGTCAGCGCAGGGATGTCCGCCTTGGGCTCGACGACCGAGGGCGGCGCGGACGCGCCTTCGCGTTTGTCGTCGGCGGTTCGTCGCGCCGGCGGCGGCGGCGGTCAGGGGGACCCGACGCGCCCTTCACCGGCGGGGAGGGAGCACCGCCGGCGCCGGGCGAGACGCCGCCGAAGCCGCCGCGCGCGGCGTCACGCCGGCTTCGGCTCGCTCTTCTCCGTCGACCGGGCCGCTGTCGACGGCGTTCTATGCTCGAGGCGAGCTCGGAGCTGGTTCGCGCTTCGCCGTCACCCGGCCTCGTCAGGCGCCGACGCGGCGTACGGCGACGTCGCCTTGCGCAGGCCTGCGCTCGCGTCGCCGGCCTTCTGCGCGGGGAGCTTCGGCTCCGACGGCCTGTCGTCGTCAGCGCTTTCGCAGCGCCGGGCGGCCGTGGGGGCCGGCCGCCACGCGCGCCGGGGCGTCGGGCCGGTTGTGGACCGACGGCACCGAGGCGTTCCGTCCCACGCCGAGCAGCACCCGCTTCGCCTCGCGCGCGAGGCGGGCGAGCGCGCGCCGGCCTGCGGCGCGGTTCACCGGGATGAGCGCCGCCTCGAGCTCCTCGACCAGCGCCGGCAGGCCGTTGCCCGGCTTGCGCTTCGCGGCCGTCGTCAGCGCCGGCGTCCCCGAGCCGCTCGCGTCGAGCAGCTTCGCGAGCAGCGCGCGCACGCTCGCCTCGGCGTCGCCGGAGACGCTGTCCTTCTTCGGACGGACGAGGGCGACCGTGCCCTCCTCGCTGATGAACACCGTCTTCGGATCGACGTCGCCGCTGCCCGCGTCCGTCCCGTCGGCGATCTCGAGCGTGAGGTATCCGGCGAGCTCCGGCGCGAGCGGGACGCGCTTGGCCTCGACGACGGTGAAGACGTCCTCGAGGGTCACCGAGGTCTCGAGCGAGCTCACGCCGCGCCTCCCGCTCCGGCCGTCGCCGGCGCGATCCGCATCGGGATCCCGGCGCGCGCGAGGAAGTCCTTCGCCTCGCCGATCGAGAAGGTCCCGTCATGGAAGATCGACGCGGCGAGGATGCCGCTCGCGCCCTCGGCGGCGGCCTCGCGGAGGTGCTCGAGCGTCCCCGCGCCGCCGGACGCGATCACCGGCACGCCCGCGAGCGGGCGGATCGCCCGCAGGAGGTCGAGATCATAGCCGGCAAGCGTTCCGTCGCGGTCCATGCTGGTGAGCAGGATCTCCCCAGCGCCGAGGTCGACGACGCGCTTCACCCACTCGACGGCGGCGAGATCCGTCCGAGTCCTACCACCGCGCGTATAAACCTCCCAGTTCGTCGAGACGCCCGGGATCGGCGCGTCACGCTTCACGTCGATCGCGACGACGATCGCCTGCGTGCCCCAGCGCTTGGCGCACCGCGCGACGAGCTCGGGATCGCGCACGGCGGCCGAGTTGAGGCTGACCTTGTCGGCGCCGGCCTCGAGCAGAGCCTCCACGTCGGCCTCCGACTGGATCCCGCCGCCGACCGTGAGCGGAGTGAACGTCGCCTCGGCGGTGCGCGCGACGACGTCGAGCATCGCGCGCCGGCCCTCGGTCGTCGCGGTGATGTCGAGCAGCGTGATCTCGTCGGCGCCCTCTTCGTCGTAACGGCGCGCGTGCTCGGCCGGGTCACCCTTGTCGACGAGGTCGACGAAATTGACCCCCTTGACGACCCTGCCGTCCTTCACGTCGAGGCAGGGGATGATCCGCTTCGTGAGCATGTCACTGACGAGGGCGCTTCAGACCCTCACCGTGTAGCCCTTGCTCTCGTGCATCTCGAGCAGCTTCTCGACCGAGCCGAGGTTGTTCTCGATCGACTCGTGCACGATCTGCGTCATCGCCGCGCTCGAGCCCTTGAGGGCCTCGTAGTAGCGCTGGCGCTCGGTCGAGTGGACGATCGCCGGCGGGTAGCCGTTCCGCAAGAGGAGCAGGTTCATGAAGAGGCGGGCGACCTTGCCGCTGTCGCTCGCGAACGGGAACACGCGGAGCAGGTCGTAGTGCGCGCGCGCCGCGATGCGGACGGCGCTGCGCGTGCGGCGCGTCTCCGGATCGTTCGTCCAGTCGAGGATCTGCCGGACCTTGTAGGTGATCTTGTCCGGCGGCGCGTACTCGTGGAAGTAGAGACGGTGCTGCGGGATGTCCTTGCGGTACTTCACCGTCTTGATGTCCCCCTCCTCCGGATGGAGGATGAGGTAGATCTTCTTCACGACGTCGATGTTGATCGGCTGCCGCTTCTTGGTCGCGTAGTCGCGGATGTAGTCGAGCGCCTCGCGGTGGCGCCGGATCTCCTCGCAGATCGGCTGGATGCTCGAGTCGGTCACGAGCGGCGCGGCGGCGTCTTCGATCGCGGCCTTGAGCTCCTGGCCGGTGTAGACCGAGCCCTCGAGCGCGCTGTCGTGGTAGATCCACGACATATCGAGGCTGTCGCGGTACGCCTTCTGGAACTCCGGTCCGGCGGCGAGCAGCCGCTCCTCGAGCTTGGCGACGCGCTCTTCGAGCGTGAGCGGCTTCGGCGGCGGCTCAACGGGGAGAGCGGCGGCCAGCTTGCGCTTTGACCGCGCCGCCGGCGGGGCCGGCTCCTTGCGGGATGTTTTCGGCGAAGCTTTCGCGGCCATGGTGCCCTTCTGCCGCGCCCCAGGCCGCCGGCATCCGACGGGTCCGATCCCCAGCGGAAGGGGCCGACAGGGTCCCGTCCTTGAGTGGAGTGGGGGCCGACCGGTCCCCTCCCCATGAGTAGATGGGGCCCCCTGGGCACGACGGGCGCGAAAGTTAGTGTCGCACTGCCGCGATCGTCAATAAAACCCGGAAAAGAAGCATGATAACAGTGGCTTGGGATGGTGTAAGCAGAGGTGGGTAAAGCCCGGATCGCAGCGTTCTCGTGCGTGGCGCGTCTTGCCGCGCTCGGCGATGTCCCGGCGGCCGCGGATCGCCGAGCGTTGCCGGGGGATCGGTCGGCGTCGTCGGACGCCGCCGAGCCGGCCCAGAATCCGAGGGTGGGTCCGGTAGCGCTTCGCTTCCTCGCTGTCTAAGGTGCCCGCGCGTCCGGAGCTGCGGACGCGACCTGCCAGAGAGTCGACTCGGGAGTGAGCGAAGCATCACGCGGAGACGCCAAAGGCAACGGCGCACAGGGGGTGCGCGACGAGGTCGCGCCCCCGACGGTCGTCCGCGGCCATGCGCCGACCAGTGCGCGACCCGCGACGGCATCCGACGAGCCGATCGTCCCTGGGTACGACCTCGTTCGTGTCCTCGGGCGCGGGGGGATGGGGGTCGTCTGGGAGGCGATCGAGGGGCGGCTCGATCGCGCGGTGGCGCTGAAGGTGCACCGCTCGTCGGCGCTCGAGCGAGGGCAGTCGGCCGACGCGCTGTGGACGGAGGCGCTCGTCGCTGCGCGAATCGGCGATCCGAGCATCGTGCGGGTGCTCGACGTCGGCTACACGCTCGACGAGCGTCCGTACTACGCGATGGAGCTCGTGCACGGGAGCGAGCTCGGCGCGCTCATCGCCGACGGCGCGCTCGCGCCGCGCAGGGCCGTCGACATCGCGGCGGACATGGCGCGTGCGGCGGCCGCCGCGCACGCACACGGCGTCATCCATCGCGACCTCAAGCCGAGGAACGTCATCGTCGACGGCACCGGCCGCGCGCGCGTCTGCGACTTCGGGATCGCGTTCGACGCGCGTCGCGGCGACGATCCGTACGCCGGCATGCTCGCCGGCTCGCCGCCGTACATGGCGCCGGAGCAGGTGCTCGGACGTCCGATCGGCCCGCAGACGGACATCTGGGCCATCGGCGTCATGCTCTACGAGATGCTCACGGGCGAGCGCCCGTTCGTCGGCGCCACGGTCGAAGAGCTGCTCGCCGCGATCGGCGCCGACGATCCACCGCCACCGTCGGCGAGGCGTGAGGGCATCCACGCCGATCTCGACGCGGTCGTGGGTCGTTGCCTGACGAAGGCGTCCGCCGACCGCTTCCCCAGCGCCGCGGCCCTGTTCGAGACGCTCTCGGCGATCTCCGAGGGCCGATCGATCGAGATCGCTGCGCCGAGCGCGGCGCTCAGCTACGCGCCGAAGGTCTCCGGTTCGCTCCCGGCGGCGGCGGCGAAGCCGCGTCGCGACGACGCCAAGAAGCGGCTCGCGTGGTCGTGGCGGCTACGCTCGGCGCCCGACGCGCTCTGGTCGTACGTCGCGGACACCGATCGCTTCAACGAGGCCGTCGGCCTCGCGCCGGTCACGTTCACCGACGAGCCGCGCCCCGACGGCGGCGTGAAGCGGACCGGCGAGCTCCGCGTCCTCGGCCTCAACGTCACGTGGCGCGAGTACCCGTTCGAGTGGGTTTGGGGGCGCGAGCACTCGGTCTTTCGCTGGTACGGGAGCGGCCCGCTCGCCGCGCTCTGGAACAAGGTGACGCTCGCGCCGCTCGAGGGCGGTGGCACCGAGCTGCGGCACGACATCTGGCTGTCCCCGCGCGGCGTCATCGGACAGCTGGCGGCGTTCGTCGAGCTCGATCGCAAGCTCGCGCCCGCGGTCGATCGGTTCTACCGCCACCTCGACGACGTGCTCTGCGCGGGCGGGAGAGTCGATCCCTTCGAGGCGCCCTTCGTGCCGACGCCCGAGCAGCGCGCGCTCGTCGAGGCAGGCTGCGCGCGCCTGCACGCCGAGGGCTTCGCGCCGTCCCTGGTCGAGAAGCTCGCGATGCACCTGCTCTCGGCGCCCGACGGCGTGATGACGACGCTCAGGCCCTACGAGCTGGCCGACGCGTGGAGCTGCGAGCGCGCCGAGACCCTCGACGCCTTCATCCACGCCGCCCACGCCGGGATCCTCGAGCCGGTCTGGGACGTCGTCTGTCCACGTTGCATGATCGCACACGAGTCGCGGCGGGAGCTCGGTGAGGTGACCAAGCACGGCAGCTGCGCGGCGTGCGCGACGTCGTTCGAGCGCGACCTCGCGGAGAGCGTCGAGCTGGTGTTCGCGCCGCACCCGAGCGTGCGATCGGTCCAGCGTCAGACGTTCTGCGCGGGCTCGCCCGCGAAGCGTCCGCACGTGGTCGCGCAGCAGGTGCTCGATCCGGGCGAGGTGCGGCGGGTGACGATGCGCCTGCCGCGCGGGACGTATCGGGTCGCCGGCGCGGTCGCGACGGCGCCGTGGGAGGTCGTGGCGAGCGCGGTCGGCTTCGAGGAGCGGTGCGACGTCGCGTCCGACGGCGACCGCGTCGAGGGGCGACCGGCGATCTTGAAGGCCGGCACCGTGACCTTCGTGCTCCGCAACGCGGGGACGGCGGAGGAGACCTTCCGCGTCGAGATCGCCGGCGCGCGCAACGACGCCGTCTCGGCGGCGGCCGCGCTGACGCACCCGACGTTCCGCGCGTTCTTCTCCGAGCAGCTCGTCGCCCGCGGCGAGCACCTGCGCGTGCGTCACCTGGCGTTCCTCTTCGTCGAGCTCGTCTCGCGCGAGGCTCTCTTCGACGCCGTCGGCGACGGCGCGGCGTGCGCCGAGCTCGCCCGGCTCGACGCGATGGTGCAGGACGCTGCGCGCGCCCACGAAGGTGAGGTCGTCCCGTCCTCCCTCGCGATCTTCGTCGTCGGCTTCTCGACGACCCTGCGCGCCGTCCGCGCGGCGCTCGCCCTCGAGAGGCGCGTGGCCGAGGCAGGCTTCGGCCCCCCGGTCGCGATCGCCGTCCACGACGGCCGCTGCATCGCGCTCACGCGCTCGGGCAAACCCGAGTTCTTCGGCGAGACGCTCCACCGCGGGGAGGCGCTCCTCCGCGACTGCGAGGCCGCGAGGATCGCGCTCTCGCCTTCGGTCATGGCCGACCGCGCCGTCGCCGTCGCGGTGCACGAGTCGGGCCTCTCCGTCGCCGTCGACCGGTCCCGGCACGGGCCCTACGCCGGGCGACGGGTCACGCTTTTGTTGCCCTGAGAGGCGCCCGGACCGTCCCGAGCGAGGACGCTGGAACGCACGCTTCGATTGGAGTATTCGCCTCTACCCCATGCTCCTCTCGCTGACGATCGACAACGTCGTCCTCATCGAGCACCAGGTCCTCGAGCTCGGGCCTGGGTTCAACGTGCTCACCGGCGAGACCGGCGCGGGCAAGTCGATGGTCGTCGACGCGCTCGCGCTCGTGCTCGGCGGCCGCGCGCGCCCCGAGATCGTCCGCGGCGGCGCGCGCGACGCCGAGGTGGCCGCGCTCTTCGAGATCGAGCCGGGCTCGCGCGTCGCCGCGAAGCTCGAAGCGGCCGGCGTCCCGTGCGACGGTGAGCTCGTCGTCCGCCGCGTCGTCCAGGCCGAGGGCCGCAGCCGCGCCTTCCTCAACGGGAAGGTCTCGACCGCGGCGCAGCTCGCGGAGCTCGGCCCGGACCTCTGCGACATCGCCTCGCAACACGAGAGCGTGAGCCTGACCGATCCGGCGACGCACCTCGAGTACCTCGACGCCTACGGGCGCCTCGAGACGATGCGCGACGCGCTCGGCGAGAAGGTCGCCGAGCTCGCGGCGGTGGTGCGCGAGATCGACCGCGTGCGCGAGGCGGAGCGCGACCGCGCGGAGCGGGAGGACTTCCTCGCGTTCCAGCTGCGCGAGATCGAGGAGCTCGATCCGTCGATCGGCGAGGAGACCGAGCTCGAGAACGAGCGCGCGCGCCTCCGCCACGCCGAGAAGCTCTCGACCGCGACGCAGGGCGCCGCCGATCGCCTCTACGAGGGCGAGGACGCCGTGTGCGATCAGCTCGCGCGCGTCTCCACCGATCTCGACGCCGCCGCGGCGATCGACCCGAGCCTCGCGCCGCTCGCGCGCTCGGTCGACGGAGCGCGCAGCGAGCTCGCGGACGCCGCGCGCGCTCTCTCCCGCTACGCGTCGGGGATCGAGTCGAACGCCGAGCGCCTCGCCGAGGTCGACGACCGCTGGTTCCGCCTGCAGAAGCTGCTCCGCAAGCACGGCCCCACGACGACGGAGCTCGTCACGTACCGCGAGGAGCTGAAGCGGCAGGTCGAGGGGCTCGCCGGCGCCGAGCGTCTCCGCGGTGAGCTCGAGGCGAAGCGCGAGGCGTGCCTGGCGGCGGTCGCGTCGGAGGCGCGCACGCTCTCGCGCAAGCGCCGCGACGCCGCCGCGAAGCTCGCCGACGCGATCGGCAAGGAGCTCGGCGGCCTCGGGATGGGCCGCGCGCGCGTCGTCGTGGACGTCTCGCCCGTGCCGGCGCCGCAGGCCGGCGAGCTCCCGCCGGTCGACGGCGCGCGCCTCACCGTGAGCGGCATCGACCGCGTCGAGTTCTTGATCGCGCCGAACAAGGGCGAAGATCCGCGTCCGCTTCGTCGCATCGCCTCCGGAGGTGAGCTGTCGCGCGCGCTGCTCGCGCTCAAGCGCGTTCTCGCGGAGAAGGGACCCGCGGGGCTCTACGTCTTCGACGAGGTCGACGCCGGCGTGTCGGGCGCGATCGCCGAGGTCATCGGCCGAGCGATCGCCGACGTCGCGCGGCATCGTCAGGTGCTCTGCATCACGCACCTGCCGCAGATCGCGGCGCTCGCCGACGCGCAGTACGTCGTCGACAAGGCCGAGGCGAAGGGGCGCACGACGAGCAGCGTGCGGAAGCTCAGTGACGCGGAGCGCGTCGACGAGATCGCGCGGATGATCGGCGGCGTTCGCGTCGGGGACGCCGCGCGCCGGGCCGCGGTCGAGCTGTTGAGCGTCGATGGCGGCCCGCGCGCGCCGAAGAAGTAGCGCGCGCCGAAGAAGCGGTGCGCGTCGCAGAAGCAGTGCGCGTCGCGAACGGGTTGCGTCGCCAACGGGCCGCGTCGCGAATGGGTCGCGTCGCGTTTGGGCCGCGTCGCGTTCGGGCTCGCTCAGGTCTTCGGGCGGAGGCCCGACTTCGGCGACGGCGGGCGGGGCCTCGCGGGCTCGCTCGGCGGCGCGAGGAGGCTCGCCGGACGCGCGCTCTCCCTCGCGAGCACGACGGACCCCCGGCGCGGCGCGCCGCGGAGCTCGACGACGCCGAGATCGGCGAGGAGCACGAAGCTCTCGACGGCCTCGGCCACGGGGAGCCGCGCGGTCGCCGCGATCTCGGTGATCGACATGCGGTCGTCGACGTGGGAGAGGAGGAAAGCCGCGCGAAGGGGCGCGCCGTCGACCGACGCGCGCCGGCGGACCGGCACCGCGAGATCGATCGGGAGCTCGCCGCGCGCGGCGCGAGGGGAGCCTGCGTCCCACGGCGAGGACGAGGAGAGCGCTGTCACGTCGTAGTCCGGCACGGTCGTCGGCCGTGCGTCGCCGTCGCGCAGCCCTACGCGGCGTGTCGTCGGCCCATCGTCCGCGCCGTCGTCCGGCGCGCTGCTCGGCGGCGCCGGGATCGTCGGAGGCGGCGCGGCTTCGGAGGATCGTTTGCGCGCGTGCGTCGACATCGCGTCCGGATCATTGACGCGAAAGGGCGTCGAGGCAACGGGCAACGCGTTCGTTCGAGGACGAAGCCGGCGAGGCCCGCGGCGCGGAGCGCGGAGGGGGGCGAGGGCTCGGGCCCCTACGCCGCGCCGCCGAGCGCGCCTGCAGACCGATTGCTCAATTGTTCTGCGCTCCGGCGGCGACCCACGCTTTGACCGCCGCGGCGGCGGCGGGGTTCGGGGTCGGGTCGTCGATCGGCATGCTGCCCCCGAGCCACACGAGCGGCGACGCTCCCACCTCTGCGATCGAGGAGGCCGTCGGGCTCAGCGGGTCGACGAGGCCCGCGGCGACGAGCCCCGCGAAGCAGTCGTCCTTGTTGGTCCCGCACCTGAATCCGCCGCGGAGGTTCGTGTGGCATCCGCCGGTCCCGCTGCAGTGGCCGGGCGTGCCCGGGCCGAAGTACTGCGTGTAGAGCTCGGTCCATGTCGGCGCCGGCCCGGACGCGTCCGCGCTCGGCTCGCCCGCGCCGCCGTCGGGATCGCCGTCGGCGACGGGGGCGCCGCCGTCGAGCGCCGCCGCGCTCTTGAGGCCGTAGACGACGAGCTGGTTCGACGAGGTGCCGACGAAGACCTTCCCGCCGGCGATCGTCGGCGGCGCGAACTTCGTCGCGTCGCCGAGGACGTCGGCCGGCGATGCGTCGCTCGAGTAGAGCTGGCGGGTGATGTCGTTCGCGTCGAACGCGAGGAGCGTACCCGCGCCGGTGCTCGCCGCGAGGCCGGGGCTCGTGCGCTTGCCGCGCACGGCCCACAGGATCGCCGTGCCGGCCGCCTGGCCGTCCGAAGAGAGCGAGAGCGCGCCGCCCGGGTAGCCGGTGAGCGTGTCCGTGTTGACGAGCGCCGGGAGCTCGAACTTCTGCCCGTTGAACTTGTACGCACGGAGGCGATCGCCGATACCCCAGAGGTAGTAGAGGCCGCCCGCGCCTTTCCGGTAGTACACGCCGCCGCCCCACATCCCGCGCGCCGTGCTCTGCCACTTCTGGACGATCTGGGCGTCTTGGTCGGCTTGCCCGCCCATGTCGTCGCGATCGACGAGGAAGGTCACGCCGCGCTTGTCGCCGGCGACGAAGAGGTTCGTCCCGGGGATGAGGATCCCGCCGCCGTTGCCGAGGCTCCGGTCCTGCGGGCTGTAGATGCGCGTGTCGAACGGCGTGAACTTCGTGACGACGGAGAACGTGCTCCCGTCGTCCTTGAGGCGGACGATGCTGTTGCCCAGGTTGCCCGCGCCGTTGAACTGCGCTTGCCCGCTCGTGTCGTAGACGTCCGCGGACGTGTAGTAGATGTCGCCGTTCGCGTCGGCGGCGAGGCCGACGCCGCCGTTCCAGATGCCGCCCTCGCCGCCGTTCGGCGTCGTGATGTGCACGTGGGTCTGCGCGAGCGTAGTCGCGTCGTAGCCGAGGACCCAGCCGTGGTACGGGCCGATGTCGCAGAGCGACGCGAAGCCGAGGAAGATGCGGTTTCCGACCTTGAGGAGGCCGGGGCGCTGCATCGTGCGGAGCGGATCGAGCGCGATGACGCCGTTTCGCGAAGCGTCGCCGTTGCCGGGCGCCTGGGCGGTGATGACGACCGGGCTGTTCGCGCGCGGCTGGCCGGTGGCGATGTCGAGCGCGTGGAGCTTGTGGAAGAACTTCCCGCTCTCCTTGTTCCGCGACGTAAACCAGATCGTCTTCGATTGCAGATCGATCACCGGCGTCGACGTGATGCCGACCTCGGGGCCGAGCAGACCGCACTGCGTGTCGGCGGACGGGACCGGCGGGCCGAAGTTCCGGCTCCAGATCGGACGCGCGTTCGGTCGCGTGTCGTCGGCGTCGAAGGCGTAGACGGAGTTGTGCTCCGTCGCGACGTAGACGACGTTCCTCCCGTCGACGCCGCCGACGTAGAGCGGCTGCGCGTAGACCTGACCGTCGACGGGCCGCGAGAAGAGCTTCCCGAACGCCCGCGACGCCACGTTCGTCGTCCGGAGGACCTTCTCGCGGGTGTTCGCGCCCGTGCGGGCGAGGTCGTTGCGCGACGTGAGGACGTGGACGTTCGTCGCGACGCTCTGCTCGCTCGCTGCGATGTCGTCGTCGGGCGCCTCCGCCGAGCACGCGCCGAGGGCGGCCGCGCCGAGGGCCGCGAGACCGGCGAGGAGGAGGGAGGGGCGGAGCATGGGGTGGGACAAGTAGCACCCGGTAGGTGTCCCGCAAGGCGGCGCCCTCGAAGCCCACTCATGGATTGGAGGTGAAGAGTCCGTAATAAGATGACAAAGACGGTACGATGTCGCCACGTCGCTGGATCTTTCCAGCGCGCAGCGCCTCTCCCGCGCTCAGCGCGCGTCACCCGGCGCTCGGGCGCGCTCAACGCTCAGGCGCGCGTCGTCCGGCGCTCAGACGCGGAGCGCCCGCGCTCAGGTGTGGAGCCGCCCGGCGCTCAGACGCGGAGCGCCCGCGCTCAGCCGAGGATCGTGGCGACGTTCTCGCTCAGACGGAGCGGCTTAGGGCGCTTCGTGAGGATCTCGACCCCCGTCTTCGTCACGAGGCACGTGTGCTCGAACTGCGCGGAGAGCGCGCCGTCGGCGGTCGTCACGGTCCACTTGTCGATCGGATCGATCACGACCTCGAATCGGCCGATGTTCACCATCGGCTCGATCGTGAAGATCATGCCCGCCTTGAGGCGCTCGCCCGAGCCGCGCTTGCCGTAGTGCTTCACCTGGGGGTCTTCGTGGAAGCGACGGCCGATGCCGTGCCCGACGAAGTCGCGGACGACGCTGCAGCCTTGTGCCTCGACGTACTCCTGGATGGCCGCGCCGATGTCGCCGAGGCGCGCGCCCTCGTGCACCTCCGCGATGCCGAGATCGAGCGCGCGGCGAGCCACCTCGACGACGAGGCGCGCCTCGGCGCTCGGCGTCCCGATGTAGAAGGTGGCCGAGGTGTCGCCGTGGAAGCCGTCGTGGAACGTCGTGATGTCCACGTTGATGATGTCGCCGTTCTTGAGCGCCGTCCCGTCGGGGATGCCGTGGCAGACGACGTCGTTGATCGACGTGCAGACGCTCTTCGGGAAGCCGCGGTAGTTCAGCGGAGCGGGCCTCGCCCCGCGCGCGATCGTGTCTTCGTGGACGAGCGTGTTGATCTCCTCGGTGGTCATCCCGACGCGGAGCTTCTCGCCGACGAGGACGAGCGTCTCGGCGGCCATCCGGCCGGCGACGCGCATTGCTTCGATTTCTTTCGCGCTCTTGATCTCGATCGCCACGACTACCTCTGATTGCTACTTCAGCTCGCCCAACAACATGGCGTCGCCGACCGCCGCCTTCACGTCCTTGGTGTCGGGGGCGAGGTGAAAATGCAGCTCGCGGTCGCCGCTCGGGTGCGAAAACTCGCGCACGAAGGCGACGAAGGCGTAGCCGACCAACCGACTCTCGAAGTTCTTCATGATGCCGAGCGACTCGCTCGACTTGTCGAGCTGCACGGTGAAGTCGACGGGCGGCGGGTGCTTGCCCGCGAGCTTCTCGACCGTGTGGAGGCCGAGCTGGTAGGTCACGTCCGGGCCGTCGGTCTTCGCGGTCACGGTCGAGACGCGGACGCGGAGGACGGCGTCGCCGACCTGGGTCCGCTCGCGCAGCGCCTTGTCCAGCCGGGGCGAGTAGCCCTTCTCGAAGTCGAGCCCGACGGCCGCCGGCTCGATCGTGTCGTCGAAGAGGTCGGCTTGCCGACCCGCGTAGGCGATGACCGGACGGCTCGGATCGTTGGGGTCCTGGGTGCCGCCGCACCCGACGCCGGCGCTGGCCGCGAGCAGCCCGGCGGCGATCGTCGTACCGACGAGGCCGAACGGACGAGCCTGACGAGGCCAGCTCACGCGCATGGCCTCTCCCTTACCAGCCGTGCGGCCTGTTGGCGAGGGGTCGGCACGTTGTGTTACCGTCCCCCGCATGAACGTCCGCCCGGTCGTCGCCCCTCGATTCTTCGTCGCTGCGTCGCTCGCCTTCGCCTTCGCGTGTGGTCCGAGAGAGCCTCCGCGTCAGGCCAACATCCCCGACGAGGTGGATCCGATGACCGAGTCGACGAGCTCGTCGTCGTCGAGCTCGTCGAGCTCGTCGTCCAACGGCGGGTCGGGCGACGTGCTCGGCTCGCCGCCGCCGCCGCCGGGCAAGGTCGCCACGGGCAAGGCCGGCGAGGCTCCGCAGGTCGCGAGCCTCGCGGCGTTCACCGACGGGCTCAAGTGGGGGATGAGCCACGCCGAGCTCACCAAGCACTTCACGCAGACGAACGGCGTCATCTGGAAGGACTACGACGAGAAGCTCGCCAAGGCGCGCGTCGGTCCCGAGCAGACGGCGCTCGAGGCCGAGCGTGAGCAGGTGAAGGCGGCCTTCGGGCGCAGCTACATCGAGTTCAAGGACACGCCGACCGGCTACGACACGACCGGCATCCGGCACGAGTATACGTACAAGAACAAAGAGGCGCTGATGTGGATCGAGCGCCAGGGGAAGAAGCGTTACTTCTTCTTCATCAACGATCGCCTCTGGAAGATGTACGACGAGGTCCCGCTCGCCGAGGGCGGCCCGATGGGCAAGGCGTACCTCGACGCGGTCAACAAGCTGAACGCGCAGCTGAACGCCCAGGGCCGCGTGCAAGGCGCGGACGCGGCGAAGGGGATTGACGCGACGACCGTGGACTGGAAGGACGGCACGAGCCACCTCCGCGCGGTGGACCGCTCGAACGACCGCGTCGTCGGCATCGTGATCGAGGACAGCGGGACGCTCTCGAACATCGCCGCGCTGCGCCCGAACAAGCCGGCGGACCCGAACGAGATCGACCCGTCGATCAAGGCGGTGACGAGCGGCTCGAACCGGAGCGATCCGAACGCGCCGTCGGCGGCGCCGTCGAGCAGCGCGCCGGCCAAGAAGACGCCGCCGAAGAAGAAGTAGGCGCGTCGCCGCTGGCGCGCGTGAGCCGGCCCGCCCCTCGACCGAGGGCGCGGGCCGCTCCCGTTCTGGGCGGGCCGCGCGCCCGCCGGCGCGCGAGGGACTACTCGACCTTCTTCGCGCCGTCCGGGATCCGCCAGCCGGTCGTGACCTTCACGGCGACCTTGGGGGCGACGCCGTGGACCGTGGGCTCGAGGAGGCGCTCGCGCGTCATCGTCGCGCCGGGGCACCCGGCGCAGGTGCCGGTCAGGTGGACATGGACGTCCTCGCCGGTGACGCTCACGAGGTAGAGCTCGCCCCCGTCGGCCTTGACGAGCGGCACCGCGAGCTCGGAGAGGGCCTTCTTCACTTGGTCCATCGTCGCCTCGTCCACCTCACTCGCCTCCGAAGAAGGCTACCATAGGTTCTCGGCGTTCGGGGCTCGGTGGTCGACGATCCGGGCCTGACGCGCGCGGCCGATGCTCGCCCGGCCGGGCGACGACCTTGCAACCACGAACGACGATTGCAAGAACGGAGGACGGGCGCGACGGCGGGCGCACAATGGATGACACGCCCGAGCGCGCGGCGCTCGGTCCGAACGGAGCGGGTGACGTGTCCGAACGTCGACGTTATACTCCGTGCAATCCGGCCTTGTTGGGTTGGCGCAGGAGAACCGGTTGGCTCGGTATCGTCTGAGATTCCTACTCCAGGAGTTCGATCTCCCGCGCGGGGCGACCATCCTCGGGCGCAGCTCGGATTGCCACGTGACGATCGAGGACCCGCTCGTCTCGCGTCACCACGCGCGCATCGTCCTCGACGGTGACCGCGCCGTTCTCTACGACCTCAACAGCCGCAACGGCGTGAAGCTGAACGGCCACGGGATCAAGGAGCCCACGGAGCTGAAGGACGGCGATCGCCTCCGCATCGGCACGCAGGAGCTCGTGTTCTGCCGCGTGGAGTCCGCGCCGAACGCCTCCGCGAAGACCACGGGTTTTCTCCGTCACTGCGCGCGCTGTCGAATGCCCTACCCGCAAGAGGCGGGCGCCTGCCCGAACTGCGGCGCGACCGAGGCGCTCGACGAGGAGACGTTGAGCGGGCAGTTCGGCGCCGCCGCCCAGGCGATCTGGAGCGTCCAGCTGTTCCTCGAGGTCCTCGAGCGCGCGCTCTCGCTGCAGCGCTTCGAAGACGTGAACCGGATCTTGCGGCGCGCCACCGTGCAGGTCGAGGAGCGCATCGCCCGCGGAGATCCGGTCGACGGCGCGCAGCTCGCCAAGCTCGCCGACGGCGCCGCCCGCGCGAGCGTGTCGCTCGGGGATCCGACGTGGGGGCAGTGGGTCGCGCAGGTCTACCGCCGCGTTCCGCTCGTCATGCCGGAGCAGGTCGTCGAGCGCCTGGGCGAGCTCGTCGCGCGCTTCCCCACGGACATGGCCGACTCCGTCGAGAAGCTCGCCGCCCACGCGCGGACGCTCCGGCCGGCGCCCGACGAGGCCGCGGCGCTCGCGGCGCTCGAACGCGTCCGCTCGTCGGTCCCGCCGCTCGCCCACGCGGCGAAGCCGGTCCTGAGCTGAGCTGAGCGCCGGCGCCGCGCGCAGTCCATCTCGTCCTGGATAGAGTTTGTCCTCCCCGGCCGCGCGGCCTGGTAGCCTCTCGCGGGACCGGCCGGACAGCGGGTGGTTTGTCGTGTTTCCTTGTACGCTCGCCGGTCTTCCCGGTATTTCAGAATGAGAACCGAGTCGACCGCGGGTCCGCCTCCTCGAGGGGCGTCAGAGTCTTCTCGGGTCGCTGGGGAGATCCCCGAGTCGTCGTGCCGGTGAACGATGCGCTTCCGGCTCCGCTACCTACAGCATGATCTGGAGCTGAACGAGGGCACGTTCGCCGTCGGCCGGAACGCGAGCTGCCAGCTGTCGCTCGACGATCCGCTCGTGTCGCGCCGGCACGCCATCTTCGAGGTCGGCGCGGGCGGCGTCACCGTCGAGGATCTGAACAGCCGCAATGGCGTCATCGTCAACGGCCACCGCATCGACGCGAAGGTGTCGATCAGCGTCGGAGATCGGATCCTCATCGGGTCGCAGGAGCTGACGCTGCTCGCCGCGCGCGATCCGCAGCTCTCCGGGGGCATGGGCGTCGGCAAGATGACCCTGCCGAAGATGCGCGTGAGCACCCCGAGCTCGGGGTTCCCGCCGCTGCACGTCGAGACCGATCCCGAGCCGAGCATGGTCCGGCGCGCGGACCAGTTCAAGCTGCTCTCCGGCGTCGCCGAGAAGGCGCTCGCGATGGGCAAGGCCGGCGAGGCCGAGCGCCTGCTCGCGTCGGCGCTCGCGGACGTCATCGAGGCCACGCGCGCGTCGCGTCCGCTCCCGCCCACGTTGGTCGATCAGGCGGCGAAGTTCAGCGCGAAGCTCGCGACGGCGACCGGCAAGGGCGGCTGGGCCGACTACGTGATCGAGCTCTATCAGGCGCAGAAGCGGCCGTGCCCGGCGCACGTGATCGACGAGCTCTACAACGCGATGCGGAAGGTCACCGCCGTCGATCTGAACCGGCTCCGGAGCTACGTGGCGATGCTCCGTCAGAACCTGCCGCGCTACGGTCCGGCGGAGCGCTTTCTCTTCCAGCGTCTCGAGGGCCTCGAGCGGCTGGCGGCGCTGCGCTGAGCGTCCCGGCGTCCTCCCGCGCGCGCCCCCCGCGGGTGCTCTTCACGTCCGGCGCGGCCTGCCACGCGAGGTTCGAGCGGGCGGCGCGCTCGATCATCGCGCGGAGATCGTCGTCGTCGACCTTCGAGAGCGAGGCCTCGAGCTCCGGCGCGAGCGGCGCCGGCGGCGGGATCCGCCGGTAGTCGCGGCGCTGCGGGATCCCCTCGATCACGTCGAGCGGTCCGACGCGGAAGCGGAGGGACTTGACCTCGATCCCGGGCGCGCCGTTCGGCGCCGACTCGGCGAGCCTGGCGATGATCTGCGGGGCCAGCATCGAGAGCTCGTTCGCCCAGACGCTCGTGACGACCTTCACCACGAGGACGCCGCGCTCGAGGGCGATGGGTCGCGCGCGGTCGGCGATGCGCGGCCCGACCGCCACGCGCCAGTGGGCAAGGGGGATCGGCAGCTGCCGGCGGGCGAAGCGGTTCTCTCCCGCGCGCGCGAGCACGTTCTCCAGCGGCTCCGGCGCCTCGAGGCGCCGTCGCTTTCTGCGCTTGCCGATACCCATCTCGGTGCCCCGCGGATGCTACCATCGCCAGTCGCTCGACGATGCAGGGACCCGGCAAGACGCAGAGGATGGCGCACGCGGCCCTCGTCACGGTACGAGCTCCGCCGAACGTCAAGCCCGGGACGATGATCGGCGAGAAGTACCGCGTCGAGCGGGAGATCGGTCGCGGCGGCTTCGGCGTCGTCGTCCGGGCCATGCACCTGACGCTCGACCAGCGCGTCGCGATCAAGGTGCTCACCGAGGGAGAGGGGACGACGGATCTCGAGTGGGCCGAGGACGCGGCGCGTTTCCGTCGCGAGGCGAAGGCGACCGCGGCCTTGCGGAGCGAGCACGTCGTCCGGGTGCTCGACGTCGACGTCCTCGAGTCCGGGTACCCGTACATCGTGATGGAGTACCTGGAGGGCAAGACGCTCCATGACCTGACCTACACGGCGCCCGCGCCGCTCCCGGTCGAGGACGTCGTCGACTACGGCATCCAGGTGCTCGCGGCGCTCGCGGACGCCCACGCCGCGGGGATCGTGCACCGCGATCTCAAGCCGGCCAACGTGTTCCTCTCGACGGGAATCGGCGGCGCGCCGCTCGTGAAGGTGCTCGACTTCGGCGTCTCGAAGATGCTCGCGGCTTCGTCGCAGCGGCTCACGCGGACCGGCGCCGTCGTCGGCACGCTCGCGTACATGGCCCCCGAGCAGATGCTCGACGCCAAGCGCGTCGACGGGCGCGCGGATCTCTGGTCGCTCGCGCTGGTCCTCTACGAGGCGCTCGCGCGCGCGCACCCGTTCGGCGCCCACACCGCCGGCCCAAAGGTGGTGACGTCGATCCTGACCGAGCCGATCCCGCCGATCCGGAGCTACCGCGCCGACGTGCCGCCCGCGCTCGAGGCGGCGCTCCTCCGGATGCTCGAGAAGCCGGCCGACCTGCGCTTCGGCAGCGCGATCGAGGCCGCCGCGGCGCTGGCGCCGTTCTCGTCGCCGCGCTCTCGGCCGGTGCTCGACGAGATCCGCCGCGCGGCGCCGCCGAGCGGTCACGCGGCGCCCGGGTTCGTCTCGGCGCGCGGCGCGCCTCCGTCGACGTCGACGTCCGCGCCGGGGCGCGCGACGAGCGCTGCGCGGGGCAAGCCGATGTCGCCGCTGGTCGGCTTCCTCCTCGCGTTCGTCATCGCGGTGCTCGTGCTCGGCCTCGTCGCCGCGTTCGTGTTCTACGTGCAGCCGCGGCTGTCGGCGTCGGCCGCCGTCGCGGCGCCGTCGGAGTCCACGACCTCCGAGGCGGTCGCGAGCGCTTCGGCATCGGCGCTCTCGGCCGTATCGGTGACGCCGGCGACGCGACCTCTCGATTCGAGTGAGCGCTCGTCACCGCCGGCGCTCTCCGCACCGTCACGTCACGCAGCGCCGGCGAACCCGTGCGACCCGCCGTTCGTCTTCGACCCGGAGACGAACGTGAAGCGATACAAGACCGAGTGCCTCTGAGTCGTCGCGCGCGCGACGCGCGACCGCGTGGCTCCGCGTCGGCGTCGCGCGCGCGACCTTGTGGCGTTGCGCCGTATGCGTTGCGCGCGCGCCGACGTGGCGTTGCGCGCGCCACGCACGGTGGCGCTCACCAGCTTCCCCTGGTCTGTGCGGACGATTGGTGTTTAGTTACCACTTATCATGTTGTCCGGATGGCTTCACGGTCCGGTGGGGATCCTCATCGCCCAGCTGGTGATCATCCTTGCCCTGTCGCGCGGACTAGGGTTCGTCGCCGCGCGGCTCCGGCAGCCGCTCGTCATCGCCGAGATCGTCGCCGGGATCGTGCTCGGGCCGTCGCTCCTCGGCTGGCTCGCGCCGTCCGTGCTCACGGCGGTGTTCCCGACCGACTCGCTCCAGTCGCTGAAGATGTTGAGTCAGGTCGGCCTCCTGCTCTTCATGTTCCTGGTAGGGCTGGAGCTCGACCCAAAGCTCCTGCGCGGCCGCGGTCGGGCGTCGGTCGCGATCAGCCACACGAGCATCGTCGTCCCGTTCGCGCTCGGCGCGCTGGCGGCGCCGTTCCTCTACGCGCGCCTGTCCTCGCCGTCGATCCCGTTCGTCTCGTTCCTCCTCTTCATCGGCATCTCGATGAGCGTCACCGCGTTCCCGGTGCTCGCGCGCATCTTGACCGAGCGGCGCCTCCTCACGACCGAGGTGGGCGCGATCAGCATCACGTGCGCGGCCGTCGACGACGTGACGGCGTGGTGTCTCCTCGCGTTCGTCGTCTCGATCGTCCGGGCGTCGAACATCGGCGGGGCGATCCTGACGACGTTCCTCGCGCTCGGCTACGCGGGCGCGATGCTGGTGGTCGTGCGCCCGTTCGTCGCGCGGATGGCCGCGCGCGTGGCCACGCGCGACGGCCTCACACAGGGGATCGTCGCGTTCACGCTCGTGCTGCTCTTGCTCTCGAGCCTGGCGACCGAGATGATCGGCATCCACGCGCTCTTCGGCGCCTTCATCTTCGGCGCCATCATCCCGAAGGACGGCGCGCTCGCGCGGCTCCTCGCGGAGAAGCTCGAGGACGTGGCGGTCGTCCTCCTCCTGCCGATCTTCTTCGCGTACAGCGGGCTCCGCACCGAGATCGGCCTCCTCTCGACGCCAGGGGCGTGGGGCATCTGCGGGCTCATCATCGTCCTCGCGTGCGCCGGGAAGTTCGGCGGCAGCACCATCGCCGCGCGCATGACCGGGCTGCCGTGGCGCGAGTCGAGCGCCATCGGCGTCCTGATGAACACGCGCGGCCTGATGGAGCTCATCGTGCTCAACATCGGGCTCGATCTCGGCGTCATCTCACCGACGCTCTTCACGATGATGGTCGTGATGGCGCTCGTGACCACGTTCATGACCTCGCCGCTCCTCCGCTGGATCTACCCCGGCGAGCGCGCGAGGGCGGTCGCGGCGCGAGCGGACGCCGACGAGCCGTTCCGCGTGCTCGTGTCGGTGTCGCACGCGGAGACGGCCGCGGGTCTCGCCGTCCTGGGGAGCGCCCTCGCGCGGTCGTCGCGCGAGGCGCTCTTCGCGCTTCACCTCGTGCGCCCGCAGGACCGCGCGTCGTTCCACCTGCGCTCCGAGTCCGGGACGGAGGAGGCGCTCGCGCCGCTGCTCGCCCGGTCGTCCGCGCTCGGCGTGGAGGCCCGGACGCTCTCGTTCGTCTCCGGCGAGCCGGCCGTCGACATCTGCCGCACGGCGGAGACGAAGGGCGTGGGGCTGGTGCTCCTCGGCAGGCACAAGCCGCTGTTCGGCGGCACCGTGCTGGGCGGCACCGTGCGCGCCGTGATGCAGGAGGCGCGCTGCGACGTCGCCGTGCTCGTCGACCGAGGCCTGTCGGAGATCCGCCGCGTGCTCGTCCCGTTCATGGGGAGCGCGCACGACCGCGCCGCGCTCCTCCTGGCGCGAAGGCTCCTCGAGAGCTCCGGCGCCGACGTGACGATCCTCCACGTCGTCTCCCCGCGCGAAGGCGAGTCGTCGAAGCGGCAGCGCGTGCTCGTCGACGAGCTCTTCCCGGAGGAGACGCACCACGTCCGCCTCTCGATCATCGAGCACGCCGTCCCGGAGGAGGCTGTTCTCGACGAGGCGAAGGAGGGCTATGATCTGGTCGTGGTCGGGGTCGGTGTCGAGTGGGGGCTCAACGACGCGCTCCTCGGTCGTCATCGCGAGCGGATCATCCGCGACGCGGCCCCCTCGGTCGTCGTCGTGCACCACGCTGCTGCGCCGGTCGCGTCGGCGAGCCGGAGCGTGAGCGAGCGCCCCCCGTCCGTCGTCGAGGCGCTCTGAGCCGTGAGCCACGCGATTCACGTCGGGGCGACGCTCCGCCTCCTGCGGGTGGACGCCGGCCTGGGGCTGCGCGAGCTCGCGCGCAGGATCGGCGTGTCGAGCGCCTACTTGAGCCGTGTCGAGCACGGGCTCGACGCGCCGCCGACCACCGATCGCCTGGGCGCCATCGCTCGGGAGCTCGGGATCCCGCCGACGTTGTTGGTCGACGTCGCTCACCGGGTCAGTCCGTTCGTCGCGAGCTACCTCGAAGAGGAGCCCGCGGCCAGGACGCTGTTCCTCGAGATCGCGCGGCGCGGGCTCACCGCCGGGGAGCTCGCGCGCGTCCAGGCGTTCATCGAAGCGGAGCTCCCGGGTCGCAGCGTTCCGGCCCGCGAAGAGCGCGCCGCAGGCCTGGCGGAGCTGCTCACGCCCGACCGCGTCGTGCTCGGCCTCGAGTGCTCCAACGTCGGTGATCTCGTCGACGTCGCCGCGAGCCGTCTCGCGGGCGCGACGGACACGCCGGCGCGCGATCTCGCGGTGCTCCTCCGACGCGCCGAGGAGGACGCGCCCGGCGCGATCGGGAGCGGCCTGTACCTCTCGCGCGCGTCGGTCGTGTGCGCGGCGCCCGTCGCTTCGGTGGTCGTGCTCCGGCGGCCGCTCCGTGAGGTGACGCCCGACGGCCTGGCGCTCCGCGTCGGCGTCGTCGTCGTGCGACCGCGGCGCGGCGGCGCCAGCCAGGTACAGCTCCTCCGCGTGGCGAGGCTCGGCGCGCGGGGGCTCGCCGACGCGCTCCAGGACGCCCGCAGGCCGTCGCAGGTCATCGCGAAGATCCTCGAGCTCGAGCGGGTCCGTTGATCCACGCACGGGGCTCGCTTGGAGGCTGTGTCCGTGGGCCAAATGACGATGGCACCTCGGCCAGGCGCGCGCTAGACGTCCCGCCGTGATGAAGTCGCTCACGCTCGCCATCGCGCTCACGCTCGTCGCGTGCACGACCAAGACGGTCGCCCCGGCGCCCGAGGGCGCTTCACCCGCGGGAGAGGCGGAGGAGGCCCCGCCGGCGGAGGAGGCCCCGCCGGCGAACCTCGCGCCCTTCAGTGAGGCCGAGGTGCAGGCGCTCTTCGACGAGCGCTGCGTGGCGTGCCACGATGCGGCGAACGCTCTCCTCGACCTGTCGGCGCCGTTCACGCGTGCGACGGTCGGTGTCGCCACGAACACCGGGGGCGGCGCGCGCGGGTTCTGCGTGAGCAGCCAGCAAGTCACGCGGATCGTCCCCGGCGATCGCGAGGCGAGCCTCGTCTGGCACAAGGTGAGCGGGACGCACGACTGCGGCAGCGAGATGCCCTTCGACGAGGGGAACGAGAAGCTCACGCCGACCGAGCTCGAGCGCCTCGGTCTTTGGATCGACGGGCTCGCGCGCGAGGAGTGAGCGGCAGGCGTCGCTCCGCGAGGCCACCGGGCGTGACAGGCCGCGCGACGCGGCCGGCACCTCAGGGGGACGGTGCGCGTCGAAGCACGATGTCGCCAGCGGGCGCCGCCGGATCGAAGGTGGCGCCGCGTCTGTCGGCGACGCCCGCGCGGAGCACGCCGTCCTCGTACTCGAGGAGGAACGGCGCGCGAGGCCTGGCGGTCGACGCGGCGCCCTCTCCGACGACGAAGACGAGCACCGCGTGCGTCCGCCCCAGCGCGGGCCGAGTCGTGTGCGGTCGGCACGTGCGTGCCACCTCCGCGCTGCGATCGGCGGAGGCGCAGCGGTCGAGGACCTGCCCGTCTTCGGGGAGCCGCGCGGCCGCGAGCGCGCGCGCGGCGCTGGCGCGCACGAGGTCGCTGGCGTCGTCGGCGAGGAGCTTGCGCTCGCCGCGGCCGTCGGCGCAGCGCCGTCGCGCGGCCGCGAGCGCGGCGAGCGCGTTCGCGCGCACCGTGGCGCGCCCGTCAGAGAGCATCGGGCAGACCGCCTCGGTGATCGGGCTCCGGCCCGCGGCCGGGATGGGAGCGGCCGGGGCCGCGGCGGGGCCGGGAGTGAGCGGCGCCGCGGCGGGGCCGGCGCCCGGCGCCGTGGTCGTCCGGCGAGCGATCCGCGCGATCGCGCCGGCGGCGTTCGTCGCGACGTCGGCGTCGCCGCTGCGCGCGAGCCCGACGAGCACGGGGAGGAGCGCGGCGTCGCCGAGCGAGCCGAGGGCGAACGTCGCCTCGGCGCGCACCGAGGCGTCGCCGTCCGACGTGAGGGCGCGCGCGAGCGCGAGCGCCTGAGGCGAGCCGGACTGCGCCGCGAGCACGGTCGCGACGGCGCGGCGATCGTCGACGTCGGGGCTCCGAGCGGCGGCGGCGAGCGCGCCCGGGACGCTCGGCGCGCGCGCGCGTCCGGCGGCGCCGATCACGGCGTCGCGCTCCGGACCGGCGGCGACGCCCAGCTCGGCGAAGACGCGCCGCGCGGCGGCGTCGTCCGGGTGTCGCGCGAGCACGCCGCCGAGCGCCTCGAACAGGGCGAAGCGATCGAGCTCCTCGCCGCCGTCGAGCTTCGAGAGGAGCGAGCGCCGCGCCGTGGTGCCGCCGCTCGCGCCGATGGCCACGGCCGCGCGGAGGCGGACCGCGGGGTCCACGTCGGCGAGGAGCGGGACGAGGACGTCGTCGACCGCGCCGCCGATCGTCGAGCCAGCGTCGGCGCCGAGCGCGCCGAGCGCGTCGATCGCGGCCAGGCGGAGCCCCTCGTCCTTGGAGCCTACGAGGCCGATGAGCTCGGTCGCGGCGCGTGGCGCGCCCGTCCGTCCGAGGAGCGTCGCCACGGCGGCGCGCTCGCCGGGCGTCGTCCGCGGGCTCTTCAGCGTCGCCGCGAGCGGCTCCACCGCGCGGCCGTCGGGACGCGACGGATCGAGCAGCGCGGTCGCGGCGAGGCGCGCCTCTTCGCGCGTCGCGGGGCTCGGATCGGAGACGAACTCGAGGACGACCGGCACCTGCTCCGGCGTGCCCGCGCCGGCGAGCGCGCGGAGCGCGGCGGTCTGGGGGAGCGTGCCTTTGCGGAGGGCGGCGACGATCGCCGGGGCGCTCTTGGTCGCACGAAGCTCGCCGAGCACCCACGCGGCGCTCGACGCGACGGCAGGGGACACCGGTCGGTCGAGCAGCGCCGTCAGCTCCGCGACCGCGGGCGTCCCCGCGGCCACGAGCGCGTCGCGGACGGGCGTGCGCTCCACGCCCGCGGTGGCGTCCTCTTGGGTCCCGAGCGCCTTGACGAGCGCGCGGACGGCGCTCTCGGTGCCGATGCGTCCGAGCGCGACGAGCGCGGCCTGCCGGACCCCGGCGTTGCGCTCGAGGGCGAGCGGGGCGATCGCGTCGACCGCGTCCGGAGCGCGGAGGCGTCCGAGCGCCGCGAGCGCCTCGACCTTCACCTCGGGCACGGTGTCGCGCAGCGCGAGGAGCAGCGCCTGCGTCGCGCGCGTGTCGCCGAGGTCGCCCAGCGCGCGGACGACGGCTTGCCGGACGTCGGGCACCGAGTCTTGCACCTTGCCGACGAGCGGCACCACCGCCCGCCCGTCGCCGAGCCGCGCGAGCGCGCGCGCGACGTCGGCTCTCACGTTGGGCGTGGGATCGTCGAGCTTGCCGGAGAGCGGCGCGACCGCCTCGGGCGAGCCCGACGCGCCGAGGGCGTTCGCGCAGGTCGAGCGTACCTGGGGATCGGTGTCGCCGAGGGCGCGCGCCAGCGGCTGGACCGCGCGCGGGTTCGGCAGCGCCCGCGCGACCTCGCACGCGGCGACGCGCAGCTTCGCGTCGCGCTCGCCGAGCCACACGATGGCGGCGTCGGTGGCCGGCGCGACCCGGAGGCGGATCGCCGACTGCGCCGCGGCGAGGCGGACCTCGACGTCCGCGTCGCCGAGCGCCTTGAGGACGAGCGGGGTCGCGCGCGCGCCTCCGAGGTTCGCGAGGTCGCGAGCGGCGACGCGGCGGCTCGCAGGATCGGGCGACGCGAGCCCGCGCTCGACCCGCTCCGGGACGTCGGGCCAGACGAGCGCGCGCGCGCCGGGCGCGACCGCGGCCGACGCGACGAGGAGCGCTAGAGCTACGGAGCGGCGCACGGACAAGACATTAGGCCCCCGTGGACCGGCCGTCACCCCGGATCGGAGTCACTCCGGATCGCAGGGCCCGTCGCACGGGTGCACGACCGCGCCGCCGGGACGCAGGAACTCGTCCATCTGCCGGAGCGCGCCGGCGTTGACGCGGACGCCCTCGTGGACGCCGTTCTGCCCGAGCGGCGACGGCGCACGGTAGCCGCTGGTGTCGATCCCGAAATCGAAGAGCGTGAGGGCGCTCGTGCCCGTCGGCGCGGCGGCCTCCTCGAGCCCGAAGACGGTCGCGGGGGAAGGGGTCGTGAGCGTCGCGCCGAGCGCGCGGGCGTGCAGCCAGCTCCCGGCGTTCGGCACCTGCGCGTCGCCGAGGCCGACCTGGAGGAGCACGCGCCGCTCGGGCGCCTCGCCGACGAGCGGCGCGTAGGTCACCGGATCGATCCGGTCGAGCGGCCGCTGGAACATCGCGACGTACGCCTGCACCATCAGCTCGTCCTTGAAGGTCACGTCGAGGACGATCGAGAACGGCCCGAAGTTCGCCGACCGCGGCATCATGTGCGTGAAGCCGCCGCCGCCGACGTTGAGGACGACCCGCGAGAGGTTGGGGTCGAGCGCGGCGAGCGTCCCGCCGAGGATGTGCCCCTGGCTCGCGCCGAAGTAGCCGAGGAAGCTCGGATCGTAGACGAGCTGCCCGGCGTTCGACGCGCCGCCGGGGCCGGTGACGACGCCCGGGCCCTCGGCCGGGCGCATGAGCTCCGGGACCGTCGCGAGCGGTCCGCGGAGCGCGGCGGTCGCGACCAGCCAGTTCGCCATTGCTTGGTGCGCGCGCTCGGCGAAGTCCGCGCCGTGGCTGGGATCGTCGCCGAGCGCCGTGCTGACGCGCCCGACGTCTTCCTTCGACATCCCCCACCAGTCGATCCCGAGCTCGACGGCCGCCAGGTGCTCGGCGATCGTCTTCGCGCCGTTGCCCTCGAGCTCGGCGCGCCCGCCGAAGAAGCCGTGGCCGTAGGCGAGCGCGCGGCCCGGCTCGAAGCGGTCGCGCACCGCGTTCGGCACGTTGACGGTGAACTCGAACGCCGTCGTGCCGTTCGCCGTGACGAGGCCGTCGGCGCCGCGGAAGAGCCGGCCCGCCGGGCCGGGCTGGTCGAGGTAGAGCGGCGCGGTGATCGTGCCGGTGACCGTCCGCCAGATGCGGTCCGAGCCCGGCTTCGACTCGGTGATCGTGATCGCCGGCGTGTTCTCGGCGAGCCAGGCGAGCGTGAGGTCGCGCACGCGCAGCATGTCGGCTCGCGGCTGCTCCGCGCTGCCGGTCGTGAAGTCCCAGGCGAGCTGGAGGTCCGCGCGGGCGACGCCGGCGCGCTCGAGCGGCGCGAAGACGTCGCGGTCGAAGCGCGCTGCCTGCCCCGCGAGCGCCGGATCCTTCTCGAGCGCGCGGTCGCGGACGCGGCGGAAGCCCTCGGGCGGCGGCGCGAGGCCGGGCGCCCCAGGTGCGTCGGCGGCGAGCCGGACGCCCTTGAGCGCGACGACGTAGCGCCGCCTCGGCGCGAGCGGGGCGAAGGGGCGGAGGACGATCGGCTCGTGCTCGGCGTCGAGGCCGCGATCGATCTTGTCGGTGTAGTGCGGGACGAGCGCGCCCGTCTCCGCGTCGACGATCACGGTGGCGCTCGCCGCCGTCGCGCTCCGGCTCGGATCGTCGAGGATGCCGGGGAGACCGTCTCCGACCACGCTGCTCGGCAGCGTCGCCACGATCGTCGGGATGAGGGAGAAGCCGTCCATCGCGACGACGTCGTGGAGATCGGCGTCGCCGCCGGCGGCGCGCACGGGCTTCGCGGCGCCGCGGATCACGAGCCGCGGCGCGCCGCCGACGTCCTCGCGGTAGAAGTCGGACGGGTAGGGCAGGAGGCAGGTGCCGCGCGACACCTCGTCGGCCTGCGTCCGCGCGAGGAGCGCCTGGCAGCCGTCCTCGATCGCGAGCGGCGCGTCTTCGCCGTCTCCGCCGTCGTCGCCGGAGCATCCACCCGCGAGCGCCGCGATCCCCGCGAGGATCCAAACTCCGAGCCGAGCTGTCGCTGTCCGTTGGGTCTTCACGCGCGCCGAAGGAGAGCGCCCCGTCTCCTCGAGCGCAAGGGGAACCGGGCATCCACGCGCGATCCGCCGGCGCGCGCTCGTCTCGCGTGCGCAGATCGAGAGCGGCGGCGCGCAGTTCGGACCGGAGGCGCGCAGCTCGCGCCGGAGTCAGAGCCGGGTCGTCGACAGCGGCGGGAGCGAGCGGCTCTCGCGCGGGTCCTCGATCTCCTCCGGCTTCATCGCGAAGAAGGTCTCGTAGACGGACTGGCTGACGTAGTTCAACCGCTGCTGCAGGTTGTCGATGTACTCGTGCAGTCCGCGCGCGACGATCTCCTTCGTGTCGGCGTAGGACAGCTCCGCGTTCAGGCGGCCGAGCTCGCGCTCCGCGCCGTTGGTCCACGTCCCGAGCGACGCGCCGGTGATCGCGTGCAGCGAGCGCTCCGCCTTGTTGAGGCAATAGCGCACGGAGCGCGGGAACTTGCGGTCGAGCATCAGGTACTCGACGACCTTGGTCGGGGTGATGCCGCCGTGGCGCTTGAGGTACATCTCGAAGGCGCTCGCCGAGCGGAGGAGCGCGCCCCAGTGGAGCGCGTCGAGCGTCGAGCCGACGTCGGTCGGCTGCGGGAGCAAGAGGAAGTACTTCACGTCGAGGATGCGCGACGTCTTGTCGGCGCGCTCGAGGAGTCGCCCGAGGCGGGCGAAGTGCCAGGCCTCGGTGTGGCTCATCGTGAGGTAGGTCGTGCCCACGAAGAGGTGCGACGCCTGCTTCACCTGGGTGAAGAAATCGTGCGACAGCTCGAGCGCCATCCGCGCCTTCGCCGCGTCCATCACCATCAGGTAGGCGTTGTTGACCTGCTCCCACATCTCCGACGAGATGATCTCGCGGACGGAGCGCGCGTTCTCGCGCGCATGAGCCAGGCAGGTGATGATCGAGTTCGGGCTCTCGCGGTCGAACGTCAGGAAGTGCAGGACGTTGTCGCGCGAGGCTTCGCCGTAGCGCTCGGCGAAGAGCGCCGAGTCGCCGGTGGTCGCGACGAGCGGCTCCCACTGCGCGCCGCCCGCCGCCGAGCCCTCGGGGAAGTCGAGCGCGAGGTGGAGGTTGACGTCGACGAACCGCGCGACGTTCTCCGCGCGCTCGACGTAGCGGCTCATCCAGTAGATCGCGTCCGCGACGCGGCTCAGCATCCGCTGCCCCCGTTCGACTGGGACTGCGACTGCGACTGCGACTGGGATTGCGACTGCGACTGAGCGTGCGACGCGCCCGCCGCGACCGCGGGCATCGAGTCGGCGCCGGCGAGGACCCACGTGTCCTTGCTGCCGCCGCCTTGCGAAGAGTTCACGACGCACGAGCCGCGCTTGAGCGCGACGCGGGTGAGCCCGCCCGGCAGGACGAAGATGTCCTCGCCGTAGAGGACGTACGGCCGGAGGTCGACGTGGCGGCCCTCGATGCCGTCCCCGACGATCGTCGGGACGCGCGAGAGCCCGAGCATCGGCTGGGCGATGTACTCGCGTGGGCGGCTCTCGATGCGGCGCTTGAACTCGTCGCGCTCGGCCGCGCTCGCCTGCGGTCCGACGAGCATCCCGTAGCCGCCCGACTCGTTGGCGGCCTTCACCACGAGGTCGGCGATGTTCGCGAGGACGTGCGCGCGGTCCTTGTCGTCCTCGCACCGGTAGGTCGGCACGTTCGGGAGGATCGGCTTTTCGCCGAGGTAGTACTCGATCATCTTCGGCACCCAGCAGTAGACGACCTTGTCGTCGGCCACGCCCGTGCCGGGCGCGTTCGCGAGGGCGACCCGGCCGGCGCGGTAGACGTCCATGAGGCCGGGGACGCCGAGGAGCGAGTCGGGCCGGAACGCCTTCGGGTCGAGGAAGCTGTCGTCGATGCGCCGGTAGATCACGTCGACGCGCTGGAAGCCGCGCGTCGTCCGCATGTTCACGCGGCCGTCGCGGACGACGAGGTCGCGTCCCTCGACCAGCTCCACGCCCATCTGCTGGGCGAGGAACGAGTGCTCGAAGTAGGCCGAGTTGTGGACGCCCGGCGTGAGGACGACGACCGTCGGCGACGGCGCCGGGCTGACGTGCTGGAGCGTCTCGAGCAGCTTGCTCGGGTAGATGTCGACCGGGCGCACGCGCAGCTTGTCGAAGACCTGCGGGAACGTGTGCTTCATGACCTGCCGGTTCTCGAGCACGTACGAGACGCCCGACGGGCAGCGGAGGTTGTCCTCGAGGACGTAGAACTGACCGTCGCGGTCGCGCACGAGGTCGGTGCCGACGACGTGGCAGTAGATCCCCTTCGGCGCCTTCATCCCGACGCACGCCGGGAGCCAGCTCGACGCCGAGCCGAGGATCGACTCGGGGATGACGCCGTCCTTCACGATCCGGCGCTCGCCGTAGACGTCCCCGACGAAGAGGTTCAGCGCGTGGACGCGCTGCTTCAGCCCGCGATCGATCTGCCGCCAGTCGGCGGCGGGGATCACCCGCGGGATGATGTCGAACGGGAAGATTTTCTCCGTCCCGGCGGCGTCGCCGTACACGTTGAACGTGATGCCGCGCGTGAGCAGCGCGCGCTCGGCGGCGATCTGACGGGCGCGCAGCTCGGCGGGAGAGAGCGTGTCGAGCTTGCTGGCGAGGAGCGTGGTCTCGGGACGGGCGCGGGCCTCGGCCTCGAACATCTCGTCGAAGAAGCCTGCGGTGTCGTACTCGTCGAAATGCACGGGATCGTTCGAGGCTACGGAGCGCTCCGTTTCGAGGAGGTTTCGGCTGGAGCGCGGAGTCCGGCGCCCCCGGGCGGAGGCGACGGTCTTTCGTACCAGGTCGGGGCCGACGCCGAAAGGGTTGGGGTCGGGCCTCAGCTCGCGCCGGGCGCGGGGCGGCGCGGGAGGCTGACGCGGAACGTGGTGCCCGTCTCCTCGTCGGAGTCGACCTCCAGCGTGCCGCCGTGCGCGAGGACGATCTGCTGCACGATGTAGAGGCCGAGGCCGAGGCCTTCGTCGCGCGCCCGGGTCGTCCGCGCGCTCGAGCGGAACGGATCGAAGAGGTGCTCACGCACGTCGTCGGCGATGACGCCCTCGTTGTGGACGCTCAGCGTGACGGCGTCGTCCGTCCCGGCGAGCTTGACCGTGATCGGGCGGCCGGTCGCTCCGTGGCGCGCGGCGTTCGCGAGGAGGTTCGACGTCACCTGGTAGAGCCGGTCCGCGTCCCACTCGCCGGTCGCCGAGCCTTGCTCCACGAGGGTGATGCTCAGCGCGGGCGTCGCGGCCTCGAGCTCCGCGATCGACCGCCGGGCGACCTTGACGAGGTCCGCAGCCGCGGGCGCGATGGGGATGCCTCCCGCGAGGCGCGCGCGGGCGAGATCGAACAGGTCGTCGATCATCCGCTGCATGCGCCGGCTGCTCGACTTGAGGCGCTCCGCGGTTCGGCGGTTCGACTCGCTCGTCGGATCGGCCAGGATCAGCTCGGCGCCCAGCATGACGGCGTTGAGCGGGGTCTTGAGGTCGTGCCCGACGGCGGCCATCAAGGTCTCGGCGAGGTGGAGCGTCTCCTCGAGCTGCAGCTTCTGCCGCTGGAGCTGGTAGAAGGTCTCGGTCTTGTGGCGCAAGATGCGCGGATCGACCGGCTTGAAGAGGAAGTCGACGGCGCCCGCGTCGTAACCACGGAACTCGCGGTGCTGCTCCTGCGGCGCGGCGGTCACGAAGATGATCGGGACGTGGCGCGAGCGCTGCGCCCCGCGCATGAGCTCGGCGAGCGCGAAGCCGTCCATGTCGGGCATGTGGACGTCGAGGAGCGCGAGCGCGACGTCGTGGACGAGGAGCAGCTCGAGCGCCTCGTCGCCCGAGCGGGCACGGAGGATCTGGAGACCGTCGCGGCGGAGGAGCGCCTCCAGCGCGACGAGGTTCTCTTCCTTGTCGTCGACGATGAGAAACTTCACCGGATCGTTCTTGAGCTTCATGGCCGGCCTCGAGAGATGTCGCGGAGAGCCTGTGCGAGCTGGGCGAGCGGCGCCACGAGCTCGGGATTCGATTCCTCGATCGCCGCCCTCGGCATGATGTCGACCTCCGCCTCGGCGGGGTCTTGGACGAGCACGAGGCCACCTTCGGCGCGCACCTTGCGCGCCCCCGCGGCGCCGTCGCGGCTCGCGCCGGTCAGGACGACGGCGGCGAGCCCGCGCCCGTAGGCGTCGGCGGCGGCTTCGAACAGCACGTCGATCGACGGGCGGGAGTAGTTCACGGGCTCGTCGAGCGACACCGCGAAGGTCCGGTCGCGCTCCACGAGCAGGTGGTAGTCGGGGGCGGCGATCCAGATGCCGGGCTCGATCGGCTGCTTGTCGAACGGGTGCCTCACCGCGAGCGCGCACTTCGCGGCGAAGAGGTCGACGAGCAGCGACGGCTTGGTGGGCGGGACGTGCACGACGACGACGAACGGCACGCGGGCGTCCGCGGGGAGCTCGGGCAGGAGCTCCCCGAGCGCGTCGACCGCGCCGGCGGAGGCGCCGATGACGACGAGCTCCGTCTCGTGGGGGCGGTTCAGGACCGGCGATACCACTTCTGCTCCGGGATGAACGGCTCGAAGGCGCCGGCTTGCTTGGTGAGCTGGAGCGACTCCATCGCGCCGAGGCCGAGCAGACCTCGGCGGGAGAGCGCGTCGCGGAAGAGGCCGACGGCGCGCTCCTGCAGCGCGCGGTCGAAGTAGATGAGGACGTTGCGGCACGTCACGACTTGAACCTCGGCGAAGACGCTGTCGGTCGCGAGGCTGTGGTCCGCGAAGACGACGCGGTCGCGGAGCTTGCGGTCGAAGGCGGCGTGACCATACGCCAAAGTGTAGTAGCGCTCGAGCGGCTGCTTGCCACCCGCCGCGCGGTGGTTCGCGGCGAACGCAGGGATGCGCTCCTCCGAGTACACGCCGGCCTTCGCCTTGGCGATGGCGTCCGGGTTGATGTCGGTCGCGTAGAGGAGCGCGCGATCGAGCAGCCCCTCCTCGGCCAGGATGATCGCCACCGAGTAGACCTCCTCGCCGCTGCTCGCGCCGGCGATCCAGATGCGCGGCGACGGATACGTCGCGAGCTCGGGGATGACGTGCTGACGGAAGGCGAGGAAGAAGGCCGGGTCGCGGAACATGTCGCTGACCTGGACGGTGAGGTACTGGAGGAGCGCGCTGAACGTCTCCGGGTGGTGGAGGATCTTCTCCTGCAGCGCGGAGACCGTCTCGCAGCCGAGCGCCGCGAGCGCGGCCGTCACGCGCCGCCGCAGCGAGGCCATCGAATAGCTCCGGAAGTCGTAGTGGAAGCGCAAGAAGATGGCCTCGAGGAGGAGCCGCAGCTCGATCTCGAACGACGAGCTCCGCGCGGCTTCGCTCATCGGGGCATCCAGACACGGAGGAGCGACAGCAGCATCTCGACGTCGAGCGGCTTCGAGATGTAGTCGTTGGCGCCGGCCTTGAGGCAGCGCTCCTGATCGTCCTTCATCGCCTTGGCGGTGAGGGCGATGATCGGCAGCTTCGCGTGCTCGGGGCGCTTGCGGATCTCGCGCGTCGCGGTGAGGCCGTCCATCTCGGGCATCATGATGTCCATCAGGACGAGCTCGATCGCCGGGTTCTTCTCGATCGCCGCGAGCGCCTCGTGTCCGTTGCGCGCGACGACGACGACGGCGCCGCGCGGCTCGAGCACGCTGCTCAGCGCGAAGACGTTCCGGACGTCGTCCTCGACGACGAGGATGGTCTTGCCGTCGAGGACCGCCTCGCGGTCGCGCGCCTGCTTGAGCATCTTCTGCCTGTCGATCGGCAGCTTCGACTCGACCTGGTGAAGGAACAGCGTGACCTCGTCGAGCAGGCGCTCTGGGGAGCGCGCGCCCTTGACGATGATCGAGCTCGAGTACTTCCGGAGGAGGTGCTCTTCGTCGGACGAGAGGGAGCGGCCCGTGTAGACGATCACCGGCGGGTGCGGGCCCTCCGCGCGCGACATCTGCTCGAGGAGGTGGAAGCCCGAGTCGTCGGGCAGCGTGAGATCGGTGACGATGCAGTCGAAGACCCCGTGCGCCTGCGCCTCGAGGGCCTCGCGGACCGTGCCGACCGCCACGAGCTCGACGCTCTCCGTCGCGAGGAGCTTGGCCAGGCTGTCGCGCTGGACCGGATCGTCCTCGACGACGAGGAGGCGGCGGACGCCGCGCGCGAGGCGGTCCTCGAGCTGCTTGAAGGCGTCGAGGAGCTCCTCGCGCTTCACCGGCTTCTGGAGGTACGCGGCGGCGCCCATCGAGAGCACGGTTTGTGGGTGATCGGCGACTGTGACGACGTGCACGGGGATGTGCCGGGTCGCCGGCGTCCGCTTGAGGCGATCGAGGACCGAGAGGCCCGAGTGATCCGGCAGGTTGATGTCGAGCACGATCGCGCTCGGGAGCAGCTCGATCGCGAGGGCGAGGCCCTCGTCGGCCTCTCCGGCGACGACGCACTGGAAATCGCGCTCGTGCGCGAGCTGGAGCAGGATCTCGGCGAAGCGCGGGTCGTCCTCGATGACGAGGACCACGCGCCGCCGGGCGTCGAGCGCGTCGCGGTCGTCCTCGACGAGACGTGCCCCCGCCCGCGCGGCGGGCGCGACGCTGCCGCTCACCCGCCGGACCGGCGCCGGCGGCGTGCGCGGCGCGGGCTTGATCGGCGTGGCCGGCGCGAGCGTGCGCGGCGCGTCGGGCGACGTCGCCGCCGCCGGCCTCGCGCGCGGGAGCGTGAGGACGAACGTGCTGCCCTTGCCGACCTCGCTGCTCACGGTGATGTCGCCGCCGAGCAGGCGCGCGAGGTCACGGGAGATGGAGAGCCCGAGGCCCGTGCCGCCGTACTTCCGGTTGCTCGCTCCGTCGGCCTGGCGGAACGCCTCGAAGACGAGCTCGTGTTGATGCGGGGCGATCCCGATCCCGGTGTCGCGAACCGCGAAGCGCACGCTGCGCGGGCCGGGGGAGATCTTGACCTCGACCTCGCCCGCCTCGGTGAACTTGAGCGCGTTGGAGCAGAGGTTCTTGAGCACCTGCTCGATCCGCTGCTGGTCCGTGACGAGGTGCTCGGGGCTGCCGGGCTCGACGACGACCGTGAAGCGCAGGCCCTTGTCGGCGGCGACGGGCTCGAACAGGCGCGCGAGTGTCCCGGCGATCCGCGCGACCGGCACCTCGGTGAAGGTGACGTCGATCTTGCCGGCTTCGATCTTGCTGAGGTCGAGGATGTCGTTGATGAGCGTGAGCAGGTCGTTGCCCGCGCCGTAGATCGTCTGGGCGTACTTGACCTGCTCGCCGGTCAGGTTGCCGTCTTTGTTGTCGCCGAGGAGCTTCGCCAGGATGAGCGAGCTGTTGAGCGGGGTCCTGAGCTCGTGCGACATGTTGGCGAGGAACTCGGATTTGTAGCGGCTCGCGCGCTCGAGGGCCTCGGCCTTCTCGAGCGCGTTCTCTCGCGCCTCCTCGAGGTCGTGCGCCTGCTCCTCGAGCCGGCTGTTCGCCGTCGTGAGCTCCTCTTGGCGCTCCTCGAGGCGCGCCTGAGCCTCGCGGACCGCCTTGCTCTGCTCTTCGAGCTCCTCGTTCGCGACGCGGAGCTCCTCCTGCTGCGTCTGGAGCTCTTCGGTTTGTCGCTGCGACTCCTCGAGCAGCTCGCGCAGGCGCGCGCCGTACTCGGCGGACCGCACCGCGACCGCCACGGCCTCGCCGATCCGGCCGAGCAGATCGACGACCCGCGCCGGCGGGGACTCGCGGTACCCCAGCTCGACGACGCCGTAGGCGCGGCCGCCGATGCGGAGGGGGACGAGGAACAGCTCGCCGGTGAGCCGCTCGCGCGTCCCGGCGCGTAGCTTCGGCGCCTCGTCGTGCTCGGCGAGGTCCTTGACGCGGACGACGTCGTGGCTCTCCGCGGCGCGCCCGACGAGGCCTTCGCCGCGTCCGAAGGAGTCGGCGCCGCCCGCGCGCGGGTCGAGCGCGAACCCGGCGCGGCGGCGGAGGCCCCCGCCGCTCGCATCGAAGAACGCCCCGACCTCGGCGTCGGTGTAGCTCGCGAGCGTCGCCAGCACGCGGTCGCCGATCTCCTCGACGGAGAGCTCTCCCCGGACCGCCTCGGCGAGCTTCGCCTGGCCGGCGCGCGTCCACGCCTCGTCCTCGAGTGTCACGCGCACGCCGCGCTCTCCGGCGAGCGCGCTCGCGTACGTCCCGGTGATCGACGTCAGCTGGCGCCGGGAGAAGAGCGCGAGGAAGCCGGCCGCCCCGAGGAACAGGACGACGAAGAGCGTGCGCGTCGTCGCGGTCGAGCGCTCGCTCGCGGCGGCCCGGCGGTCGCGGATCGCGTGCTCGTCGTCCACGATCTGCGTGACGATCTCGCGGAGCGCGTTCATCTTCTCGCGCCGGCGGAGCATCGCAGGGATCGAGCGCGCGTCGGCGAGGTCCTTCCCCTCCGCGACGGCGGTGGCGTCGAGCTGCCAGTTCTCGTGGCGGCGCCGGAGCTCCTCGACCCGCCGAAGCTGGTCGGGGTTGTCGTCGACGACGGCGGTGAGCTGATCGAGCAGCTCGATCGGCCGCGCCTTGTAGTACGGCTCGAGGAAGCGCGTGTCGCTCGTGATGAGGTAGCCGCGGATGGCGGTCTCCTCGTCGACGAAGTGCTTCTGCAGCTGGTAGACGCGCGAGAGCACGCGATCGGAGTGATCGAGCCAGCGGGCGTCTTCCGACGTCCGCAGGAGCTGGACGCCGAGCACGCCGCCCAGGGCGACGAGCAGCGCGACCGGCGCGAGGACGGCGAGCGTGAGGCGTCGTGAGAGGTCTTTATCCTCGGTTCCCAAGCGACCAGAACGGTAGTGGACGCCGGGGTTCGGGCGCCAGGAACAAACAGCCGCGAACCTGTGGCGTTTTAGGACAAGCGGCCGGCGTCGAAGCGCGCCAGGTCGACGTGCCGTCGCGGTCTACGAGAGCCCGTTCCGCCGTCGGGTGAACCAGTGCGCACCGAGGAGCACGGCGGCGGCGAGGGTCCACGACCACGGCGGCGCGAGCGGGACCACGTGGCGCTCGGCGCTGACGACCGCCGGCTTCGGAAGCGGGAGCGTCGGGTCGTCGGTCGCCCAGCGGAACGTCCCGCCCGTCGCGTTCGCGAGCGCGCGCAGGCGGTCGGCGTCTGGCCGCGAATCGGCCCACTCGTCGCCGCCGGCTTCGCACGCGAAGTCGCGTCGGGTCGTCGGCCCGGGGCCCAGCTTCAGGCGCGCGGTGTAGCCGCCGGCGGGGAGCGGCGGGAGCGTGACCTCGACCGTGCCGGTGGCTCCGGGGGCGCGCCGCGGCACCTCGACCTTGAGCGGTTCGGCGCCGGCCTCGCCGGGACGCGCGTCGAGGCGGCGGACCTCGACGACCATGTCGCCGCTCGCGTCTCTGCCGTCCGGCGCGCGCACGCGGACGCGCGCCGGCTCGCCGGCGACGCACGGTCCGGTGAGGTCGAGCTGACCGGGCTCGAAGCGCGGATCGCGCATCAGCCAGCCGAGCAGGCCGTCCCACATGGCGCCGTAGCCGCGGCCCGAGGTGCGCGCGCCGAGCTGCGAGAACTCGAGCTGCCACGCGCCGTCGATGCCGAGCGCGATCGAGCGGCCGTCGCCCTGGTCACCGATGGCGAGGATCGGCATCGGCGCGCCGCTCGTCGTCGTGCGCGTGGGGTGTGACCAGAGCACGAGGCCTCCGGCGCGGACGTCGCCGAGGATGTTCGTGCCGGGCATCTGCGGCAGCTCCTCGGAGGCGACGTCGCGGAGCGGCGCGAGGAGCGGCGCGGTGCGGCCGTCCTCCGTCCAGCTCGGCGTGACGGGCGCGACGTCGGCGGCCGTCGCCCCGGGGGATTTGTCGAGCGCGACCGGGAGCACCTCGGCGAGCGGAGTCCCGGCGTAGCCGCCGGCGATGAACGAGTTCTGACCGCCGACCATGATGAGCCCCCCGCCGGACCGCACGTAGCGCGCGAGCTCGGGCAGGTGCTTCTCGAGGCCGTAGGGCTGCGCGTCGAAGTCCTGGAGGACCACGGCGTCGAACGACGGCAGGTGCTCGGTGAACAGCTCGTCGACGGGGAAGGGGATGAGCGACAGGTCCTCCGAGCGCGCGTTCGGGTTGTCGGACTGCGTCCGGAGGATGAAGAAGGCGACGACGTCGACCGAGGCGTCGCTCTTCAGCCACTGGCGGAGCGCGCGCACGTCGTTCGTCGGACGGCCGGCGACGTGCAGCACCCGCACGCGCTCGCGCGCGACGACGAACGTGAGGAGCCGACGGTCGTTCTCCGGGATCGTGTCCCCTGACGGCGGCGTGATCGCGATCTCGATGATGCGCGCGCCCGCGCGCTCGAGCGTGACCGAGAGGTCGACCGTGCCCTTGCCGTCCTTCAGGTGCGAGAGCCCGGTCGCCAGGAGCGCCGGCGGTCCGTCCTCGCGGAGCTCGCGGGCGGTGACGGTGAGCTCGTCGCAGGCGAGGCCGCCGCTGCACCCGACCTCGACGCGGAGCGGGAGCGGGACGTGCGCGACCGCGGCCCCGGCGGCCGAGACGCGCCGAACGCTCGCGTCGGGAGGGCCCTCGCGCGTCGTCGCGACCGTGTGGATCGGCACCTTGAGCTCCTTGCCGAGCGCGGCGAGGTTCTCTGGAGACGCGCCCTCGGCCGGATCGTCGAGCCGCCCGTCGGAGACGACGACGACCGCCTGCGGCCTCTCCTCCGCCGAGGCGGCGAGGGCGCGCAGGGCCGCCGTGAGGTCGCTGCGGGGCGCCGCTGGAGGCGGCGCTCGTCCGTCCTTCGTCGCGAGCGGCGTCGGCGGGCCGTCGCCGAAGCCGAGGACGAGCAGGCGCGCGTCTTTCGAGCCCTTCGCGAGCTCGGCGAGCGCGCGCGCGCCGACGTCGCTCCGCGTCTTGCCGTCTTGCGGGAGCGCCATCGACCGCGACGTGTCGGAGAGGACGACGACCTTGGCGCCGATCACGCTCTCCCTCGCCGCGATCCGCACCGGGCGGACGACGGCGAGGAGCAGGGCCAGGAGCGCGAGCACGCCGCTCACGACGATGGCGACGCCGCCGCGCTCGCGGCGCCCGAGCTCGTGGACGACGAGGACGCCGAGGCTGACGAGGACGAGCGCGCAGGCGAGCGCGGCGGCCCACGGGGGCAGGTCGCCGTTGATGGCGAGTCGCGTGCTCGAGGTCAGCTGTTCGACCGTCGTGTCCACCGGCTCTCCGTTCTCAGGGCACGAGGGCGCCGGCGCGGCGGCGCATGAGGAAGGGCGCGTGGACCTGGTCGTCCTTGTAGTTCGAGCAGAGGACGTACATCGCGATGTTGACCGCGAGCCGGATCGCTCGCTCCCGCTGGATGTCGCCGCCGGGCACGACGGGGTTCTCCCACACGCCGGTGGCGCCGCGCGCGAGCGCGCCGCCGAGATCGTGCGACGAGAACACGACCTGCGTCTGCCCGCCTCGAACGATGGCGTCGAGCGTCCGCGGACCGGCGACGCGCCCCTCGGCGCGCTTGAGGAGGTAGAACGATTTGAAGAGCACGTGGTCGGGCCCGAGCGCGATCGGGCTCGAGTCGGGCAGCACGCGCGCGATCTGTTCGCGGGCGGACTTGCCGAAGGCGCTCGCTCCGCTCCGCCCGTCGCCCGCGTCGTCGGCCGCGCCGGCGTCGTCGACGAGCAGGACCCCCCCGAGCGCGAAGAAGCGGCGCAGCCCCGCGACCTCTTGCGGCGTGAGCGCCGTCAGGGCGGAGCTGCCGCTCCACCAGAGGAACGGTCCGTCGACCACGCCGGGATCGTCCGCGCGAACCTGGCTCGGCTTGAGGCGCGCGGGCGCGCTCGTCCGCTGGACGAGCTCCCACGACCAGCGCCCCGCCGCGCTCGCCCGCGCGGGGCCGTTCGTCCCGCCCGCGAGGAGCGCGCGCGGGTCGAACGCGCCGACGTCGCCGAAGGCCCGTGCAGGCCGCGGGAGGAAGAGGACCAGGGCGCCGAGCGCGAAGGCGAACGGTAAGAAGCGGAGGAGCGTCCGGCGCATCGGCGGGGAACGTTAGCAGGGCGAAGGCGCGGCGGGCACCGTCGACGCGCGTGAGGAGAGCCGAGCCTTGGCGCGCCGCTCCCCGGTCAGAGAGTGCCCTCGAACCCGAGGCTCGGGATCGCGATGGGGCCGATCTCCTGCGGAGTGCAGCTCGGGGGTGCTCCGACGCAGTTGACGCCGACGGCCTCCTTCATGAGGAGCGCGTTGAACATCTCGGCGGTCAGCGCGAACGAGCGCCCGTCCTTCTGGAACCAGCGCTTCTCGACGCGCGCGTCCACGCGATGGAACGCGGGCGTGCGGGCGTTGGGCAAGAGCAGCTCGCTGATGGTCGAGTACGGGACGCCGGAGTAGCCGGTGTAGCGGATCCCCGTTCGCCAGCCTTTGCCGAGGTCGACCGAGACGACGACGTTGAGGACGTGCGTGCGATCGAACTCGCTGAGGCGCGACGTCTGCTTTCGGATCGTGACGTCGTAGGTGTCGCGCGTGGAGCGCGACAGCGTGTACGAGACGAAGCCGCCGACCCGCTTTCCCAGGTTGCGCTTCACCATCGCCTCCAGGCCGACGGAGCGGCCGCGCGCCCCGGAGGGATCGCAGCGCGGATCCTCGACGTCGCATTGCTGTCCGAGGTCGACGAGCCCGGTGTACGTGTGGAGGTACCCCGTGACCTGAGCGGTGAGGTCGGCGGGGAGAGGGATCTCGAGCCCCTGGCTCATGTGGTAGCCGCCCTGGAGGCCGCGACGGAGCTGCGCGAACGTCAGCGCCGGGATCGGGACGGGGAACGCCGCGGGCTGGTGCGCGATCCCCACGGCGCCCAGGTGGTGGATGGGGCCGATGCCGATGCGCGTCGTGACGCGCGGGTCGAGCGAGGGGATGGCGCGCGCGCGGCCGATCCCGCGAGACGTGAAGAGGTCCGCGCGCAGGCCCGGCGTGACCTCGACCCGCGGGGCGATCTCGAGCGGCGAGTCGACCCACACCGCCATGTTGGCGTCCTTCTGGATCCCGCTGAGCGCCGAGCCCGCCTCGTCGGGCCGCGGCGGGACCTCGGAGTCGCCTCCGCCGAGGCGGAAATCGTACGTCTGGAGGTGGAGATCCGCGCCGCCCCGCACCCGCGCCGACTTGGCGAGCCGCTCCTCGGCGATGGCCCGGGTGCCGAGGATCCAGGAGCGCGCCGCGAAGCCCTGGCTGCCGGTGCGGTCGTAGCCGAGCGTCACGGCGGTCCGCATCGAGCCCGTCGCGCTGATGCGCCGATCCCAGCGCAGGTCGAGGCGGTGAAATTGGATGTTGAGGATCTCGCTGAGCTCCGGGTTCGGGACGCCGTTGGTCTCGTCGCGCTGGCTGACCGAGTCGTAGCTCCCGAATCCGAAGACGGAGACCACGTCTTTGTCCGACAGTCTGTAACTTACACGCGTCTGGTAGTCCCAGTACGCGAGCCCGGAGTCGGGCGCGAAGATCGAGAGGAGGAGACCCGGGTAACCGTAGCGTCCGGAGACGAGCGCGCTGCCTCGCGGCGCGGCGCCGTCGCCCTCCTTGCCGAAGGGGACCTCGACGAGCGCGCCGGCGTCGAACAGGCGGAGCGTCCAGTCGGCGCGCGTGCGCTCGCCCGGCGTCACGGTGTCGGCGGACAGGATGCCGCCGGCGAAGCGCCCGAAGCTCACCGGGTAGGCGCCTTTGTAGAGATCGACGTGATCGATCAGCGCCGGGTACATCACCGCCGGGCCGATCCCGAGGTGGAAGAGGCCGGGCACGCGGACGCCGTCGATGAAGAAGCCCGTGTTGCCCGGCGGCGCGCCGCGGATGAAGTAGTAGGGCAGGCCGCTGACGATCGGCGTCACGCCCGGGAGCGTCTCGAGCGCGCGGAAGGCGTCGCCGAACGCGCCGGGGATGTAGCGGATCTCGCGGCCGCCGAGCGTCTCCTTCGGCGCCGTCGGATCGCCCTTCCGCGCGCCGCGGACACGGACCTCGTCCGGCCCTGCGTCCGAGTTCGGCGCGGCGGTCGCGCTCGCCGTGGTCTCCGCCGGGTCGGCGGCCGTCGCTGCGTTCGCGGTCGCCGCGACGTTCGCGGCCTCGGCGACGTTCGCGGCCGCCGCTGCGCTCGCGGTCGGCGGCGCGTCCGGCGTGGTTGCCGCATCGTCGGTCGGAGCGAGGGCCGTCGGAGCGGGAGCCTTGTCCGGCTCCTCCGCCGAAGCGCGCGCACCGGCGAGGGCGATCGCGGCGATCGCCGTCCCCCGCGCCGCCGTTAGTCGAAATCGTCGACCCGCCACACGCCGCCCTCGCGCTTCAGCTTGACGCTGTGCCCGCCGGGGATTGTCACGACGGCACCGTCACCCGTGACCTCGACATGCAGGGTCTCCGGGCGCTCGAGGCCCGAGACAAGGGAACGAAGGTCTTGTTCGATCGCCGCCCGTGTGGACGGTGTCAGCACACGCATCAGGCCCGCGTAGCTGCGCCGCGCGAGCACGCGTCGCAGCTGATCGAGCGCCTGCTCCGGCGTCCGCGAGCCTCCCGGGAGCGCGCCGGACGACGTGATCCAGAAGCGGCCCTCGCGGAGCTCGAGCTGCGCCTCTTCGCCGTCCTCGTAGCGCAGGCGGGCGACCGCCTCGACGCGCGCGTCCTTCGCCGTGAGGCTCTTGGCTTGCTCGGCGAGCTCGCCGCGCTGCTCGGACACGAGGCGCTTCACGTCCTCGCGCGAACGCGACCTCTGCGCCGACGTCGTCATCATCTCGTAGATCGCGTCGCCGTCACCGCGCGAGGCGGCCTGGGCATACTCCTCCGCGGCGCTCCGCGGATCCGGCACCGCGCGGCCGGAGCACGCCGTCAGGAAGGCGAGGGCGGGGCCGAGCCGGAGAAGCGAGCGCATCGCGGAGTCAGGTTAGTACGAAACCCCATGCGCTTCACCTAAGGGACGAGGGCCCCGGCACGATTGTCGGGCGCGCGGAGCGCACGCAATCCGCGGCCGCATCGACGCGGCGCGCGAGCGCGATCGTGCGGCGATCAGCGGCCGTTGGGGCGGCTCGATGACGGGCCTCCCGTCGTCGTCACCGAGTCGCGTGGCCCGGGGCGCGTCGACGACGCGGCGCCCGCGATCGTGACGTCGAGGTCGAACACGTCGCGAAGGAGATCGGACTTCGCGCGGACGGTCCACTCCTCGAGCTCGCGGTCTTCGTCCCCGTCGATCACCAGGTGCATCTTGCGTCCCTTGCCCTCGATCTCGGCGCGGACGCTCGTCACCTTGCCGAGGTGCTCGCGGTCGAGCGCGTCGGCGATCCGGAGGATCGCCGCGAGGCTCCGGACCTTCATGCGCGCCTCTTTGTCGAGGTCGCGGAAGTTCGGGTGCGCCGGATCGGGCGGGCTCTTGCGGTGATAGCGCGCCACGTTCGCGACGATCGCGCGCTCGCCGGGCGTGAGCCCCATGATGTCGGAGTGCTGGATCAGGTAGTAGCTGTGCTTGTGGTGGCCGCCGTAGCTGACGTAGTCGCCCACGTCATGGAGCAGCGCGGCGCTCCGCAGGAGCAGCCGCTCGCGCTCGCCGAAGCCGTGGAACGGCGCCATGTCGTCGAAGAGCGACATCGCGAGCGACGCGACGAGCTCACCGTGCGCTTGATCGAAGCCGTAGCGCTTGCCGATTCGGACGCAGCCGTCGACGACGCTCCGCGCCTCCGACTCGGTGTCCCAGCGGTCGAAGTACTTGTCGACGATCTCCTCGAGGATGCCCTCCTTGAGGCCGACGCCCGGCGCGACGATCGCCGGCGCCTTGAACAGCTCGGCTACGCGCAGGAAGATCGACGACGCGGTCACGATCGTGTCCGCTCGGTCGGGCCGGAGGCCGAAGGTCTCGCGGCGCTGTTCGGGGGTCATCGTGAAGAGCCGGCCGAGCAGCGCCTTCATCAGCGCGACGTCGACCGCGCGCGGGTGGCCGGCGTGGCCGCCCTTCACGGGGCAGAGCTCGGAGAGCGTGTCGACGCTCCCGCCCGTCCCGACGACCATCTCGAAGGGCAGCTTCTTCAGGGTCGGCACCGCCTCGGCGAGCGTCCGGTGGACGCCCTCGAACAGCAGCTTCTGGCGCGCGCGGTCGACGGCCTTGACGCCGCGGAGGTACATCTCGAGGAGGCGCACGGTCCCGATCGGCAGCGAGGTCGCCCAGACGCTCCGGCCCTTGTCGAGGTAGGTCAGCTCGGTCGAGCCCCCGCCGACATCGACGAGCAGGGCGCGCTTGTCGGCGAGGCCGAGCCGGCGGGCCACCGCGAGCTGGATGAGGCGCGCCTCCTCGATGCCCTCGATGACCTCGAGCTCGATGCCCGCCTCGCGCCGCGCGCGCTCGACGAGCGTGCTCCGGTTCGACGCCTCGCGGACCGCGCTGGTCGCCGTGGCTCGGTAGACGTCGACCTTGGCGTTGTCCATGGCTTGCCGGAACTCGCGGAGCGCGGCGCACGCCTGGCCGATCGACGCCGCCGCGAGCTTGCCTGTCACGAAGACCTCGCTGCCGAGGCGGACGGGGGCGCGGAGGCTGAGCACCTCGCGCCACGGAGCGCCGCCGGCGTCGGGGAGGAGCGAGAGCTGTTCGCGGCCGAGACCCGAGGCTTGCGCCTCCACGATGCGGAGGCGCATCGCGTTCGAGCCGAGGTCGAGCGCAGCGAAGCGCGGCATGGGGATCTTCTACCACGATGTCTGCTAGAACCACGTCATGGCGGAGCGCGAGGCGGCGGTCGTTTCGAGCTCGTCGCCCGCGCCGCCGGGGCGTACGCCGTTCGACCGCGCGAAGCGGCACCTCGTGCTCGCGTGCGCGGCCATCGCGGGTGGGCTGGCGATCGCAGGTTCGGTCGACCGGTCGACCGGCGGCGTGCTCGTGCTGCTCGGGTGGCTCGGCGGGATCGTCGCGCTGCACAGGCTCGGGAGGACCGGGTCGGATCGCGGAGCGGCGGCCGGGCCTGCCGCGGCCTCGAAGGCGCGCGCCGGCCGGCGTCGGTGACACGCGCTCGCGTCGCTTCGCGCGGCGGCGAGCGGCCGCTCAGATATCGCTGCGGAGCACGACGACGCCGACGTCCTGTCCGAGCTTGGGCAAGCGGGCGGCTGCCCAGCCGAAGTCGCGATCGGTGATCTTGAGCGGGCTCGACGCGGGGCCGGCCTCGGTCTTGGCGTGGAGGCCGACCGCGGCCAGCGCCTTCTCGTTGGTCTCCGGCACCGCGACGGCCCCGGGCGCTCCGGCGCCGTAGACGTGCTCCTTGTCGAAGAGGCACACGTAGATGATGGGCATCTTGCCCTTGTCGTTGTTTCGGAGGAGCTGATCCTGGAGATCGCGCTGGAGCGTGACCTGCAAGTGGTACGCGAAGCGCCGGTAGGTCCAGCCGGTGACGAGGATGCCCTGCGCCGAGCCGTCGGGCTTCTTGACGGGCACGGCGGCGACCCACTCGCGGTCGGGCCCCGCGGGGTTCGGTGTGCCGGGGAACTGCCCCGTCGTCGCCGCGTAGGGCGCGCCGTCGACCACGGGCTTGAGCCCGGGCCAGCCCTTGACGAGGTCCTTGCCTGCCATCGTGTCGTGCTCGAAGTCGTTGCGGATGGCGACGCCTTTGTCGTCGGTGAAGGCGAAGAACGTCGACTTCGCGATGCCGAGGTCCGGCACCTGCTGCCGCATCTTGAGCAGCGCGCTCCGGACGGCCGGCGCGTTCTGCTTGGGGTCGCCGTCCTTGCCGACCTCCTTCAGGAGCAGCCCGGAAAGCTTCTTCGCGCCCTCCGGCAGACCGCGCTCGACCTCCGCGACGTCCTTCGCGGTGAGCTCGACGAGCATCTGGACGTCGGCGCGCGCGTCCTCCGAGCTCTTCAGTCCGCGGTCCTTGCACCCGACGAGCCCGGCGCCGCCGGCGACAGCAACGAGGGCGGCTGCGGCCCCCGCGAGGAGCGCTCTACGACGCGACATCATCGGCGACCATCATACGACAGTTCGCCGGACCCGGGGTTCCCGCGTCCGACGCCGCGTCGTCGCTCCTCTCGTTCATCGCGCTGCTCCGGAACGATGGCGACCGGCGCGACTTTCTGTTAACAACCTCTCCCGTTGGCCGAAGTGGCGGAACGGTAGACGCAGCGGATTCAAAATCCGCCGCCCACAAGGCGTGAGGGTTCGAGTCCCTCCTTCGGTACCTCGAGCGAGATCGCTCACGAAACGGGCGCGGCCGCCGGGGCGACGGAACGAGCGGACCACGAGCATGGCCCGCTCGGACTCGGACGCGCTCGAGCGCGCGATCGCGAAGGCGCTCGAGGCCGCGGCCGCTGCCGGGCGCTTCGACGTCGTCGCGCAGCTCGCGAGGGAGCTCGAGGCGCGCCGCCTCGCGAGCTCGAGCAACGTCGTCCCGCTGCCGCGGCGCGAGCTGCCGCGGCGATGAGCGCCGCGGTGCGTGCAGCCGCGTTCCTCGTGGTCGGGAGGGCTTCGGCGTGGCAGAATGAAGGCCATGGGTCCGGAGTCGAAGCGTGAAATTCGCCCCCTGGTCCCCGCCTCCGCGGAGGATCACGACGAGCTCGCGCGCGCTCTGCGCGAGCCGGGCGAGGTCGAGCTCGGCCCCGACGAGCTCCGTCGCTGGGCCGAGACCGGCGAGTGTCCCGCGTCGCTGCGCTGAAGCCGCGTTTCATCGCCCGGCTCCGCGCGCTCGGCGTCGTCGCGGGCACGCCGGCGATGGAAGCCGTCGGCCGGACCATCCGCTCGATCTGCGAGGCGCCCGCCCTGCCCACGCCGTTCGACGTCGTCGGCACGATCCCGCCTACCGACGCTGCCCTCGTGCGCCGCGTCGCAGGCCAGAACCTCTGGCTCTGGTTCCGCGCCGACGACGCGCGCGTCGTGTTCATCATGGTGACGTCCGCGCCGCCCGTCCCGGCGGACTGACGACGCGGTTGACGTCCGGCCCGCGCCGGAGCGTCCATGGATCGACGCCCCCGGTGTTCAAGCACCGAGGGCGTCAGGCAACACGGAGGTGAGCCGTGTCGACGAAGAAGAGCGTCCCGCAAGAGCGCGGCCCACGCAACCCGGATGACAAGATCGTGGCCACGCCTTCACGTGCCCGCGGGCCGCACGCGAGCAAGGGTGAGAACGGCGGTCGTCAGAAGGCGTCGCCGAAGAGGTCGCCGGCGTCGGGCGTGCTCGCGGGGCACTCGCTCTCGCACTTCGACTTCGCGCAGGCCGACACGTCCGAGAGGACGGCGCCGCCGCGCTCGTGCGCGCTGGAGCAGGTGAGCTGGCAGAAGACGTCGCCGTTGCAGTCGTCGAGGCACTTGAGGAGCGCGCCGCAGTCGGGGGTCTTGTCGCACGTGAGGATGAACTCGCAGCAGCTCGCGCGCGCGCATTGATCGCACGCGGGGCGGTCATCGACCTTGTCGTGATTCGTGCAGTCCCCGGCGGCGGGGTTCGAGCCGTCGTCGGGATCCGTCTCGTCGCCCGTCCCGTTGTTCGAGCCGCGACCACGGCTGAGCGAGGTGCCGTCCGGCGACGGCGCGCTGCACCCGACGACGATGACGATGGCGATCAAGGAGCTGAACAAGGCTACGCCGATCGGTTTGCGCACGAAGGACCTCCGAAGGCTCAAGCGTGCCATCTCGAGCGCATCCGCGCCAGAGTTCTCCTGTCGGCCCGTGCGGGTCGGTGCTCGAGTTGGATCGTCGCTGACCCAGCGGGACGCCGCGCTCGTCATCAGGCGAAAGCGTCGTCGTCGCTCGTCCCCGGGCGCCCGCTGCGGCCCTCGCGACGCGCGGAGGCGACGACCCGCCGTCGAATCGGTCGACTGTTTGGTAAATCGTCGAATACGGATTTTCTTTACGGGCGGATATCGATTGTTTTATGGACTCGCGTGATGAGCAATCTGAAGAGCACGATCGAGGGCCTCGCCAGGGAATTCGCGACGAGCATCATCAGCGCGCTGCGCGCTGCATCGATCGACGAGCTCACGGACGTCAGCGGCCTCGGCCGCCGCGGTGGACGCGGCGCGCGCCCGGCGGTCGCCGAGGTCGCCGGTCGCAAGCGTGGACGCGGCGGCCGCCTGGGGCGCCGCTCGCCGGCCGACATCGCGCAGGTGGTCGACGAGATCGTCGCGCTGCTCGAGAAGAGCCCGGAGGGCCTTCGCGCCGAGCAGATCCGCGAGGCGCTCGCGTGCCAGGCGAAGGAGCTGCCGCGCCCGCTCGGCGACGCCCTCGCCGCGGGGCGCATTTCCAAGTCGGGACAGAAGCGCGCCACGACGTATTTCGCCGGCGCGAAGGGCGAAGCCGGCGCGGGGAAGCGTCGCGCTCGCGGTCGCCGCAAGCGCGCGGCCTGAGCGAGTCGAGGCTCACGCGCGTCGCGGACGCGCGCGCGTCAGTCCCGACTCATCGTCGCGAGGCGCTCGGTCGCCCGCGCGACCGTCCGCGACGTGGTCGCCTTCGGCCACGTCGCGAGGATCTTCTCGTAGTTGGACCTCGCCGCGGCGAGGTCGCCCTTCGCCTCGTGCGCCTGCGCGAGGTAGAGGCGCGCCTTGGCGATCAGCATCACACCGTCGAACGCGGCGCAGCTCGAGACGACGCGCTCGAGGTGGGCTGTGGCCTTGCCCCATCGGCCTGTCAGCGCGTAGACCTTCCCGAGCGCGAAGTCGACGAACAGCCCGTGGGCGCCGCCGGGGTCGCTCTCGTCCTCCGGCGCGCGCGCGAGGGCCTCCGCGGCCTCCTCGCGCGACTCGGCGAAGCTTCCGTAGACGGTCGCCCAGGCGGTCCACGGATCGCGCGCGCTGCGGCCCTCGCTCGTGCGGCGTCGCTCGCGCTCGAGCCAGTCGGCGCGGCGCGCCTCGAGCTCCTCTTTCGTGATCTCGCCGTCGCGGTAGAGCGGCTCGTAGAACGCGATGCTCGGATCGGGTGCGAACGGGTAGCTCGGCCAAGCCGCCATCCGGTCGAGGAAGGTGCGCGCGGCCTTCGCGGCGTCCTTCATTCTGTCCATCTCCATGAGCACGTTGACGCGGAGCCGGCCGGGCTCGGCGTGATCGTAGGAGTCGGCCCCGTGCGGGAGTCCGGCGTCGTATTCGCGCGCGAGCTCGTCGGCGCGCGGGAGATCGCCGTCGAGCACGGCGAGCAGCGCCGTGTCCCAGAGCTCCGCCTGCTTGCGCGTGCCTTCGGGGACCAAGCTCCAGCGCCGGGAGAGGACCTCCTCTACGCTCGGGCGGGGCGCGCCGTCGGCGTGGAGCGCGCGCGCCAGGCTCGCGAACGGGCGCGGGGACTGCGGCTCGAGCGAGCCCCAGCGCGTCGCCTCGTCCTTCGCGCGCCGGCACTCCCCCGCGGCGAACAGCAGCTCGTAGCGCGTCTCCACGCAGGTCGAAGCGACCGGGGAGCGCTTGATGCAGCGCTCGGTCGTCGCGAGGCCTTCGGCGACGTTCCCGAGGCTCTTGTCGCTCTTCGCCGTCGCGGCGAGGGCCGGGATGAAGCCCTCGTCGAGGCGCAACGCTGCTTCGAACGCCGCCTTCGCGCCTTCGTGGTCGCCCTCGTGCTGCCGCGCGCGGCCGAGGTAGAACTGGAGCTCCGGGTCGCGCGGGTGCTGGAAGACCGCCGAGGTCATTCGCGTCTCCCACTCCTCGACGTCGGGCGCCGCGCGGATGAACGGCTCGCTCGCCTCGAGCAGCCGCTCGTCGCGCGGCAAGAGCATGTGGCGATGCTCGTACGCGCTCTGGAACGAGGCCTGCGCGGCCGGCAGGTCGTTCGCCGAGGCGTGCTGGAGCGCGAGCTGGAGGTGGGCGGCCGCGAACGTCGGATCGAGCTCGATCGCGCGCCCGAGGGCCGCTCGCGCCTTCGCCGTCGCGCCGTCGCGCCAGAGGCTCATCGCCTCCCGGTACGCGGTCTCGGCCTGGGGGACCGTCGAGAGCGGGCGAGGCGCGCTCGGCGTATGCGCGACGGTGGGGACGCTCGGCACGCGTGGGCGTTCGCTCCGCGTCTTCACGACGTAGACCGTCGCCGCGAGCGCGCCGAGGAGCACGAGCGGGAGCGCCAGCGCGAGCGCCCGTCGCTTCGGGGACGCCGGCTCGACGCGAGCGTCCTCGTCGTTCGCCGCCGGCTCGATCGACACGGTCGTGGGGACGCGCGTCGTGGCTGCGTACGCAGGGTCGTCCTCGGCGCGCGGGCGCGGCGTGACGCGCACGCGGTCGCCTCCCGTCGCGAGCGACGCGAACGGCTCGAGCGCGTCGGCGACGTCGGCCATCGACGCGAACCTCTGGCTCGGATCCTTCGCGAGCGCGCGCATCACCGTCTCCTCCACGACCGACGGGACGTCCTCCGTCTTCGCTCGGATCGAGCGCGGCGCCTCGGTGAGGATGTTCGCGACGAGGCTTAGGACGTCGCCCGTCTCCACCCAGGGGCGTTCGCCGGTGACGAGCTCGTAGGCCATCACCGCCCAGCCGAACTGGTCGGTCCGCGCGTCGACGTCTCCACCCTTGATCTGCTCGGGCGCCATGTACACCGGCGTGCCGACGATCGCGCCGCCGCCGGTCACGGTGTCGACGGCGTGCTGCTCGTCGGGCGAGCGGTTCACGGTGCGCCGCGCGATGCCGAAGTCGAGGACCTTCACGCCGCCGTCCTCGCGGATCATGACGTTCTCGGGCTTCACGTCGCGGTGGACGATCCCAGCCTTGTGCGCGGCCTCGAGCGCGCGCGCCACGTCGATGAGCCAGCGGACGCGCCGCGAGAGCGGCAGCTCGACGTTGCCGACCAGGTTCCTGAGCGACGAGCCGACGACGTACTCCATCGCGAGGTAGAGCCGGCCGTCCGACTCGCCGACGTCGTAGATGGCCACCACGTTCGGGTGGCTGAGCGACGCGACCGCGCGCGCCTCGCGGAGCATGCGGCTCGAGAGCTCGACGAGCGACGTCGCGCCGGAGCGCTGCTCGGGGGACGACGGCGTCTTCGGGTCGTCCGCTGCGACGATGAGCTTCAGCGCGACGGTCCGTTCGAGCCGCGGGTCGAAGGCACGGTACACCTGGCCCATGCCGCCTTGGCCCACGAAGCCGCGGATCTCGTACGGTCCGACGAGGTCACCGGGTTTGAGCATGGTTGCCGGTCGCTCCGAGCCTTCCTCGAGCCATCGAAGACTACGCCCAACCCGCGCCTTTCGACCATGAAGGAGCGATCGTCCGGGAGAACGGCGCGCCCGGGCCGCTCGCAGGGCGCGGAAACGGAAGAGGTCGACAAAGCTCGGCGGGACGCGAAGTCCCGAGGGTGAACGAGCCTGCGCCGCGGCTATTCCTCGGACCTGCGACGGCGGGCGGGGGCGGCCGCGCCCGCCCGAAACACTGCATATTCCCTAGCGACGGCGGATGGGCCGTGGTATCCGTCCGGTCCTTCGTCGTGACTGGGGTCACGATTCTCAGGAGATTTTCGACAGATGCCGAGTGATGCCGTCCAGTGCAAGCCGCTCGAGGTCGTGGTCAGCGACCGCGGGATCGAGCGCGCCATCAAGATGCTCAAGCGGAAGCTCGCCTCGGAGGGCGTCCTTCGTGAGCTCAAGATGCGCCGCCACTACATGAAGCCGAGCGTGAAGCGCCGCAAGAAGCAGGCGGAGGCCGCTCGTCGCCGCCGCAAGCGCGCGAAGCTCGACGCGGCGCCGCCGAAGGGCTGAGATACCCCGCGAGCGTCACGCTCGCGAGCAGCGCCTCGCGCATCTGCCGAGCTCGGCGGGCTTGCCACTGCGGCAAGCTCGCCTTCTGTCGTTTGTCTGGCGAGCCGGGGGCCGGCGGCGGCTATCCTCGAGGGATGGGCGAAGCGCGTCGAGGAGACGGAGGCGCGCCCGGGACGCCGGGCGCGGGCGAGCCCGATCGCGCCGACGAGCGGGCGCTGGCGCTCCGTCGCGTTCGGAAGTTCGTCGCCACGTACGTCGAGAAGGGGCGCTACGAGCTCTATCCCGAGGCTGCCGTCGTCGAGAACGTCGTCCAAGGGCTGGCGGACAACCTCGTCGCGCACGGCCGGATGTACTGCCCCTGCGCGTCCGTCGAGGAGTCGAAGACCAAGGGCTCGGACATGGTGTGCCCGTGCAAGCCCCACCACGCGGACATCGCGCGGCAAGGCTACTGCGACTGCGCGCTCTTCGCGTCGAGCGAGCTCGTCGCGGCGGAGCGCCTGACCCGACGCTCGCCGCTTCAGGGGAGCGAGCCCGCCGACGATCCGCCCGCGCCCTCGTCGACGCGCCCGGGTTGAGCCCTCGCCGGTCCCCGCGTCGGGCGCGCGTGGTCCTCAGGCGGCGCGTCGCTTCGTCGACGTCTTCGCGACCGCCCCGTCGGTCGCTCGCGAGCGCGAGCGCGTCAGCCGGCGCGCCTTCTCCGCGCGCTCGGACCGCGCGGGCTCTGGATCCAGCAGCGCGATGATGCTCGCGACGCGGCGGTGCCGGACCGGCGCGTGCTTCAAGGCCGTCCGTGACTCGATCGCGTAGTGGTTGCGCCTGCCGATCCGTGCACGACGCACGTATCCCGCGTCCACGAGATCCGCGACGATCTGGTGGGCGCCGCGCTCGCTGATGCCCACCGCGTCGGCGATCTCGCGGACGCGCGTGTCGGGGTTCTGCGCGATGCAGAAGAGGACCTCGGCGTGGGCGGTCAAGAGCGACCAGCGTCGCTCCTCCGCTCGCTGCACGATCGCTTCGGGTCGCTGAGAACGTCGCATGGGACCACGTCCTTGTAGTGCCGCATAACGCAGCGGCTACGAGCGTTCTAAGGTGCCGAAAATACGTCGTCAAGCCTCGACTGTTGCAAAACACAACGTGCTCCTCGATCCGAGAGGAGGGGGAGGCAGACGGTCGCGGAGAGGTCGTCGGGGAGCGTGCGCCCGCGTGCTAGGGTCCGCCCCGCACCATGGCCCTCGAGATCAACGCATCCTGCCCGGCCTTCGATTTGCCGGGGACCGACGACAAGAACCACACGCTCGACTCCCTCACCGGAGACCTGCTGGTCGTGATCGTCTCGTGCAATCACTGCCCGTACGTCATCGCGTACGAGCAGCGCATCGTCGCGCTCGCGCGCGAGTACACGGCGAAGAACGTGGCGTTCGTCGCGGTGAACGCCAACGACGCGACGCGCTACCCGGACGACGGAATGCAGCCGATGAAGGCGCGCGCGAGAGAGCGGGGCTTCTCGTTCCCGTACGTCCGTGACGACTCGCAGACGTTCGTGCGGGCGCTCGGCGCGCGCTTCACCCCCGAGGTGTTCGTCTTCGATCGCGAGCGGAAGCTCCGCTACCACGGGCGGATCGACGACAACCACCGCGACCCGAGCCGCGTCACGTCGCACGACCTGAAGGACGCGCTCGACGCGCTGCTCGCGGGCTCGAGCCCGGCGGCGGCGCAGACGACCGCGTTCGGCTGCTCGGTGAAGTGGAAGTGAGCCGAGCGCGCGCGTGAGGGCCGGCGCCGCCGCGGACTACTCGGCGGCGCTGATGACGTTGTCGCGCGGACGAGACGCGGGCTCTTCGGCTTCGAGGATCGGCACGTAGCGGTTGGCTGCCCGTGAGTAGGCGAGCAGCCGCGCCGACGGGATGTCGAACCACCACGCGTGGAGCCTGACCACGCCGGACTCCACGCGCGCGCGCACGTGGTCGTGTGTCTCGAGGTTGGCGAGCTGCTGCAGCGCGGAGACCTGCGAGAGCTGGTCGTCGTCGGTGAGCGAGGCGTCGAGCGGACCCTTCGCGCGCCACGCCTCGAGGGACCTCTCCCCGTGGGCGAGCCAGCGCTCGAGCGGCGCGGGCGGCGCGCCGGCTCGGAGCGCCTTGATGCCGCCGCAGCCCGAGTGTCCGCAGACCACGACGTCGCGGATCTCGAGGACCTCGAGCGCGTACCAGACGGCCGACGATACGCTCGTGTCCGGGCACTCGACCCCGGCGACGTGGGGAGGGACGAGGTTCGCCACGTTCCGCACGACGAAGAGCTCGCCCGGATCCGACAGCGCGATGAGGCTCGGGACCACGCGGCTGTCCGAGCAGGTGATGAAGAGCGCGAGCGGCTCCTGGCCGCTCGCGAGCTTGGCGAAGCGCGAGCTGTAACGCGCGCGCTTCGTCGTTTCGTACCGTTTCACGCCTTCGAGGAGAGATCGCACGCGCCACGGCAATTCACGATGTGTGCCGCGGTACGTCCTTTGAAATTTCAACAAGCAGCGTAAGCAGCGCCTGAGCTTGTATGTCTTTCCAGGCCGACAAAATGTCTGCAAGCACCGACATCTTTCTGGCGCGAGCGACGAGTCGGTTCGTGCGTCTCCAGCGGCAGCTGGCTAGATTGGCGCGCGATGTCGTGGATCCACATGCGTCTTCCAACGCGTCTCGGGATCACGCACGGCGCGCTCGTCGCGCTCCTCATCGTCCTGCTCGTCGTCACGCTCCAGGGGCTCCTCCGCATGCTCGGAGTGATGACCATCATCAGCGATCAACGCCTCTCCCGCCTCGACGCCGAAGAGGAGCTCCACCGGTCGGCGTGGGACATCGAGGTCGCGCTGCGCCACGCCCGGATCGCGTGCGCCGAAGGCGCGTCCGACGCGGTCGCCGCCGATCGCATCGCGCGTGCGACCGGGACGTTCTCGGACGTGCTCGCTCGGCACGGCGCGGCGGCCCCGGCGCGGCTGCGCGACGCTTCCCTGCAATACGAGGTGCTCGCCAACGACGCGCTGTCGAACCGGACCTGTCCGTTCCTCTCGCTCTCGAGCACCGAAGAGCGTCGAATGCAGCTCGACGAGGAGATGACCGACACGTGGATCGATCGACTCCATGAGCTCCACGCCGACATCCAGGCGAAAGAGAAGAGCGCCCGCGCGATCGGAAACCGGACGGCCTCGAACGGCGTCGTCGTGGCCGTCCTCGGCGTCGTCGCGGCCGTGTTCGTCGCGAGGCTGACGGCGCGGAGCGTTACGCTCCCGATCGCCCGCCTCGCCGCCGACGCGACGCGCCTCGGCGACGGTGACTTCACCCCGATCAAGCCCGTCGGCGGACCGCCCGAGATCGACGAGCTCCGGCGCGACCTCGAGCGCACGCGCGAGAAGCTCCTCGGCGTCGACCGCCTCAAGCAGGCCTTCCTCGCGAGCGTCTCGCACGAGCTGCGGTCGCCGCTCGGCCGCCTCCGCGAGGCGCTCGCCCTGCTCGGCGACGGCACGCTCGGTGAGCTCACTTCGAAGCAAGGGCGCGTGCTCACGCTCGCGAGCCGCGCGTGCGAGCAAGAGGTCCGCATCGTCGAGGCGCTGCTCGACATGTCCCGCGTGAGCTCGGGGCTGCCCGTTCAGCGTCAGGCGGGGTGCGACATCGCGAAGGTCGTCGAGGCCGCGGTCGAAGGCGAGCGCCCGGCGGCGGTGGACCGGGGCGTCGAGATCCGGATCGAGCGCGACGACAAGTCGCCGTCGCTCCGGCTCGACTCGGCGCTCGTCGAGCGCGCCGTCGCCAACCTCGTCCGCAACGCGGTCTCCGTCTCACCGCGCGACGGGGTCGTCCGCGTGCGCATCGGAAGCCGCGCGGACGAAGATCGACGTCTGGTCACGATCGACGTGGTGGACGACGGGCCCGGGCTCAACGACGCCGTGGCGGCGCGGATCTTCGAGCCGTTCAACGCGGCGCAGGTCGCGGACCGGCCGGCCGGAATCGGCCTCGGGCTGTCGCTCGCGCGCGAGGTCGCGCGGGCGCACGGGGGTGATCTCGACCTCGCACGCGGCGAGGGATCGACGACGTTTCGAATGGAAATCCCTGTGGGAACCGAGGAGGTGTCATGACGACGAGGCGAAGCGAAGGAGCGGCCAACGTGCTCGTGGTCGACGACGACCGCGAGCTCTGCGAGCTGCTCGCGATTCGCATCGAGGCCGCTGGGTACAACGTGTCGGTCGAGCACGACGTCCGTGGCGCGCTCGCCCACGTCGGGCGCGAGCGGGTGGACGCCATCCTGCTCGACCTCCGCCTCGGGCAAGAGGACGGCTTCGACGTCCTCGACGGCGTCTCGAAGCGATCGGGCGACGTCCCGGTGATCATCCTCACCGCGCACGGCACGATCGATCTGGCCGTCGAGGCGATGCGGCGGGGAGCGTTCGGCTTCGTCACCAAGCCGTTTCACGACCACGACCTCCTCCAGAAGCTGAAGCACACCGTCGAGAGCCACCGCCTGCGCCGCGAGGTCGCCGGGCTGCGCCGGATCGTCGGCGTGGCGGACGAGCGCGCGCGGCTCGTCGGGGTCAGCCCTGCCATCGAGCGTGTCCGCGAGATGGTCGGCCTGGTCGCTCCGACCGAGACGACCATCCTCATCCTCGGCGAGTCGGGGACGGGCAAGGAGCTCGTGGCGCGGTCGATCCATACGCTCTCTCCGCGCAAAGAGGGGCCGTTCGTCGCCGTCAACTGTGCCGGGCTCTCCTCCGAGCTGCTCGAGAGCACGCTGTTCGGTCACAAGCGCGGGGCCTTCACCGGCGCGGTCTCCGATCGCGAGGGGCTCTTCGGCGCGGCGCGCAAGGGCACGCTCTTCCTCGACGAGATCGGCGAGACGCCGCTCGACGTCCAGGCCAAGCTCCTCCGCGTGCTTCAGGAGCGGCGGTTCCTCGCGGTCGGATCGACGCTCGAGCAGGAGGCCGACGTCCGGATCATCACGGCCACGAACCGCGATCTCAAGCAGGAGGTCGTCGAGAAGCGGTTCCGCGAGGACCTCTTCTATCGGCTCCACGTCGTGCCGCTCGCGATGCCTCCGCTGCGTGAGCGGCGCGAGGACGTCACGCTCCTCGCCGAGATGTTCCTCGAGCGCGCCGCGGCGCGCGCCAGCGTCGAGCCCCCGCGCCTGGGCGCGCGCGCGCTCTCGGCGCTGAGCGAGCACTCGTGGCCCGGCAACGTGCGCGAGCTCGAGAACGTGATGGAAGCCGCCGTCTTGCTGTGTCGCGAGGGGGAGATCGATCTCGACCATCTCCCCGGCGTCGGGGTCGCCGCGCCGGCCGGCGATCCGAGCGCCTCGGATCTCGCGCAGGCGGCCTCGCGGCTCATGAGCACCTACGCCCCGCCCGACGCGCCGGTGCCGCCGCCGCTCCGCGAGGCGCGCGACGCGTTCGAGCGGGCCTACCTCGACGCGGTGCTCTCTCGCTCGAACGGGAACGTGACGGCGGCGGCGAAGCTCGCCGGGCGGAACCGCACGGACTTCTACGACCTGATGAGGCGTCACGGCCGGTCGCCGCAAGAATACAAACGGGAATGAGCGGGCCGGGGGCCGCCGCCGTGGAAGCGCCGGCGGCCCAAGGGCGACGCTGCGATTCGCTCGAGGCTCGGGCTCCATCCTCGGTCGTCGCGCGCCGGGGGGGCCGGAGCGGCGCGTCATCTCCCCCGAGAGCGCGCCGCCGTCAGGACGTGGTAGCCTCGACGCCGTGGCGATTCACGAGAACGGGAACGGAGCGACCTCCTCAATCTTTCGCGCGGGCGCGGGCGCCGCAAGGGGCGGGCGCTTCGCGCTCTTCGAGCCGCCGCCCGTCGACAAGGTCGCCGTCGAAGAGCGCGCCGCGGCGCTCGGGAAGCGCTCGATCAAGAAGGGCACGAAGGTCGCCGGCCTGAAGCTGGCGGTGAGCATGATGGACCTCACGACGCTCGAGGGGAAAGACACCCCGGGCAAGGTCCAGCAGATGTGCCAGAAGGCGCTGCGGCCGCTCGACAGCGACGGCAGCATCGGTCCGTGCGGCGCGGTCTGCGTCTACCCGAACCTCGTGCCGGTCGCGAAGGCGGCGCTGCGCGGCTCGACGGTCAAGGTCGCGAGCGTCGCGACGGCCTTCCCGAGCGGGCAGTCGCCGCTCCCGGTGAAGCTCGACGACACGCGGCGGGCCGTCGAGCTCGGCGCCGACGAGATCGACATGGTCATCGATCGCGGCGCGATGCTGACCGGCGACTACGCGAAGGTCTTCGACGAGATCGCGGCGACGAAGGAGGCGTGCGGCGCCGCGCACCTCAAGGTGATCCTCGAGACGGGCGAGCTCGGCTCGTACGACGTCGTCCGCAAGGCGAGCGAGATCGCGATCGCCGCGGGCGGCGACTTCATCAAGACGTCGACGGGCAAGATCCAGCCCGCCGCGACGCCGCCCGTCACGCTGGTGATGCTCGAGACGATCCGCGACCACTTCTACGCGACCGGGCGGAGGATCGGAATGAAGCCCGCCGGCGGCGTGCGCACGGCGAAGCAGTGCTTGCACTACCTCGTCATCTTGAAGGAGACGCTCGGCGACGCGTGGCTCACGCCGGACCTGTTCCGGTTCGGGGCGAGCGCGCTCCTGAACGACGTCCTGATGCAGCTCGAGAAGGAGCGCACCGGGAACTATCAAGCGTCGGACGACTTCTCGAAGGACTGACGCCTCGGCGCCTGCGTACGCCGTTCGAAAACCGATCGCCGCGCGCGCTGGTCCGGCGCTACTCTCCCGCGCGGGGAGATGAAGCGCACGACGAGGCCGCCCAGCCCTCCGCCGCCGGACGACGCGGCGCGGCGCGAGGCGCTACCCCTCGTGACCGGCCCGCACGTGCCGGTCCAGCTCCACGCGCCGGCGGCTCGACGCGCCCCGCCGGCGAGCGCCGGCGCCGTGCCCGTCGGGTACGTCGTCGCCTCGGCCTTCTTCCTCGCCATCGCCGCGGTCGGCTTCGGGCTCTGGCTCGCCTTCGACGTCATCGCGCTCTGATCGAGCACCACACGGCGCTCGCTCGTTGGTGTTAGCATCGCCTGCCATGGCGACATCGTTGACGAAGACCGGGGGCACCGAGATCGAACGCAAGCCCGACTCGGCGGCGCTCGATTTTGGCCGCGCGTGGGAGTACGCGCCGGCGCCCGAGGCCACCGATCACGTCAAGATCGATCCGAAGTACGGCCTCTTCATCGGCGGCCGCTGGGTGAGCCCGCGGAGCGGGAAGCACTTCCAGACCATCAGCCCGAGCACCGAGCAGGTCCTCGCCGAGGTCGCCGAGGCGAACGCCGAGGACGTGGCCGACGCGGTGAAGGCGGCGCGCGAGGGGTACGACAAGTACTGGTCGAAGCTCCGCGCCGCCGACCGCGCGAAGTACATCTTCCGCATCTCCCGCGCGATCCAGGAGAAGGCGCGCGAGCTCGCGATCGTCGAGTCGATGGACGGCGGCAAGCCGATCAAGGAGTCGCGCGACGTCGACGTCCCCCTTGCGGCGGCGCACTTCTTCTACCACGCGGGCTGGGCCGACAAGATCGACTACGCCTTCCAGGGCCGTCGCGCGCGCCCGCTCGGCGTCGCCGGCCAGATCATCCCTTGGAACTTCCCGCTGCTGATGGCCGCGTGGAAGCTGGCGCCGGCGCTCGCGTGCGGCAACACGGTCGTCCTGAAGCCCGCGGAGACGACGCCGCTCACGGCGCTCCTCCTGGCGAAGATCATCGAGGAGGCCGAGCTGCCGCCCGGCGTCGTGAACATCGTCACCGGCGCGGGCGAGACCGGCGCCGCGCTCGCCAACCACCCCGACGTGAACAAGGTCGCCTTCACCGGCTCCACCGACGTGGGCAAGCGCATCCAGCGCGCGCTCGCCGGGACGACGAAGCGCCTCACCCTCGAACTCGGCGGCAAGGCGGCGAACATCGTCTTCGCCGACGCCCCGCTCGATCAAGCGGTCGAGGGGATCATCAACGGCATCTACTTCAACCAGGGGCACGTCTGCTGCGCCGGCTCGCGCCTCCTCGTCGAGGAGAGCGTGCACGACATCATCGTGCGCAAGCTGAAGGACCGGATGCAGACGCTCCGGATGGGCGATCCGCTCGACAAGAACACGGACGTCGGCGCGATCAACTCGAAGATGCAGCTCGAGCGCATCCGCGAGCTCGTCGCCTCGGGCGAGGAGGAGGGCGCCGAGCGCTTCAGCGCGCCAGTGAAGGTCCCCGAGAAGGGCTTCTGGTTCCCGCCGACGTTCTTCACGGGCGCGAGCCAGTCTTGCCGGATCGCGCGCGAGGAGATCTTCGGGCCCGTCCTGACGGTGATGACCTTCCGCACGCCGGAGGAGGCGATCGAGAAGGCGAACAACACGATGTACGGCCTCTCCGCCGGCATCTGGACCGACAAGGGCGCGAAGATCTTCATGCTCGCCACGAAGCTCAAGGCTGGCGTCATCTGGGGGAACACGTTCAACAAGTTCGATCCCAGCTCGCCCTTCGGTGGCTACAAGGAGAGCGGCTTCGGCCGCGAAGGCGGCCGCCAAGGGCTCGCGGCGTACCTGGAGGTGGAGTGATGGTCGAGAAGAAGCGGACCGAGACCGCGACGGCAGCCGCCGAGGCGCCCGCCCGGAGCTCGGGCGACGCGCCGCTGACCAAGGCGTGGACGACCCAGAAGGCGCGCGTCTCCGTCGCGAAGGCCTACAAGATGTTCGTCGGGGGCGCCTTCGTGCGCTCCGAGTCGGGGCGCTACTTCCAGGTGCAGGGCGCGGGCGACGCGCGCGACGCCGACGGCGATCCGGAGATCGTCAACGTCCCGCGCGGCTCGCGCAAGGACGTCCGTGACGCCGTCCTCGTGGCGAAGAACGCGCTCGGCGGCTGGGAGAAGCGCACCGCGTTCAACCGCGGCCAGATCCTCTATCGGCTGGCGGAGGTGATGGAGTCGCGCCGGCCCGAGCTCGTGCAGTCGCTCGTTCGCTCGGGGCTCGCGGAGGCCGCGGCGGCCGCCGAGGTCGAGGCGTCGATCGACCGCGCCGTGTTCTACGCGGGCTTCTCCGACAAGTACTTCGCGCTCCTCGCGTCGTCGAACCCGGTCGCGGGTCCGCACTTCAACTTCAGCGTCCCCGAGCCGATGGGCGTCGTCGGTGTCGTCGCGCCCGAGCGGCCGTCGCTCCTGGGGCTCGTCTCGACGGTCCTCCCGGTCGTGACCGGAGGGAACACGTGCGTCGCCCTCGCCAGCGCGGCCGATCCGCGGACGGCGATCGTGTGGAGCGAGTGCGTGGCGACGAGCGACATGCCGGGCGGCGTCGTCAACGTCCTCACCGGACACGCGAAGGAGCTGTCGCCGCACCTCGCCAAGCACCGCGAGGTCATCGGCGTCGACGCGTGGATCGTCGACGCGGACCTGCGGCGCTCGGTCGAGAGCGAGGGCGCCGACAACGTCAAGCGCGTGAAGACGCACGTGCCGATGGACGCCGAAGCGTGGCTCGACGACCGCCGCGGCCAGGGCCTCGGATGGATCGAGCGCTTCCTCGAGACCAAGACCGTCTGGCACCCGGTCGGCGTGTGATCTTCTCGCTCCGGCGTCTCGTCGCGGCGTCGGTGGTCGCGGCGGCGCTCGCGACCCTGTCGTCGCCGGCGCTCGCGCAGCCTCCGTCCGCCGAGGACCTGAAGGCGCGCGGCAACCAGGCGATGATGGACCTGAACTACGCCGAGGCGCTCGCGGCGTACGAGGCCTCGCTCGCGGCGAATCCGCGCGACGTGGCGCTGCACTACAACATCGGCCGCGCGCACCAGGCCCGCGGTGACTACCCCGCGGCGCTCGACGCGCTCCTCGAGTTCGAGCGGGCGGCGCCGGCCGAGACGAAGGCGAAGGTGCCCTCGCTCGCGCAGCTCATCGCCGACGTGAAGAGCCGCGTCGGGGAGCTCGCGGTGCGCTGCGACGTCGAGGTCACCGCGGGCGTCGTGGTGGTCGGCGCTGCGCGGGTCGACGGCTGCACCTTGGCCCCGAAGCGCGTCCGCGTCAGCCTGGCGTCCAAGAGCGCCAGCGTCGAGGTGCGCCTCGAGTCCCAGGCGTTTCAGGCGCCGAGCGTGAAGGTGAGCGTCGAGGGCGGCGGACCGCCGGTCGACGTCTTGCTCGTCGTGAGCGCGACCGCGACCACCGGCATCTTGCGCGTCACGGCGACGCCCGCGGCGGCGATCGTCTCGGTCGACGGCTCGCCGAGAGGCAACTCGCCCGTGGAGCTCGCCCTCGCGGCGGGCTCGCACGTGGTCGACGTGCACGCCGACGCGTACGAGAGCGTCCGTGTGCCGTTCGTCCTCGAGGCCGGCGGCAAGAAGGAGCTGAGCCTCACGCTCGAGAAGACGCCGCCGCTCACCAAGCGCTGGTGGTTCTGGGCGGGGACGGGCGTCGTCGCCGCAGGTCTGATCACGGCCGCCGCGATCTTGATCGTTCAGCCGGAGCGCGAGGCGAGCCGGGGTACGATCGAGCCCGGCGTGATCCGCGCACCTCTTACTACCTTTTGATGCACGAAGCCGGCGGCTCGGGCTCAGCTTTCGGCTACGATGAGGTTTCCGACTTGGATCGGGAGCTTAACCGTGGCTGAGGCTGCTCGGATTCCGCAACCCGGCGAGATCGTCGCCGGAAAGTATCGCTTGCTTCGGCTGCTCGGCGAGGGCGGCATGGGGACGGTGCTCGCCGCGGAGCACCTGAGGCTCCGGCAGCCGATCGCCATCAAGTTCCTGAACCCGGACATGCTCGGGGTGGCGGAGATCGTCGAGCGCTTCGATCGCGAGGCACGCGCCGCGGCCACGCTGCGGAGTCGTCACGTCGTCCGAGTGACGGACGTCGAGCAGACCCCCGAGGGCGTGCCCTACATGGTGATGGAGCTGCTCGAGGGCGCGGACCTCGAGGCCGAGCGGGAGCGTCGGAGTCGGCTGCCCCACGCGGAGGCGGTCGACTACGTGCTGCAGGCCTGCGGAGCGCTCGTCGAGGCGCACGACGCGGGCATCGTCCATCGCGATCTCAAGCCGGGCAACCTGTTCCTCGCGAGCGAGGACCGGGACGGCGTCATCGTGAAGGTGCTCGACTTCGGCATCTCCAAGTTCCTCCAGGGCGACGACGTGAAGCTCACGTCGGCCGGCGCGGTCATGGGCACGGCGCTCTACATGTCGCCCGAGCAGATCCGCGGCGACGCATCGATCGACGCGCGCTCCGACATCTGGTCCCTGGGCGTCATCCTCTACGAGCTGATCGGCGGCGAGGCGCCTTGGATGGGCCCGACCACGCGCGTCGCGGCCGCGATCGTCTCGGAGGCGGCGCCGAACCTCGCGGCGCGGTGCGAGCTGCCCCCGGAGCTAGCGCGGGCGATCCACGCGATGCTCGAGAAGGATCCGGCGAGGCGCCCGCAGACGATCGCCGAGGTGGCCGGCGCGCTCGCTCCCTTCGCTCCCGCCGGCAGCGTCGGCGCCGAGGTCGCGGAGCACCTCGCGCGTCGCGGCCGTCGAGGGCCGCGCGCGAGCTTCACGGCGCCGACCGCCGGGGGGCCGTCGAGCTCGCCCGAGCTCGCGAGCTCGCCGTCGGGCCTCGGGGCGCCGACGATGCCGGCGAACCGCGCGCCCGAGGTGCGGTCGACCATGGCCGCGACGACGACGTCGCCTGCGACGCACGTACGTCCTCGCGCGCTCTGGGGCGTGCTCGCGGGGTTCGTCGGGCTGGCGCTCGCCGGTGCCGCGCTGATCGTGTTCGTCGCGCGCTCGAACACGCCGGCGGCGAGCGCCGGCGCAGGCTCGGAGGTCGTCCCGCCGCCCGTCGCGATCTCCGCCGAGCCGGGGGCCGCCGCACCGGCGCCGGTCCCCTCGACGCCGGAGAGCCCTCCCGCCGCCGCTATCCCGCGGAGCCGCCGCCCGATCCGCCCGCCGCGACCAGCGCGGCGGCCACGGCCGTCGCGGCCAGGGCTGGCGGCGCGGCCCGCGTCGAGCGCGCGCAAGGTGCCGCGGCGCCCACCGGCGGGAGCAACGCGCACGCGCCGACCGCGACGTCGGGCGCGACGCGCCCGGCGAAGCCCGCCGAGAGCTCGTCGCCCGCCGTCAATCCTCTCTTCCTCAAGTGAGCGTCGTGTCTCCGAAGCGCTTCTTCCCCGTGCTCGCGGTCTTGGTCCCGGTCGCGGTGGCTGCCGCGTGCTACGCCCCCACAGAGGTCTCCGTCGTCGTAACGACGGATCTCGCCTGCGAGGTCGGCCCGCGGACGGCGATCTTCAAAGGCTTCCCCTTCGACACAGCGCCAGACGCCGAGACGAGTGAGTGTACGCCGGTCCCCGGCGCGGACGCGCGCATCGGCTCGCTCGTCTTCGTCCCGAGCGGCTCCGCGGACGGGCGCGCCGGCGTCAAGGTCGTGCTCGCGCGGGGACGAAGCGCCGGCGAGTGCGACGCGCACCCGGAAGACTGCATCGTCGCGACGCGATCGTTCTCGTTCGTGAAGCATCTCTCGCGTCGCGTGCCCATCCGCATGCTCTCGGAGTGCCTCGGCAAGCGGTGCCCCGACGGCCAGACGTGCGGCGCGGGAGGCGTGTGCGTCTCGGACGCCGTGACGTGCGAGAGCGACGACTGCGGTCTCGACGGCGGCGGCGGCGGCGGCGCACCGGATGCCGGTGACGTCGTCGTGGACGCGGGCGACGTCGACGCGACCGTGCCGAGCGTACCCTGCCGCGGTCCCAGCGGCGACGGCGTCCTCGCGGTGAGCAGCGGGAGCGTCGTCGCGGCGGCGCTCACGACGACGGAGCACTACTTCATCGAGGGCGTGCAGAATCGGCTCATGGTCCTCCCGAAGTCGGGCGGCGTGCCGGTCGACACCGACGAGGTCGGCGAGCGCGGCGGCGGCGTCGTCGCGCTCACGACGATCGGTCCGCACTGGGCCGCGCTCGTCGACACCGGCGTCGGGACGTCTCGGTACGTCCTCAGGTCCTCGGCTGTCGGCAAGCCGCTGGCGCTCGGCGCGCTCGCGCCGCCGCGCGCGGCGGTCGCGACGCTGGAGGCCGGGATGCCGGTCGCCTATGTGGCTCTCGCCGGCAGCGTCCAGCAGGTGACGCTCGGGGCCATGCCGGTGGTGACTCAGTTCTTCGACCTCGGCGCCGACGCCGTCGCCGTCGACCCTGCCACCGTCTACCTCGGCCGCGACGACGGCGTCACCGCCGTGCGGAAGATGGGCGGGAAGGACACCGCGGTCTCGCCGATCCTCCCTTCAGCCGGGAAGCGCGTCTTGTTTGCGTCGAACGGCCCTACGGTCTTGGCCGCGGGGCTCAGGGGGACCAAGCCCGTGATCGAGCGGCTCAACGGGATCCAGCCTTCGACGCCGATCGCGAGCTTGAACACGGCCGTCACGTCGCTCGCCGCGGACGTGAGCCACGTCTACTGGACCGATGGATCGAGCGTGCGGCGCCGTCCCCTCGCCGGCATTCAGCTCGCCATCGACGAGCCCGTGTACACGCCCACCATCGACAGCACCCAAGTCGACCACGTGCTCGTCGACGCGAGCTGCGTCTACGTCTGGGAGACGGGCGGATTCGCCGCGCAGACGGTCCTTCGCGGCTTCCCGAAGGCGATCGCGCCGCCCGACCGCTGACGCGCGCGCTCGGCTGTTGCCGCCCGGTTGCTGACGCGCGCGCTCGGTGAGCCGCCCGGTCGCTGACGCGCGCGCTCGGTGAGCCGCCCGGTCGCTGACGCGCGCGCTCGGCTGTTGCCGCCGCGCCGCCCGATCACGCGCCGGCGGGCAAGGTCGCGCCCGCGGCGTCGATGGCCTGCTCGATCGTGAGCGATCCGTCGTAGAGCGCGCGTCCGACGACCGCGGACTCGACGTTCGGGAGCGCCGCGAGCGCGCGGAGGTGCGCGGCCGTCCCGACGCCACCGGACGCGATGACGGGGAACGGCGAGCGCTCGGCGAGCGCCGCCGTCGCGGCGACGTTCGGGCCTCCGCCCATGCCGTCGCGCGCGACGTCCGTGTAGAGGACCGCGGCGATCGGCGCGCCGGAGAGGGCGAGCACGACGTCGGCGGCGGAGAGGCGGGACACCTCGGTCCACCCCTCGGTGGCGACGAAGCCGTCCTTCGCGTCGACGGCGATCACCACGACCCCGGGGTGGGCCGTCGCGAGCGCGCGGACGAGCTCGGGATCCTTCACCGACGCGGTCCCGAGGACGACGCGGCGCGCGCCGAGGTCGAGGTAGCCCTCGAGCGCCTCTCGCGTGCGGACGCCGCCGCCGACCTGGAGGACGCCGCCCGCGTTCTCCCGCGCGATCGCGCGGATCATCTCGCGCTGCACGGGCGCGCCGGTCTTGGCGCCTTCGAGGTCGACGACGTGGAGGCGCTCCGTGTGCTGGCGAAAGCCGCGCGCGACCGAGGGTGGATCGTCGGAGTAGATCGTCGGGTCTTCGTAGCGGCCCTGCTTGAGGCGCACGGCCTTGCCGCCGAGCAGATCGATCGCGGGCAGGACGAACATCAGCGACGCTCCTTCGCGTTGGAGAGCGCGGAGAAGAAGCGCTCGAGCACCGAGAGACCAGCGCGCTGGCTCTTCTCGGGATGAAACTGGACGCCGACGACGTGGTCCTTCTGCACGGCGCTCGCGAAGACGTCGTCGCCGTAGCTCGTCGTCGTCAGGACGACGTCGGGATCGTTCGGCGCCGCCGCGTACGTGTGCGCGAAGTAGTAGTGCGCGGGCGCGACCAGCGGCGCGGCTGCGGGCGCGGTGAGCTCGGCGCGGTTCCAGCCCATGTGCGGCAGAGCGCGCGGCCGGCCGAGGATCGGATCGTCGCCCGGCGCGAGCCGGCGGACGCGGCCGGTGAGGAGCCCGAGACCGCGCGCTCCAGGGGCCTCGTCGCTCGCCTCGAAGAGGATCTGGAGGCCGAGGCAGATGCCGAGGTACGGCGTGCCCGCGCGGACGCGCTCGACGAGCGCCTCGCGGAGGCCGCCGTCGAGGGCGTCCGCGAACGCGCCGAAGGAGCCCTGGCCGGGCACGACGAGCACGTCCGCGCGCCGGACGACGTCGGTGTCCGCGGACGCGGTGATCTCCGCGCCGGGCGCGGCGGACGACGTGGCGCGTTCGAGCGCGCGAAGGACGCTCCGGACATTTCCCACACCGGTCGCGAGCGCGACGATCCGCATTCCGCGAAGCCCATAGCACGGTCGCCACACCCCGTGTATTGTCAGCGCGTTCCGTCGGGCTCGAAGCCGCGCGGGGCGAACGGTCGAGGATCAGGGCATGGTTTCTTTGTCGGTGCGTAGGGTCGTCGGTGCCGCGCTCGCGCGTGGTCTCTTCGGTCTGGCCGTCGCGAGCTCCGCCGCGGCCGCGCGCGCGGCGCGGGTCACGAGCGCGGGCGCCGCGGGCGCCGCTGGCTGTCGGGAGTGAGCGTGGCGACGAAGTCTTCCTCGGTCGGGGAGGGGGAGCGCGCGCCGCGCCGCGCCGGATCGGCCCTCGTCGCGGGGCTCCTGCTCGGCGCCGTCGCCGTCGCGTGCGGATCGAAGGAGCCACCCAAGCGCCCGGTCGTCGCGGCGAGCGTCTCGGACCGGTGCCCCGATCTCGCCGAGACCGACGAGCTCGCGGCGTTCGACTTCGCGAGCGAGTACGCGCTGTCGCGCGAGGCGGCGGACAAGCTGAAGGCCGCGGCGCTCGCCGCGATGGAGATCGGCACCCTCGCCGACAAGCTCGACGCGGATTTCGGCATCGCGTGCGCGCAGATCGCGCACGACCTCGGCGACAAGGGCGACTGGCGCAGCGCCAACGAGGCCTGCGGCGCCGCGATCAAGGCGGTCCAGGAGGCGCGCGCGAAGCTCGGGCCGAAGGCGCGCGCGCAGCTGGTCGTTCGGCGGCCGGTTTGTCTCGCGGAGGCCTCGCTCGTCACGAAGTGCGCGAGCATCTGCGACTCGTCGGTCCCTGCCGGGAAGCTTCGCGCCGAGTGCGCGAGCAAGGCCGGGCGCTGCGACGGTAACTGCGACGGCGCGTGCGAGCCGAAGGGCGCGGTCAAGTGCGACGGCGTCTGCAGCGGGACGTGCGAAGGCACGATCAAGGGGACCTGCGGCGGCCGTTGCCGCGGGACCTGCGACGGCAAGGCCGTGAGCGGCGGCTGCCTCGGCGTGTGCGTCGGCACGTGCGACCGCGGGGCGATGACCGGCGAGTGCAAGGGGGCCTGCAGCGGGACGTGCGAGCTCGCGGCGCCGGGCATCTGCGACGGTGTCTGTACGGGCTCGTGCACGGTCGAGCTCGCCGACGTGAAGTGCGCCGGCGAGTTCAAGCAGCCGGAGGTCAGCACGGACTGCCGCGCGCGCTGCGATCTCGCCGTGATCAACAACACCGAGTGCTCGACGCCTCAGGTCGGTTTCGTCGTCACCGGCGCCAAGGACCGCGAGACCGGCGAGGCGATGAAGTCCGCCGTCGACAAGTCCTTCCCGGCGCTCCTCAAGATCCTGCAAGAGGTCGGCGAGAGCGGACCGAAGCGCGTGCACAACGCGCAGGCGGTGATCGAGAGCGCGCGCACCGGGTTCCGCGAGATGGCCCGCTCGGGCGGCGCCGGCTCGGCCGCGGCCTCCGAGGCCCAGCTCGTCAAGTGCTTCGACGAGCCCTTCAAGAAGGCCGTCGCCGCCGCCGTCACCGTCAAGACCGGCATCGACCAGGCGATCGGCGTCCGCGACGAAGCCGCGAAGTGATCGAGCCCGCGCGGGCGTCGGCGCGCGAGGCCTCGCCGCGCGCGCTTGGCCGGGGCGCGAGCGTCAGGCGACGAGCATCGTGCCGACGCTGCCGGGGCTCGTGACCGCGCGGGCGAGATCGCCCTCGGCGAGGCGCCCGACGATGTGGACCGCTCGGACTCCCTGCGCGATGGCCGCGAACGACTCCTCGAGCTTCGGGATCATCCCTTTCGTCACGACGCCCTCTTCGATCGCCGCGAGGCCCTCGGCGATCGTCATGCGGCTGATGCGCGAGCTCGGATCGGACACGTCGCGAAGGACGCCGGGCACGTCCGTGACCAGCACGAGGGCGCGCGCGTCGAGGCGGATCGCGACCTGGTTGGCGACGGCGTCGGCGTTGATGTTGTAGACGCCGCCCGACGTGTCGGCGCCGAGGCACGCGAGCGCCGGCACGTAGCCCGCCGCGATGAGCAGCGCGATGAGCTCGCCGTTCACGCCGGCGACGTCGCCGACGAAGCCGAAGTCGACCGGATCGGGCCCGCCGCCGCTGACGACCTTGGGCGGCCTACGCGTCGCGAGCACGGCGCCGCTGCTCGCGCCGTGGAGCCCGACGGGCTTCACGCCGGCCCGGACGAGCGCGGCGCAGAGGTCGACGTTCATCTTTCCGGCGACGATCATCTTCATGACGTCGAGCGCGTCGCCGTCGGTCACGCGCCGGCCGCCGATGATCGTCGGCGTCTGGCCGAGCTTCCTCTGGAGCTCGGTCGCTTGGGGGCCGCCGCCGTGGACCACGACGACGGGGACGCCCTTCGCGCGCATCGCCGCCACGTCGGCGGCGATCGCGGGCATGTGCGGGCCCTGGACGACCTCGCCGCCGAGCTTGATGACGACGGGGCCGCCGCTCGCGGCCCCGCCCTCCAGCGCGCCGTTCGTCACGGCCAGCCGCCGGGGTCTTCGAGCGACGTCTTCTCGTCGACGCCGAGCATGATGTTCATCGACTGGATCGCCTGGCCGGCGCCGCCCTTGATGAGGTTGTCGGTGACGGAGAAGCACGCGACGACGCGCTTGCCCGGCTCGGCGCCGTCGGTGCCGATCTGGACGCCGACCTCGCAGTAGTTGGTCCCGCTGACCGCGGCGACCTCGGGCTGCCGCTTCTCCGGTACGCGGACGAACGGCTCCTTCGCGTAGGCGTCGCGGTAGAGCTCCTTGATGCGGTCGGGGCTGGCGGAGTCCGGGACGTGCGCGAAGCAGGTCGCGAAGATGCCGCGCGAGAGCGGCGCGCTCACGGGGACGAAGCGGATCTCGAGGTCCTTGGCGCCCGCCTCGCCGAGCGTCTGGGTGATCTCCGGGATGTGCTGGTGGTCGAGCGGCTTGTACGTGCGCAGGTTCACCGCGCGGACCGGGTGGTGCGTCCCGGCGCTCGGCACGACGCCGCTGCCCGACGAGCCGGTGATCCCCACGACCTCGACCGCGCCCGACAAGAGGCCGGCCTTGGCGAGCGGCAGGAGCGCGAGCTCGATCGTCGTCGCGAAGCACCCGGGCGACGCCACGTACTTCGCCGTCTTGATCTTCTCGCGAGAGAGCTCCGGCAGCCCGTAGACGAAGGTACCGTCGGTGAGCCGCTCCGCGCACGGGTGATCGGCGTGGTAGTAGCGCTTGTAGAGCGCGGCGTCGCGCAGGCGGAAGTCGCCGGAGAGGTCGACCACGCGGGCGCCCGACGCGATGAGCTCGGGCATCTTGGTGGCGCTCACCTTGTGCGGCAGGCCGAGGAGGACGACGTCCATCCCCTGCGCGGCCTCGGCCGGCGTGAGGCCCTCGAAGCGCAGATCCGTCAGTCCTTCGAGGTGCGGGTGCGCCGCGGAGAGCGGCTCGCCGACGAAGTCGACGGACGCGACGCGCACGAGCTCGACATGAGGATGGAGGAGGAGACGCCGGACGAGCTCGCCGCCGCCGTAACCGCTGCCGCCGATGACGGCGGCCTTGAAGCGCTTGGCCATGGGGCCGGCAGGCTAGCACTTGTGGGCGCGGTCGGTGACCTCTGCCTCGCCCGCTCGGGCGCGCACGCTTCAGGCGGCTCGGTTTCGCGGACGATCGCCGCGGTCACCGCCGCGCGCCGCCTCGCGCGCGGGCGCCATGGTGCCCATGAGCCAGTCGAACAGCGGCACCGTGACGTTGAAGTTGTAGCGCTGCATCAGGCGCGGGTCGTGGTGCCGCGCGTGGTGGGCGCGGAGGATACGGATGAGCCCGCGGCGCCCGATGAAGCTGTCGGCGGGCGCGTGGTAGCAGAGGTGGAGGACCTCGTAGCTCACCATGAAGAGGCTCGTCGTCAGCAGGAAGAGCCACCCGGCCGCAGCGGACCAGAAATGCGCGAGGCCGATCGCGAGGGGCGCCGCGGCGAGCACGATCCCGAGGACGCCGGCGGCGGGGATGAGGACGAGCCGGAGCTCCCGGACGTCGCGCACCGCCATGTCCTCCTCGACGTAGATCATGTGGTGCATCGGCGTGTGCTTGTCGTAGATGACCTCGAACGGCCAGAAGCGCTTGTGCAGGACGTCCTTGTGGACGCGCCACTCGTAGTAGTTCGCCAGCAGCACGACGGCGGGGATGACGAGCAGATCCGTCCAGCGCACGCCCGGGTCGAGTCGCGCGAGGAAGACGACGCTCGCGACGAGGACGATCACGCCGATGCCGGTCGTCGCGGCGAGGTGCGCGTGCGGGCTGTACCACCAAGGGATCTCGGCGAGCGCCCGACGGCGGACGGCGTCGCGTCGCGCCTCGGTCAAGCCGCGCGCCGATGCCTCGCGGACGAGCTCCTTCTCGCCTCCACGTCGATCGTCTCGGACGCTCGTCGGCGCGCCGAAGCTCGGACCCGAGTACGCGTCGTGCCCGGGCCGGGGCGTGCCGTCGGGCGAGTCGTCGACGTGCGGGGGAACCACGGGAAGCGTGGCCATCGTCCTTCTCCTTTCGTGCTTCGGGCTCGAGCGGGACGCGCGCCTCGCGGGCCGTTCAGCTCGACACCTGTAGATACTGTACGTTCTGTAAAAACAGAATGCAAAGAAATGTTGCGCGGTGCGGCACGAGCAGACGCTTCGAGCTGCGTCATCGCGTCGAGGCTCGACGGCGGGCAGGCTCGGGCTCTCTTCGGAGATCCGAGGGGGTATAGTCCGCGCGATGATCGGAGCAGACGACGCGGCGAAGTGGCTGAGCGAGCAGCAGAAGGCGATGGAGACGGCGCTCGCCGAGCTCGTGTCGATCAACTCGTTCACGGAGAACGTCGAGGGAGGCAACTCCGTCGGCGCGATGCTCGAAGAGCTCTTCACAGTCGACGGCCTCGAGGCCTCGCGGATGAAGTCGGCGAGCGGCAAATTCGCCGATCACCTCGTGGTGAGCTCGCTCTGGACGAGCCGCGGCGAGCCGCCGATCGCGCTGGTCGGCCACCTCGACACCGTCTTTCCGCCGGGCACCTTCGAGGGCTTCAAGCGCGACGGGGATCTGGCGCGGGGCCCCGGCGTGCTCGACATGAAGGGTGGCCTCGTGGTCGTCGCCTGGGCGCTCAAGGCGCTCGCCGCCGCCGGCGCGTTGACGTCGCTGCCGGGCGTGCGCGTCGTCATCGTCGCCGACGAGGAGGTCGGCTCGCCGGAGGGGCAGTCGATCATCCGCGCGGCGATCCAGGGCGCGCAGGGCGCGCTCGTCTTCGAGGCGGGCCGCAAAGGCGATCTCGTCATCACGCGCCGCAAGGGGACGGGCGCGCTGACGGTCGTGGCGCACGGCAAGGCGGCGCACGCCGGCGCGGCGCACAAGGACGGCGTCAACGCGCTCTGGGCGCTGTCGAAGCTCGTCGACCGGGTGCAGTCGCTGACGAGCTACGAGCGCGGCGTGACCGTCAACGTCGGCAAGGTCACCGGCGGCACGAGCAAGAACACCGTGCCGGATCGCGCCGAGGCGCTGGTCGACATCCGCTTCGAGACGCGCGCCGACGGCGAGGCCCTCATCGCGGCGATCGAGGCGGCGGCCGCGGAGTGCGCCGCGGCGGTGCCGGGCGCGCGCATCGAGCTGAGCGGCGGGATCGCGCGCCTCCCGCTCGAGCGGACCGACGCGAGCGTGAAGCTCATGGAGGCTTACGGCGCGTGCGCGCGCGCGTCGGGCCTCGGCGCGGGCGAGGCCAGCCTCATCGGCGGGGGCTCGGACGCGAGCACGGCGGGCTCGATGGGGATCGCGTCGATCGACGGGCTCGGCCCGCGCGGGATCGGCTTCCACACGCACGACGAGCAGATCGAGGTGGCCACGCTCGTCCAGAAGGCGCAGGCGCTCGCGCGCTTCCTCGCGTCGCTCCGCGCTCAATAGCCGCGCGGCGTCGCGCGGGGGCAGCGCTCGGTCGAGGTCGCGTCGCCGGAGCGGGCGCCTCGTGGCCGCGCGGTGGCGCGCGCTCCAAGCGTGCCCGTGCGCCATCGAGTGCTCGAGCTCCGGCGTCGGTATATGCAGTGCATCGCCGACTGCGTGACGGAGGACCGCCCATGGACCAGGAACGCATCGCGAGCTGCATCGAAGCGTGCAACGAGTGCGCGGAGGCGTGCGAGTACTGCGCGGACGCTTGTCTCGACGAAGACGACGTCGAAGACCTGGTCGAGTGCGTACGCCTCGACCGTGACTGCGCCGACCTCTGCCGTCTGGTCGCTGCATTTCTCGCGAGAGGGAGCAGCTTCAGCCCGGCGATCGCGGCCGCGTGCGCGGAGGCCTGCGATGCCTGCGCCGCCGAGTGCGACGAGCACGAGATGGAGCACTGTCGCGCGTGCGCCGAGGCCTGCCGCGATTGCGCCGACGAGTGCCGGCGCATGATGGAGAGCGGCGCTCCGCAGTCACGTGGAGTCGCGACGCACGCGTGACGAGCGTCGGCCCGGCGCGGCCGCCGCTCGGTCGTACGTCGCGCTCCGCGTCGTCGTGGTCCGGCGCCGCCGGGTGAAGGTCGGCGCGCCGCCGCCTCCGCCCGACGCGCGGGAGCGCGGGCGGGACCTCCGATGCGGCCAGCGGCCGGACGCGTGCGCGCCGCGCGCAGGATCCAACGAGCTCCGAGGGAGCCGAGAGAGGTGAGAGTTGATCCTCGTTTCATGTTCGCCTGGTCACGTCGCGGCGGCGGTGAGCGACGCCCTGGAGCGCCTCGACGAGAGCGCGCGCCGCGCCGACAGAGGCGCGGATCTTTCGGCAGAGGCCGCCGGGTGCCGCGCGATCGTTTACGTACCCGAGCCGCGCCTCCTCGAGGTCGGGGCCCGCGGAGCGGCGGGCATCGCGCGGGTGGGGGAGGTCATCCGCGCCGCGCAGGCGCCGGGGATCGAGCGTGTCGTCGTGGTCCTTCCGGCGGCGGCGCACCCCGTGGAGGACGAACGCGCGCTCAGAGAGACGGACGGCTGCACGCTCGTCCGCTCGGCGCCGCTCGTCGACGAGCTCGCCGACGCGACGAATCTCCACACGGCGCGCTCCGTGTGGCTCGCGCGCGGTCGACACATCGAGCTGACGTCTCGGCCGGCGCTCGCGCGGTCGATCCGGGCAGCGCTCCTGTGGAACGAGCTGCGCGGCGCGTCGGTCGGAGTGCCGTCGGAGCGCATGGAGATGGCCGAGGCCATGCGGCGAGCCGCGGCGATCGCGGGCGCGACCGTGAAGGTCCACGCGACGGTGCCCGCCGTGTCGCGCGTGGTCCGCATGCTCTACGGATGGCTCGGAGTCCGGCCGGAGGCCGAGACCCTGTGCGATCGCCTCGGGGCGCAGGCGGGCGCGATCGCCTGACGGCCGCTCCGACGACGCCGGGCCGACGCGGAGAGGCACGAAGGTCGACCTCGGTGTAAGAGTGGCGGTGGTCCTGCGTCTGCAGGGCAGGAGATCACGATGCCTACGCCGCCCGCCCCCTGCTGCCGCGCTCACGCCGCGGCTCCGCCGGCCTCGTCCGAGCGCGCGCCGTCCGAGCGCGTCAAGGACCTCGTCTGCGGGATGACCGTCGATCCGACGACCGCGAAGCACCGGCTCGAGCACGACGGCGCGACGTACTTCTTCTGCAACCCGCGCTGCCTCGAGAAGTTCCGCGCGAACCCCGACGCCTACACCAACCCGGCGCCTGCTGCCGCGGCGACGGCGGCGGAGGCCGCGGCCGAGTACACCTGCCCGATGCACCCCGAGGTCGAGCAGCTCGGCCCCGGCACCTGCCCGAAATGCGGGATGGCGCTCGAGCCGAAGACGGTGAGCGCCGAGGAGGATCCGGCGGCGAAGGCCGAGCTCGCCGACATGCAGCGGCGGTTCGTCGCCTCGGCCGCGCTCACGGTCCCGCTCTTCGCGCTCGCGATGTCGGACGTCCTCCCCGGCGATCCGGTGCGTCACGCGATCGGCGGCGAGCGCCTCGCGTGGATCGAGCTCGTCCTCGCCGTCCCCGTCGTCTTCTGGGGGGGCTGGCCGTTCTTCGTCCGCGGACTCGAGTCGGTGCAGAACCGAGCGCTCAACATGTTCACGCTGATCGCGCTCGGGACGAGCGCGGCGTTCGGCTTCAGCCTCGTCGCCACGCTCGCCCCCGGGGTGTTCCCCGCGGCGGTGCGCGCCCACGGCGGAGCGCCCGTCTACTACGAGGCCGCCGCGGTCATCACGGTGCTCGTGCTGCTCGGTCAGGTCCTCGAGCTGCGCGCGCGGAGCCGGACCTCGGGCGCGATCCGCGCGCTCTTGAAGCTCGCGCCGACGACCGCGCGCCGGCTCCGGTCCGACGGCGACGACGAGGACGTGCCGATCGAGCGCGTGACCCCGGGAGATCGCCTGCGCGTGCGGCCGGGCGAGCGCGTCCCTGCCGACGGCGCGGTGCTCTCGGGGCGCTCGTCGGTCGACGAGTCGATGCTCACCGGCGAGCCGCTCCCGGTCGAAAAGGGCGAGGGCGATCGCGTCACCGGCGGGACGCTCAACGGCGACGGGGCGCTCGTGATCCGGGTGGAGCACGTCGGGCGCGACTCGCTCCTCGCGAAGATCGTCGCGATGGTCGGGCAGGCGGCGCGCTCCCGCGCACGCGTGCAGCGCCTGGTCGACCGCGTCAGCGCGTGGTTCGTCCCGATCGTGCTGCTCTTCTCCGCGGGCGCCTTCGCCGTCTGGTACGCCGTCGGTCCCGAGCCGCGCCTCGCGCACGCGCTCGTGAGCGCCGTGTCGGTGCTCATCATCGCGTGCCCGTGCGCGCTCGGCCTGGCGACGCCGATGTCGATCATGGTGGCGACCGGCGCGGGCGCGCACGCCGGCGTCCTCGTGAAGGACGCCGACGCGCTCGAGACGCTCGGACGCGTGACGACGGTTGCCTTCGACAAGACGGGGACGCTCACGGAGGGCAAGCCGCGCGTTCGCGCCGTCGAGCTCGAGCCGGGCGCGGCGCGTGAAGAGACGATCGCGCTCGTCGCGGCGGCCGAGGCGTCGAGCGAGCATCCGCTCGCGCGGGCTGTCGTCGCGCACGCGCGGGAGGAGGGCGCGCCGCCTGCGGGCGGGGCCGTCACCGTGCGCGCGGTGCGGGGGAAGGGGATCGAGGGGACCGTCGGCGGCGCGCGCGTCCTCTTCGGCACCTCGGCGCTCCTCGCCGACGGCGGCATCGAGGTCCCCCCGCGCGCGCTCGAGCTCGCGGAGGAGCGTCGCGCCGACGGGGCGACGGTGTCGTTCGCGGCGGTCGACGGTCGCTACGCCGGTGCGTGGGTCATCGGCGACACGATCAAGCCGGGCGCGCGCGCGGCGCTCGCGGAGCTTCGCGCGATGGGCGTGCGCGTCGTGATGATCACGGGCGACGCGCGCACGAGCGCGTTGGCGGTCGGCGCGGAGCTCGGCTTCGCGGACGCCGACGTCGTCGCGGGGGTCCTCCCCGACCAGAAGGCGGACGCGGTCCGCGACCTCGCCGCCGGCGGCGCCGTGGTGGCGATGGCCGGCGACGGCATCAACGACGCGCCCGCGCTCGCGACGGCCGCCGTCGGCATCGCGATGGGGACTGGGACCGACGTGGCGATCGAGAGCGCGGGCGTCACGCTCGTGAAGGGCGACGTCCGCGGCGTCGTGCGCGCGCTTCGCCTCGGCCGGGCGACCACGCGGAACGTGCGCGAGAACCTCCTGCTCGCGTTCGGCTACAACGCGCTCGCGGTGCCGGTCGCGGCCGGAGCGCTCTACCCGCTCTTCCACGTGACCCTGAGCCCGATGCTGGCGGCCGGCGCGATGAGCCTTAGCTCGGTCTCGGTCATCGCCAACGCCCTGCGGCTCGGTCGGGTGCTCGACGCCGCACCGGCGCGCGATTGAGCTCGACCATGCGGCGGACACCGCACAAAACCGAAAGGTCCCGGAGGAGCGCATCCTCTCGGGACCAGTCGGGGCGAGAGGATTCGAACCTCCGCCCCCTAGACCCCCAGTCGGGATAGACGACGCCTCCTCACGCACGTCCGCGACTTTACGCTCGAGCCCGGTGTGGTCCTTGATGTCGATGACCACGGCGTCGCGCAGCGTCGCCAGCGAGTCGACCTTGAAGACCTCCTCGGGGGGCCGGAGCTCGCGGCGGGTGGAGCCGTCCCGGTTGCGGTAGGTGAGGCGCGCGGGGGATGCGGAGGCCTCCGGAGGGCGTTCGTTCGAGCTTGCCGATGCGGGAGGTGTCGAGGCGAAGGACCATGTCCTCCGCGTCGGTGCGCTCTGCGTGCTCGGTCTTCGCCGCGCGCGCCTTGGCGAGTTCGCTCGCCGCTGACGAAGGAGAGCTCGTGGAGCTCGTTGTTCCGCCGCTCCCACGTACCGTCGGGCAGCTGCCGCGAGTCGCCCGTCGTGAAGCCGACCGAGACGGCGCGGATGAGCGCCTCCGCGAACCCGCGATCGACCCAGTTGCGATGCTGGCCCGGGGAACTGTCGGTCGGGCCGCTGGCCCTGCTTCAGAACGCCGAGACGAGGCGCTTCCTGCGTTGCTGTCCCATCACGATCGTCGCCCTGAACGTCGTAGCTCGCGTCGCTCGCGATTGAGAGGACGGCCGACGTGAGCGCCGCCGGAGTGGGGGGCGACATCGATGCTGCCTGCCTCTCAGAAGGTCGTGACCTTCACGCCGCGCGCGGCGAGGTCGCCGGCGATCTGGTTCCAGACCGTCATCACGCCCTTGCCCATCGCGACCTGCTTCGGGGTTTGCTGCTCGCGCGGCGTCTGCTCAGGTGGATCTCGTCCGCGGGCTTGCCCTCGGGATGCGCCGCGAGCCACTTCCGGATGCCGCGCACGACGGCGGTTTTCCTCGATGATCGCGGGCGTCTCCTCGTCGAGCCACTCGGCGATCGCCGCCGAGGCGTCCGACCACGCGTGTGAGGCGATGAGGTCGTCGCTGTGTCGGACGAGGAGGCCGCGCTCGGCGCTGAGCTCGCGCGCGAGGTGGGTCTTCCCCACGCGTGGCGGGCCGATGATCAGGATGTGCTGGGTCACGCCGCCTCGTCTTCGTCGTCGAGCTCGGGCAACTCTTGGAACTGCGTGCAGCGGCAGCGCCGGGGCTCGCCGGGAAGCGAGGGCACTCCGTCGCATGCCGCAACCCTCGTCGAGGAGGGCTTCGAGCTTCTCGAGCGCTGGCTCTCGACCGTGCCTTTGAAGTGGCCGACGACGTTCCTTCGTCGACGCCGTGATGAGCTTATCGATCTCCGGCTCGCGCTTCAGCGTGATCTTCAGACGCCAGAACTCGTGCTCGGAGTGCTTGGCCGTCCGCTTCGCCGCGGTCCGCGCTGCCCCTTTGACCTGTGGGTCGGACTCCTCGATCGCCTCGTACGCTGCCCTGGTGACCTCGCGGATCGCTGCGTCGACATCGCCGTCGGCGGGCGGGGGAGGGGGAGCGTCGAGCCGTGCAGCGTCCTCGCGCTCCTCGTCGGCGTCGGGCTTCGCGATCGCCTCGAGCTTGCCGTCGAGCGCTCGCGCCATCGCCTTGGTGACGTGGCGCATCGTGCGGACGAGGGCGGCGACGAGGTAGTGCTCGACGGCGCGGGGAGGCTGCGGGGAGCGGACCCGGCGCGCGGGGCCGCGGGGGAGCCGCGGCTTGCGCCGTGGACGCTTTCTGATGCGGGCGGCGAGGGGCATGGCTCACGCCGTCCAGCGATGAGAGTGGGCGCGGACGTCGTCCGCGAGGGGGAGGAGAGGACCGCTGCGGCGTCGCCGCGCGGGCCCTTTACCCTACCGCGAGCGCCGATCGCGGTTTCGCGGGGCCGCACGAACTGCAACGGTATGCGACTACAATGCTTTTCGCCTCCAGCCGCGTCGATCGTGTCCGTCTGGCGACCGCGAGTGGCCGCGAACATTTCGCACAAACCCCGCAAAATGCCGGCGGAAGCCCGCGAGTACCGCGAAGCACCCCGAACGACCGCGAACACCTGCCGATCGCTACTTGTACGCTTGACGTATCACGTACAGATCCCAATACTGGGGTCATGGCGATCGCGTCGTTCAAGTGCTCCGAGACGCAGGCGGTCTTCGAGGGCACGGGGGCGCCTCGGTTCGCCAATCTGAGCCGGGTTCTCGAGCGCAAGCTCGCGATGCTCAACGCGGCAGTGGCGCTCAGCGATCTTCGGATCCCGCCGGCGAACCACCTCGAGGCCCTGAAGGGCAACCGCGCGGGGCAGCACTCCATCCGCGTGAACGACCAGTTTCGCTTGTGCTTCGTCTGGACCCCCGAGGGGCCAGCGAACGTTGAATGTGTCGACTACCACTAGTCGGCACGCCGAGAGCAAGAGCAGCATTAGGTGCAGAATTAGGAGCAGAAGATGAAGCCCAAGAACGGCATGCGCCCGATCCACCCGGGCGAGGTCCTGCGCGAGGAGTTCCTCGTGCCGCTCGACCTGAGCGCGAACAAGCTTGCCGCGGCGATCGATGTCCCGACGAACCGCATCACGGAGATCGTGGCCGAGCGCCGAAACGTCACCGCGGACACGGCACTGCGGCTCGCGCGTGCTTTCGGGACTACGGCCGAGTTCTGGATGAATCTCCAGCAGGCGTTCGAGCTCCGGACGGCAGAGCGTGAGAGCGGACCGGCCTTACTGGCCATCCAGCCGATCCCACTTCCTGCCTGATCAACTCTCACGACGACGATATGACCGCAACGACGCCAACGTTTCGGGCCGAAAACCGCGCTCTTCAGGAGCTGGTCCGCGAGTGGCACCTCGTTCGGTCAGACGACGATCAAGACCGACGTGGGGCTTCAGTTCTGCTACCCCGACGAGGACGCGATCCTGCCTGATGCGCGACGAGCGCGTCGACCTCGGGCTGCGTCTCCTCTTCGGCTTCCTGCACCGGAACGGGGCGCGATGAGCGGAGGTTCCTGCACCGGAACGGGGCGCGACGAGCGGAGGTGCTCGGCGGTGAGCTCGACACCGTCGAGGACGCGCTCGAGGACGAAGACGTTCGGCGAGGTGCCGCCGCTCACCTGGGGCCCATCGATCTCCGGCGCGGTGCCATCCTGCCCGACCGCAACAAGACGGGCGACACGAGCCTGACGCCACTCGAGCCGGACCTCGTCTGCGCTCTCAAGATCTGGAAGACGATGAGCCCGAAGACCGGCGCCGACGATCCCGCGTTCGTCACGCGCGCGGGCGAGCCGATCGAGCCGCGCGAGGCCACGGACGCCTATCGCGCATCGCTCCGCGCGGCGCTCGTCGCCGAGGAATGCAACCGTCCCGAGCTCTGGACGGCTGGCCACGGACGGCGGACGCTCAGACTTCACGACGCTCGCGCGAGCTTCGTGACCGTGGCGCTCGTCAACGGCCGCTCCGAGGACTGGGGCCGCCGGCGCTCGGAGCACAAGTCATCCGCGATCGAGCGCTACCGCCGCGAGCTGGGGACCTCCCGCGAGCTCAACCTTGGAGATTGGGGCCCGCTGGACGAGGCGATCCCGGAGTTCGCGCCCGTCGTCGCCGATGAGAAGGCTCAACGTGCAGCCCGCGGAGACGGCTGCGGAAGCGGCTGCAACCCCGCCGGCGCCTCCCGCATCGACGCCGCATCGAGGCCACAAAAACCGAAAGGTTCCGGGGTCTCCGGAACCAGTCGGGGCGAGAGGATTCGAACCTCCGACCCCTAGACCCCCAGTCTAGTGCGCTAACCAGGCTGCGCTACGCCCCGGGCCACTGCGCTCTTGCACAGCGCCGCGCACCCTAGCCGCCGCAGTCCGGCCTCGCAAGCGAGAACTT
>JAHBWA010000001.1 GCA_019637195.1 Labilithrix sp. | reverse complement strand
CGCCGGCGAGCGCGAGCGTGGAACGGAGCCGCTGCCCGCGCGACTCGCGCCGGCGCGAGCCCGACACGGCCGGAGGGACGGTGCCCTCGTCCATGCCCTTGCGACCGGCCGGCGCGAGCGCGACGACGACGTCATCGGACGCCGGCGGCAGCGCGGCGGCGACGTCGCCGGAGACGGTCGTGAGATCGCTCGTCGTGGTGCGACGCGCGGTGGAGATGACGCGCCACGAGTCGCTGCTCGTCGACGCCTCGACGAACGGCGCGAGCGCGAGGACGAGCTCTTCGACCGTCCCGAAGCGCTCGGCGCGATCCTTGGCGAGCGCCCGCATGACGATCGCCGCGAGCTCGTCGGGCAGATCCGGCCGAAACTCGCGTGGATCGGGGATCGGATCGGCCACGATCGCGGCGATGCAAGCCTGCGGCACGTCGTGATCGAACGGCGGCCGACCGCAGACGAGCTCGTAGAGCGTCACGCCGAGCGACCAGATGTCGGTCCGCGCGTCGACGTCCTTCGCGCAGCGGACCTGCTCGGGCGACATGTACTGCGGCGTCCCGAGCGGCGTCACGCCGAGCGTGATGGCCGCCTCCTTGGCCGCGACGTGCTTCGCGATCCCGAAGTCGAGCACCTTGATCGAGCCGGTGTCGCGACAGAGAAACAGGTTCGACGGCTTGATGTCGCGGTGGACGATCCCGAGGCGATGCGCTTCGCCGATCGCGTCGCACGCCTCGACCACCCAGCGCACGCACGCGCCGATCGGCTGCGCGCCGTCGTTCTCCACGACGTGCGCGAGGTCTCGACCCGTGAGCAGCTCCATCACCATGAACGGCGTGCCGTCCTCGGTCTGGTCGATGTCGTGGACGCGTACCGCGTGTGGGCTCGAGAGCGCCCCGGCGGCGCGCGCCTCCCGCTCGAAGCGCTTCGCCAGCTCCGGGTGGCAGCGCACGTCCTCGCCGAGGACCTTGATCGCGACGCGATGTCCCATCCGCGCGTGGCGAGCCTCGAACACGGTCCCCATCCCGCCGCGTCCGAGCACGCGCTCGACGTCGTACTTATCGGTAAACGGCGGGTTCGTGTCGCCTTCTTCGAGCGCGGACGCGGGCACGACACCGACCATTCAAGCGCCGTTCCCGCCCCCGAGCGCTCCTCGACGCGCGCATCAAGTGTCCGGGATGGCGTCCTCCGGGCGCGCGTCCGCGCGTCCCCCCACCGCGGCGACGCCGATCGAGCGAGCACGATCGCCACAGGTGTCCCGCGCGAACGCGCTGTCGCGGCGGATCACTTCACGGGGAGCGTTCGCTTGCCCGCGCCCGGGCCGGTGAGGCCGGCGAAAAAATCGTTGCCCTTGTCGTCGACGACGACGAACGCGGGGAAGTCGACGACCTCGATCTTCCAGACCGCTTCCATCCCGAGCTCGGCATACTCGAGGACCTCGACCTTCTTGATGCAGTCCTTCGCGAGGCGCGCGGCCGGGCCGCCGATCGACCCGAGGTAGAAGCCGCCGTGCTTCTTGCACGCGTCGGTCACCTGCTGGGAGCGGTTGCCCTTCGCGAGCATGACGAGGCTGCCGCCGGCGGCCTGGAACTGGTCGACGTACGCGTCCATGCGACCGGCGGTCGTCGGCCCGAACGAGCCCGACGCGTACCCCTCGGGCGTCTTCGCCGGCCCCGCGTAGTACACCGCGAAGTCGCGCAGGTAGGACGGCACTCCCTGCCCTGCGTCCAGCCGCTCCTTCAGCTTCGCGTGGGCGATGTCGCGCGCGACGATCATCGGCCCGGTGAGCGAGAGGCGCGTCTTGATCGGGTGCTTCGAGAGCAGCGCGCGGACCTCCGACATCGGCCTCCGGAGATCCACCTTCACGACCTCACCGCCGAGGTCGTCGTGCGTGGTGTCGGGGAGGTACTTGGCCGGGTCGCGCTCGAGCTCCTCGAGGAAGACGCCTTCCCTCGTGATCTTGCCGAGCGCCTGACGATCGGCCGAGCACGAGACGGCGAGCGCGACCGGACACGAGGCGCCGTGTCGCGGGAGGCGGATCACGCGGACGTCGTGGCAGAAGTACTTGCCGCCGAACTGCGCGCCGATCCCGGTCCGCTGCGCGAGCGCGAGGATCTGCTGCTCGACCTCGAGATCGCGAAAGCCGCGGCCGAGCTCGCTCCCGGTGGTCGGCAGCGTGTCGAGGTAGCGCGCCGAGGCGAGCTTGGCGGTCTTGAGCGCGTGCTCCGCCGACGTGCCGCCGACGACGAGCGCGAGGTGGTACGGCGGGCACGCCGCCGTGCCGAGGCCGAGCAGCTTCTGCTCGACGAACGCGAGGAGGCTCTTCGGGTTGAGGAGCGCCTTCGTCTCCTGGAAGAGGTAGCTCTTGTTGGCCGAGCCCCCACCCTTCGCCATGAAGAGGAACTTGTAGGTGTCGCCGTCCGTCGCGAAGATCTCGATCTGCGCGGGGAGGTTGTCGCCGGTGTTCTTCTCCGTATACATGTCGAGCGGGGCCAGCTGCGAGTATCGGAGGTTCCTCGTCCGGTAGGTGTTCCAGATGCCGCGCGCGATCGCCGCCTCGTCGCCGCCGCCGGTGAGCACGTACTGGCCGCGCTTGCCCATGACGATCGCCGTGCCGGTGTCCTGACACATCGGCAGCACGCCGCCCGCGGCGATGTTGGCGTTCCGCAGGAGATCCAGCGCGACGAACTTGTCGTTCGGCGACGCCTCGACGTCGTCGAGGATCTTGCGGAGCTGCGCGAGGTGGCCTGGGCGGAGGAGGTGCGCGATGTCGCGCATCGCCTCCTCGGTCAGCATCGTGAGCGCCTCGGGCTCGACCTTCAGGAACGTCTCGCCCTGCGCCTCGAAGGTCGAGACGAAGTCGCCCGTCACGCGCCGGTACGGCGTCTCGTCGGGACCGAGAGGGAGGAGGTCTTCGTACTGGAATACCGCGCTCATTTGGGGCGGGACTATAGCCCGGGACTCGCGCTCGCCGTCGTTCTTCTCTCGGCACGGCCGAGCTATCCTGGCTCCCGTGGGACGCGCCGAGACGCGATCAGACGCCGGGGAGCGGCGCGCCACGTCCATCCGCGTCTCGTCGTTCGTCCTGACGTGGCCGAGGCTCCTCGGCCTCTCGCTTCGTGAGGTCGCCTACGCGTCGTCACTGCCGCTCGCCAAGCTCGAAGCGGGCGACGAGCTCACGTACGAGGAGACCCTCCAGCTCTGGGCGGGGATCGAGGAGCTGACGGGAGATCCCGTCTGGTCGATCCGCGCGGGCAGCCGCTTCACCCTCGACCAGATGGGCGTCGTCGGCCCGGCGATCGCGCACGCGACCCACCTCGACGCCGCGCTCGACGTGCTCGTCCACGTGATGAAGCAGTTCGTCCGAAACGCCGCGATCGCGCGGGTGGACACGGACGACGCCGCCGGGTTCGAGTACCGGATGCCGACGCTGCGCTCGCGTCACGGGGCCGACACCATCTTCGCGGCGACGCTCGCGCTGACGCGGCACGCCACCGGCGTCCACGTCGTGCCGCGCGCGATCGAGCACCAGATGCCGCGACAATCCGAGACCGCCTACCGCGACTACTTCGGCGTCATCCCCCGCTGGAACCGCCCGGCGACGCAGCTGCTCTTCCGGCGAGCCGACCTCGCGCTGCCGTTCCGCGGCGCCTCGCCGATGCTGGCGAACCTCCTCGTCGAGCACGCGCCGCGGCTCATGGCGCCGACCCGTCAGCCGGTGACGTTCGAGCAGGAGCTTCACCGTGCGTTCTGGAGCGCGCACGAGGCTGGTGACGCGACGCTCGCGACGGTGGCGAGCGAGCTCGGGCTGAGCGCGCGGACCTTCCAGCGCAAGCTCGAATCCATGCGGACGTCGTTCGGCGCGGCGCGCGCGCAGATCCTCCATCAGCGCGCCGATCAGCTCCTGCTCGAAGGATCGCTCTCCGTCGAGGCGATCGCCGAGCGCCTCGGGTTCAGCTCGCGCGGCGCGTTCGAGCGAGCTTACTTGCGCTGGAGCGGCAGGCGCCCCTCCGCCGCTCGCCGCGCGCCAGGCTGACCTCGGATCCATTCGCGACAGCGTTGGCTCCTTCTGCGCCAGAGCTTGGCGCGATGGTGGCCCCAGACGCACTCTCGGCGCCTCAGCTTACCGCGGTCGCGCTCGGGGTCGCTGCCCCGCGCGAGGCGGGCCCCCCGCGCGCGGTCTCCCGCGCACTTGAAAGACGAGGAAGAGATGAAGACGACGACGATGTTCCTGGCAGGCGCGCTCACGTTGATGACGGTCGCGTCCGCCGGCTGCAAGAAGAAGGAAGACGCCAGCGAGCTCGCGCCGAAGCCCTCCGCCGCCGAGACGGTGACGACCAGCGCGTCGGCCCCCGAGCCGAAGGCAGCGGCAGCGGCGGCCGGCGGCGACTCGAAGTGCGCCGCGCTCGGGTGCTCCGGCACGGGGACGTTCTTCGACCGGTGCGGCTGCGCGGCGAAGCCGCAGCCCGTTCCGCTGACGGCGAAGCCCACCGGCAAGTACATGTTCAACCAGCCGGAGTGGGAGGTCACCAACACGACCGACAAGGATCTCCACTGGGCGAGCGCGGTCGTCTACTACTACGACAAGGCCGGCAACCAGCTCGAGAGCGTCATCAAGGACAAGACGTACAAGGCGTCGCGGATGAACGGCAGCAGCTTCACCCTGAAGCCGAACGAGACGAAGAAGGTCACGATCGGCTTCAAGAAGGAGAGCGAGCCCCGCGGCGCCGCGAGCATGGAGATCGTCTTCGACGGCTGGTGCTACGGGGCCTACAAGGACGAGAGCAGCCACCTCTGCATCTCCGCCGCCCGCGCGCCCGACGATCGCGCCCGCTCGGGGTCGTAGCCGCGCGATCGCGACGACGCCGAGGTCAGTCGAGGTAGCCGAGCACGAGTTCGCGGAGGGCGTCGGGGGCGTCGACGTGGACCCAGTGGCCGGCGTTCGGGATCACGTCGACGCTCACGGACGGGAGCGCGCGGCCGCGCTCGCGGTCGGCGGCGTCGAGGACCTCGGAGTCACCCCCGGCGATGAGGCGCGTCTTCATGTGCCCGGGCGGAGCCTCGAGGACCGGCCAGAGATCGCGCGCGAAGTAGTCGTCCATCATCGCGCGGATCGATGGGATGTCGAGGCGGAACTCGAAGCGCGTCGTGTTCGGGACCGGGCGCACGTTCATCGCGAGCCACATCGCGGTCGGGCGGCTCACGCCGCGCTCCTCCGCCCACGCGGTGAACGCGTTGCGATCGGGGAAGGCCTCCGGCAGCTCGGTCAACAGCTCGACGATGTGGCGCACGCCCGACGATCCGCGGAAGTCCGGGCGCGCGCCCGGCGTCGAGTCGACGACGATGAGCTCGTCGAGCGGGCCGTTGGGCGCGGCGGCGAGCTGGCGCGCGAGCTCGATGCCCACCTTACCGCCGAAGCTGTGACCGAGGACGGCGCGCACCGGCGTCCGGCCGACGCCGGCGACGTCCGGGATCGCCTCGACGATGTCGCGCGCGGCAGCCTCGATCGTGTGTGGCGGCGGGATGTCTTGCGAGTCGCCGTGGAGGCGGATGTCGACGAGGAGCGCTCCCCACGCCGGCTTCGCCGCGACGATCTGACGGGCGAAGCTGCGCCAGTTCGCGCCGGAGCCGAGGATGCCGTGGAGGAAGACGAGCCACTGGTTCGGCGCGGCGTCGGCGGCGGTGACGGGAGCGACGGCGAGCGCGGCCATCACTCGGCTCCCGGGACGCGGAGCGGGATATCGAAGCGGAGCATGCCGCCACGGTAGCCGATCTGATGGATCGGGCGATCGGAGAGCTCGGCCCCGAAGAGCGCGAGCGTCGCCTTGAAGGGGACGTTGCGCGGATCGTCCCAGCCGATCCCGAGGCCGACCTTCCGCCAGACCGACATCCCGTCGCGCTCGAAATCGAGCGGCGCGACGTCGCTCGAGACCTGGCGGGTCGGACCGCCGAGCAGGAACGGCGCCATCACGAGCTCACCCTCGAGCGAGAGGTGCCGCTTCACGATCAGCCGGCCCTCGACGCGCGCGCCGGGGCCGATGCCGGCGTCGAGCGGGTACATCTGCGTCCACGGCACGTTCGTATAGACGTCCATCCCGCGCCGGGTCGGGTGCAGGTGGGCGTTGTGCATGCCGAAGTAGACGCCGGGGCCGGCGAAGAGGCGCACGGCGACGTCCCGATCGAGATCGGTGCGAAGCTCGTAGAGCGCGGAGAGCGGGGTGAGGACCCACGACGACTCGGCGACGGTGCGGAGCGCGTCGTGGAGGACGCGCTGCTGGATCCATCCGCCGCCGGCCTCGTACCACCAGCGCGATCCGCGCGGGCGGATCTGGAGAAAGGAGAAGCCTCCGACGCCGAGACCGCAGCCGCCGCGCGCGCCGACCTGCGAGCATGCCGGGAGATCGACGGGGAGGACCCAGTCGGAGCGGTACGACGCGTCGCCGATCCAGTCGAAGTTGCCCTTCGAGGCGAGGACGACAGCGAGGCTCTCGAGGCCGAGCATCAGCGTCCACGATCCGCCGTAGAGGATGCGCGTCGAGTACTGCCCGATGCTGCCCGTCGGGTAGGGCTTGTCCCAGGTGCGGTTCGTCAGCTCGGTGTTGACGTGCAGCGAGATCGACCAGGCGCCGTCGAGGATCGCGGCGGTCGGCACGCTGTGGACGAGATCGGCTCCGGCGCGGAACGAGCGCCAGACGCCGCGGCCCCGGGGCGCAGGCGGCGTGAGCTGGAGCGGCTGCGGCGCGGGGCGCGGAGACGCGGACGGCGTCGGGTCCGCCGCCGCCGGCGGCGACGCCGAGGGCTGCGACGCGGGAGGCGGCGTCGACGCGGGAGACGACGACGCGGACGGGGGCGTCGTCAGCGGTGTTGCGGCCGGCGGGGACGCAGACGGAGGCGGCAACGCGGGGAGCGACGACGAGGATGGTGGCGTCGCAGCCGGTGGCGACGCGGACGGTGGCGGCAGCGACGGGAGCGGCTCGTCGCCGCGCGCAACCGAAGGAGCGAGCGCGAGCGCGAGCACGGTGAAGACCGCGAGCCCCGCCGCTCCCTTCGGACGCGTCACGCCGACAGGTTAAGGCAGTCCGCGCAAAGACGCTCCGGAAAGGGCCTCGATGCCGCGATCCTTCCCGCGCGTCGCGACGACGCGGAGCCGAGCGCAGCTTCGTGGCCCCAACGAAGGTCTCCCGCCACCGTCCGTGAAAGGACGGGTGGCGGCGTCAGTCGAAGGCGTCGAGCTCGTCTTCGTCGACGAACGGACCGCCGACCTCGTCGATCGAGAGCTCGTTGCGAGCCTCCTCGAGGACGAAGTCCGCGGAGGTGACGGAGGCGATGAACTCCTCGGCGTCGGATTCGGCGTCGGAGAAAGAAACGAACGTGCCGCTCGCGGGATCGGGAAGAAAAGCGTCGCCGCTGTCGCGGCGAAAGGGTCGATGCTTCGGATTCGACATGACGACCTCCTGCTTCGCTTTGCCCCTCCATCTTGCCGCCTGCGCGGCGCGGAGCAAGTGCTCGTTTGCACGAAATCGCCGATCGCGCTCGGCACGATCGATGCCATCGCGGCCCCGCTCCTGCAGCACGCGCGAACACCGCGCGCGCGTCATCGCCCTGGGAGATGACGCTCCCTCACGCCCACCGGGAGCCCTCGGCGCGGAGGCGCCCCCCGCCGCTCGGCGCCGCGCCCTGGGGACATCCTGGGTGACCATCCGTCCGACGAATGGCTCGAGGTTGCCGCGACCGGAGGTGTAGCGTCGGCATCCACGGTACGGGGCGATCGCCCCCGACGATCCGCCCCACACGAAGGAGACCGCGTGACCGCTTCCCTCTTGCACCCCGTCGCCGCCCGCTGGCCTGCGAAGCACCCGGACCGGATCCAGCTCTACTCGTTCCCCACCCCGAACGGCATCAAGGTCTCGGCCATGCTCGAGGAGACGGGGCTCCCGTACGAGCCCCACCTCGTGCGCCTCGACGGGGACACGACGACGCCCGAGTTCCTCTCGCTGAACCCGAACAACAAGATCCCGGCCATCGTCGATCCGGCCGGTCCAGGCGGCGCGCCGCTGCCGCTCTTCGAGAGCGGGGCCATCCTCATCTACCTCGCCGACAAGTCCGGCAAGCTCGTACCGAGCGACGCGGCGGCCCGCTACCAGACCATCCAGTGGCTGATGTTCCAGATGGGCGGGATCGGCCCGATGCTCGGGCAGCTCGGCTTCTTCTACAAGTTCGCCGGCAAGGACGTCGCCGATCCGCGCCCGCTCCAGCGCTACGTCGACGAGACGAAGCGCCTCTTGAACGTGCTCGACAAGCGGCTCGAAGGCCGCGTGTGGATCATGGGCGACACCTACACGATCGCCGACGTCGCGACCTGGCCGTGGGTGCGCGGCCTCGACTTCTACGGCGCGCTCGAGCTCGTCGGCTTCGACACGTACACCAACGTCACGCGCTGGCTGGGGCAGGCGCTCGCGCGCCCCGCGTCGCAAGCCGCGCTCACGATCCCGAACCCGGCCGGCTGACGGCGAGCGCGGCCTACGCGCGTCCGACTGAGTGGTCGGCTCGGCGCGATCGGCGCGTGGTGCCACCCGGCGCTGGCAGGCCGCGGCCCGGAGGGAATACGCTCGACGCTGCGCTTGCTCGCCTCTCGGGTGAAGACCTGGCTGTCGTCGCCGCGGTTTCCCGCCGTCGCGGTGCTGATCGCGTGCATCCTGTCGCTGCCCACGCTGCGGACGCGCCTCGTCGCTGACGATCTATGGCACCGCGCGATGATGCGGAACGACGCACGCTGGCTCCCGGTGAGCGGGTCGCCGATGACGCTCTTCACCTTCGCGAGCGGCAGCCCGGAGGAGGGCGCGCGCGTCCTCGAGAGCGGCTTCGCCCCGTGGTGGACGCCGCCCGGTCTCCGCCTCGCGTTGTTCCGCCCGCTCGCCTCGCTCACCCACGCGCTCGACTACACGCTCTGGCCGACGTCGCCGTGGGTCATGCACGCGCAGTCGATCGCCTGGTACGCGCTCGTCGTCTGGCTCGCGGCGCGGCTCTACCGCCGGTGGCTCGGGTCGATCTCCCCGCTCGCGGCGGGGATCGCGGCGCTCTTCTACGCGATCGATCACACCCACGGGCTCCCGGTCGGGTGGATCGCGAACCGCAACGCGCTCATCGCGACGGCGTTCTCGCTCGCCGCGCTCCTGCTCCACGACGCGGGCGCCCGCCGAGCGCGTCCCGGCGTGCTGCCGTTCGCCGCCGCCGCGTCCCTCGGTCTCGCGCTCGCTTCGGGCGAGAGCGCCGTCGCGACGCTCGCGTACCTCGCGGCGCACGCGCTGTTCCTCGACGAACGGCCGGTGGGCGCGCGCGTGCGATCGCTCGCGCCGGCCGCGGCGATCGTCGGTGTCTGGATCGCGGTCTACCGCGCAGGCGACTTCGGCGCGCGAGGATCGGGCGTCTACACCGATCCGGCGCAGGCCCCCCTCGCCTTCCTCGGAGGTCTCGGCGCCCACGTCCCGCTCTTGCTGGGCGCCGAGCTCGGCGCCCCGCTCCCCGACGCCTATGCGTTCGCCTCGCCCGCGGGGAAGGCCGTCTTCATCGCGCTCGCGCTCGCGGTCCTCGCCTGGGCGAGCCTCGTCACCCTTCGCATGCTCCGCGCCGGCGACGCCCGCGTGCGCCGCGCGTCACGCTTCTTCGCCAGCGCGAGCGTCCTCGCCGTCGTGCCGAGCACAGCGACGTTTCCTTCGGGCCGCCTCCTCTTCCTCGCCGGTTTCGGTCTCGTCGCGCTGCTCGCGATGACGTGCGCCGGCGCGATCGAGCGGGCTCCGTGGGCGGCGGCCGCGAGCGGGCGGCCCGCGCGTGTGGTCCGCGCGTATGCCGCGTGGACCTGGCTCGGGCACCTCGTCCTCGCGCCCTTCCTCTTCCTCCTCGGCGCGCACAGCATCGTGATCCTCGACGACGTGATCCGCCAGCTCGCCACGGGGATCCCCGCCGACGGCTCGGCCCGCGACAAGCGCATCGTCCTCGTCAACGCGCCGGACACGGCGTTCGCCTACTACCTCGTCATCACACACCTGGAGGACGGGGGCTCCCCTCCGGAGCGGATGCTCCTCATGACGGGCAACCGGCGCGACGTCCGGCTCTCGCGCACGGGAGAGAAGAGCTTCGTCGTCCACGAGGACGGCGGGTTCTACCGCACGGGCACCGAGCTCCTCTTTCGCGGCCTCAGCCCGCCATTACCCGCCGGGACCAGGGTCGCGCTCAGCGACGTGACCATCACCGTCACGCACACCACCGACGACGGCGTCCCCGACGAGGCGTCTTTCGTGTTCGCGAACGACCTCGAGACGAGCTACTTGTTCCGTCAATGGCAGGGCAAGGCGCTGGTCCCGTTCGAGCTCCCGGCGGTCGGCGAGACCGTTCGCTTCCCCGGGCGCGTCCCCGACCTCCTTTGACGCACGGCGCGTCCGAGGCTGCCTCACGCCGATGATCTCCTCCGCCGACGCGCGCGCGCTCGCGTCCTCCGCCGTCTCATGCCGATGATCTCCTCCCCCGACGCGCTCGAGGTCCGGCGACGCGAGCTCGAGACCGAGCTCGGCGAGCCCATCACCGTCGACGGGCTCACCGCGACCCACCGCATCTTCCAGCGCAAGAAGGGCCATCGCCACTCGACCGACGATCTCTTGACCGGCTGGTACGCGCTCGAGAAGCTCCCGCTCGTCGCGAGACCGATCGAGCGCCACCTCGATCTCGGCACCGGCATCGGGACCGTCGGCCTGCTCGTGCTCTCGGGGATGCCGCCCCAGGCGCGCCTCACGTGCATCGAGGCCCAGGACGTGAGCTTCCGCTTCCTCCGCGAGAACCTCCGCGCCAACGGCGTCGAAGAGCGCGTGACGGCCCTCCACGGCGATCTCCGCGAGCTCGACCTCACGAGCGAGCGCTTCCCGCTCGTCACGGGCAGCCCGCCCTACTTCGACGTCACCGCCGGCGTCGTCCCCGCCGACTCGCAGAAGGCGCACGCGCGCTTCGAGCTCCGCGGCGACGTCCGCGACTACGCGCGCGCGGCCAAGCGCCACCTCGAGCCCGACGGCCTCTTCGTCTTCTGCTTCCCCTGGGCCCAGAAGGAGCGCGCCCTCCGCGCCGCCCGCGACGAGGGCTTCGCGGTCCTCACCCTCCGCGACGTCGTCCCGCGCGAAGGGCTGACTCCACTCTTCTCCCTCTTCGCGTGCCGCCTCGGCGACGAGCCGGAGCGCGAGGAGCGGCCGTTCGTCGTCCGCCACGCCGACGGCGCCCACACCGACGCGATGCACGCCGTCCGCGCCCGCTTCGGCTGGCCGCGATCGTGACGCGGTGCCGTCCCTCTCGAGGTCCGCTCAGCGAACGAGGCCGCCGACGGCGTTGAGCGGGCGCAGCGCGGCGCCGCCCGGGTAGGCGTAGCTCGAGGCCACGTCCGTCCCCCAGATCGTCACGCTGAACGGGCCAGGGCTGGTCATCTCGTGGCGTCCGGGCCCGCACGCTCCACCGCCGCCGAGCCGGACGCGGACGAGCTCGTACTTGCCCTCGGTGCCCAAGGGCTCCCAGCCGGCGAGCGGGCCTGCGCAATCGAGGGTCACCGGCTGGAAGTCGTCGCCGCCCGAGCGCGCGCGGACGACCACGAGGTGCGAGTTGCGGTAGCTCGGAGCGACGTAGAACACGTAGCGATCGAGGTACTGATCCGTGGGGATGACGTAAGTGAACTCTGGATCGCCGTCATCCATCTTGGCTTTGCCGAACTCGAGACCCGTCATGTACGAGTACACCGTGATCGGGTGATCCGCGTCTTGGGAGCTCACGACGAAAGGTTCGTTCGTCATGAAGGTCCTCGACGCGGCAGCGCCGAGGGCGGTCGGCGCGTCCGGCGGCCGGCGCGGGTCGTACGTGAGCACCGTGCCGTCGACCGCAGCGACGATCCGGTAGAGGTACGGCTCCGGCTCGCCGTGCTCTCGGCGCGAGAGGTGCGGAGCGGCGGCGTACTCGTGCCCCCACGACTGCACCGGAAAGAGCTGCAGCTGGGCTTGATCGCACCAGCGCTTCCCGGTGGGGATGTTCATGCACTCGTGGCCTCCGAGCACCGCCACGCTCTTGGTCGCCTCGATCCGGCTGCCGTCGAGCTGCTCGCGCTGCGCGAACTGGAGCGCCTCACCGCGCTTCATGCGGTAGGTCTTCGCGGCTCCCTGCGCCGCGCCCTCGACGTCGGGCCCAGGGAGGATGTCCGCGCTGCTCACGATCGTCACCTCCGTGTCGTCCTCGGCCGCGACGATCTGCGTGGCAGGAAAGCCGACGTCGCCCTCCCACGCGTCCGTCACGATGTAGCCGGTCTTCCAGGCCGGCACCGGGAGCAGCAGCGTGGCCGTCGCTGCGTGGCCGCCCGGCTTGCCGAGCTGGTAGATGCTGTAGGCGCTCACGGGGGCCGAGGTCTTGATCCGGAAGGACTGCCCGCGCGCGGTGCCCTTGATGCTCGCGTCGACGACGACCGCAGGCGTGACGCCCGCCGGGCAAGGGACCCAGCCGACGCCCGCCGGAGGCCGCCCGACCGGCCTCTCGGGCTCGTGGTTCAGGAAGAGGACGGCGACCTCGCCGGGCTGGATCTCGCCGGAGAACGGCTCGTAGGTCACTCCGTCTCCGGACGTGCGCACGACGCGAGCCGAGGCCGCGAGATCGATCGCCGAGCCCGCGTATTCCGCCTCGATGCGCGCCGGAGCTCCCCAGGTGTTCGTGAGCAGCGCGCCGAAGCACGAGCCGCGGCTCTCCTCGTAGCGGCTCGGCGCGAGCGCGGCGAACTCGCAGCCCGTCGTCGCGGCGCTGCTGACGGCCGCGGAGCAGGCCGGCACGCACACCCCGGCCGCGCAGCCCTGATCCGGCGGGCAGACCGCGACCACGAGCGACTCGTCGCAGCCGTCGATCACCGAGCGGAGGTCGCGCGAGCAGCGCCGCTCGAGGCCCACGCACCCGCTTTCGGTGGCTGCGTCGGCGAAGCTCGTCTCCTCGATCCCGCGCCGGTAGGGATCCCGGTCGCTGCCGCAGCCGAAGGGCGCGGCAGCCACCGCGCCGAGGCAGGCGGCGAGGCCCGTGACTCGGAGCCTCATTCGATCGGCTCGGCGTTCGGATGCGGGAAGGAGTCGACCCCGCCGCGCCCGAGCTCACCGAAGGTGTTGGCGCCCCAGCAGACGACCTCCCCGTCGACGAGGGACGCGCACGTCGATCCCAGCGTCGTCGCGAACGAGACGACCTTCGCTCCGACCTGCGTGACCTCGAGCGGATGCGGCCCGAAGAGCAGGGACTCGGGAGCGACGCCGAGCGCGCCCGACGTGTTGTCGCCCCACCGGAAGAGCCGTCCCGTCGACAGGAGCACGCCGCCCTGGCTGCTCTCGCTGCCGCCGGAGATCTTCACGTCGACCGCCGGCGCGAGCGCGGGGACGTAGAGCGTCCCCTTGGCCGGCCGCCATCGTCGCAGGAGGCCGTCGCCCGCGACCCAGGCGAACGACCAGCTCCGGACGACGTCGAGGCTCTCCAGCGGCGACGTCCACGGTGGGATCGACGACGTATCTCCCATCGCCGCCCGACCGAGGCTCGCGAGCCTGCTATCCGCGAGCAAGGCGACCACCGTGTCCTCCTCGGACCAAGTCCCCACGGAGAGCGCATGCACCGGCGCGGGGAAGGAGGTCACGAGACGAGGCGAGAACGTCTCGCTTTCACCCGCGTCGACGCCGAGGCCGGCCATCGTCTTTCCCCAGCAGTAGAGCGCGCGACTCGACGAGGCGACGGCGCAGCCCATCTGGGCCCCGAGCGCGACTTCGTCGACGGGCGGGATGCCGGCGACCCGCATCGGGACCGCGAGGCTCGGCTCGCTGGTCGGCCTGCCGAGCTGACCGAGCTCGTTGCGTCCCCAGCAATGGACCGCGCCGTCCGCCGTGCGCGCGCAGGCGCCGAGGTTGGGACCGACGCTGATCTGGGTCACTCCGGAGAGTCCCACGACCGGCGCCGGCGTCGCGGCCTCGACGATGGACACAGTCCGGCCGCGGCCGAGCGCTCCGTCGGCGGCGACGCTGGTCCCGTCCTCGAGCGTGGTCGCGGGCAGCATCGTGTCGCGTCCCCAGCAGCGGACCGTCCCGTCGCGAAGGAGCCCGCACACGTGACGGCCTCCGTTGCCGCTGATCGCGACGTAGCAAGGGTCTCCCGCGCATTCGACGTCGAGCGGCTTCGGTGCGCCCGCGTCCGAGCCGACGTTCGCGTCGACGTCCGGGGAGACGCCCGCGTCTTCCGACGGCGGCGGGCTCGGCCCCGCGTCGCCCGCCGGTGGCTGCAGGTCATCGCCCGATGAGCACGCGACGACGAGCGCGCAGGCGATCGCCCCCGCGAAGAGCGCGTTCGAGAGCCTCACGGCTTGCCTCCGTCCACCAGCCACTTGCCTTCGCGCCGCGCGGCGAAGCCGAGCTCGAGGAACTTCGGCCCCTTGTACGGCAGCGACGAACCGACGACCCAAGCCTCGTCGGCGCCCCCGGCCCACAGCGCGTTCACCCGTCCTGGAGGCTCACCGCCGACTGCGATGGGCGTCACCTCGAGCGTGGAGCCGTTCCATCGATGGACGAGACAGCCGTCGGAGAGCCACGCCGCCCCCGGCGCGGCTGCGGAGCCCATGAAAGCGCCGCAGCCGGATACGGCGCGCTCGAGCACGGGCACCCCCAGGCCACCGTCGCTCGAGACGGGCACGAGCCGGATCGATCGGGCGCCGGTCGAAGCGTCTGCGACCTCGAGCCAGAGGTGTTTCGGCTGACCGGGGGCGCGCGTTCCGAACATTCCCGTCACGATCATGGGATCCTCGAGCACGGTCAAAGACCAGCTCGCGCCGTCGTAGTGAGCGAGGAGGCCCGTGCACGAGCCGAAGGAGCACGTCATCCCGCTGAGGAACACGTCGTCGCCGGCGAAGCCCCAGAGCCCGTACCAAGCGTAGTAGGCGTCGTCGTCCTCCGACTCCCCCTGCGGCAACCAGCGATCGATCGTCATGCCGCCGTCCACCGCGTCACGGAAGCGAAGGACATGGCCCGAGCCAGCCTCGAGGAACCAGAGCGCGTCGGCGCTCTGCGTGAGCCAGCCAGACCAGAAGTCCCCGACGCTCGGCTCTTCGGTGCTCACATCGCGGAAGACCGGTGCGCCGCCGTCTCCTCGGGCGTAGCGAACGAGATGGATCCGACGATCCGGGAACGGCGTCGATCCCACGGCCCACACGTCATCGGTCGCGGCGAAGACCGCGCGGAGAGAGACGGTCGTCCCGCTCGTCAGGCCATCGTGCCGATAGACGGACTTCCACGACGTGCCGTCCCAGCGCACGATCGCGTCACCGCCGACGGCCCACGCCTGATCCATGCTCGTCGCCGACACCGCCACGAGCGGCACCGGAACGGGCAGCGCCTCGTAGCAGAAGCCTCCCGAGCTGCAGCGCGCGCCGGCGGCGACGTCGCTCGGCGCATCGAGCCCGACCGCGCCGTCGTCCGGAGGAGCTGCGTCCGGAAGAACGCCGGCGTCGGGCACCGGCCCTTCTTCGGGCTCGCCCTCGACGCCGCTGGCGGCGCACGACAGCGGAGCGGCGACCGCGAACGGCAGCCCGAAGGCGAGGCAGCGGAACCAGGATCGTGCGCGGCTGAGCTCCCGATTCATGGTCCCTTCACCTCGTGAAAGCGCAGGATCGTTCCGTCGCCGACGATCCAGACGTCGCCCGGCGAGCTCCCCCAGACCGCGTGGAGCGCCGGCTTGTTGCTCGCGTCGTCGAACGGCGTCGCGAGCTTCGACCACGCCGCCCCGTTCCAGTGCAGCACGGTGCTCGCTTCGCCGACGGCCCACACGTCGTCCGGGCCGAAGCCGAAGACCGACTCGAGATCGGCGACGACCGGGCTCGTCACGATCTCGAGCTTCTTGCTCGGCACGGCGCCCCGGCGCATACGGCGGACCGTGCCCGCTTCGCCGACGAGCCACACGCCGCTCTCGTCGCCCCACGCGCCTCGAAGCACCTTGTCCGTGCGGCTGTCGAGCTCCTCGAACTGCCACGCCGGCGGGTCGGCCGTCGAGCGGCTCCCGCGAAACACACATCCGAAGCGGCTCACGAAGGTCTCGTCGAAGCAGCCGCCCGCGGCCCAGACCTCGTCGGCGCGCGACACCGCGAGCGCCGTGACCACGCTCATGCGGGGCGGGGAGAAGGTCTGCGACGCGCTCGGACCTGCAGCCGACCAACCGTCGAACGTCTCGAGCAGCCGGTGGTCGGTGTGTCCGACCCAGACCGTGCCGGCCTTGCCGCGCACGATGCGCGGCTTGAACCCGAACGGATCGCTCGGGGTGAAGAACGACCACGTCGTCGCGCTCGGTCCCGTCCACCCGGCGCCGTGCCGGAGGATCCCGCCGCCTTCGATTTGCGTCGTCCCGTCGACGATCCATACGTCGTCGGGGCGCTCGAGCCAGACGCTGCGGAGCGTGTAGACGAGTCCGCCGTCCGGCCCCGTCGGATCGGCCTTCTGCCAGCCGCCGTCGTCGTCGTAGTGGAGGATCGTGCCGTGCGCCCCCACGGCCCACACGTTCGTCGCGCTCGATCCCCAGATCGACGTGAGATGGATGAACTCGTCGATCGGCGCCTTCACGGCGCAGATCCCGGACGCGCTGCAGGTGCCTGCGTCGGCCTCCGGGAGCGTCTCGGAGCCGCCGGCGTCGACCACCCCGGCGTCGGGCACGCTCGTGGAGGGCTCCGGCTCGGGGCGATCGGTCTCCGGCGCGCCCTTCGCGGCGCAGGCGAACGGGGCGCCGCAGGCCGCCGTGGCGAGCAACGCTGCGCGCGTCCATCGCGCCGCCGGCGTCACTGGACGCCCCCGCACTCTTTCATCGTGCACTCTCCGTCGACGCACGCCTGGCCGTCGACGCCGCGGCAACGGACGTTGCAGCCCCCGCAGTTGAGAGGATCGTTCGTCACGTTCGTCTCGCAGCCGTTCTGATCGTCACCGTCACAGTCCGCCCAGTGGGCGTCGCAGCGGAAGTCGCAGACGCCCTCGTCACAGATCGGCACGCCGTTGACCATCTTCGGGTCGCCGGCGCCCGGGCAACGGAACCCGCATCCGCCGCAGTTCTCGACGTCCGTGTTGATCCGACCCTGGAAGCACGGAGCGCCGCACGGGCACTCGCAGATCCCACGTCGACAGATCTCGCCCGCAGCACAAACGCGTCCACATTGGCTGCAGTTGTTCCGATCGTTGTCGAGGTTCGCCTCGCAGCCGTCGCCGCCAGGGTCCGTCGGGAAATCGCCGTTGCAGTCGCCCCACGTGACCATGCAGGTCGGCGCGTTGCACTGGCCGTCGACGCACCCGTAGGTCGCGTGCCAGTCCCGCGGGAACGGAGGCTGGGTGTTCCGCGGGCAGACGTTGCCGCACGTCCCGCAGCTCCCTTCGATCGAGCACACGCACTCTCCCATGAAGCAGACGTCCGCGCCCGGACAGACGACGCCGCAGGCGCCGCAGTTCTGTTTGTCCTGGGAGAGGTCGCCCTCGCAGCCGTCCTCGGCGAAGCCGTTGCAGTCCGCGAACCCGCTCTTGCACACGAGCTGGCACGCGCCCTTCACGCAGTGCGCGTCGGCGTGCAGCATGTCGCCGTGAGCGGTGAGGTCGAGGTCCGGGCAGTGGTGTCCGCAGACCCCGCAGTTGTCGTCGTCCGTGCTCGGGTCGACCGCACACGGGAACGGGTTGTTCGGGCAGGTGGCTCGCCCCGCCGGACACTCGTTGGTCGCGCAGAGCGCAGTGGTCGCGCCGCTCCCGTCGGGCGCCGACACGCCGGCGTCGGGATCGACGAAGCTCGGCGGCGACGCGTCGCGCGTCGCGATGACCACGTCGTTGGACGACGACAGTCCGCACGCGAAGGCGAGCGTGCTCACCATCGTGACGAGGAGCGCGCTCGCAGCGAATCGATTCGTCATCGGTCCTCCGTCGAAGCGGCGGCGAGCGAACGGACCCGCCCCTCGTAGGGGCTGCCCGGGCTCCTGGCCAGGTACTCGAGCGCGAGCGCGCGCGCTCGCGCTCGCTCGCCGTTCGCGAGCGTCGCCTCGATCCGCATGACGTTCGCCTCGAGCGCGAACTGTCCGTCGGGGAACTCGCGAGCATGGAGATCGACGGCCGCGAGGCAGGCGCGTGCGTCACCTCGCGCGAGCGCCTCGCGCGCTTGGGCGACGAGCTCGATCTCGCGCCGCACCGACGGCACCGCCGACGGCGCAATCGGCGCCGCCGCTGCGCTCCGCCGGCGCGGCGCGGCCGTCTTCGAGTCGGGCAGATCGTCGATCGAGACCGACGGAACGGCGTTCGCGGGCTCCGAGGCCGTGCGCGGGATCGGCGCGGCGGGCGCCGCGTGCCGAGGTGCGGGCGCCGTGGGCTCGGGCGGCGCGACCGGAAGCGGCTCGCTTCCGGAGAGGAGCTCGGCCGTGAACGCGCCGAGCAACACGACTCCGCCGGCGCCGGCGATCGCCGCGCGCACCCACTTCGCCCGGCCCGCGGTCGCGGACGCCGTCGCGACCGCTGGACGCGTCTCGAGTCTCCGGAGCAGGCCTCGGAGCGCCTCGGGCGGCGGCTCCCGCCTCTCGGCGTCCGCGACCAGGGTCGCGAAGAGCTCGCTCTCTTCTACCAGACGGCGGGGGACCTTCATCGTTCGCCTCGCATCGTGCTCTGCAGCTTCTGCAATCGAACCTCCACTTTCTCCCTCGCGCGGCGGAGTCGCGAAGCAGCGGTGCCGATCGGCACGTCGAGCATGGCAGCGATCTCGGGGAGGACGTGTCCCTCGACCTCGTAGAGCACGAGCACCGTGCGAAGCTCGTCGCTCAGACCGTCGAGCAGGTGCATCAGGAGATCTCGTTCCTCCTTTCGATCGAGCGACGCTTCGGGCGTCCAGCTGTCGGCCGGTTCGAGCGCTTCGTCGTCGGGATCCTGCGCTAGCTCCTCGCGCGCGTGCCTCCTCCGAAGCTCGCGCGAGACGTTGACCGCCGTGCTGAACAGGAACGACCTCTCGGCGCCGGGCTGGATCCGCTCGAGCTTCCTGGCGACCACGAGGAAGACCTCCTGCGCGGCGTCATCGAGCACACCGGCGGGGACGCCGAGCGCACGGAGGAAGCGCCAGACGCTGGCGAAGTGAGCCTCCGCGACGGCCTGCTGCCTCTCGTCCGTTCGGCTCCTCGACATGCTCGGCAGGGTGTGTTCACCCCCGGCAAGCGAGTGGGAGGTGGCCGTCATGGACGTAAACGCAGCTCGCCTCGGGGAACGATCAAAAAATCGACCAGGACGCGCTTCAAGGCCTTTCGCGCACGCCGAGCTGGCCTCGCCGACACGACGAGCGCGCCCGATTCGCGGGCGCTCCCGAGGACTGGCCGTGCGCGGCGACCGCTCACGGAGCGCGCTTCAGAAGCGCCACCCCGCGCCGCCCCCGCCGGAGAGCCCGATCGCGGGAGCCTCGGTGACCACCCCGTCGGGCTCGACGCGCAGGCGGTCGCGCGTGAGCGGGAACCAGCCGGCGCCGACCGCCTCGAGGAAGAGGTTTGGATGAACCTGCCACCGGGCGGCGGCGACGACGCCGTAGTCGAACCAGAAGCGATGTGTGATTCCGGCGGCGGGGATGTCGCGCGCCTCCGCGGACAGGACACCGACGTTCGAGCCGAGACAGGCCTCCATCGAGAGGTGCGCCGTCACCATGAGCCGGGTCGGGCATGCCTCGATCTGACCTGCGCTCCAGTAGATGTCCGCCTCGGTCTCACCCACCCGGCTCGTGCGCGTGAAGCTCCTGCGAAAGCCGACTCGGAGGACGGGACGGAGCGATGGGAGACGCGCGATCGGCGCCGACCACTCCGCTTCGACGTAGACGTTCACGACCGCGAGGACGCCCGAGACCGCGCTGGTGGCCTCGGTCCGCGCGCCGATCGACGCGGCGAGCCGATCTACCCGCGCGGCCTTCGGCGCGGGTCTCCTTGGCCGCTCCGCCGGCGTCGTCGGGGGGGCCTGCGAGAGGACGTCCGGCTCCGGCGGGTCCACCGGCGCGCGAGTGTCAGGGCCGTCCGCGGGCGGCATCTCGCGACCGAGCGCAGCGTGAGGATCGATCGCGGTCGCGATCGCGATCGCGATCCCGAGCACCACGTCGGCGCAGTCGTCTGCCTGGAGCTCCCGGCTGGCGGCGTCGCCACCCGCCTCGCGAAGATCGAGCCGTCCCTCGTAGCGGTCTTCGCGCCGCGCGATCCGGACGACGAACCGGCGCGCGGGCTCCTCCGGCTGCGCGAGCGTCCACTTCGTCGTGTACGACACGATCTGCCGGAGCAGCTGGTCGCTGGAGGGGCACTCGGACGCAGCCGAGTAGTCGAGGACGATTCGGTCGACGTCACCCTCGAGCGCGACGGCCTCCGAAGACCGCAGGCATAACCCGAGAGACAGAAGCACCGCTCGCGCGGAGAGTCGTCCCGCCTGCGAATGGGCCGACGACCTCACGGCTGCCGAAGGTATCACGTCCGCAGCATCGCTCGAGCACGCGCCGAGGCCCCCGCGGCTCGGTCCCGTCCGGTGGGTCGAGCCGATGATGCGGACGTCTCCCGCTCGGTCTCCACGCTCTGCTGCCTCGCCCGCCACGTTCATGCGCGGTCCTCTCGTTCCCGGGAGCCGGCAGGCGAGCGTCGACACGACCGCCCGCAGAGCCGCGCTCCAGCTCCACCTGCGCGAGCGTCGCGGCACGGTCGGGGCACGTGCGCCACTCCAGGGACGATCAGCCTCCGCTGCGCTCGCCTCCGTTCGACGAGCTCGAGGGCGAGCGCGCGCCCGTAAACACGACCATCCCTCGTTCCTCGGCGGCACGCGGCGTGGATGTTGAATGCAGCCGCTGGGTTCGCTCACGGCGAGAGCTCCGAGAAGCGGAAGGAAGAGAGAGGAGACGCGATGCTGGCATTGACCTACGGCGGCCCGAACCGAGTGCGTGTAAAAGACAAGCCCGAGCCGAAGCTCGAGCACCCGAACGACGTCGTCCTGCGCGTCACGCGCGCTGCGATCTGCGGTTCGGACTTGCACCTCTTGCACGGGCTCATCCCGGACACGCGCGTCGGCTGCACCTTCGGGCACGAGTTCACCGGCGTCGTCGAGGAGGTCGGCTCCTCGGTCGAGTCGTTGCAGCGCGGCGACCGAGTCGTGGTGCCGTTCAACATCTCCTGCGGGAGCTGCTTCTTCTGCGAGCGAGGCCTCACCGCCAACTGCGAGAACACGAACCCGAACGCCTCGGTGGCCTCCGGCGTATACGGCTACTCGCACACGACCGGCGGCTTCGAGGGCGGGCAGGCAGAGCTCGTTCGCGTGCCGTTCGCCGACGTCGGTCCGATGAAGATCCCGGACGACATGACCGACGAGGCGGTCCTCTTCCTCAGCGACATCCTGCCGACCGGCTATCAGGCCGCGGAGATGGGAGAGATCAAGCCCGGCGAGACGGTCGTAGTGTTCGGCTGCGGCCCAGTCGGACTCTTCGCGCAGAAGTCGGCGTGGCTGCTCGGCGCGGGGCGCGTCATCGCCGTCGACTACCTCGACTACCGTCTCGAGTTCGCCCGCCGATACAGCGGAGTCGAGACGGTCAACTTCCGCGAGGTGGACGCCGTCGCCCACCTCCGCAAGATCACGGGCGGCCGCGGCGCGGACGTCTGCATCGACGCCGTGGGATGTGAGGCGAAGGGCTCGCTCGCGCAGACGATCTTCGGGGTGAAGGCCAAGCTGATGGCGGGGTCCTCGACCGCGATCAACTGGAGCATCGCTTCGGTGCGCAAGGGCGGCAACGTCGTGCTCATCGGCGCCTACGGCCCTCCGTTCAACGCCGTCGACATCGGCACGGCGATGAACAAGGGGCTCACCATCCGAATGAACCAAGCCAACTGCAAGCGGTACATGCCCCACCTGCTCGAGCACATCCGCGAAGGGCGGATCGACGCCGAGGGCATCATCACCCACCGGGTGCCCCTCGAAGACGCGGCCGAGGCCTACGAGCTCTTCGACCGGAGGCGCGACGACTGCATCAAGTGCGTCCTCATCCCCCCGAAGGCAGCGTGATGCCGACCCACCACGACGACGGAGGAGCGCGAACGATGATCCCGACCGAGAGCGAAATCACGCGAGATGTCGTCGGCGACGACGCCCCCGACGCGAGCCCCGAGCGGCGCCCCGGAGTGCCGATGGAAGCCGAACATCCTCGCCCCGTCGGCGGCGCCCACTGGACCGAGCCCGAGCGCCAGCCGGATCCGGGCAACATCCTCAAGCGGAGCGATCTCACGGAGCTCACCCCCGTCTTCGGCACCGCGATCCCGCCGCGCGGGCTCTCCGGCCTCATGCGCCGCGCTGCCTACGCGATCCCCGAGCATCGTACGACGCACTGGCTCGTGCTCCTCCTCGCGGATCGCGTCGACGCGCTCGAGCATCGAGCAGCGCGCATCCTGCCGTTCGCGCTGCCGGTGGCCGTCGTCGGCGGTCTCGCGTTGCTCGCGTTCGGCCGTCACCGCCGCCGGCGTTCGAGCTGGCTCCGCCGAGTCATGCCGACGTAGCGACGGCGCCGACGCGGAGCAGGCGAAGCCGGGGTGACGCCGCTCGAGCTCGTCGATCGGCTCGCGGACCGTCGTGCCCCGGCCCTCTCCTTCCGCGAGCGCCGGGAGGAGCGCTGACGATGACGGGTGAACGCGACGTGATCCGCTCACCGACGCCGAGCGAGCAGCGAGGCGATGACGGCGAGGAGCTCGGACGGCTCGATCGGCTTCGACACGTGGTTGTCGAAGCCGCGCTCGAGCGCGCGGACGCGATCTTCCTTGCGCGCGAACGCCGTGAGCGCGACCGCCGGCACGACGCGGACGGCGCCGGGCATCGCGCGGACCTTCTCGATCAGGCTGTAGCCGTCCTCGCCGGGCATCGCGATGTCCGAGATCAGGAGCTCGGGAGGCTCGGCCTCCAGGAGCTCGAGCGCGTGCGGGACCGAAGGCGCCCCCCGCACCCGAGCGCCGCAGCCCTCGAGCAGCGCGCGGAGCACGTCGCGGGTGTCCTCCTGATCGTCGACGACGACGATGCTCGTCTTCGCGAGGTGCTCCGCGTGGAGCGGAGACGCGACGTACGGACGAGCCCCCTTGAGCACTCCGCCGCGAACGTTCGACAGGTCCGGCCGCGGCAGCTGGATGCGAAACGTCGCTCCCAGGTCGACGCCCGCGCTCGACACCGTGACGACCCCGCCGTGCATCTCGACGATCTGGCGGACGATCGAGAGGCCGAGCCCGAGGCCTCCGTGCGCGCGCGTGGTGCCGCCGTCGGCTTGCCGGAAACGATCGAACACGTGCGGGAGGAAGTCCGGGGCGATGCCGCGCCCGGAGTCGCTCACGGTGACCTCGACCTGAGTCGGACTCGCAAAGACGCGCGCCGCGACCTCCCCACCCCGCGGCGTGAACTTCACCGCGTTCGTGAGGAGGTTCCAGATCACCTGCTGCAGCCGAGACCCGTCGCCGAGCACCGTGGTCTGACCGGCGAAGCTGGTGTTCACGCGGAGGTCCTTCGCGTCGGCAGCGGGACGAATGGTCTCGAGCGCCGCGCCGACGACGTGCTCGAGGTCGATCAGCTCCACGTCCAGCCGGAGCTTGCCCTCGGCGATGCGACTCACGTCGAGCAGATCGTCGATCAGCTCGACCTGCGCGCGCACGTTCCGCTCGATCGTGGCGATCGCTCGCGCGCGCTTCTCTTCGGAGAGCTGGCCCTCGCGGAGCATCTGCGACCAGCCGAGGATCGAGTTGAGCGGAGTACGGAGCTCGTGGCTCACCGTCGCGAGGAAGTCGTCCTTGAGCCGGCTCGCCTCCTCGGCGGACTTGCGCGCGGCGCTCTCGAGCACGAGCAGGCGCTCGCGTTCTTCCTCGGCGCGCTTTCGGTCGGTGATGTCCTTGAAGACCAGCGCGACCTGCAGGAGATCGGGCCGCCCGACGCGGCTCGCGTAGACGTCGAACCAGCGACCCATCGCCGGCGCGTGGTTCTCGAAGCGAGCGCTCTGGCCGGTCGACGCGACGCCGCCGTAGAGCCGGAACCACGACTCGTCCAGCGTCGGTACCAGCTCGAGGGCCGTCTTGCCGACCGCGCCCTTCAACCCTGTCTGTCCCTCGAACGCGGCGTTCGTCTCGAGGAAGCGGTAGTCGACGGTCTTCCCCCTCTCGTCGACGATCATCTGCATCAAGCAGTACCCGTCGTCGATCGACTCGAAGAGGGTCCGGTAGCGCTCCTCCGACGCACGCAACCGCGCCTGCATCTCGGAGGTCGACGCGCCGTCGGTGGCGCCGCGCGTCACCGTGTCCTCCAGCACGTGAAAGAGCGCGGCCTCCAGCGCGCTCCTCTCGCCCGCCGTGAGCGTCTCGCCGGTGGCGTCGAGCCGATCGTCGATGCACGTTTGGAGAAGCTGCTGCGTCCGTACGGCCAGGACCGGATCGGCTCCGTCCGCGCGGCCGTCGCCGGCCAGCTCGGGCCGCGAGCCGCGAGCACCTCGGATGGCGCTGGCGATCGCGCCGAACATTCGCTCGGCGTAGAGGCACGACTCGTCGGGACCGCCGCCCACGCGTGCGGCGAAGAGAGCGAGGATCGCGCCTCGCTCCGAATCCAGGAAGTCGGATGTCTTTCCCATCGCGCCAGGCAATCTCTACCGCGTGACCGCCGCTCGCGGCGAATGGTTCGTCCCCGCTCTGCTCGAGCTAACGCGCTGAACGCTCGCGCCGCGCGGACGACCGCGAGCGTAGGGCTCAGCCGTGCAGGCGGACACGGGACAGCGCTCCCTGGAGTTGAGGGAGCGCGACCGGCTTCTTGAGATGCTCGTCGAAGCCGGCTTCGATCGCTCGTGCGCGGTCTTCGGGCTGCGTGTAGCCGGACACCGCGATCAGCATCGTGGCGGCGGCGCCCGCTGCGCGAGCGCGGCGAGCCAGCTCGTAGCCGTCGAATCCCGGAAGACCGAGGTCGACGAAGGCGGCGTCCGGCTTCTCCGAGAGGATGCAGTCGAGGCCCGAGGGGCCGTCCGCTGCGGTCGTGACCTCGTGGCCGGCGACCTGGAGGACCGTCTCGAGCATCTCACGAAGGTCCTGATTGTCGTCGACGACCACGACCCGCCGCGGAAGCACCTCCGGCGTCGCGGGCTCGCGTGCTTTCGACGGCGCCTCCTCCTTCGACAGAGGGAGCGTCACCGTGAACGAACTGCCGTGGCCGCGGCCTGCGCTCGCCGCCTCCAGGCGCCCCCCGTGAAGCCCCACGAGGTTCTGCGCCACGGTCAGGCCGAGGCCGAGGCCACCCTGGGCGCGGTCCATGCTGGCGTCGACCTGCGCGAAGAGATCGAAGATCCGAGGGAGCGCCGCTCCTGCGATGCCGACACCGGTGTCGACGACACGCACCGTCGCGCAGTCGCCCGAGGACCCGATCTCGATGTTCACCGAGCCGCCCGCGGGCGTGTACTTGATCGCGTTGGTGAGGAGGTTTCCGACGACCTGCTCGAGGCGGAGCCGGTCACCGTCGATCCATCGCGGCGTGACGTCGCCTTGGAGAGCGAACGCGACCCCGTTGACCTGCGCCGCGGGGGCGTGAGCCGTGTAACATCCCCGCACGAGATCGCAGAGGTCGAGCCGCTCACGCTGGAGCGCGACCTTCCCGCGGGTCACCCGGGCGACGTCGAGGAGGTCTTCCACGAGCCTCGAGAGATGACGCGACTGCCGGTCGATGATGTCCTTCTCCTTCGCGCCGCCCGAAGCATCGGACCGCTTCAGCGCATCGATGGCGAGGCGGATGGCGGCGAGCGGGTTTCGGAGCTCGTGGCCGAGCATCGCCAGGAACTGTTCGCGGAGCGCGATGGCGCGCCGGACGTCGTATTGACGCCGTCGAGCGCGGAGCCCGCTGCGGACGGCGGCGAGGACGCTCCTGACGCGCACCGGCCTGTCGAGGAAGGTGACGTTCCGGAGCGCGTTGAAGACCTCGCTGGAGAGCCGCGCCCTCACGTGTGGCCCGCTGCTGAACACGATGATGGGGAGGTCCGACCAATCCGGCTGCTGCAGGAGGGCTCGGCGCAACCGCGAGGCCGCCTCACCGACGAAGACACGCTCGTCGACGAGCATGACCCCCGCTCCGTCGCGCTCGAGCCGCGCGCACAGATCGTCGACGTCTTGGCAGACCGCGGACACCAGCTCGTGCTCGGCGAGGATCTTCCGAGTCAGCGGACCGTCTTGGTTCGACGGCGCGAGGATCAGCGAGGTCTCGCTGTCGACGGGCGCGGGGGCGTCAATCGACACGAGGCCCCTCGGGCCTGCCGTCAGGACCTTCGATGACCGGAACGCCGGTCAGCACGCCCCGCATCTCGCTCAGCGGCTCACCGAGGCGGACGCCGTCCGAGCCGAACGTGAGCTGCCGGATCGCGTCTTCATGAGCGCCGGACCTCTTCTTGAGCACGGAGATCGCCTTGCGTACGCGCCCGCGGTGCTCGTAGTAGCGGAGGAGGATGACGGTATCGGAGAGATAGCTGACGTCGATCGGCGAGGTCATCGTCCCCACGACGCCGCCCTGAGACATCGTCAGGATCGTGGCGACCCCGCGCTCGTCGAGATACGCGAGCAGCTCGTGCATGTGGAGCGTCATGAACCGCTCCTCCGGCATCGCGGTGAAGTAGCCGTTGATGCTGTCGATCACGATCACGCGCGAATCGTTTGCTTCGACCTCGTCACGCACGAGATGAGTGAACTCATCGGGGGCGAGCTCCGCGGGGTCGACCTGCCGTATCGTGATCCGTCCGCCGCGAGGCGCGTCGAGGTCGATCCCCAGGTTCTTCGTGCGCCTCCGCAGGGTGCCTGACCGCTCCTCGAAGAGGAAGAGGGTCGCGTTCTCTCCCCGCGCGGCGGCCGCCGCGACGAACTGGGTGGCGAGGAGGCTCTTGCCCGAGCCGGCAGGCCCGACGATGAGCGTCGACGTGGCGCGATCGAGACCACCGCCGAGCATCGTGTCGAGCTCCGGGACGCCGCTCGGAAGGTCGCGCGCGGCCTCGTCGCTCCGGTGCTCGGCCGCGACGAGCCTCGGGAACACGACGAGGCCCCCCCGCCGGACGACGAAGTCGTGGTAGCCGCTGCGGAAGCTCGAGCCTCGGAGCTTCACGACGCGCAATCGCCGACGGTCGGAGCCATACTCCCGCGCGGACTGCTCCAGCGCGATGACGCCGTGGGCGAGGCTCTCCACCTGGAGATCGGGTTCGCGCGCGCTCCGATCGTCGAGCAGGAGCACGGTGCAGTTTCGCCCGGCGAAGAACTGCTTCAGCCCGAGGATCTCGCGCCGATAGAGGGGGCCGCTCTGGGCCAGGAGCCGGATCTCGGAGAGCGAGTCGAACACGACCCGCGCGGGCCGCGTCCGCACCACTTGATCGAGGAGGAGGCTCATCGTCTCCTTGAGCTCGACGTCCTCGGCTGCGTAGAGCGTGTTGTCGTTCAGACGACGGTTCTGCTCCGCAGCCGAGAGCTCGTAGAGCGTGATCCCGTCGAGCGACCAGCCGTGCGAATCGGCGACCTGCCGGATCTCGTGCTCCGTCTCCGACAGCGTGACGTAGAGCACCTTCTCTCCGCGCCTCACGCCCTCGAGCAGGAACTGCAGGGCGAGCGTCGTCTTGCCGACGCCGGGGAGGCCGTGCACGAGGTACATCCGGTCTTCCGGCAAGCCGCCGCCGAGGACGTCGTCGAGCCCCCTGCTGCCGGTGGTCACTCGCGAACCGTCGATCTCTCCATTCCGCATCAGAGTGGCCTCGAATCTAGCCGAGTTCCAAACGCCCGAACCGCGCGTTCAACGCAATCGCTCGGCGTTCGAGCGAGGCGTCGCGCCTCACCCCCGAAGGCGAGCGCGGCATTTTGGCCGCACGCGGGTGAGCTCATCCTCGAAACTGCGACGATCGAACGAAGCGGCATACGAACGGATGGCGGAAGCAATGCGCGCGCCGCGACCGAGCGGGCGCGCCGAGGCGACGGCGCGCGGCGTGGCTCATCGAGCGCGCGGCGGCGACGACCTGACCTTCGCCGCGATCGGCCGAGACGGCCGCGCACGACGCGGGGCCCTGGAGGCACGGTCCCGTCAGGCGCCGGCGCGCCAGGCCTTCGTCGCGTCGAAGCCGTGCTCGGCGAAGAGGCGCACCCAATCCTTGTCGACCGTGCGCTCGAGCACCTCGGCGTACTCGGCGATCGGCATCAGCCCCCACGCGCGATCGTCCGGCGAGAACGCGGCGCTCGGCTTCGTTCCCTGAGGCGCGTAGGCCCGACGCATCCGACCAAAGTAGCTCGGCAGCTCGCGCTCGACGAGCTCGCGCAGCGCGGGCGCGAGCGGCAGCTCGAGGAGCCAGCCGAGGAGCGCCCAGCCGAAGTCGCGGTGGCGGACCTCGTCGCGGAGCACCCGATCGAGGACGCGGCGCGGGCCGGCGACGCTGCACCCTGCGCGCAGCCGCTGGAACAGCGGCACGGCCACCGTCTCCCCGATACAGAACGCGTCGACGCAGACGCGCAGGACGTCGTGCTCGAGGGGCTCGCCTTCGCGCCGGCGGAGGCCGAGCGTCTCGCGCGGCAAGACGGGCCCCGCCTCGCCACCCGCCTCCGCGTAGGTGCGGAAGCACAAGTCGGCGTGTGTCATCTCGTCCTTCGCGATCCGGAGACCAGCGCGGATCAGATCGGGCGAAGCGCCGACCTTCATCAGCCAGAGCGTGAGCTCCTGGGTGACGACGGCGGAGCGGTACTCGGCCTCGACGCGCCGGAGCCACTCGGCGCGCACGAGCGGCGACGCCGGCGCGCGCGCCGCGATGTCGCTCGTGCTCGAAGGGGAAGGTTCGATGGCCATGCGTTACGCGCGAACTCGCCAGAGAGTGTCACTCCGCCTTCCGCGAATGTCCACGCCGGGTGCGCGGCGACCGTCGGCGTCCATGCCGCGTGTTCGGCCGACCTGGACGTCCACGCCGAGGCGTTCGCCGCGCGTTGTCGCGGCCAGGTGCTCGCTGGTGAACGAGCGTCAAGGCTCGGGCGGCGGCGGGTTGCACGAGACCTCGGTCACGTTCCAGGTCTTCTGCTCGTTGCAGACGGCCGTGGTGGTGACGACGCCGTAGCAATCGCCGTATTCACACGTCTCCGCGGGGTCGACGTTGCATGGCGCTCCCTCTGCCGGCGCCTCCGTGGGGCATGCCTCCAGCGGCGGCGCCGGATTGCACGTCATCTCGGCGACCGCCCAGACGGAGTCCTCACACCTCGCAGAGACGCTCGGCGTTCCGTAGCAAGGCTTGTAGCCGCACCTTTCGGCCGGATCGACGGCGCAGGGACTGCCGGCGACGGGCTCCTCCGCCGGGCAGACGTCGACCGGGACCGGCGGGTTGCACGACATGCTCACGAACTCCCACGTGCCGTTCGCGCGACACGTCGCCGTGGTCGTCGGGACCCCTCCGCAGTCGCCGTAGGTGCACTTCGTCCCGGCAGCGAGGCTACAGCTGCCCGCGGTCGGCTGCGCGGCGGGGCACGCCGCCGACTCCAGCATCGGGTCCGCGGTGCTCTCACCGTCAAGCTCCCCTCCGCACGCCGCCGCCGCCGCGGCGACGGTCGCGACGGTCACGACAAAGGGTCGACGGAGCGTGGCGCGAGAGAGGAGCTTGTTCTTCATGACGACCGCCATCGAAGCACGCAACGTGCCGCGCACGGACCACATCGAATCAGCTGCATTTTCGCGTACCTTCATGTCCGAAGGTCGAGCCTTCGGGCACCGACTGGCACCAACTGGCACACGTCCTGCGGCCCCAGGAGTCGGGTGCAGCAGCCTCAGGGGTCGGGACCGGCGAGCGCTGCGGGAGCTCGGTCGAGCAACGGCGGCCGGACGACCACGCGGCTGTCGAGCGGTCGCCCTTGCTCGAACGCGGTCACGTTCTCGAGCGTGACGTCCGCGATGTTGGCGAGCGCCTCGCGCGTGAGGAACGCCTGGTGCGCCGTGACGAGGACGTTCGGGAACGTGAGCAGGCGCGCGAGCACGTCGTCCTGCAGCACGCGATCGGACAGATCGTGGAAGAAGAGCCCCTCCTCCTCCTCGTACACGTCGAGCCCGGCGCTGCCGAGGTGGCCGCGCTTGAGCGCCCCGATGAGGGCCCGCGTGTCCACGAGGGCGCCGCGGCTCGTGTTGACGAGCATGACCCCGCGCTTCATCCGCGCGAACGCGGCGTCGTCGATCATGTGGCGCGTCGCCGGGGTGAGCGGGACGTGCAGCGTCACGACGTCGGACTCGGCGTAGAGCTCGGGGAGCGAGACGTACGCGACGCCGCGCGCGCGGGCGAAGTCCTCGTCCGGCGCGACGTCGTACGAAAGGACGCGGCAGCCGAACCCTGCGAAGATCGTCGCGGCGACCTTGCCGATCTTCCCGGTGCCCACGATGCCCACCGTCTTACCGTGCAGATCGAAGCCGACGAGACCATCGAGCGAGAAGTTCCCCTCGCGGACGCGCGCGTGCGCCCGGTGGATCTTCCGGTCGAGCGCGAGCACGAGCGCGACCGTGTGCTCGGCGACGGCGTGAGGCGAGTACTCGGGGACGCGCGCGACCGTCAGCCCCTCGCGCTCGGCCGCCGCGACGTCGACGTGGTTGTAGCCGGCCGACCGGAGCGCGACGAGGGAGGTCCCGCCGCGCGCGATCTCCGCGAGCGTGGCCGCCGTGAGCTCGTCGTTCACGAAGCAGCACACGGCCGGCGCCCCGCGGGCGAGCGCCGCGGTGGCCTGCGTGAGCCGCGGCTCGAGGTACACGAGCTCGTGCCCGCGCTCGCGGTTGGCCCGCTCGAAATGCTCGCGCTCGAAGCCGTGCACGTCGAAGAACGCGATCCGCATCCCAGGAAGGCGGGCACGGGCCGTGCCGCCCCTCCGCCCGCGCGGCCCTTCGCGCCGGCGAGCGCGACGGCCGCGCTTCACGGCGCGGGCGCTCCGAGGCAAGGTGGGCACCGTGCCGATCCGGACCAAGCGCTGGAACGATCTCGCGGAGGCGGAGGACGGCTACCGGCTCCTCGTCTGCCGCTACCGCCCGCGCGGCGTCTCGGGCGAGGCCGAGCCGTGGGACGCGTGGTGCAGCGCCCTCGCGCCCAGCCCGGAGCTCCACGCGGCGGCCTACGGCAAGGCGGGCGCCGAGCCGATCGCGTGGGACGAATACGTGCGCCGCTTCACGGCGGAGATGGAGCGCCAGCGCTTCTGGATCGACGGCTTCGCCGCGCGCCTCAGCAAGGGCGAGACCGTCACGCTGCTCTGCTCGTCGGCCTGCGTCGATCCCACGCGATGCCACCGGACGCTCCTCCAGGAGATGATCGAAGCGCGAGCCGCCCCTGCCAGCGCACCCGAGGATCGCCGGCCTGCCGTCAGACGGCGGCCGACGAAGACGCCATCGTGAACTCGTGCGTGCGGAGCGCCGGGACGTGCCACGCGCCGCCGTAGGCGATCGCCCGCGAGGTCCGGCGCGTCATCGCGTCGACGTTCTTGAGGACCGTGACGGGCGACTCGTTGTAGCGGAAGTTGGCGACCGGGCCCGTGACCTTGCCGTCTTCGATCGCGAAGACGCCGTCGCGCGTGAGCCCCGTGATCGTCACGGTCTGCGGCTCGAGCATGCGGTTGTACCAGAAGCGAGTGACGAGCAGACCGCGCTTGGTCCCGCGCACGAGCTCCTCGACGCTCTCCGCCGTGCCGCCGGTCAGGTGGAAGACGCGCTGCCGGCCCGTCGGCTCGAGGCCCTTCTTCTGCGCCCACCAGCGCGAGACCGCGAGCTTGTTCACCCGGCCGTCGACGATCCACGGGTGGCTCGCCAGCGCGAGCCCCTCGGCGTCGAAGGGCGCGTCGGGGGTCAGCGGATCGGCCGGATCGCTCCGGAGCGAGACGAAGTCGGCGAAGAGCTTCTGGCCGACCTTCCCGCCGAAGAACGAGCGCCCCTCGTCGGCGAGGCGCTGGTCCATCTGGCCGACGAGGAACGCCAGCATCTCGAAGACCGCCTGCGGCTCGAGGACGACCGTGTACTTGCCGGGCGGCAGCGCCTTCGCGCCCGCCGACCGGACGGCCTTGTCGATGGCCGTGCTCGCGACGAGCTCGTCCTCGAGGTCCGCCGCGCGGAAGGCCTCGTGCCCGCTCCAGCCGGAGCCCGTGCCGTCGGGCGTGCGCGCGGTCACCGTGTACGCTGCGTTCGTCGCGCGATGCCGCGCGATCAGCCCCTCGCTGTTCTGCGTCACCGCCTCGTCGATCTCGCGCTCGAAGAAGCCCGCGAGCTCCACCTTCGCCCGATCGCCGCGGGCGATCGCGCGGGCCGCGATGGCCGCGCGCGCCTTCGGCCCCATCGTCGCGAGCCCGTCGTCGTACGCGCTCGGCACCGGCGCGTACGTCTGCGGACCGAGGAGCGGCATCTTCTCCGGATCCGCGGGCGAGAGCTTCGCCATCGCGAGCGCGCGCGCGGCGAGCGACGCGAGGCTCGCGTCGTCGGTCTGGTTCACCGAGGCCGCGGCGTGCCGCTGGCCGAGCGCGATCCACGTCGAGACGGTCACCTCGTCCGACTCGCCGGAGGTCGTCACCTCGTTCCGCGCGAAGCGCTGGTTCGCCGCCGCGCGACGACGAACGGAGATCTTCACCTCGGCGTCGGATGCCCCGTCGCGCTTCACCACGTCGAGCGCCACGCCGAGCGCGCGCGTCGCGAGGACCGCCGTGTCTTCCGCGGCCATCAGCAGTCCCTCCCCTGGGCGGCGCCGGCGGGGCCCGACTTGCCCCGCGTGTTGACGTTGAGGATGTCGATCTTGCGGAAGCGCGCCGGCGGACAGCCGTGGCTGACGGCGTTCGTCTGCATGGGCTCGCCCTTGCCGTCCCACAGCGTGCCGTGGAGCTCCCACGACCGCTCGCCCCCCAGCATGTCGCACGCGCTCCAGAACTCGAGCGAGTTCGACTGGTAGGCGACGTCGCGCAGCGCGCGGGTGATCTTGCCGCCCTTCACCTCGTGGAAGGTCTGGCCGGAGAACTGGAAGTTATAGCGCTGGTGGTCGATCGACCACGAGCCGTTCCCGGTGACGAGCACGCCGTCGTCGGTGGCGGCGATGATGTCCTCGAGCGTCGTGTCCTTCGCCGAAGGCGCGAGCGACACGTTCGGCATCCGCTGGAACGCGACCGACGCGTGGTCTTGCGCGTACGAGGTCCCCCGCGAGGCCTCCTCGCCGATCCACGCCGCTTGATCGCGCGTCGTCTGGTAGCCGACGAGCAGGCCGTCCTTCACCAGCTCCCAGCGCTGGGTGGCGACGCCGTCGTCGTCCCAGCCGCAGGTCGCGAGGCCGCCCGGCGCCGTCTTGTCGGCGTAGAGCGTGACGATGTCGGAGCCGTAGCGCAGCTTCCCGAGGCTCTCGGGCTTGGCGAACGACGTGCCGGCGAAATTCGCCTCGAGGCCGAAGACGCGATCGAGCTCGGTCGGGTGCCCGACCGACTCGTGAATCGTCAGCCAGAGGTTGCTGGGCGCGAGGATGAGATCGCGTTTGCCCGGCGTGACCGACGGGCTCTTCAGCTTCTTGACGGCGTCCTCGGCGACGCGCCGCGCGTCCTTCTTCAGCGACGAGCCGGTGACGTACTCCCAGCCCGCCTGCATCGGCGGGACCTCGGCGTCGCGCGACTCGAACTGCCGGCCGTCGACCGCGGTCACGGAGAACGCAGGCCAGACACGCACCTGGCTCTGCTCGACGAGGGTGCCGTCGGTCGACGCGAAGATCTTGTGCTCGCCGAGCGACTCGATCGCGCCGCTCGCGAACTTCACGAGCGCGACGGCCTTCACGAGCGGCCAGAGCGACAGGAGGTACTCGGCCTTGTCCGCGAGCGGCACCTCGAAGGGGTCGACGTCCATCTTCGTGCGCCACTTGCCCTTGACCGCCGGGGCCGGGACGAGCTCGACGGGGCGCTTCAGCGCCGACCGCGCGGCCAGCGCGATCGCGACGGCCCTCCGCGCCGCTTCGCCGGCGGCCTCTCCGCTCACGACGGCGCTCGAGGCGAAGCCCCACGCGCCCCCGGCGATCACGCGCACGCCGATGCCGTACGTCTCGCCGGACGTGACGGAGACGACATGGTCCTCGCGGGTCGCGACGCGCTCGGTCCGCCGGCGGACGACGCGCGCGTCCGCGTAGGTGGCGCCGGCCTTCTTCGCCGACTCGAGCGCCCGCGCGAGGACGTCCTCCGTCGTCACCGCTCCGCGAGGTGCGGCCGGGAGCGCGGGCGGCGGCCGCCGGCATCCTCCGGAGGTGAGCGTCGCGATCGCGGAGCCGCCGATGAACCTGCGCCTCGTGACGATGGGCATGCCGCGAGCGTACACGACTCGTCCGCCGGCGAGGACGCTCGGCGCATCGCGCACGCGCCACTGGACGCGGCGTGCGCGGACGCGACGCGGACGGCTGGCGCGGCGGCGCGCCGGCGTGACGCGACGCGCCGGCAGAGCGGACAACGGCGCGCCTCCGGACGTGCTAAATCGCGCGCATGGCGTACGAGCAGCGCGTCCTCTACCCAGACATCGAGCCTCACCGCACCGGACGTCTCCAGGTCGGCGGCGGCCACGACCTCTACTTCGAAGAGAGCGGCAACCCGAACGGCAAGCCGGTCGTGTTCCTCCACGGTGGCCCAGGCGGCGGCACCGAGCCGAAGCACCGGCGCTACTTCGATCCGAAGGCGTACCGCATCGTGCTGTTCGATCAGCGCGGCTGCGGGAAGTCGACCCCGTTCGCGTCGCTCGAGGCCAACACGACGTGGGATCTCGTCGCCGACATCGAGAAGATCCGCGAGCACCTCGGGATCGAGCGCTGGCAGGTCTTCGGCGGCTCGTGGGGGAGCACCCTCGCCCTCGCCTACGCCGAGACGCATCCCGCGCGGGTCACCGAGCTCGTGCTCCGCGGGATCTTCCTGCTGCGCCGCGAGGAGATCCGCTGGTTTTACCAGGACGGCGCGAGCTTCATCTTCCCGGACGCCTGGCACGACTACCTGACGCACGTCCCCGCCGCCGAGCGCGGGGATCTGCTCCGCGCGTACTACGCCCGTCTCACGTCGCCGGACGAGGCGGTCCAGCGCGCCGCCGCGAAGGTGTGGAGCGTATGGGAGGGCCGCACGAGCTGCCTCATCCCCAACGCCGACCTCATCGCGCGGACGGCCGGCGACGACTTCGCGCTCGCGTTCGCCCGCATCGAGTCGCACTACTTCGTCAACGACGGCTGGCTGACCGAGGGCCGCGAGCTGCTCGCGCCCGCGAACGTCGAGAAGCTGCGGAAGATCCCGGGCGTCATCGTGCAGGGACGCTACGACGTCGTCTGCCCGGCGCGGAGCGCCTGGGACCTGCACGTCGCCTGGCCGGAGGCCGATCTCCACCTCGTGCCGGACGCCGGGCACGCCGCGAGCGAGCCGGGTATCGTCCACCACCTCATCAGCGCGACGGACCGCTTCCGTCGTTAGACGGCGACCTCACGCGAGCCGGCGCGCGACGACCTCACGCCAGCCGGCGCGCGACGACCGACCTCACGCGAGCCAGCGCGCGACGACCTCTCGCGAGCCGGCGTGACGACCTCACGCGAGCCGGCGTGACGACCTCACGCGAGCCGGCGTGACGACCTCACGCGAGCCGGCGCGACGATCTCACGCGAGCCGGTGCGAGGATCAGAGCGACTTCACGACCGCCTCGAGCAAGAGGCGGCCCTGGGCGACGATCGCCGTGCGGTAGGCCTCGAACCGCGCGTCCGTGACGAGGCTGTCGTTGCCCGGGTCGAAGCGCGTCATCACGGGCACGTGGATGTGCCCCACCGGGATGGTGAGCCCGAGCTCGTCGCGGAGCAGCGTGGCGCGGTAGGCGCTCTCGTTCGAGAGGTAGTCGCCGCCGCTGCCGCTGCGCGCACACGCGGTCGCCGGCGGGGCGACCGGAGCGACCGGCGGCGGGAACGTCGGCGACGGCGCGGGCGAGAACGACTGCGTGGCGGACGACGCGCAGTCCGGGAAGTACGTGTACTCGTAGCCCCAGACCACGTCGAAGGCGTTGCCCGCCGACGCGCCCGAGCCGGGCGGGCGCGTGACCTGGGCCCCTGTGTTCGCCGCGAGCATCGGCCCGATCGGGAGCGTGCTCTCGACGAACTGCGGCGGCTGCGTGCGCGACCAGGGCACGCTCTCGTAGCCGACCCAGCGCGCGGGCGGCAGGATGTTGCAGCCCGGCGTGCTCGCGAGGCGCGCGCCGCTGCAGGTCGCGATGTCGTCGTTGCCCTCGAAGCCGCCGTGGTAGCGGCCGTTCCACTCCTCGAGCGTGAACTCGTAGGCGCCTCCCTGGCTCATCGTGACCGCGACGTCGACGCGCGAGGGCCCCGCCTTGAACCACGGGCCCAGCGTGTCCTCCTGCATGCCGCGCTCGAACGGCCCGTAGTTGACGGGCAGGATGTACGTCTCGAAGCGCGCCTTCTTGCCGTTGGGGAGCGAGACCTCGACCCCGTCGTACGCGAGCGCCGACGCGCCGGACGGGTTGCCGATACGGATGCTCACGCCGTCCTGCCCGGGCGTCCCCAGCGTGAACGGATCGAAGCCGCTGACGATGACGCGGACATAGCCCGCGCCGGCAGGCAGCGCGATGTCGTACTGGCCGCGCGACGCTCGCTCGAGCTCCCAGGCGATCGCGTCGCGATCGGCCGCGGAGAGCGCGAACGACGGCGTCCACGCGCGGAGCGTCTTGGTCATCGTCAGCCGCGCCCAGTAGAGCATCCGGTCGTCGCCCGCCGGCAGCGCCCCCATCGTCTTCTTCCCCTGGACGCGATCGACCGCGGCGCGCCACAGCCGCGTGCCCGCGGTCTTCACGAGCGCCTTCGCCTCGTCGACCGTGGCGGCGCCCGACTTGCCATCGGCGCAGAGCTCCGCGGCAAACTCCGGCGCGAAGACGTCGAAGCCGGTGCCCGCGAGCAGCTCGGTGGCGAACGCCACGCTCTTGCCCGGCAGCCGGTTGACGAGCCGCCGCTCCTCGAACGTGAGGTCTACGTCGGTCGACATGGTGCACGTCGCCGTGGGGCGCGGCGACGGATCGTCGTCCTCCGGCTCGAGCTCGTCGTCGGGCTTCTTCTCCCCGCCCGGATCGTCCGGGCCGGGCGCCACGTCGTCGCCCGGCTCGGGCTCCGACGCGCAGCCCGCCGCGGCGATCGCCGTCATCCACACGACCAGAAGCCCTGCGCCCGCTCTCCGCATTCGCACGAGGATACGCGCGGCCTCGGCGCGATCTCAACGGAGGACGGCGAAGACGCCCCGCGACCACGACGCCGGCCGCGACGACGCCCCGCGACCACGACGCGGGCCGCGACGACGCCCCACAACCACACCCGGCGAAGACGGCGCGCGACGACGCGACGCGGTCAGCTCGGTCGGCCGAAATCGACGCGGCGCCGGACGCCGACGGGGGCGCCGCCCGAGAGGCGATAGCGCTCGCCGTCGTGGGCGATGGTGACGTCGTCCGCGAACGGCTTGAGGCTGTCCTTCAGGCGCGCGAGCGCGACGTAGACGGCGTTGCGATGACGGAGCGGGTGGAACGTCCCCTTCCACACCCGCGCGAAGAGCTCCTCGAGCGTCGCGCCGTGGTCGCCCGCCTCCGCGAGGGCGCAGAGGAGCGCGACGCGCTGCTCGGGGAGGGAGAGGGAGCGGCCGTCGTCCGCGCGGACCTTGCGCGCGTCGACCTCGACGGCGCAGGCGACCCGCTCGGGCGGGGGATCGCCGGAGGCGCGGAGCCAGGCGCGCGCGCCGATGCGCCAGAGGACGTCGGCCGGACGCGCGAGCCCGAGGCGCTCGACCCTCGCGGCCCACGCGCCGCGCGACGCCGGACGCGCGCGCGCCTCGAAGGTCGGGATCGCCCCCGCGCGCCGCGCCGCGAGGACGAGCGTGGCGTCGGCGCCGTCGCCCGCCACGCGCAGCGCGTCGCCGAGCGCGGAGGCGGCCGCGTCGAGGTCGCCGCGCGCCTCGCAGATCGCGGCGCGGACGAGCGACGCGCCGACGAGGATCGGCCCATACCCGAGCGGAGCCGAGAGAGCGACGCACCCGTCGAGCGTGCGCTCAGCTCGCGCGAGCAGGTCGACGTCGCCCGCGCCGCGCATGGCGAGCCGCGACAGCGCCTCCGCGAGCGCGAGCTCGGCGCGCGCGGCCTCGTGTTGGAGCGCGGCCTCGTGATGGAACTGCGCGGCGGACTCCGCGAGGCGCGCCGCCTCCTCGAGCGCTCCCGCGGCCAGGGCGCCCTCTGCGCCGCGCAGCGACGCGTAAGCGCCTGCGATCGGCGGATCGTCGCCGGCGATCCTCGGAGCGACGCCGTGGACGACGTCACGATCGATCGCGATGAACGGCGAGCCGGGGAGCGCCGCGTGGGCGCGATCGAGCTTCTCCATGGCGCGCGCGTCGTCGCCGCGGGCCAGCGCGAGGCGGGCCGCCTCGGCGTCGCAGATCGGACGGAGCGTGGCGAGGCCGGGCTCGTCGGCTCCCGCCTCGGTGAGGCGCAGCATCCGCGCGGCGCGCGCCAGATCGCCGACCGCCGTCGCCGCGCGCGCCAGATCGCGCGCGACGACCGAGCGGAAGAGCAGGTCGGCGCGACGGCCGAGCGCCGACAGCGCCGCGTCGCCGAGGTCGAGCGCCCGCCGCGCCTCGCCACGACGCACGAGGAGCGCCACCTCGAGCATCGGGCCGATGGGCCGGCCGCGCGCCTCTCGCGCGATCACCTCCTCGGCGCGCTCGACCTGACCGAGGCCGAGGAGCGCGTGCACGTCGAGGATCGTGACCACCGGCTCCAGCGGGACGCCGGCGGCGCGCTGCGCCGCGCGCGCGCGGGTGATCCACTCGTGCGTGCGCTCGTAGCGCTCCTCGTAGAGCCAGCTCGCGGCGATCTCGACGGCGCGGAGCGCCTCGAGCGTCGGCGAGCGCGACGTCGCCGGGGCGAGGCGCTCCGCCAGCTGGCGAGCCTTCGCGAGCTCGCCGCGCAGGATGGCGAGCTGGACCTGCGCGAGCGCGAGCGCCGGACCGGGCGCCGCGCTCGCACGGCGCGCGGCGAGCTCGTCGATCGCGCGCTGCGCCGCCTCGGGCTCACCCGCGCGCACGTGACACTCCGCGCGAAGGAGCGCGACGCGCTCGGCGTCCTCGCGCGTCCGCGGCCGGGGGAGGTCGTCGAGGGTGCGACGCGCGGCCTCGAAGTCGGCGGCGCGGAGCTGCTCGCGCGCCAGGAGACGGAGCGCGTCGAGACGGTGGTCCGGGCTCTTCGCGGCGATGTCGCGGAGCAGCCGCTCGAGCCGCGCGGCGTCGGCCGCGGCCCGGGCGCTCGCGTGCTGCTTGAGCAGGAGGAGCGCGCCGCCGGGATCGCCCTGCTCGAGCCGCGCGCGCGCAGCCACGAGGACGGCGACGTCGTCGTTGGGCGACACGGCGAGCATGCGGTCTCCGAGCCGCGCGAGCGCCTTCCAGGTCGCCGGCTTCGGCGCTCCGAGCGCCGACCGCACCAGCGCCGCGGCCGGCACGGCGATGGAGAGGCGCTTGCCCTCGCGCACGACGATCAGGTGCTTGCGCAGCTCGTCGATCGCGGCCTCGGCGCCCCTGCCGCCCGCGCGCACCACCTCCGCCTCGTCGAGCGCGGAGCCGGCCGCCGACATGAGCGCGAGCACCGCCCCCGCGGAGCCGCCACGACGCGCCTCGATCGCCTGGCGGAGCGCCTCGGTGGGATCGACCGAGACACGCGCGCCGAGCACGTCGCCCGCGAGCGCGAGGTGGATGAGGAGCGGGTTGCCCCCCGTGGCCGCGGCGACGTCGGCGGCGAGCGAGCGACCGCGCGCGACCTCGACCGCGCGTACGAGCTCGATCGCTTGCGCCTCCGCGAGCGGCTCCACCGCGAACGCCGGAGCGCGGAAGCCGACCTCCTTCGCGCTGACGAAGCGCCGGGACACGAGGACGATCCGCGACGACAGCTGCTGCGTCACGAAGCGCGCGACGAGCGGGGCAAGCTTGCGCGGCGACTCGGTGTCGACGTCGTCGAAGACCACGGTGGCGGGCGCGCTCGCCAGGAGGCGGACGAGCTGCTCCGCTTCGGGGCCGCCGCGCGCGGGCCGCTCGACGCCCATCGTGCGGGCGGTCCGATCGATCACCTCGCGCGACTCCGTCACGCCCTCGAGCGACACGTGGACGGGCGCCGGGATCTCGCGCATCGCGGCCGCCGCCCCCAGCGCCGCCCGCACGAGCGCGGTCTTGCCCACGCCGGCGACCCCGTAGACGAAGACGACCGGGTTCTGCACCACGAGGGCGCGCACCGCGGCGGCGTCGTCGTCACGACCGATGAGAGGCAGCTTCACAGGGGTCGAGCTCGATCATAGTGGCTCGGACGTCGCTCGACGCACGGACTTTCCGCGGCCGAGGCGGGATGAACGGAGCGACAGAACGCCCAAATTGTCGACGCTTTACGTCGCCACGGGCCCGCGCTACACGCCGCCGGGCCATGTCCGACGCACGCACGCAGTCACCCCCGGGAGCCGCAGCCGCCGAGAGCAGCTCGTCCGCAGAGGACGCGCTCATCGCGTCCCGCCGCGCCAAGGCCGACAAGCTCCGCGCTCGCGGCGAGAACCCGTTCGCCAACGACGTCGTGCCGCGCACGGGCGGCGCCACCGTCGACATCGCGGACCTCCGCTCCAAGGCGGAGGCCGCGCGCGGCGAAGACGGCAAGTACGCCGAGGACCGCGTGAAGGCGGCGACGGGGGACGCGCGCTTCCACGTGCGCGGCCGCGTCATCGCGTTCCGCTCGACGGGCGGCCTCACGTTCCTCCGCCTGCGCGACCGCACGGGCGAGGTCCAGCTCCTCATCAGCGAGGCGAGCATGGGGGAGGCCTACGCCCGCCTCTCCGAGATCGACCTCGGCGACATCGTCGAGGCCGAGGGCGGCCTCACCGCGAGCAAGCGCGGCGAGCTGTCGATCGAGCCGGCGCGCGTGCGGATCCTGACGAAGGCGCTCCGGCCGCCGCCGGAGAAGTGGCACGGCCTCACCGACGTCGAGACCCGCTACCGCCAGCGCTACGTCGACCTCGTCGCCAACCCGCACGTCGCCGACGTGTTCCGCGCGCGCAGCCACATCGTGCGCGCGACGCGGAAGGTCTTCGACGACGTCGGCTTCCTCGAGGTCGAGACGCCGACGATGCACACGCTCATCGGCGGCGCCGCCGCGCGCCCGTTCCACACGCACCACAACGCGCTCGACATGCAGCTCTTCATGCGGATCGCGCCGGAGCTGTACCTGAAGCGCCTGCTCGTAGGCGGGCTCGAGCGCGTCTACGAGATCGGCCGCTGCTACCGCAACGAGGGCATCTCGACCCGGCACAACCCGGAGTTCACGATGCTCGAGTACTACTGGGCCTACGCCACCTACGCGCAGCTGATGGACTTCACCGAGGCCATGCTCCGCGCCATCGACGCCGAGCTCGCCCGCGCGATGCCCGAGTCGCACGCGCGCTGGAGCGCAGAGCGGCCGTTCACCTTCGACGAGCCGTTCGCCCGCGTCCCGATGAACGACGCCGTCGCCGCCGCGGCGAAGGCGACGAAGATCGCCGCGTGGGAGACGGCCGTGGCCGGAGACGGCGGCGTGGGCCTCATCGCGCTCCTCTCGGGGCTGGGCGACTTCGGCGGCAGCATGAAGGAGTGGTCGAAGAGCTCGCCGCGCGCGAAGGCGATCGACTGGGGCAACCTCCGCAAGGGCTGGATGAAGTGCGAAAACGACGGAGAGCGCCTGTTCGCCCTCTACGAGTACCTCTCCGAGCCGTTCCTGACCGAGGACTACAAGGCGGCCGACGGCAAGCGGAGCCTCCCGGTGTTCGTGAAGGACTACCCGTTCGAGACGTCCCCGCTCGCGCGCCGGAATGACGCGCGCCCCGATCTGGTTGACCGCTTCGAGCTGTTCGTCCACGGACGCGAGCTCTGCAACGCGTTCAGCGAGCTCAACGATCCGGACGACCAGGCCGAACGCTTCCGCGAGCAGGTCCGGAAGAAGGCCGCCGGAGCCGAGGAGACGATGGACTTCGACGAGGACTACATCCGCGCGCTCGAGCAAGGCATGCCCCCGGCGGCCGGCTTCGGGATGGGCATCGACCGCCTCGTGATGATGCTCACCAACGCCCCCTCGATCCGCGACGTCATCCTGTTCCCGCTCCTCCGCAAAGAAACCGCCGGCTGATGTCGAATCACGAGCGCGAAGAGACCGACGAGACGAACGAGGCAGCGGAGGCGGTGGAGGAGCCGCGCGCCGACGCCCCCGCGGCCCCGCCGGCGCGCTGGTCGACCGAGGACGTCGATCAGCCGTGGAGCATCGGCGAGGCGATCGGCGTCGGGATGCGCGCCGTCCGCCGGCACCTGCTCTCGCTGACGATCCCGCTCCTCCTCGTGACGATCGTCGGGACCGCCCTCACGGCCGGCCCCGTCGTGTCTCTCCTGCTCACCTACGGCCTCAAGGCGCTGCTCGGCGCGCCGTCGACCGCGAGCCCGTTCGGCGTCGTCGCGGGCCCGCCGGTCCCGCCCGCGACGCTCATCGGCACGGGCGCGATGGCGCTCCTCGCGGCGCTGACGGCGTCCTCGATCGCCCTCGGCCTCCTCACCGAGGCCGCGCTCGCGGCCGTGCGCGACGAGCGCGTACCGAGCGGGCGGTTCCGGCGCGCCCTCCGCCGCGCGCCCCGGATGCTCGCGTGGCAGCTCTGCGGGATCCTCTGCGTGGCGCTCCTCCCCGCGCTGGTCATCGGCGTCCCGACGTTGATCGCCCGGCTCCAGCAGGAGCCCGAGAGCCACGGGATCTGGGAGCTCGCCGGCATCGTGCCGCCGCTCTTCATCGCCGCCACCTACCTCGTCTCTTTCGGCTGGGCGCCCTTCTTCATGGTGGACGACCAGGCGTCGTTCTCCGTGGCGATGAAGAAGAGCTGGCGGAGCTCGAAGCAGTACCTGGGGACCATCTTCCTCTACCTCATCGCGCTCGCGCCGATCGCGCTCCTCATCCCCGCGCCCGTCGTCGGCGTGCTCGCCCAGGCGTTCATCTGGCTCGGGCTCGCGTACGGCTACGTGCGGGCGACCGGGCGGAACGACCTGCCCTGGTACACCGCCGACTTCGCGAGCCGCTCGATCCGCACCTTCCTCAAGGTCACGCTGCTCGCGCTGGGCCTCGTCGCCGGCGGCCTCGTCGTCTGGGTGAAGGGCCTGCCGACGATGCGCGGCACGGCGTGGTCGATCCAGGACACGGCGATCCGCGCGGCGGCGATCCTCTCGTCGGTCGCGGTCGTCATCGTCGTGCTCGCGCTGCTCTTGCCGTACATGCTCGACCGGCTCGAGGGCCGGCGCTTCACCTCGTTCGTCGCAGCGCGCCACGTGCGCTCGCAGAAGAGCGGGTTTCTCACGGTCATCAGCGTGCTGTCGATCTGCGGCGTCGCTATCTCGTCGTGCGCGCTGTCGAGCGTCGTCAGCGTCATGGGCGGCTTCAGCCAGGATCTGAAGCGGAAGATCCTCGGCAACAACGCCCACATCGTCATCGACACGACCGCGGCCACGCCCTGGGGCGACTACGAGCAGACGCTCGACGCCGTCCGCAAGGTGCCCGGCGTCGTCGGCGCCACGCCCGTCGTCCACGGCGAGGTCATGGCGTCGAGCGCGTCGAACCTGGCCGGCGTCGTCGTGAAGGGCATCGACCCGAAGAGCATCGACGACGTCATCGACCTCCGCCACAACATCGAGGTCGGCAAGATGGACTACCTCGTCCACCCGGAGAAGCTGATCAAGCTCCCGGCGAACGAGGTCATCGGCATCGGCCCCGGCGGCGAGCAATACTACAAGGGCTCTGAGCTGCCCGCGCTCGACGACGACCTCGATCCGGAGGTCCGCGCGGTCATCGTGACGAAGCCCGACCGCCCGGGGATCATCCTCGGACGCGAGCTCGCCAAGACGCTGCACGTCTACGTCGGCGACGAGGTGATGCTCGTCTCGCCCCTCGGCGATCTCGGTCCGATGGGGATCATGCCCCGGACCAAGCGCTTCCGCGTCGCGGCGATCTTCTACAGCGGCATGTACGAGTACGACGCGATGAGCGTCTACACGATGCTCGATCAGGCGCAGGAGTACTTCGCCACCGGCGACGCCATCAGCTCGATCGACATCAAGGTAGACGACGCCGAGGGCGCCGACCTCGTCGCGCCCGCGGTGGTGGCGGCCGTGGACCGCCCCGAGCTGCGCATCCGCGACTGGCGCGAGATCAACAAGAACCTCTTCAGCGCGCTGAAGCTCGAGCGCTTCGCGACGTTCATCATCCTCTCGGTCGCGATCCTCGTCGCCAGCTTCTGCATCGTCTGCACGCTGCTCTTGATGGTGACGGAGAAGGGCAAGGAGATCGCCATCCTCAAGGCCATCGGCGCGAGCGACGGCTCGATCCTCCGCACGTTCATGATCGAGGGAATGATCATCGGCGGGATCGGCACCGTGTTCGGCGTCGTCACCGGCCTCGCGATGTGCACGGGCCTCAAGTGGTTCGGGCTGCGGCTCGATCCCGAGGTCTATTACATCGACCGCCTGCCCATCAGCGTGAACGGCTGGGACTTCCTCACCGTCGCCGCCGCCGCGCTGACGATCTGCACGCTGTCCACGGTCTACCCCGCGTACGCCGCCTCGCGCCTCCGCCCGGTCGACGGCCTGCGCTACGAATAGCGGCGACGCTTCGCCCCGCGCGCTCCACGTCGCGCTCGCCGTCGCGCTCAGCGCCGCGCCTTGGCGCGTCCTTTGACGAGCATGTCCGGATCGCGCTCGAGCGCCTCGGCGAGCTCCGTCACCGCCTCGGCGGCCTCGCGGATGCCGCGCATCGTCGACTCGAGCTCGCGCGAGGTCCGCGTCGTGCTCCGGCCGAGATCGGAGGCGGCCTCCGCCGCCCGGCTCGCCGACGCGATGAGGCCGTCGTCACCGTCGAGGCGATCGAGCAGCGCGTTCACGCGGGCGGCGGAGTCGTGGAGATCGTCGAGCGTCCTCGCCGAGCGAGCTGGGAGCCCCGCGCGCTCGAACCCGGCGGTGACGCGCTCGAGCGAGGCCAGCACGCGGTTCGCCCGCGTCAGCGCCGCCGCGGTCTTCTCCGAGACCTCGTCGCGCTCGAGCGACGCGAGCATCCGCTCGAGGCGCGACATCGCCGCGGCGACCGCGTCGGTGATCGCCGGGAGCCGCTCGATCGCGCGCATCGCCGCGTCCTCGAGGCTCTTGACCACGCTCGGCGCCGCCGGGATGTAGTTGGACGGCGGCCGGAACGGGAGCTCGGGCCGCAGGGTCGTCCGCGGGTCGAAGAAGTCGAGCGCGACGAACTTCACCCCGGTGATCCCGACGGGCGAGATCTGCGCCCGGAGCTCCTCTGGCGGTCGCGTGCCGTCGCCGGAGAAGCCGAGGCGGTGGAGCTCGTCGACCTCGAGCTCCTCGACCACCTCGATGTGGCGCCGATCGGGGGCGATCTCGATCGCGGTCACCACGCCCATGGTCACGCCGCGGAACTTCACGGGCGCCCCCACGTCGAGCCCTTGCACCGACTCGTCGAAGTACGTCCGGAGCTCGACGGTGTTCGTGCGGAACAGGTGGACCCCGAGCGCGAGCGCGAGGGCCGCGGCCGCGACGAGCGCGATGAGGAGGAACAGTCCCAGCTTGAAGCGGTTCGGCGTGGTCGCCATCGTCAACTCCTCGGGCGCCGGTTGAAGAACTCACGGACGCGCGGGTCGGTGCTCTCGCGCAGCGCGCGCGGATCGCCGTCGGCCACGATCCCTCCGCCGTGGTGGTCGAGCACGATGCACCGATCCGCGACGGCGAAGACGCTCTCGAGCTCGTGGGTCACGACGACGCACGTGAGGCCCAGGGCGTCGTTGAGCGCGCGGATGAGGTCGTCGATCTCGCGCGCGGTGATCGGATCGAGCCCCGCCGAAGGCTCGTCGAGGAAGACGAGCTCGGGATCGAGCGCGAGCGCCCGCGCCATGGCCGCTCGCTTGAGCATGCCGCCCGAAAGCTCGGAGGGGAGCTTGTCGAACGCGCCCTCCAGGCCGACCAGCGCGAGCTTCGCCCGCGCGACGGCCGCGGCGGCCACCGGCGGCAGGTCCGTCCACTCGTCGAGCGCGAGCCGCACGTTCTCGCCCACGGTCATCGATCCGAAGAGCGCCCCCGCCTGGAACATGACGCCGAACGGCGGCAGACCGGCGCGGAGGTCGACCGGTCCGTGGCCGGCGATGACGACCTGCCCCGCGACGGGCGCCTCGAGGCCGACCAAGAAGCGAAGGAGGGTCGACTTCCCCGCCCCGCTCCGCCCGAGGATCGCGAAGACCTCGCCGCGCGCGACGTCGAACGTCAGCCCCTTCTGCAGCACCTTCGCGCCCCAGCCGATCGTGAGCCCGCGCACCTCGAGGAGCCGCTCGCCGGCGAGCGCGGCGTCCGTTCGAGCCGCGCTCATTTGCCCAGCAACCGGAGCGTGAAGGTGAACGCGGCGTCGAGGAGGACGAGCGTGAAGAGGCACGCCACCACGGTGGTCGTGGTGCGCCGCCCGACGCTCTCCGCGCCGCCCGACGCGGCGAAGCCCTGCTGGCACGCGATGAGCGCGATCGTCACGCCGAACGGCGCGCTCTTGATGAGCCCCTGCCAGACGTCCCACGCGACCAAGGCGCGCCGCGTCTCGAGGAGGTAGGCCGGGGCGGAGACGTCGAGGCTCGTCACCGCGACGAAGAGGCCCCCCGCGATCCCCACGACGTCCGAGACGAGCGCGAGCACCGGGAGGACGATCACGAGCGAAAGGACGCGCGGGACGACGAGCCGGGCGATGGGCACGAGCCCCATCACGCGGAGGGCGTCGATCTCGTCGTTCACCTTCATCGTGCCGATCTCCGCGGCGAACCCCGCTCCGGAGCGACCGGCGACGATGATCGCGGTCATCAGCGGGGCGAGCTCGCGCGTGATCGAGATGCCGACGAGATCGGCGACGTACACGTTGGCGCCGAAGCGCTCGAGCTGGCGCGCGGACTGGTAGCCCATCACGAAGCCGACGAGGAGCGAGATGAGGACTACGATCGGCAGCGCGTCGAAGCCCGCCCGCTGGACCAGCCACGGGACCTCGGACAGGTGCGCGCGGCGCGGCCGCCGGAGGACGCGGACGAAGGCCGCGGTCGCCTCCGCGAGGAATCGGAGCGCCCCGCCAAGCTCGGTGGCCCAGCGGAGCACGGCGTCGCCGATCGCCTCGACGGCGCCGAGCGTCGCGCTCGGCGGGCGCGACGCGGGGGGCGAGCAGCCGCGGTAGAGCTCGAACAGGGGGCGCAGCGGCTCCGGGATCGAGACGATCCGGACGTTCACGCCCTCGGCCGCGAGCTCGGCGCGCGCGGCGACGATGAGCGCGATCACCCCACCGTCCATCCGCCGCACGTCCGAGAGGTCGAGCTCGAGCTCGCGCGCGCCGCGGGCGGCGGCGTGGAGCTCGTCCCAGGCGCGCGCGGCCTCGCGCACGCGAAACGTCCCCGCGAGCCGCACGGCGCCGGGCGAGCGCTCGAACGAGCACGTCACGTCGGCGCGCTCGCCGTGCCCCTCTGCAGCGCCGGGCGCCGCCGCGATGGTCATCGCGCGCCTCCGCGGCCGGTCCCCGCGGCCGCCTCCGGACACAGGAAGGGCGCGCCGGGACGCATGGAACGCGTGCGGGTCGCAAGGTTCACGCCCGCGCGCGGGCGGTCTCAGGCCTCGCGACCGAGACGCCACACCTCGCGGCCCTCGGGGTCACGCTCGAGCCGCGCGAAGCCGCGCGAGACCATCGTGTCGACGAGCTCTTCCGCCTCGAGCATCGAGCACTCGAGGTGCGTCGCGACGATGTCGCGCAGGACGGAGCGACCGACGAGAGCCCCGGAGAGCGGAGCCTCCGTCGTTCGACGGACGACGTCGACGAGCTTCCCGAGATCGACCGCTTCGACGTCCAGCTTCGCCATGTCTCCTCCTCCGCTCGCGCTCACCTTGGGTGCGACAGCTGGAGAGCAATCGCGGTGCCGCCGGGCGAGGGGCTCACCTCCGAGTCGCACCGGCGGGTGCAGTCCTTGCTGGCCGGGCGTCCTTCGAGAGGCAAACCGAACGTCCGCACGCGTGCGCGCACGGCGCGCCGGTCAGGTCCGATCGTGAACATCGAAGACTACGCGGTCATCGGCGACACCCACTCGGTCGCGCTCGTGGGGCGCGACGGCTCCATCGACTGGCTGTGCCTGCCGCGCTTCGACTCGGGCGCGTGCTTCGCCGCGCTCCTCGGGACACCCGAAAACGGCCGCTTCGCCGTTCACCCGGTGGCGCCGGCCCGCGTCGAGCGACGCTACCGCGGCGACTCGCTCGTCCTCGAGACCGACTTCCACACCAAGGACGGCACGGCGCGCGTCGTAGACGCGATGCCGATCCGCGGACGGCACCCTGACGTCGTGCGAGTCGTGGAGGGCGTCTCCGGCGCGGTCCGCATGCGCGTCGAGCTCGTGATCCGCTTCGACTACGGCAGCGTGGTCCCGTGGGTCCGCAAGGTCTCCGGCCGCCTCCTCGCGATCGCCGGCCCCGATGCGCTCGTCCTGACGACTCCGGTGAAGACGCACGGAGAAGGGATGAAGACCGTCGCCGAGCTCACCGTCCGCGCCGGCGACCGGGTGCCGTTCGTCCTGACGTGGCACCCTTCGCACGAGCCGCCGCCGCCGCCCGTCGACGGACTGCGCGCCGTCGACGAGACCCGGAGCTGGTGGCACGCGTGGGCGGCTCGCCACCGCACGCGCGGGCCTTACCGCGACGCCGTCGTGCGCTCGCTGGCGACGCTCAAGGCGCTCACCTACGCGCCGACGGGAGGGATCGTGGCGGCGGGGACGACGTCGCTCCCGGAGCAGCTCGGCGGGACGCGCAACTGGGACTACCGCTACTGCTGGCTTCGCGACGCGACGTTCACGCTCTACGCGCTGATGCATGCAGGATACACCGCCGAGGCGGCCGCCTGGCGTGACTGGCTCCTCCGCGCGGTCGCCGGCGATCCGGGCAAGCTGCAGACGGTCTACGGCCCGGCGGGGGAGCGGCGCCTCGACGAGCTGTCGCTCGGCTGGCTGCCCGGCTACGAGCGCTCGGCGCCGGTCCGCATCGGCAACCGCGCCTCACGCCAGCTCCAGCTCGACGTCTACGGCGAGGTGCTCGACGCCCTCCACCAGAGCCGGCGCATGGGCCTCCGGAGCGATCGGGCGGCGTGGGCCGTCCAGCGCGCGATCGGCGACTGGCTGGAGTCGCGCTGGTCGGAGCCGGACCACGGGCTGTGGGAGGTGCGCGGACCTCGCCGCCAGTTCGTCCACTCGAAGGTCATGGCGTGGGCGGGGATGGATCGCCTCGTGAAGGCCGTCGAGCAGCACGGGCTCGACGGCCCGCTCGACCGCTGGCGCCGCGTGCGGGCCGAGATCCACGACGAGGTGTGCCGGAAGGGCTACGACGCGACGCTGGGGAGCTTCACGCAGAGCTACGGCGTGCGCGCGCTCGACGCGAGCCTGCTCCTCTTGCCGGTGCTCGGCTTCTTGCCCCCGGACGATCCGCGCATCGTCGGGACGATCGCCGCCGTCGAGCGCGAGCTCGTGCGGGACGGCTTCGTCCTCCGCTACACGACCGGCGAAGGCGAGAACCTCGACGGCCTCCGCGACCGCGAGGGCGCGTTCATCGCCTGCTCGTTCTGGCTCGTCGACGCGCTCGTACTGATCGGCCGGCGGGACGAGGCGCGCGCGCTCTTCGAGCGGGTGCTCGGCGTCGCCAACGACGTCGGCCTGCTCTCGGAGGAGTACGACCTCAACCGGCGCCGCCTCATCGGAAACTTCCCCCAGGCCTTCTCCCACGTCGCCGTCATCAACGCCGCGGCGTCGCTCGCCGAGCACGAACGCGCGGCGGGACCGCACCGGAGCACGACGTGAGGGCCGCGGCAGCCGCTGGGCCAGCATCTCCACGGACTCCACCATTTCGACGTTCTCGCGCGGGAGGGTGGTACCATGCGGCCATGAACGATCCGGGCTGGCGCACGGTCGACGCCAAGAACCGCTGGTCTTGGATCGGGAGGCTCGCGTTCCGGAGCGACACGCGCGGCCCCGACGAGATCTTCCCGCGGGGGTTTCAGAACCGCTCGCACCCCGTCTACAAGCACGGCGAGATCCACGGGCAGGTCCCTCCCGAGTGGAGCCCGGCGAAGAAGGTGAAGGAGCTCGGCCGCGCGTTCACCGAGGGGCCCGAGTATCGAAACAAGCGCTACTACTACGGACGGCAGGCGCCCAAGTACGACGTCAACCCGGACACGAGCGTCGCCCTCACGCTCCGCGTCGCGGTGGCGCCGATCTTCCCGATCAGCGCCGCCACGTCCAGCTGGGTCTACGCGGTGTTCCTTCGCGGCGGCTTCCTCACGTACCAAGAGCAGCAGACGGACGACCCGGTCCTCTCGACCGCGTACGAGGTCGCCGTCCGGCAGGTGCTCGCGCAAGACGTCCTCGCGGCGGTGAGGTGCGTGCGGCGAGGCGGCATCTACCCCGCGCGGATCCAGTACTGCCTCCACCCGATCATTCACTGGAACCGCTATGCGGAGCACTCGATCTCCCGCGTCGACATCGTCACGGCCTACCGGCCGCATCAGGCTCGCCTGACGCAGATCGACGCCACACCGCACGGCATCACCACCGCCGACATGGGCTTCGCCTTCATCGTCTGACGCGCTCACGCGCGGCCGCGCCGCCGCGCTCCACGCCGCCGCGGTCACGCCGCCGCGGCTACGTGGCCGCGGTCGTCGACGTCGCGGCGTCCGCCGATCGCGTGTGCGCTCGCGCTCACACCGGGTCGAGTCGCTACAGCACGCCGCGGACGGCCGCAGTGGTTCGCGGACTTCCGCGCTCGCTTCCTGGCTCGCGGGATGCACGGCGCCGCGCAGCTCCGCGTGAATCTCTTCCCTGCGTACGCCAACCAGATCTACTGGCTCGCGATCGGCAGCGCCGCTGCTGCGATCGTCGGCCTGCCCGTGGCGCTCATCGCGTGGGCGCGTACGCCGTACGCCACCGGACGAGAGGAGCCGCCGGAGCAGCCGATCAAGTTCGATCATCGGCACCACGTGCGCGACGAAGGCGTCGGCTGCGAGTACTGCCACGGCGGCGCGACGCGGTCGGCGCACGCCGGCGTCCCCGCGACGTCGGTATGCATGGGTTGCCACGCCCAGGTCTGGACGACGAGCCCCGAGCTCGCGAGGGTGCGCGAGAGCTACTTCACGAGCACGCCGATCCGCTGGCAGCGCGTCAACGCGCTCCCCGACTTCGTGTTCTTCGACCACTCGGCGCACGTGACCAAGGGGGTCGGGTGCGTGACGTGCCACGGCCGGGTCGACCTGATGGGGCAGGTCTACCAGGCGCAGCCGCTCACGATGCGCTGGTGCCTCGAGTGCCACCGGGCGCCCGAGGAGCACCTCCGCCCGCCGGGCGAGGTGACCAACATGGAGTGGACGCCCGACCGACCGCAGGAGGTCCTCGGGAGAGAGCTCCGCGCGAGCCTCGGCGTCCGGTCGATCGTCGACTGCTCCGGGTGCCACCGATGACCGACGAGCGCGCAGACCTCGACGACGAAGATCCGCGACGTCGCCGCGCCGCCGCGCTGGCGATCGCGCTCGACGACGCGCGCGATCCGATCGCGCGCCGTGACTTCCTCGCGCGGATGGGCGCCGCGCTCGCGCTCGCTGGCCTCGGCGCGTGCACACGCGCGCCACGTCAGGAGATCGTCCCGTACGTCGTGCAACCTCCGGAGGTCACGCCAGGCATCCCCAAGCACTACGCGACCGCGTCCACGCTCGACGGGTACGCCGTCGGGCTCGTCGTCGAGAGCCACGAGGGCCGCCCGACGAAGATCGAGGGCAACCCCGAGCATCCCGCCAGCCTCGGCGCCGCCGGCGCGTTCGAGCAGGCGTCGGTCCTCTCGCTCTACGATCCCCAGCGCGCGCGCGCGCTGACCGAGCGCGGCTCGATCGTCTCCTGGGCCCGCGTCGAGGAGGCGTTGACCCGAGGCCCGTGGACCTCGGCCGAGGGCAAAGGGCTCCACCTGCTGCTCCAGCCGACGTCGTCTCCGACGCTGGCGGCGCTCCTCGACGAGATCCGCGAGCGCCTGCCGCGCGCGGCCATCTCGTTCTACTCACCGACCACGCCGGAGAACGCCTGGGAGGGCGCGCGCGTCGCGTTCGGGCGCGTGCTCGAGCCACGCTTCGCGCTCGAGCGCGCGGACGTGGTCGTCGCGCTCGACGCCGACTTCCTGACGACGAGCCCGGCGCGCCTCCGCCTCGCTCGGGCGTTCGCGGATCGCCGCGCCGCGCTCGAAGCGATGAACCGCCTCTACGTCGTCGAGGCGGTCTACAGCGTCACCGGCGCGATGGCCGACCACCGGCTCCGCGTGCGCTCCGGGGAGGTGCTGGCGATCGCGGCCGAGCTCGCGAGCGCCGTCGGCCTCCCAGGCCTCCCGGGCGGCGTGCCGTCCACGCTGCGCGCGGCCGCCGCGCCGCATCGCGCGTGGATCGCGGCGACCGCGCGCGACCTCGCCGCGCACCGCGGGCGCTCGGCCGTCATAGCGGGGGACGCGCAGCCGCCGGAGGTGCACGCGCTGGCCCACGCGCTCAACGCCGCGCTCGGCAACCTCGGAGAGACCGTGACGCTCGGGCCGTCGCCCATCGTGGCCGCGGGAGAGCCCGCGCACGACACCGCGACGCTCGCGGGCGAGCTCGCCGCCGGCCAGGTCGACACGCTCGTCGTCTGCGGTACGAACGTCGCTTATGCGTCCCCGGCGGACCGGACGCTCGGTGAGCTGCTCGCGCGCGCTCGACAGAGCGCTTACCTCGGCCTGCACGTGGACGAGACCTCGGACAAGTGCACGTTCGCGATCCCGGAGGCTCACCCGCTCGAGTCCTGGGGAGACACGCGCGCCTTCGACGGCACGACGTCGATCGTCCAGCCGCTGATCGATCCGCTCTTCGGCGGGCGTACGGCGCTCGATCTGCTGGCGCTCTTCGCGCGCGATCGCGGTACGAACGGCTACGACCGTGTCCGGGCTCGATTTCACGGCGAACCGCCGCGCGGCTCCGACGCAGAGCCGCGCTGGCGACGCGCGCTCAAGCGGGGGATCGTCGAGGACTCGGCGATCGCCCCGGTCGACGCGCGCATCGACTGGCCAGCGCTCGCCAGGCGACTCCGGCGCGCGACGCCCGCGCCCGCGCCCGCGATCGAGCTCGTCATCCGGCCCGATCCGCGCGTTCATGACGGGCGCTTCGCGGCGAACGCCTGGCTCCTGGAGCTGCCCCACCCGATCACGAAGCTCACGTGGGCGAACGCGGCGACGCTCTCGCCTCAGACCGCCGCGCACTACGCGATCGAGAGCGGCGACGAGATCGAGCTGCGAGCGTCCGGGGCGAAGGTCACGACGTCGGCGATCGTCGTCCCGGGGCAAGCTGACGGGACCGTCGGCCTCACGCTCGGCTGGGGCCGCACGCGAGGCGCCGAGCTCGCGCACGGCCGCGGCGCGAACGCCTTCTCGCTCGCGGTGGGCGTGGCCGTCGCGCCGCTCTCCGTCGACGTCCGGAAGACCGGCGCGCGCCGCGACCTCGCGATCACGCAGCGCCACCGGAGCCTCGAGGGGCGCGACGAGGACATCCTCCGTCACGCGACCCTCGGCGCGCACCAGCGCGCGCGGGCGTCGACGCAGGGCGAGCGCAAGCGTCACCTCACGCTCTACACGCAGGAGCCGCGCGCGGGCGCCCACCAGTGGGGGATGGCGATCGATCTCACGCGCTGCACCGGGTGCGGCGCCTGTGTCGTCGCCTGCCAGGCCGAGAACAACGTCCCGACGGTGGGCCCCGACGCGGTCTACCTCGGCCGCGAGATGCACTGGCTCAGGATCGACACGTACCTCGTCGGCGATCCAGAGGCCCCCGAGATCGCGGCGCAGCCGATGCTCTGCCAGCACTGCGAGACGGCGCCCTGCGAGTACGTCTGCCCGGTGAACGCCACGGTCCACTCCGACGACGGGCTGAACGAGATGGTCTACAACCGCTGCGTCGGGACGCGGTTCTGCTCCAACAACTGCCCCTACAAGGTGCGGCGCTTCAACTGGTTCGACTTCCACCGCGAGGAGGACGCGACCCGCCAGCTCGTGCACAACCCGGACGTCACGGTGCGCCAGCGCGGCGTGATGGAGAAGTGCACGTTCTGCGTCCAGCGCCTCCGCGAGCACGGGATGCGCGAGCGGCGAGGCGAACCCACGACGCCTCCCCGGACGGCGTGCCAGCAGACCTGCCCCTCCGGCGCGATCGTGTTCGGCGATCTCCGCGACGCCAACGCCGAGGTGACGCGGCTCCGCGAGGACGCGCGCGCGTACGCCGTCCTGGACGAGCTCGGGACCGAGCCGCGCGTGCGCTACCTCGCGCGGCTCAAGAACCCGAACCCGGAGCTCGAATGAGCGCCGCCACCTCACCTGTCCGCGCCGACGCGGACGGCGAGCTCCCGGTCCTCGTGCACGAGGGGACGTACGCGGAGCTCACCGACGAGCTCCTCGACAAGGTCCTCCGACCGCCGCGCTGGATGCGACCGGCGCTGCTCGTCACGTTCCTCGGCTCGCTCGTGCTCTTCGCGGCGATCGCCTACACGGTCACGACCGGGATCGGCGTCTGGGGCAACAACATCCCCGTCGCCTGGGCGTTCGGGATCACGAACTTCGTCTGGTGGATCGGGATCGGCCACGCCGGCACGTTCATCTCCGCGTTCCTCTTGCTGCTCGAGCAGAAGTGGCGGACGTCGATCAACCGCTTCGCCGAGGCGATGACGCTCTTCGCCGTCGTGCAGGCGGGCCTCTTCCCGCTCCTCCACATGGGCCGGCCGTGGTTCTTCTACTGGCTGCTCCCCTACCCGAACACGATGGCCATGTGGCCGCAGTTCCGGAGCGCCCTCACCTGGGACGTCGCGGCGGTCACGACGTACCTCACCGTCTCGCTCCTGTTCTGGTACCTCGGGCTCGTCCCCGATCTCGCCGTCATGCGCGACCGCGCGCGCGAGCGCTGGCGGCGCCGCGCGTACGCGATCTTCGCCCTCGGCTGGCGCGGCTCGGCGCACGACTGGCAGAGGTGGCGGATCGGCTACGGGCTCCTCGGCGGGATCGCCACGCCGCTCGTCGTCTCGGTGCACAGCATCGTCTCGAGCGACTTCGCCATCGCCAACCTCCCCGGCTGGCACTCGCTCGTCTTCCCGCCGTACTTCGTCGCGGGCGCCATCTACTCGGGCTTCGCGATGGTGCTGACGTTGATGATCCCGGCGCGCCGGCTCTACCGCGTCGAGCACGTCATCACGACGCGCCACCTCGACAGCATGGCGAAGATGCTGCTCGTGACGGGGTGGATCGTGATCTACAGCTACGCCGTCGAGGCGTGGTCGGCCTGGTACTCCGGCGAGCGCTACGAGATGTACACGACGCTGGTGATGCGCCCGTTCGGGCCATACGCCGTCGTCTACTGGGTGGTCATCGTCTGCAACTGCCTTACGCCGCAGCTCTTCTGGTGGAGGCGCGCGCGCCGCAGCGCGGCCGTCCTCTGGATCGCCGCGGCGTTCATCCAGGTCGGCATGTGGGCCGAGCGCTTCATGCTCATCGTCACGTCGCAGGCGCACGATTTCTTGCCGTCATCGTGGGGGCTATACCGGCCGACGATCATCGACGGGGCGCTCTTCTTCGGGACGGTGGCGTTCTTCCTGTTCCTGTTCCTCCTCTTCCTCCGGTTCGTCCCGTTCATCCCGATCGCCGAGCTCAAGGAGCTGAAGCACCACCTCGCGGAGGAGCGCGCGCATGGGTGAGGTCATCATCGCCGAGCTGGACTCGCCGGAGGGCGTCGTCCGGGCGGCGCGCTCCGTCCGGGCGCTCGGGTTCGCGCGCGTCGAGGCGTTCACGCCCTTCCCGATCCCCGAGCTCGAGGACGTCCTCGGCGTCCGGCGCACGCGCCTCCCGCGCCTCGCGTTCGCCGCGGGCCTCGGCGGAGCGTCGCTGGCGCTCCTCGTGCAGTGGTGGACGAACGCCGTGGACTACCCGCTCGACGTCGGAGGGCGGCCGAAGAGCTCGCTCCCGACCGACATGTTGATCGTCTTCGAGAGCGCGGTCCTCTTCGCGGCGCTCGCGACGTTCGCCGCGGTGCTCGTCGGCTCGCGGCTCCCGCGGCTCCACGACCCGCTCTTCGATCTCCCCGGCTTCGAGCGCACGAGCCTCGATCGCTACTGGCTCCTCATCCGCGACGCGTACGACGACGACGCGGGCATCCTCGACGACGCGCACGCCCTGCTCGACGCGGAGCTCGCGCGCCTGGGCGCCATCGTCACGCGCGCGCGGCTCCCCGGAGGTGGCTCGTGAGGCGCGTCGCGATCGCCGTCTCGGTGAGCGTCGCCGTCGCGGGCTGCGACGACCGGCAGGCGTGGCAGACGCCCGATCCGACGCTCGCGCGGATGCTGGAGCAGCGCCGCGCCGACCCCTACGAGGCGAGCTCCGCCTTCCCCGACGGGAAGGTGATGCGCACGCCCCCGCGCGGGAGCGTCCCGACCGACGACGACCGCGACGCCCCGCCGCCGCCGATCACGCGCGAGCTCGTGTCCCTCGGCAAGCAGCGCTTCGACTCGACGTGCGCGGTGTGCCACGGCGTGAAGGCCGACGGCGACAGCGTCGTCGCGACGAAGATGACGCTCCGGCCGCCGCCGTCGCTCCTCGCCTCCGACAACCTCGCACGCTCGCGCGAGGAGCTCTTCGTCTACGCGACCTCCGGATACGGGCTGATGCCCGGCTACGCCGACATGCTCACGCGCGAGGAGCGATGGGCGGTCACCGCCTACGTCCAGGCGCTACAGCTGAGCCAGCGCGCGCGCGTCGCCGACCTGCCACCCGAGCTGCGCGATCGCCTCGCGCGCGAGGCGCGATGAAGCGCGGCCCGATGCGAACGGGCGTCCTCGTGCCGCTCGGGATCGGCCTCGCCGCCGGGGCGCTCTCGTTCGCCTACGCGCTCGTCGACGCGCGCCGCGCGCTGGCAGCGTGGGTCGCGGCCTACGCGTTCGTCCTGGCGACGGTCCTCGGAGCGCTCATCCTCGTGATGGTGCTCCACGTCACGGGCGCGCGCTGGTGGCGCGTGCTCCGCCGCGTGGTCGTCGCCGTGGCCGGGACGACTCCGCTGCTCGCGCTCTTCTTCCTCCCCATCGCCGGCTCGCTCGAGCTCGTCTACCCGTGGGCGTCGCCCGCGCCCGATCTCCCGGAGAGCGTGAGGCACGCGCTCGAGCATCAGGAGGCGTGGAACCACCCTCGGTTCTTCCTCGTCCGATCGCTCTTCTACCTCGCCACCTGGACCGCCCTCGCCGTCCTGCTCCGCCGCGCCGATGCGGCCTCGTCGCGCGCGCCGACGGCGGCGCACGCGGCCTGGGAGCGGAAGCTGTCGGCGGCGGGCCTCCCGATCGTCGCCTTCACGCTGACGTTCGCCGCGTTCGACTGGTTCATGTCGCTCCACCCGGGCTGGGTGTCGAACGTCTTCGGCGTCTACGTCTTCACCTCCGGCCTGCTCTCGGCGCTCGCCGTCATCGCGGTGGCCTCGTGGATGGCGTCGATCCGCGGGCTGACGGACGGCGGCGGCGCCGATCACTTCCACGCCGTCGGCCGGCTGACGCTGATGGCGGTCATCCTCTGGGCGTACATCGCGTTCTTCCAGCTCCTCTTGATCTGGATCGCGAACCTCCCGGGTGAGGTCGTCTTCTACACGACGCGATCGCGCGGCGCGTGGCGCACGGTCGACGTCGTGCTCGGGCTCGGCCGGTTCGCGCTGCCCTTCCTCCTGCTCCTCTCGCGCCCGCTCAAGCGCTCGCCGCTCTTCCTGGCCGCGCTCGGGAGCTGGCTGGTCGTGACGAGCGCGCTCGACTTCGAGTGGCTCGTGGTCCCCGCCGTGAGCGCGCACCCGTCGCTCGCCGACGCCGCGCCGTTCGTCTGCGTCTTCGCCCTCGCGTGGGCTTACGGGGCGCACCTCGTCTACACCCGCGGCCGGGCGCCCGAGGAGAGGCCCGCCACCGCCGTGCAGCGCGACGCGCTGAGGTACCGATCGCCATGAGCACGGGGGACACGCGAGATCCGGCGGCGCGTCAGGCGCCGGACGTCGTCGACCGGCGCGCGATCGGGCGCGTCACCGTCGCGAGCATCGCGATCACCGCGATCGCGCTCGCGATCGCCTGGGACCTCCTCGCCCGCTGGCGTGGCGACCGCGAAGCTCCCGCGCCCGAGGTGGCGCCCGAGACCATCGGCATCCTCGATCAAACGTCGATCACTGCCACACGGCGCGGCCTCGATCTCCGGAGCCGCCAGCAGGCGGAGCTCGGCACCTTCGGCTGGGTCGACCGCGACGCAGGGCTCGCGCGCATCCCGATCGACGACGCGATCGAGCTCTACGTCGCGGCGCCACCTCCACCGAACCGTCCGCTCGTCCCCGAGCGCGGAGAGGGCCGCTGATGGAGACGCTCCGCCTCATCCTGGCGCTCCCGCGCGGGGGCTCGACGATCGCCGACCGGATCGATCTGCTGCACGGCTTCGTCATCGGCGTGACGATGCTCGTGTCGACCTACGTCTTCCTGACGGCGGCGTGGTTCACGGTCCGCTACCACCGGAAGCGCGACGACCAGCTCACCGAGGAGGTGACGGCGACCCGCAAGGGCGAGGCGTTCATCGTCGCCTCGGTGCTCGGGATGTTCCTGCTCTGGTGGGTCATCGGCTTCCGGCAATACGTCGACGCGCGCGACGCGCCCGACGACGCGGAGATCGTCTACGTCGACGCCAAGCAGTGGATGTGGAAGTTCGCGTACGCCGACGGCCGCGCCTCGAACGACGTCCTCACCGTCCCGGTCGGGCGCCCGATCAAGCTGGTGATGATCTCGCGGGACGTCATCCACAGCTTCTACGTGCCCGGGTTCCGCGTGAAGCAGGACGTCTTGCCGGGGCGCTACACCACGCTCTGGTTCGAGGCGAAGGAGGCCGGCTCTTTCCCGATCTGGTGCGCCGAGTACTGCGGCGTGAGCCACTCGGCGATGCGCGGCGAGGTTCGAGTGCTCGGCTCGGAGGACTACGCGCGATGGAAGCGCGCCGGGGACCCGTCGCTCCCCGCGGCCGACTGCGGCCGCGGGCCCGGCTCGTGCGGGGAGAGCAGCCTCCTCGAGCAGGGCCGCGTGGTCGCGGAGCGCCGCCAGTGCGTCGCCTGCCACACGCTCGACGGACAGCCGCACGTCGGCCCGACCTGGGCCCGCCTCTACGGCTCCGAGGTCCTCCTCGCCGACGGCCGGCGCGTCGTCGCCGACGACGCCTACCTCACGCGGTCGATGATGGATCCCAACGCCGACGTCGTCGCGGGCTACCGCCAGCTCATGCCGTCGTTCCGGGGCGTCCTGAGCGCCGGCGAGACCGCCGCGCTGGTCGAGCTGATCCGCTCGCTCCGCGACGCGCCGGTGGGGGCCTCGGGGGTGACGCTGCCGCGGCTCGAGGTGACGGCCGCCGCAGACGGAGGGACCGCGCCGTGACGACGCTGCCCTTGCCCCGCGACGCCGCGCCAAACGCGCCTCGCACGACGAAGACGGCGAGCTACCTCGCGGACGGTACGACGTTCCGCTCGTGGCTCCTCACGACCGACCACAAGCGGATCGGCGTCCTCTACCTCGCGAGCCTGCTCGTGACGATGGCGCTGGGCGGCTTCTTCGCGATGGCGCTCCGCATCGAGCACCTCACGCCGAACGCCACGGTCATGAGCGCGATGACCTACAACCGCATGTTCACCCTGCACGGCGTGATCATGGTCTGGCTCTTCTTGATCCCGTCCATCCCGTCGGCGTTCGGCAACTTCCTCCTGCCGATCATGATCGGGGCGCGGGACGTCGCGTTCCCGCGGCTGAACCTGCTGAGCTGGTACGTCTTCCTCGCGGGCGCCGCCCTCGTGCTGCTGTCGACCTTCCTCGGCGGCATCGACACGGGGTGGACGTTCTACCCGCCCTACAGCTCGCTCAGCCCGACGGCCGTCCCGCTCGCGCTGCTGGGCGTCTTCATCGTCGGCTTCTCGACGATCCTCACGGGGCTGAACTTCATCGTCACGACCCACACGATGCGCGCCGAGGGCGTCGGCTGGATGCGCATGCCGCTCTTCGTCTGGTCGATCTACGCGACGAGCATCATCCAGGTGCTCGCCACGCCGGTCCTCGGGATGGTCCTGCTCTTCGTCGTCGTCGACAACGCGCTCGGCTGGGGCCTGTTCGACGCGGAGCGCGGCGGCGATCCCGTGCTGTACCAGCACCTGTTCTGGTTCTACTCCCACCCCGCGGTCTACATCATGGTGCTCCCGGGGATGGGAGTCGTGAGCGAGGTGGTCACGAGCTACGCGCGGAAGAACCCCTACTCGTACAAGGCCATCGCCTACTCGTCGCTCGGGATCGCGTTCGTCGGGTTCCTCACCTGGGGGCACCACATGTTCGTGGCCGGGATGAGCACCTTCGACGCCGGAGCGTTCGGCGTCCTCTCGATGCTCGTCGCCGTCTTCTCGGCGATCAAGGTGTTCAATTGGACCTGGACCTTGAAGCGCGGGGCGATCGCGCTGAAGACGCCGCTCCTCTACATCTTCGCGTTCCTCTTCCTCTTCGTCTTCGGCGGGATGACGGGCGTGGCGACCGCGGCGATGAGCCTCGACGTCCACTGGCACGACACGTACTTCATCGTCGCGCACTTTCATTTCATCATGGTGGGCGGCACGCTCACGGCGTTCCTCGCGGGCCTGCACTACTGGTTCCCGAAGATGTGCGGCAGGCTCTATCCCGAGCGGCTCGGGATGCTCTCGGCGGCCCTCGTGTTCGCCGGGTTCTTCGCGACGTTCTTCCCCCAGTTCTTGCTCGGCAACTCGGGCATGCCGCGCCGCTACTTCAACTACCCACCGGAGTTTCAGGTCCTCCACGTCGTCTCGACGGTGGGCTCGTGGGTGCTCGCCGCGGGCCTCGTGAGCACGGCCTTCTACTTCCTCTGGGCGCTCCGCTGGGGCGCCCCGGCGGGGCCGAACCCGTGGGGTTCGCGCTCGTTCGAGTGGCGCACGAGCTCGCCGCCGCCGAAGCACAACTTCCGGCGGGCGCCGTCGTTCGAGATCGGCGCCTACGACTACACCCAGCCGCTGCCCGACGAGGAGCCGTGAGCGCCGCCGGTCGCGCCACGCACGCCGAGCACTTCGAGAGCCTGGAGCGTCAGGCCCACGCCGCGCGGCTCGGCATATGGGTCTTCCTCGCGAGCGAGGTGCTCCTCTTCGGCGCGGCGTTCGCGCTCTTCGTGACCTACCAGGTGCAGTTCTCGCGCGCGTTCGCGACGGGCGTCTCCCACAACACGAAGTACCTCGGGACGCTCAACACGGGCGTGCTGCTCCTCAGCAGCGCGCTCGTCGCGATCGCGGTCCACGCGCTCCGGGGCGGCCACGCCAGGCTCGCCGCCAGGCTGGTCGGCGGCACCGTCGCGCTCGGACTCGCGTTCCTCGCCGTCAAGGGCGTCGAGTACCGCACGCACTTCGACGAGGGCATCTACCCCGGCGGCGTCGGGCACTACTTCGCGGAGCACCGCGCGCGAGGGCTCTCCGAGTTCTGGACGCTCTACTACGGCATGACGGCGCTCCACGCGATCCATGTCACGATCGGCGTCGTCGTCCTCGGCGTGCTCGGGCTCCGGATCGTCCGCGGGCGGATCGGGCGCGCGGACGCCTACCGCCTCGAGGTCGGCGCGCTCTACTGGCACCTCGTCGACGTCATCTGGATCTTCCTCTGGCCGCTGTTCTACCTCGCATGAGCCCCTTCTCCGTCCCGAAGGCCGTCTCCCGGACGGCGATCGCGCTCTTCGTGCTGTGGGCGGCGAGCTTCGCGCTCTCGTACGTCCACCTCGGCGCGGCCTCGCTGCTCGTCGCGCTCGCGATCGCCGCGGTGAAGGCCGCGCTCGTGGTGCTGTTCTTCATGGAGCTCGTCGGTGAGAGCCTCTCGATGAAGCTCACGCTCGCGGCCGCCGGCGCCCTCCTGGCGGTCCTCGTCGGGCTCATGGTGGCGGACGTCGCCACGCGCGAGACGCCGCCGCTGCTGCCGCCGGTCGCGCACGAGCCGAGCGCGCCAGCGCCGTGACGACGCGCAGAAGCGGATGAGCCCGCGCGCCGCGGGCGCCTCGATTGCATGCGCGGCCCCGCATGCGAACCGCTCCAAGCCTCACACTCCTCGCCACGGCCGCGTTCGCCGCCGCGCTGGCCGCCTGCTCCGGAACGCAGACGACCGCGCTGACGACCACGCCGAAGAACCCCGCCGCCAAGGGCGAGGTCGAGACGCGGCGCACCGCGAACCAGAACACCGAGGTGAACCTCGAGGTCGAGTACATGGCTCCGCCAGAGAAGATCGCGAACAATGCGACCGTCTACGTCGTGTGGACCAAGCCGCTCACCGAGGACCTCCCTCCGCAGAACGTCGGCTCGTTCGTCGTCGGCAAGGACCGCAAGGCGTCGCTGAAGACGCTGACGCCCTACGAGCGGTTCGACCTGATCGTCACGCCCGAGCCGACGGGCGCGGTCGCCAGCCCGACGAACGAGCCGGTGCTGAAGGCCAAGATCGGACGATGAGCGCCGCGCGCTCGGCGAGGTCGTCCTCGACGAGGTCATCCTCACGCGCGCGGCTCGTGCTCGCGATCGCCGCGCTCGCGGCGGGCGCGCTCGCCACGACCGCGTGCGCTCGTCGGGCCCTCGTGGCGCTGCCGTCGACGGCGTCCGCCTGGATCGATCCGTTCACCGCCAGGGCGACGAGCCAGGGCGGCGTGACGGTCGAGGCCAGCACCGACGAGCGCAGGTTCGCTTGGCTCGGGCTCGGCGAGCGCGCGACGCCCGTGCTCGTGCGCGTGGCCAACGGCGGCGACGTCCCGCTCGACGTCTCGCGCGCGACCTTCGAGCTCGTCGCCGGGACGGCGCGCTTCGGCGCGATCCCGCCGGACCAGATCGCCCCGCGCGCCGATCTGCGCCGAAGAGAGCTCCGCTCCGGCGCGCTCGAGCCGGGCAAGTCGCGCTCCGGCATCGTGTACTTCGAGCCGGTGGTCGGCGACTGGGGCTTCGTGAAGCTGCGGGCGAGCCTCGTCGACGCGTCGAGCGCGGCGCTCGTCGGATCGGTCGACGTCCCGTTCAGCTCGGGTCGAGAGGTGCGCTGCACGCTGGACGACGCGGCTCGACGTGATCCGCCGGTGCCCGAGACGTTCCTCGTCCGTGGATGCCTGCCGCCGCTCTGACGCCCGGCTCAGCGCGAGCTGGGCGTCTTCGGCTCGTACGCTCGGATGACCTGGACGGCGTCCTCGGGCTTCTCGTCGGCCGCCGGCGGCGCGAGATCACCGCCGACGCCCGCGACGATCACCGTGATGTTGTCCTTGCCGCCGCGCTCGTTCGCGAGCTCGACGAGGCGCGCGGCGGCGACCTCCGGCCGCTTCGTCTCGAGGACGATGTCCCGGATCTCCGTGTCGCTGACGTGCCCGGTCAGCCCGTCGGAGCAGAGGATGAGGCAGTCTCGGTCGCGCAGATCCATCCGCCCGAGCGCGACCTTGATCTCCCGCTGGTGTCCCATCGCCTGGAGGATGACGTTGCGCATCGGCGATTGGCTCGCGTCCTCCGGCTTCAGGATCCCGCTGTCGACGAGGAGCTGCACCATGCTCTGGTCGTGCGTGACCTGCGCGATCCGTCCGGCGCGGAGCAGGTACGCGCGCGAGTCGCCGACCTCGGCGATGTAGGCGCGCCCGGCGCGGACGAACACGGCCGTGAGCGTCGCGCCCATCCGCGCCTGCGCGCGCTGCCCCTCGACGCGGACCGCCTCGTGCGCGCGCTGAACGGCCTCGATCAGCGCGGCGTCGCGCGGCGTCTCGAGCGGAGCGTCTGCGATCTCCCGCGTGATCGTCTCGACGACGAGCGCGCTCGCCACCTCGCCGGCCTGAGCGCCGCCCATGCCGTCCGACACGGCGAGCAGGACGCCGCGCTCGCCCACGTCGAGGCGCGCGTGGGAGCGCTCGTCAAGGAGGCCCCCTCCCGTCAGGTCGGCGACGACGAACGCGTCCTCGTTGTTCTCACGGACACGGCCGAGGTGGGTGACGGCGGCGACGCTCACGTAGTGGCTCTCAGACGGCATCGGTCTCCTCCGCACCTCGCCATTGCACGAGCTTGGCCGAGCGCTTCGCGGCGGCGCGCCGCCCGAACCTCGCGAGATCAATGGGCCGCAGGGCGCTCCCGGCGCGCGCGCCGGCGGCGCCTCCTGTGGCCGTCCTTCCCCATTGAGGCAGGCCGCCTCGAAGCGCGGGCGCGGGCGGCGGCCTCGCGAAGGGAAACAGACGAGCGGTCTCGTGTGCTAGAAGGGACGCGAAATATGGCTCGTCCAGTCGTCGTCGCCAAGGACGTCAAGAAGTCCTTCCAGCACATGGGGCGGACGCTCGACGTCCTTCGTGGGATCGACCTCACCATCGACGAGGGCGAGATGGTCGGCATCGTCGGCCAGTCGGGCGCGGGCAAATCCACCCTGCTCCACTGCATCGGCACGCTCGACGTCATCACGTCCGGCTCGCTCAAGATCGACGACGCCGAGCTCACCGAGCTCTCGGGCACCCGTCTGGCCGCGCTCCGCAACCGGACGATCGGCTTCGTGTTCCAGTTTCACCACCTGCTGCCCGAGTTCAGCGCCCTCGAGAACGTCGTCATGCCGGGCCTCATCCAGGGCCGCTCGCGCCGCGACATGGAAGGCCGCGCGCGGGCGCTGCTCGAAGAGGTGGGCCTGAAGGAGCGCGTGCTCCACCGCCCCGGCGAGCTCTCCGGCGGCGAGCAGCAGCGCGTCGCGCTGGCCCGTGCGCTCGTCCTCGAGCCGAAGCTGCTCCTCGCCGACGAGCCCACCGGCAACCTCGACTCGCGCACGAGCGAGCAGATCCATCAGCTCTTTTACACGGTGAACGAGCAGCGGAAGACGACCATCGTGATCGTCACGCACAACGCCGCGCTCGCCGCCGGGATGCCTCGCGTGGTCACGCTGCGCGACGGCCGCGTCGAGCGCGACGAGCGCCGGCCCCGCGGGGCGAGCGCCGCCTCCGACGTGAGCGAGCGCACCGGCAAAGTCGAGGTCTGACCCTCCGCGCGCCCAGCGCCGGCTCCGCGCTCAGCCAGCGCCGAGGCGCTGGAGCACGCCGGCGGCCTCGGCGGAGGCGCTCGCGGTCGCCGACCGCAGGGTCTCGGCGATTACCGCGTGGAGCTGCCGCGTCCTGACCCGCCCCGCGGCGACCTGCGCGGCGATGCGCGCGACGGCCTCGAGATCGACGGCGTCGATCTCGCGGAGCCCGACGGCCGCCGCGACGAGCACGCTGTCGTCCTCGTGCTGCAGGAGGTGGAGCAGCACCGGCCGCGCGCGCTCTCCCCAGACGCGCGTCATCGCGCGCGCGGCGGCGCGACAGAGGCTGGGGACGGGCGACGACGCGAACTTGAGCGCGAGCTGCCCCGTGACCTCGTCGTCCGCTTTGGACACGCCGAGCAGGAGGTCCTCCGCGAGCTCCGTCGCCGCGCGATGCTGTCCGCTCGTCGCCTGCTCGTAGAGCCGCGCGAGCGCCGCGCGGATCACCGGGGACGCCGAGTCGCCGAGCGACTTCATCGTCGTGACGAACGCGATCCGCGCCCGCTGATCGGCCGCGATCCGGGTCCGAGCGCCGTAGAGGGCGTAGGCGCCGGCCACGCGCGCCCCCGCGATGAGGTCCGCGGCGGCGCTCCCCTCGTTCGGCTGCGCGTCTTGCGGCGCGAGGAGGCGCTCGGCGATCGGGCCGAGCAGCTCGGGATCGGCGAACAGCCGCGCCACGCCCGCGAGCGCATCGCGCACCCCGGGATCGCGCTCCCCGCGGTCGGCGAGCCCCGACACGACGACGGACACGCGCTGCAGCGTCGCGGCGTCGCCCCGCTGAGCGAGGACCCGCACCGCGTCCTCGAGCTCCGCGAGGCGCCGCACGAACGCCCGCCGATCGCGCTCGCGCACGAGCTCGCCGAGCCATCCGTGCGTGTCCTTCGCGAGGGCCTCGGCCGCCGGGGTCGTCCGGGCCTCGTCCATGAAGCGGGCGAACCCCTCGGCGCGGTCCTCGAGCCAGTCCGCGGTGGAGGGGCGGCTCGGCGGCGGGGAGACGGTCGGCGACGAGGGCGCGGGCAGCGAGGGCCGGCTGTCCTGACCCCGCGCGCCCGCGAGGCCGCGGCCGCTCGAGGGCGACACCGCGGGCGCGAGGAGGCTCTTCAGCTCCGCGCGGAGCTCCTGCATGTTCGGGTGGCGCTCGTGCCTCGACTTCGCGAGCGCCCGCCGCACGAGGGCGTCGAAGCGCGGGTCGACGTCGGGCCGGTTCGCGGAGACGAGCGGCGCCGGCATCGACACGTGCATCCGGCGGATCGACTCGGCGTCGCGCGCGAGGAACGGGACCGTCCCCGTCGCGAGCTCGTACATCATCACGCCGCACGCGTAGACGTCGCTCCGCGCGTCGAGCTCCTCGCCCAGGCACTGCTCGGGCGACATGTACACGGGCGTCCCGGCCAGGCGCTGGGCGACCTCGCCCGAGACGCTCGGCGGCACGGCGAAGCCGAAGTCGAGCACCTTCACGCGCTCCACCCGGTGCCCGTCGTCGTCCTCCTTCGCGACGACCATCACGTTGTCGGGCTTCACGTCGCGGTGGATGAGGCCTCGGCCGTGGGCGTGGCCGAGGCCGCCGGAGATCTCGAGCATCAGCGACACGATGCGCGGCACCTCGAAGACGCGCTCGGTGCGCTGCATCGCGCGCAGCGTCGCGCCCTCCACGAACGCCATCGCGAGGTAGAGCAGGCCGTCCGGCTCCTGTCCGAAGTCGTAGATGTGGACGAGGTTCGCGTGGTCGAGGCGGGAGAGCGCGAGCGCCTCGGCGTAGAAGCGCCGGCAGAACTCGACGTCTTGCTGGAAGGCCATGTGGAGGACCTTCACCGCCACCATGTTCCCGAGCCCCGTGTGGCGCGCGCTGTACACCGCGCCGATGCTGCCCTCGCCGAGCCGCGCGAGGATCTCGTAGCGGCCGCCGGCGATCGCGCGCCCGACGAACGGATCGGCCGGCGCGACGGGCGGCGCGGTCTCCGGGCGGACCTCCTCCCAGGGGTAGAGGCGGAGGGCGCTCCCGCGCTCGCTCGTCGTCCCGAGCGGCTCGGCCAGCAGACGAAGCGGCGCGTCGGACGACGCGGTGTACACGTCGAGGCGGTGCGGTCCCGGACGCGCGGGCTCGCGCTCGAGCGGCACCCACACGGTGCGACCCAGGCGCGAGGCTTCTGCGAGCTCACGCCCCTTTTCGTCCGTGACGGCCGCGACGAGGATTGGCAGCTCCTCCGCCATCGACGATCCAAGGTCCCATCCTCGGTGCGATCGATCAAGCGCGGATGACGCCGAAGGCACCGCGAACGAGCTCGACCGCAGCCCGAGTGGATCGCCGTGTGCCCAGCCAACCGCGCGCGACGGCGCCGCGTCGCACTTGCCGCACACCCGCGCTCGATGGGCGCGCCGTCAGGGCGGCCGGCTCACCACTTGACGACGACCTCACGCGGGGTGGTGAACGCCTCGCACTTGTCCACCTGCAGCACGACGGGCAGGGCCATGCTCCCGGACGGCTCCTTCGACGTGACCTCGACCCGCGGGACGATCTGCTCCAGCCGCATGCTCCGCAGGATGTCGGGCGGGCAGATGAGGCGGACGTCGACGTCCGCCGGCTGCGCCTTGCCCTTCGGCGTGCCGACGACCGCGAGCGGCACCTTCGTGAGCTGGCGCTCCGCGACCTCGCGCGTGATCTCCGCCGTGACGATGACGCTCTGCGGATCGATCTTCAGCCGCGGGTTCGGCCGCTCGATCGCCAGCTGCCTCGGGTACGAGCCCTCGGAGGTGAGCGTCCGGACATCGAACGCCTCGGCCCGGACGTGCTGGAGCACCATGACGTCGCTCTGCGGTCCGCGCACCTTCACCGTCTTCGGCTCGGCGACGAGCGGGCCCTTCACGTCGAAGCCGTCGGCCGGCGAGCCGACGACGCTCAGCTGCACCGGCACGTCGCGCGTCACGCGCTGCTCCCACTTGAGGTCGATCGACGGGGGCTCGAACTGCTCGATCTCCACCCTCACGCCCTCCGGCAAGCGCACCATCTTGTCGGTGAAGGTGACGCGCTCGGGCGAGTTGGTCAGGTCGAGGATCATGTGGACGGCGCCGCCGCGGAGGTTGTCGATCGTCTGCGCCGAGCCGCGCACGAAGATGCGCACGTCGCGCGGGATGGTGCTGATGAGGACCTTGTCGCCGCTCTCGGGCGGGAGGTTGACCTCGAGGTCGACGGAGATCGAGCCGCGCGCGTCCTGCCCGCCGTGGACGAGCGAGTACAGGACGAGCGCGAACGCGAAGCTCAGAAGCTTCAGGTTCAGGTTCTCCGTGAGCATCGCCTTGATGCGGTCCCACATGGCTCTCGGCTACTCCAATCGATACGGTCGAACGAATCATCCAGCTCAGTCGCTGCCGTCCTTCGGCGTCGGTGAGCTTCGCTGCATCGGCACCGGGGTCGGCAGCGGCGTCGCGATCGACTGCATCGGCACGGAGGTGGGCAGCGGCGTCGCGAGGGTCGGAGAGGGCTGCATCGGACGCGTGGCCATCGGGTCCGTGAGGCGCTGGGCCGGCACCGAGTCCTCGGCGAGCGGGATCGCCGAGCGCCGGCCCGCGCTCGGCGTGTCGAGGTTGGTCGAGGCGCCCTTGTCGCGCTCCGCGATGGTCGGGGCCTGGGGCGGCACGGTGAGCCGGAGCGCCCCGGGCGTCGGGGTGAGCGAGCTGCGCCCCTTGGCGCCCTTCTTCTTCGCCCGCGCGCGCTGACCGAAGAGCCCGAGGAGGGCCTGCTTGAGCGACGCGCCGTCGAGGTTCGGGACGATGTTGCCGTTAAAGCAGAAGCTGATGGTGCCCCGCTCCTCCGACACGACCACGACGACGGCGTCGGTCTCCTCCGTGATGCCGAGCGCCGCGCGGTGGCGCGAGCCGAGCGACTTGTCGAGGAGCTTGAGGTCCGGCATCGGGAAGAAGACGCCGGCCTTGGCGATGCGGAAGTTGCGGATGACGACGGCGCCGTCGTGCAGCTTGTTCAGGCTCTCCGGGATGAACATGCTGACGAGCAGCTCGCGCTGCACCTGCGCGTCGACCGGCGTGCCCTGACCGACGACGAACTCGTCGAGGTTCGCGTCCTGCTCGAAGCAGATGAGCGCGCCGATGCGGTGGCGCGCGAGCTCGGTCGAGGCGCCGACCACCTCGTCGATCACGCGCGTCTCCTGCTGGCGCGCCATCCCCGAGAAGAACGCGCGCGATCCGACGCGCATCAGCCCGCGACGGATGTCGTTCTGGAAGACGACGACGACGATGAGGATGACCGACGAGAGGAGGGACGAGAGGAGGTTGAACAGGGTGACGAGCCCCGCCCACTTCGCGACCACGTAGATGAGGAAGATGACACCGAGCCCGGTGCCCATCTGCATCGCGCGCGTCCCGCGGAGGACGAGGAGCGCGCGGTAAACGACGTACGTGACGATGAGGACGTCGGCGACGTCGACGAGGATCTGGAGGAGCGGGCGCGCTGCGAAGAGGTAGCGGAGACCCTCGAGCATCAGATCTTCCTCCGGGGTGTCCCGAGGACGATCTCCATGTCGATGGCCTGACGCGTGGCGCGGACGTCGTGGACACGCAGGATGTGGACACCGGCGCGCACGGCGTGGAGCGCCGCCGCGATCGACGCGCCCTCGCGATCGGCGGGCTCGCCGCGCGACGCCTGGGCGTCGGTCGCCCCGGCGCACGGCCGCTGCGGATCGACCAGGGTGAGGAACGACTTGCGACTCGCGCCGAAGAGGACCGGGACCTCGCCGTTCGCCGCGACCGCCGCGACCAGCTGGCCTGCGCGACGGAGGAGCTCGAAGCTGTGGCGCGACGCCTTCGAGAAGCCGAGCCCGGGGTCCATGACGAGGGACGAGCGCGGAACGCCGAGCTCGCTCGCGCGCGCTGCGGCGCGCTCCCACTCGGCGACCACGTCCACGACGACGTCGTCGTAGGCGCCGAGCGGCCAGGCGCCGTAGCCGCTCATCCGCTCCTGAGGCCCGCGCGCATGAGAGAGGACGAGGCAGCCACCGCTGCCCGCGACGACGCGCGCAAGGTCCGGGTCGGAGAGGAGCGAGACGTCGTTGACCGCATGCGCGCCGACGTCGAGGCACGCGGCCGCGACCTCGGCGCTGGTGGTGTCGATCGAGACGCACGCGCCGCGCTCCGCGGCGTGCTGAACGACGTGGAGGACGCGAGCGATCTGCTCGCGCGGCGGCACGGCCTTGCTCCCCGGACGCGTCGATTCGCCGCCGACGTCGATGATGTCGGCGCCCGCCGCGATGAGCTCGTCCACCCGAGCGCATGCGGCGTCGCGATCGAAGAAGCGGCCGCCGTCGCTGAAGGAGTCGGGCGTCACGTTGCAGATCCCCATCAGGGCTGCACCGCGGCGAGCCACGGCCCCTCGCACGACGCCAGCGAATCTCGAGCTTCGCGTCATGACCAACATGAACCCGTAGCAAGACGTGCGCCGACGGGCAACCCCTCAGGGGCACATTGGTAATCCTCGCGCGGCGCGGGCCTGGTCCGAGCGGGTTCGGGGGGACCGGACGGGGCCCTCGCTGGGGCCGGACGCCGGGTCAGCGCGCGGCGCCGGGCGCGCCGTCGAGGCCGTCGTCGCCACGGCCTCGCGCAGCCCCGCCACGACCTCGCGGCCGCCTGGGACGCAGCGCCTGCCCGGTCGTCGTGAGCCGTCGCAACGAGCGGACGTGGCTGTCGAGCTCTCCGGCCTCGAGCAGCGATCCGAGCGCGGCCTGGGCCTTCTTCCAGACCGGATAGCCGCGGGCGAGCGCGCCGCGCCCGCCGCGGGTGAGGCTCACGATGCGCTCGCGACGATCCGCCTCTCCGGCGGTGAGCCGAATGTAGCCGAGGCGCTCGAGCACAGCGAGGTTCCGGGAGAGCGACGACTGCTCGAGCACGAGGACCTCGGCGAGCGTCCCGATCGCCGGCGGGTTCTTGTCGTACCAGGCAAGCGCGGCAAGGACGGTGAACTGGGTCGCCTTCAGGCCGACCTCGTCGAAGTATCCGTCGAAGACCTGCGTGACGACGCGCGAGGCGCGCCGCAAGTTGAGGCACGCGCAGCTGAGGCTCATCTTCGCGCAGTCGCTCGGACTCGGACCGCCCCGAGTCGCCGCCGGCGTGTCCTTCGCCATGGCCCAGCCATATTCCGCGGGAGGGGGCACGGTCAATTCGAGCCGCGCCCGCCCGGCGAGACGAGGCGCGCGGGATCGCCCCGCTTTGTGCGATTCTAGGAGAGATGCCGCCGCCTCCAGCGCTTCCGCCCTCGAGCCCGGTCCCGATGCCGACCGCCTCGGGGACGGGTGACGAGTCCTTCGCCAAGAGCTTGTTCGTCGGGTCGCCCGCCGAAGGCCTGATCTTCCCGTACCCCGAGCCCACGCGCGCCGAGGTGGACGAGATCAACGGCGTCCTCGACGGCATCCGCCGGTTCGCGCCGAGGAACGTCGACGCGGCGCGCATCGACCGCGAGGAGAACATCCCCCTCGAGGTCCTCGCGGCGATGCGCGAGCTCGGCCTCTTCGGGCTGCTCGTCCCGAAGGCGCACGGCGGCTCCGGGCTCGGGCTGACCGCGTACGCGCGCGTCGTACAGGAGCTCGCCGCGCACGACGGCTCGCTGGCGATGGCGGTGAGCGCGCACCAGTCGCTCGGCCTCGCCGCGCTGCTCTACTTCGGGACCGAGGAGCTCAAGGCCAAGTACCTGCCGCGGTGCGCCCGCGGGGAGTCGCTCGCCGCCTTCGCCTTGGTCGAGGTCGGCGCCGGGAGCGACGCCGGCTCGATCCAGACGCGCGCCGACCGCGACGGCGACAGCTACGTGATCGACGGAGAGAAGATCTGGGTCACGAACGGCGGCGTCGCCGACCTCTTCACCGTCTTCGCGCGGACGTCGCCCGCCGAGGACGGCGCGAAGCCTCGGCTGACCGCGTTCGTCGTCGAGCGCGGCGCCGGCGTGACGAGCGGCCCCGAGGAGCCGACCCTCGGCCTGCGCGGAGCGTCGACGACGAGCCTCACGCTCTCGTCCGTCCGCGTCCCCGCGACCCAGGTGCTCGGCGACGTCGGCCGCGGGTTCAAGGTCGCGATGGAGGTGCTGACGAGCGCGCGCCTCGCCCTGGCCTCGAGCTGCGTCGGCGCGTCGAAGCGGCTCGTCCGCCTCGCGGTCGAGCGCGCCACCGAGCGCAAGACGTTCGGCCGGACCATCGCCGAGTTCCCGCTCGTGAAGGACAAGCTCGCGACGATGTCGGCGGAGATCTTCGCCCTCGAGAGCATGACGTACCTGACGACGGGGCTCGTCGACGCCGGTCGGACGGACTTCTCGGTCGAGAGCGCCATCTGCAAGGTCTTCGGGTCGGAGACGCTCTGGCGCGTCGCCAACGAGTCGGCGCAGATCGCGGGCGCGCTCGGCTACACCCGGCGAGGTCCGTGGGAGCGGATGATCCGCGACGCCCGCGCCGCGATGGTGTTCGAGGGCACGAACGAGATCCTGCGCTGCTTCATCGCGCTCTCGGGGATGCAGGGCCCCGGGCTCACGCTGTCGGGCTCCGGCCTGCTCGAGGACGTGTCGAAGGCGATGCGCGAGCCGATCAAGGGGTTCGGCCTGCTCAGCGATCTCGCGTTCCGCAAGGCGAGGAGCGTGCTCATGCGCGACCGGCTCACGCGCGTCCACCCGACGCTCGCGCGCGAGGCCGCGATCGTCATCACCTACGCGCAGCACCTCGCGCGGAGCGTCGACCAGGCGCTGCGGCGCCACGGGAAGAACATCGCCGAGATGCAGTACACGCAGAAGCGCGCCGCGGACATCGCGATCGACCTCTACGCGATCTCGAGCTGCCTCGCGCGGACCACGCGGGCGATCGAGAAGCGCGGTGAGGAGGGGGCGCGCCGCGAGATCGATCTGCTCACGGTGTTCGCGCGCGCGGCCGAGAAGCGGCTCCAGGAGAACGTCGTGACGTTCGACGACAACGACGACGAGCTCCGCAAGGCGGTCGCCCACAAGGCGTGCGCCGACGGCGGCTACCCGCTCGACATCCTCTGACGTACGCGCGACGGCCGCGCGGAGCCGGCGCGCGTCGACGCGCGGAGGTCGCGCGGAGGCTGCGCGCTCAGATCAGAACGAGCACTGGTCGCGGCGCCAGACGTGCGCGACCTTACCGGCGTTGAAGCGCACGCAGAACGCCGGGTAGAACAGGTCGAACGAGCCCTTCTCCGAGCGCGGGATCCACGACTGCGGGCGCCCCGCCACGGCGGTCACCTCGCGCCGGGACATGCCGGCCCGCACGCCTCGCGTGCCGACCTCGTACTCACGGACCACGTCGGTGACGCCGAGCGCGCGCTCCGCCTCGCGCGACCGCTTCACCCGCAGGCGGCGCTGAGCCACGTAGCGCGGGCTCTTGGCGCTGGTCGGCTCGTAGCGCGCGACGACGAAGTCGAGGTTCGCGCCGTCGAACGCGTGGAAGAACCAGCGCGGGTGCCCCGCGTGTCCGTACGCCTTGGAGAACTCGCTCTCGACCGCTTCGCGCGTCTGGACGGCCGTGTGGAGGTCGACGTCGAGGAACGACACGACGTCGAAGTCCTCGAGCGCGACGTGGACGAGCGAAGCTGGAACGACGTGGCGGTTCACGCGTCCGCTCGCCTGCGGCGCGCACCCCGCGGCCAAGAGGATCCCACCGACGGCGACCGCCGTCTTGAGCGCCAGAACTGCAACGCCCGAACCGAATCTGATCACGCGACGACGGCCTCTTTCTCGATTAACCCTGGCTCGCGAATTGGCCTCCGTCGAGGAAAAATCTCACGGGAACGAACGCGCGCGGGAGCGAACGCGCGCGGGAGCGAACGCGCGCGCACCGCGTACAGGACCGCGCACCGGACCGCCCCCCCGCGCACCACGCTGCGCGCTCCGCTCGCCGCCACCGCGCAGCACGCCCCTCGCGCGCCGGGGGCCCCGCGCCGACGAGCTCAGCCGACAGCCCCGACCGGGCGCGGGCTACTTCACGCGAAACGACGCGACGCTCTCGCCGGCCTGACGCCCGCGCGTCTCGTCGGTCAGGTTGGGCCGGAAGTCGCGGTACGACATCGTCACGAAGCGCATCGGGGTCGCGTAGATGCACGCGGCGACGAAGAACCCGCCCGAGGGAGACGAGCCGCTCCAGCGCGCCTGCAGCGTGTGGTCGGCTTCGAAGAAGCGCACGTCGGTGAACCGGCAGTCGTCTCCGGCCTCGCGCCGGACGTCCGCCATCTGCTCCTGGACCTTCCGGCCGATGGCGTCCTGGCGCTCGTCCGCGTCGAGCCGGTCGGGTAGGTGGATGACGGAGACGAGGATCTGCCGCTCCCCGGTGACCTCGAGGAACTCGAAGTCGTTCGGCCCGAGCTCGCTCTCGTTCCAGGAGCCGAGGAGCGCGATCTTGAAGTCGGGGCGGCCGAACCGCGAGACGCGGCGCGACAGCTCGAGCGATCCGAGATCGCTCGGCGCCAGGATGGTCGTGAGCTCCGTCGGCGGCGGCCCGAGCTCGCGCGCGTAGCGGCCCGCGTTCAGGCCGTTCTCGTCGACCTGCGAGCGATCGGCGCCGGCGCGGAGGAGCATCCGCACCGTCTCCACCAGGTGCCCGCGCGCCGCCTGCATCAGCGCGGTCGTTCCGTACCGGTTGGCGGCGAGCGGGTCCGCGCCCGCCCTGAGCAGGACGATCACCGCCTCGACCAGCCCGTGCCGCGCGCACAGCATGAGCGCGTCGTTGCCCTCCTTGTTGGCGCGCTTCGGATCGGCGCCGCGCGCGAGGAGCAGCTCGACGCCGCCGATGTCGCGGGTCGTGCGGGCGAAGGCGCACGCCGCGAGCAGCGCCGTCATCCCGTCGGGCGCCGGGAGATCGATCGTGGCGCCGCTGTCGATGAGCGACGCCATCACCTCGACGCGGCCCGTCATGGCGGCCATCATCAGGGTGGTCACGCCGTCCTCGCGACGCCAGTCGGGGTCGGCGCCTTCGGCGACGAGCCGCGAGATGTGGTCCGCCCTGCCGAGCTGCGCGTAGAGCAGCAGGTCCTCGGACATGGTCAGCCCGGTCCGGGACGAACCGCGGCCGCGACGCGCGCGGCGCCCTCGGCGGCGCGCGCGATCGACGCGGCGCTCGGATCGTCGAGCGTGACCGGCTGCGCACCGGCGGGCGTCCACTCGACGAGCCCGCGCGCCGGGCTCGTCTCGAGCGCCGGCGAGTGCGCGAGCGGCACGAGCTCGCCGCCGTCCATGATCCCGATCGCGACGCGGACGATCGCGCCCGCGGGGAGATCGCGGAGGACGAGCTCGCCGGCCGACGGGTCGCAGGCGACGTCGCGCGTCACGCGCTCGGGGCCGTCCCAGGACGGCACGAACGCGACCGCACGGACGAAGAAGAACGCATCGTCGGCGAGGCGCCGCGCGGGCGGCGCGAGCTGCCACCAGACGTAGGAGCTCTCCGCGTCGAGCGGGATCGCGACGCACTCGGTCTGGACGATCGCGCGCGGCAGCGTCGTCGGCTCCTCGACGCGCGGCGTCTCGGGCTCGGGCTCGGGCTCGGCCGCCGTCGCCGGCCCCGCCGCGGCCTCGCTCGCGGGCTCCACCGCCGTCGCGGGACCCGCCGCCGTCGCAGGCCGCGCCGCGGGCTCCACCGCCGTCGCCGGACCCGCCGCGGCCTCGCCGGCGCGCGCCGCCGGGGTGACGCCGAGGTGGGCGCCGATCTCGTCGGCGGCGACGTCGTCGGGCTCGGGCGGGAGCGGCGACCGCGCGCCGACGTAGCTGCTCGCCTCGAGCTTCTCGAGGAGGGCCCGCGCTGCGCCGTGATCCGGCTCGGCCTCGAGCACGCGCTGCAGGGTCTCGACGGCGCGAAGCTTGTGTCCCTGCGCGGCGTAGATCTCGGCGAGCGTGACCGTCGGCACGGCCTGCGGCTCGGGCCGCGGCACCTGCGGGAGCGAGCTCCCGAGCGCGGCGCGGAGGCGATCGGCCGCGTCGGGAAGGTGGAGCCCGCGCTCGACGACGCGCGAGAGGAGATCGCGCGCGACGCCGAAGAAGCCGCGGCTCTTCTTCAGCTGCGCGGGATCGATCGCCGGATCGAGCCGGAGCAGCTCATCGATCAGCTCGGGCCGCGTGAGCACGCGCGCTCGCCGGACACCCGCCGCTTGCGCGCGCATGACCAGACCTTCGCGATCGAGACGCTCGAGCTCTGCGCGGTCCATCGGGATCTCTTCGTCGTACCCGGTTTGTCGAGCCCGAACCACCCCGAACCGCGGCCGCCCGGGCCGCCCGCGCGGACAGCGGCGCCCTTGCCCCGTCACCGACGTTGCCCCGTCGCCGCCCACGCGTACAGCGCCGACCGCGCCATCCCCCCGCGGACAGCGCCGCGCGTGGTCAGCGGCGCGCGTTTACTTGAACCGACGCGACGTACTCGTAGGTGCCGCTCGCCTCCGGGTTGGCGAAGAGGTGGACGTCGTAGGTGCCGGTCGCAGGGAAGTCGCAGCGCGCCCGGGTGTGACCGTCGGTCTCGCACCGGGCGCGCGCACCGCCGCCGACGTGCCCCGCCGCGCTCGGCTCGAAGCTCACGAGGAGGAAGACGTCGTTCGGGTTCCGGATCGCGACGTCGAGCGAGCTGCCAACCGTGACCTGCGACCGGTCGGGCGACAGCAGCTCGAGGCCGTGGGCGTGGAACAACGGTGTGACGACCGGCCGCCGGAAGAACTCGGCCCGCGCGATCGGCCGCTCGAGGAGCTGCCATTTCTCCTCGTCCGGGAAGTGCGACAGGATGAACTGGTCGGGCGGCGTGAAGAGGTACTCGGTCTTGTAGGCCTTCTCGAACGCGCCGTCCTTCGGGTGGCCCGCGTTCCAGGTCGGGTCGATGAGGTACCAGACGTCCTCGATTTTGGCGGCGTTCCAGGCGTGGTGCTCGCCCTCCATCGGCGACGTCTTCGAGCGAACGTCGCCGGTGATGTAGAGGATCTCGTCGCCGCTCGCCTTCCCGAGGTCGGCGAGGAGGCGCGCGTAGCCGGCGCAGACACCCACCCTCGAGCGAAAGACGTGGTCGGGATCGCCGTCGTGGTGCGGGACGGCGCCGGCGAGGTAGGCCGGGACGTCGTAGGCGATGCGATCGGCGACCCAGTCGTGGAGGGCCTTCACGCGAAGCATCGGGTCGGTCTCGTGCTCCGCGATGTACTTGCCGACGCTCGCGACGCTCACCTCGACCTCACGCGGCATCTGGGCGACCACCGGGTGGAGCTCGGCGGGCCAGGGGTAGCCCCTCGCCGGCCGTCCGGCAGGCGAAGGGCCGGTCGAGCCGCCCGACGCGCTCGCGCCGCCCGCCCCGGTCGAGCCTCCCGTCGGCGTGGGGGTCGGGACGACGTCCTTGCCGTCGCGGCGGTCCACCGCCTCGCGGTACGGGTTGTCGTTCGACGCGCGGTAGACCCACTCGACCGCGCCGGCGCAGCCGAGGAGCACGGCGCGCGCGCGCTCGGCGGCCGGCCCGTCGTGGCCGTCGAGCATCCAGTCGCCGCGGGTCGAGGCCGCGACGAAGGCCCGCGACGGAAAGAGACCGAGCAGGCCGGTGAGGAAGAGGACGTTGATCGCGAGGGTCCGGAGGATCAGGCGATCGGTGAAGGTCAAGAAGCGTCGCTTGCCGGGCTGCTTGCGCGTCCGGAGGGCGGAGACGCCCTCCCACGCCAGCGGGAGACCGGGGAAGAGCAGGAGGCCGGAGGCGACGGGCAGCCAGACGGCGCGGTTCGCGAACGCGGCGAGCGACGACGCGAGCCAGACGCCCGCGAGCGGCGCGGCGATCATCGAGGCGACGGCCAGCGCCTTGAAGCCGAGGGCCAGCCACGACACCGAGCGATCCGAGCGGCTCACGTCCGGACAGCCTAAACACGAGCCGAGCCGCTCGCCACCCGCGTGCGGTCCTCAGCCGCCGTCGCCCGGGCGCGCGCCCGCGAGCGACCGGCGCGCGGCCTCGGCGTCGACGGCGATCTGCGCGCGGAGCTCGCCCAGCCCGGCGAACTTCTTCTCGTCGCGGATGCGGCTCACGACGTGGACGCGCATCGACTGGCCGTAGAGGTCGCCGTCGAAGTCGAAGAGGTGGACCTCGACGCGCAGGTTCGCGCCGTCGACCGTCGGGCGCACGCCGAGGTTCATCACGCCGGGCCGGTCGCCGGCGAACACCGCGTACACGCCGTGCGGCGGCAGCACCTCGGCGACGCCGCCGAGGTTCGCGGTCGGAAAGCCGATCGTGCGGCCGCGGCGGTCTCCCCCCTCGACGACCCCGGAGATCGAGTGGCGGCGACCGAGCAGGCGGGTCGCCTCGTCGAGATCGCCGCTGCCGATCGCGTCGCGCACGCGGGTGCTCGAGAACGGGCCGCGCTCGTCGCCGGCCACCTCGGCGGCGGCGACCTCGAAGCCGAGATCGCGCCCGAAGCTGCGCAGCGCGTCGAGATCGCCCGCGCGCTTGGCGCCGAAGCGGAAGTTCTCGCCCACGACCACGGCGCGCGCACCGAGCCGCTCGACGAGCAGCTCCTTCACGAACCGCGGCGGCGTGAGCGCCGCGAAGTCCAGGGTGAACGGCTCGACGACGACGTCGTCGGCTCCGTGACGGCGGAGGAGCTCCACCCGCCGCTCGAGCGTGGCGAGGCGCGGCGGCGTGAACCCGCGCAGCACCTGGCTCGGGTGCGGGTCGAAGGTCAGCACGACCGTCCTCAGACCGCGTGCGTCCGCGAGCGCGCGCGCCTGGCGGAGCACGGCTTGGTGACCGCGATGAACGCCGTCGAGGTTGCCGATGATGACGGCAGACTGCACGGAGACCAGGATAGAACAGCTCGGCGCCTCCGGATCCGGCTCCTTGGCGCGCCGCCGCTCTTTTCGCGGGCGCGCGCGAAGCTCAGCAGCGCCTTTCGCGTGCGCATCGCTCCGCGTCTCCGCACGACGGCCGCCGGCGCACGGGAGCGCGCCGCGCGTCAGGGAGCCTGGCACTCCGGCGGCACGGGGAACTCCTCGCAGATCCCCGAGTCGATCCCTTCCTGACTCGGACCGATGATCTCGACGACGCCGCGCGAGCCCTGCGAGAGCAGGACCGTGCGCGGCTTGCCGGTGCAGCTCCCCACGCGCTCTCCGACCCGGACCGAGCCCTCGAGCGCCGAGCAGCCGCCGCTCTCGTTCGGCACCGTCCACGCCTGGCCCGTCGGATAGACGAGCGAGATCGCGTAGCGACCCGTCGGGAGGCAGCCGCGCCGGACCTCGCGCACCATCGGCTCCGCGGCGATCGCCTTCGCGTCGAAGAGAGGGCGCTGGCCGGTCTCGCTGCCGTCCGCGCTCCGCCCCGTGAGGTGCGGGGTGACGAGCACGCCGCCGAGGTCGACGCGGCGCGGATCGAAGCACACGGCCGCCGGCCTCACGAGCGCGGTCAGGTGATCGCGGAGGGCCGCGGTCGTCGGCGCGGCGGGGACGGGACCGGCGATGGTCCGCGCGAGGCTGTCGTCGAAGAGCGTGATCCCCTGGATGACGACGAGCGGGCCGGGCGGCTTGCCCGTCACGAGCGTCTCCTCGCGGGTCCCCTGGACGACGAGCGACTGGAGGTCGGTCTTGCGCTCGGGATCGCTCGCGAGCTTCACGAGCGCGACCTGCGGCCAGAGCGCGGGCACCGAGGGGTTCTCCGGGATCGAGCCGCCGCGCGCGAAGACGAGCAGCCCGCCCTTGCCGCTCGGCGGCAGCGCGGGCAGCTGGAAGCCGAAGGGCTGGCGCGGATCGGTCGCGTCGTCGACCTCGTTCCTCGCGACGCCCCAGACGAGCTTGAGGCTCTGGAAGCCCTCCTGATACGCGGCGAGCGTCTGCGGCGTCGGGCTCGACGGCGGCGCGAGCACGTGGACGTCCTGCGTCATCGCGAGGATCGGCACGGCGAGCGGATCGGCCACGGTGTTCGCCGGCGATCGCAGCGGCTCGCCGATCTCCTCGGCGCTCGTCTCCGTCTTCGTGACCGGATCGATGTGGCGCGGATGGAAGTACGGGCGCGTGAACGGGACCACGCGCCCGATCGAGACCGGGATGTTGTCGGCGACGTAGCCGTTCGGCCCCATCGTGAAATTGGGGATCTCGTCCGCGGGGCCCGGCTGGCGGATGCCGACGTCGACGGGACGGTAGATCGGCTGGTACGCGAGGTTGCCCGCGTTCAGGCGCGCGTCCTCCACGTCGATGTAGCCGCCCACCAGATCGCCCGCCTCGGGGAGGTTCCGGAACTTGAACGTCGGCCAGAAGCGCCCGCGGCGATCGTAGAACGCCGAGACGACGTACGAGCCCGGCTCGACCGGCGCCACCGCGAACGGCGCCGACGCCTCGATGTTGGTCGAGGCGGGCGGGCAGAACAGCTCGTCGGCGACGGTGCGCGGCTGGTTCGCGAAGAGGACGTCACCGGGCACCGCGACGAAGTTCACGGCGCCGGTCGCGAGGCCGTTCGGCGGCGGCGGGTTCCGGCGGTCGAAGACGAGCACGACCGCGTTGCCGACGATGTGACCGGCGCGCGAGCACGGCGGCGGGCCCACGTAGGTCACGGTCCCGCGGATCACGCCGCGCGGCGGGAAGAGCCGCTGGTCGTTGCGCTGGTCGTCGATCGGCACGTCGCCGCACGCGGTCACCGCGAGCGTGAGCAGGGTCAGTAGAAGGAGGAGACGACGGAGCATCAGAACCGGTACCCGAACTGGAGCATGACACGCCGGCCGAGGAGCTGGCCGAACGGGTGTTGCCGGTGCTCGAGCCCGAGCACGTTGAAGCCCACGACGCCGACGTCCGCCTGGTTCGAGAGGAAACGATAGCCGACGCGGGCGTTGACGAGCGCGTACTCGGAGAGCCGGAAGCGCTCCTGCTCGATCTGCTGGCGCACGAAGTTCGTCACCTGCTCGGCCCACTGCTGGTCGGCGATGAAGTGGAAGTCGACCGAGCCGTCGAAGCCCGCCTGCGTGCGGAGCTGCACGCCGGCGTTGACCTTGTGCCGGCTCGTACGCTGGTCGGCGACGATGCGCGAGAGATCGTCGGCGGTGCAGCCCGAGTTGTCCTGCTGCACGAGGTTCAGCGTGTAGTTCGCGTAGAGGTCGAGGCCCTCGGTCGGGTACGTGCGCAGGCTCGCCTCGCCGCCGTACACGTTGTACGCCTGGCACTGGTTGTCCCAGCCGCCGAAGCCGACGGGGAAGAGCCCCGTCGCGATGTCCTGCCGGCCGGCGGTGGGGAAGTCGGCGACCGTGAGCGGGCGCGTCGCGGCGAGCTCGATCAGGCTCGAGACGCGGTTGAAGTAGAGCGCCGTGTCGACCGTGAAGACGTCGCTCTCCTGGTTCAGGTAGCCGAGCTCGGCGCTCAGGATGCGCTCCGCGTTGACGATGAAGCTCGGATCGTCGCGGCGCACGCCCTCGGAGAACTGGCCGGCGCCGGTGACGGGCAGCTGGATCGGCAGCCGGAGGTACGACTCGAGGAACGTGGGCTTGCGGAACGCGGTGGCGACGGAGCCGCGGATCGTCGACTGCGCGGACGGGTGGAGGAGCACGGCGCCGCGCGGCGACTGCTGGAAGCGCTCGAGGTACGGCACCCAGTCGAGGCGGTAGTCGGCGACGAGCGAGATCGGCTTGGCGATCTTGAGCTCGTCGTGGAGGAAGAGCGCGTAGTGGTGCTCGAAGCGATCCTGATCCAGGTACGTCCAGACGACGTCCTTGTAGCGATAGGCCGCGCCGATCCGGAGATCGTTGACGAAGTCGGCCGAGACCTCGACCCGGCCCTTGTAGACGACCTCGCCGTCGACGATGTTCTGCTCGACGCGCGTGGGCAGGAGCGACTGCCCGACGTAGTTCACGTTGAGGCTCGAGTCGCCGCGGAGCCGGTTCCAGAAGATGCGCGCGTCGAGGTGCTCGGAGCTCCACGCGGTCGTCACGTCGGTCGCGGCGAACGACGGCAGGACGATGTCCTGGAGCGTGCCGATGCCGAGGATCTCGAGCGAGCCTTGCGCGAGGCCGCCGCCGAACGAGAGCGTCCCCGCCTTGCCGAAGCTCCGCGCGCCGCGCGCGTCGAGGCGGATCGTGCGCGAGCTCTCGACCTGATCGCCGACGCCGGTGCGCACGTCGGCGCGGCCGTTCGGCACCTCGCGCGACCAGCGCGGGAGGTAGTCGTAGCCGGCGGCCATGCGCCAGCCGAGCTCGCCCTCGCGCCCCGCCGCCCAGAGGCTCCCGTGCGTCGTCGCCTGGCTGCCGTAGGCGCCGGCGAGGCCGCTCCGCCCCTCGCCCGGCTTCTTCGTGATGATGTTGACGACGCCGTTGAACGCGTCCGCGCCGTAGAGCGCCGAGCCTGGCCCGCGCACGATCTCGATGCGCTGGATGTCCTCGACGCCGATCGAGAGCGTCTGCCAGATCGTGGCGCCGAGGATGTCGGCGTAGACCGAGCGACCGTCGACGAGCACCAGCGTCTTGTTCGCGAGGCGCTGGTTGAAGCCGCGGATCGACAGCTCGGTCTGCCCGCCGGTGACCTGCATGATGTCGACGCCCGCGAGGCGCCGGAGCAGCTCCGGGATCTTGGTGATGCCGGAGAGGCGGATGTCCTGCTCGGTGATGACGGCCGTGGAGCTCGGCGCGTCGAGCGGGCTCTGCGCCCCCTTCGAAGCGGTGACGATGCTCTCGGCGAACACGTCTTCGGTGCGCGCCGCGCCGATGTCGCCCGCGGGTCCGCCGGAGGGCGTCGCCGGAGGCGGCGTGACCGGCGGCGTCGTCGGCGAACCGGAGGGCTTGTCGGGCGTGGCCGGCTTCTCCGGCGTCGGACGCGGCGGCTCGGGCTGCGCCTTGTCCCGCTCGCGGATCTTCGCCTCGAGGCCCTTGAGGACCGCGAGCGTCTCGTCGCGGTCGGACGGGTTCGTCTCGAGGTACTTCTTGAAGTTCTCGACGGCCTTCTCGAGGTTGCCCGCCTCGGCGTGCGCACGCGCGATGTTGTAGAGGACGTTCGGGTGCGGGAGGATCTCGTAGGCCTTCTCGAGCTCGGAGATGCCGTCGTCGTACTTGCCCGCGGAGATGGCATCCATCCCCTTCTTGAAGTGCGCGCGCGCCTCGGTGCGCGCGTCTGCCAGGGCAGGACGCGCCGCGAACGTCGCGAGAGCGAGGACGATCAGCGCGCCAGCGGCGCGTAGGCGCGAAGACACCGGGCCGGAAGGTTAGACGGCCTCGCGCGCGGGGTGGGAGAACAATCGGCGGAGGGGGGCTTTCCCGGAGAGGACGACCGAGCGGCGGGGATGCCGGCGGAGAGAGGGCGACCTTCACCGCCGCGCTCCTCTTGAGCGACGCCGCCGACGCGGCGTCCGAGGACTCCGGGACCGCGCGGTCGACGAGCTCGCGGATCGCCGCCGCGACCCGCGCCGGGGAGGCCACCGACAGGCAGCGCTCGAGCGCCTCGACCATCGCAGCCGCCGTAGCGAACCGCTCGTCCGGAGAGCGCTCGAGCGCCCTCATCACGAGCGCGTCGAGGCCCGCAGCGGCAGGCGCCGACGCGCTCGGCGGCGCCACCCGCGCGCACAGGATCTCGACCAGCATCTCCACGCCGCCGCCCACCCGCATCGGGGTCCCCGTGAGCAGCTCCCACATGACCACGCCGACGCTGTAGATGTCGGCGCGTCGATCGCAGCTCCCGGTGAGCTGCTCGGGCGCGAGGTAACGGAGCTTCCCTTTGATCGCGCCGTCCTCCGTGTACTGCTTTCGCCAGGCGGCCTTGGCGACGCCGAAGTCCGCGACGCGCGCCGCGCCGTCGAAGCCGACGAGCACGTTCTGCGGGGACACGTCACGGTGGACGATGTCGAGCGCGACGCCGTCCGCCCGGCGACCCTCGTGCGCGGCGTGGAGGCCCGCGAGGACGTCGCGCGCGATCGCGGCGACGACGTCGACCGGCAGGCGGCGACCCTTCGCGGCGGCGGCGCGCGCGAGCACCGCGAGCTCCACGCCGTCGATCCATTCCATCACCAGCGCAGGCTCGTCGCCCTCGACGAGCTCGAGCACGCCGACCACGTTCGGGTGCCGGATGCACGCGCCGAGCTCGATCTCGTCCTCGAGCACGGCCCGCGCCGTCGGATCGTCGGCGAGGAACGGGTGGAGCTTCTTCACGGCGACGGGCCGGCTCTCGCCGCCCTCTTCACGACGAGCGAGGTAGACGGTCGCCATGCCGCCGACGCCCAGGGTCCGCACGATCTCGAGGCTGCACGTGGTGTTGGTCATTGGTCGAGCGCAGCCCCTCGGAGAGGCTGCGCTCCGAACACACTTCAACCCCCGTTCCATGCAGCTCGGCGCCACGCGTACACCTACGGCGCCCTGCAAAAGCAGGCCGATATCCGAACGACATGACTTTATTCAACGCTTTGACGAAGAAAGACGAGGCGTAGACCTCATTCCTTCGATCCCCTCCGGTTGCACTCGATGTGCAAAACCTCGTCGCTCGCAGGCACAGGAGCTCGCCGTCATCGCCAACCGGCTACGCAAGCGGTGAGCCGCCGATCTCCTCTTCACAGCGGGGGCGCTCGAGCGGAACCGCGCGCGCCGGGTGGGAACGAATCGAGCCCGGTCGCCTCCTGAGAACGATTCGTTCCCGCCGACTGCGAAGGGACATCTCTCGCTCGTCGCACGGACGACGCCCGATCCGCCGCTGTTTCCGCGCTGCCGCGCGTGGCCTGCGCCTTGCTCCAGTCCCGCTCACATGCAGCGAATCCTCCCCATGTTCGCCGTCGTCGGAGCGCTCGTCGCGGTCGGCTGCGGAGCGCCGGCGAGCCAACCCGCGAAGAGCGCCGCGAGCTCGCCGCTCAAGGACCCCGCCGTCCTCGTCGAGCAAGCGGAGGCTCACGCGCGCGGCGGGGACTTCACCCGCGCGCAGCAGTACTTCGCCGCGGCGATCGCGGCCGGCGCCAAGTCGAAGGCGGTCCTCCCCGGCCTCCTCAAGGCGTGCATCGCCTCCGGGGATCTGCGCCTCGCGACGGAGTACGCGGAGAACGAGCTCTCTCGGAACCCCGACGACGCTCACCTCCGCTTCCTGGCCGGCGCCCTCGAGGCGCAGATCGGCAACCGCACCGCCGCGCGCGACCACCTCGTCAAGGCGGCCGAGGAGCTCCCTCGGGACGCGAACGTGCAGTTCTCGGTCGCGACCTTCTTCCGCGACGACATGCAGGATCGCGTCGAGGCCGACCCCTACTTCCGCGGCTACCTGGAGCTCGCGCCGCTCGGCGAGCACGCCCCCGAGGCCCGCGGCTCGCTCATGGATCGCGTCCAATGATCCCCGAGCTCGTCTTCAACGCGACGCTCCTCGGGTTCTTCGATCCGGTTCGACGCTACCTCGACGATCCCTCCGTCACCGAGGTCATGATCAACGGACCGGGCGCGATCTACATCGAGCGCAAGGGCAAGCTGCAGAAGGTCGACGAGGTCTTCCCGAACGTGAAGTCGCTCTACGCGGCGCTCCGCAACACGGCGCAGTACGTCGGCAAGCACGTCGACGAAGAGCGCCCGCTCCTCGAGGGCCGGCTCCCCGACGGCTCCCGCGTCGCCGCGGTGCTGCCTCCGGCCGGCAACGGCGGGCCCTACGTCGCGATCCGCCGGTTCTTCGGCGAGAAGCTGACGATGGATCGGCTCCTCGAGCTCGAGTCCATCACGCCGGACGGCGCCGAGATGATCCGCGTCCTCGTCGAGTCCAAGCAGAACGTCGTCATCGCCGGCGGGACGTCGAGCGGCAAGACCTCGCTCCTCAACTCGGTCTCGGAGCTGATCCCCGAGGACGAGCGCGTGGTCGTCATCGAGGACTCGAAGGAGCTCGCGCTCCTGCGCGATCACGTCGTCACGCTCGAAGGCCGCCCAGCCGACGCCAAGGGACGCGGAGAGGTGTCGATCCGCGCGCTCTTCCGCATCACGCTCCGGATGCGGCCGGACCGGATCGTCATCGGTGAGCTCCGCGGCGGCGAGGCGCTCGATCTCGTGCAGGCCATGACGAGCGGCCACGGCGGCTGCCTCACCACCCTTCACGCGACCTACCCGCGTGACGTGCTCACCCGGCTCGAGACGATGGCGATGATGGCCGACATCGAGATGCCCCTGCCCGCGATGCGCGCGCAGATCGCCTCCGCCGTCGACATCGTCATCCAGGCCGCCCGCTTCCGCGACGGAACGCGCAAGGTGACGCACATCTCCGAGGTCGTCGGCTTCGACATGAGCAAGGGGAGCTACCAGGTCAACGATCTGTTCCTGCGCAAGGTGGAGGGGATCGACGCCGACGGCCGCGTCATCAGCGAGCTGCATCCGACGGGCAACCTGCCGGACTGCCTCGAGACCATCCGAGCGGCGGGGCTCGACGTCCCCGGGACCGTGCTCGAGGCCAACTGGCGCCGCGAGCAGGAGATGGGGCGATGACGATGAAGCCGGCGAAGCACCTCCCGGACGCCGCCGCCGTCCAGCGCATCCCGTCGGCCCCCGTCCAGGGCGACTGGCGCGACGGCGCGGACGCGCTCGGCGTCGGCGCGAGCGCGCTCTCCGCCACACGCTCCGGCCCGGCCACCGACGTCTCGACCGAGACCTCGTTCGGCGCGTTCGTCGGGTCGAGCCTCGCGATCCGCCGCCTCTACCCGCTCTGCGAGAAGGTCGCGCGGTCGAACGTTCCCCTCGTCGTCGAGGGTGAGACGGGCACCGGCAAGGAGGCGCTCGCGGAGGCCATCCACCAGCGCGGGAGCCGCGCGAACGCGCCGTTCGCGGTCTTCGACTGCACCGCGGTCCCGCCGTCGCTGCTCGAGGGCGCGCTCTTCGGACACGAGCGCGGCGCCTACACCGGCGCCGACAGCGCGCGCGCCGGGATCTTCGAGGAGGCCGACGGCGGCACGCTCCTCATCGACGAGATCGGCGATCTCGATCTCGGACTGCAGTCGCGCCTCTTGCGCGCCATCCACAAGCAGGAGGTGCGCCGCATCGGCGGGCGCAAGTGGATCCACGTCGACGTCCGCGTGATCGCGGCGACGCGGCGTGATCTCGACGCCGAGGTCGCCGCCGGCCGCTTCCGCGACGATCTCTTCTTCCGGCTCGCCGTCGCGCGCCTGCTCCTCCCGCCGCTCCGCGAGCGTCCGGAGGACATCGAGCTGCTCGCGCGTCACTTCTGGTCGCTCCACACGGACGAGGAGCAGTTCCCGGAAGAGGTCCTCGGCCGACTCCGCTCGTACGCGTGGCCCGGCAACGTCCGCGAGCTGTCGAACACGATGGCCCGCCTCGCGGCCTTCGGCGAGCTCGCGACGGCGGACGGCGGTGAGCTCTTCATGCGCCGCTCGCCGTCCTCGATTCCGCCCGCGGGCGACTTCATCGACCGCGTCGTCGCGCGCGGGCTCCCCCTCACCGCCGCCCGCGATCTCGTGGTCGGTGAGTTCGAGCGCCGGTACGTCGACTTCCTCGACTCCGCCCACGCGAGCGAGCGCGCGCGCATGAGCGCGTCGGGCGTCAGCGATCGCTACCTGCGCACGCTCCGGAGCCGCGCTCGCAGCACCAGCAGCTGAGCACGACCGGTTCCCGGCGATCCGCGAACGGAACGGACGGTTCCGGCGCCACCACCAACAAACACGCGCTTACGAACGAGAGCCTCACGGCATGACGCCTGCAACTACGCGAGACACGATGGCGAAACGGAAGCGAACGCGCTCACGGGCGCGCTCACGCGGGATGACCGTGCAGTCGGTCCTCGCGGTCTGCGCGGTGATGGGCTGCTTCGTCTACCCGCTGTCGCTCGCGATGCGCGCCACCGGCGAACGCATCGCGCAGGAGAGCGAGAGAGGGCACGACGCGATGCTCGACCAGCCTCGCTGACGCGCTCCCGCTCGCCGTCTTCGATTCGTCACGTTTCACCGACTCGACGTCAACCCACACCATCAAGAGGCACACGCCATGTTCAGCAAGCTCCACGGCACCATGAAGAAGCTCATCGTCGACACCCTGGGCGAGGACCTCGCCGAGGTCTCGTCAGGCCTCTCCAAGGGGGCGAAGACCGCCATCGTCCTCGGCGCGATCGCGGCGACGGCGGCCGGCACGAACGCGCTCTCCAACTCGTCGAACAGCGCGTCCGACACGGCAGCCCAGAAGGTGAACGCGCCGATCGGCGCGCGCGCCTCGCAGACCCCCGAGGGCCAGGCCGTCTACAAGTAGGCCTGGTAGTCCGCACGCGAGGCCCGGGCGCGCTCACGCGCGTGCTCGGGCGCTTCGGTTCGATTTCCGCTTCGAGGAGCCACCACAGGACAGCCATGAACCCCGCACGCATCCTCCGCCGTCTCGGTCGACTGCTCCCGCGCTTCTTCGATGATCGGCGCGGAAGCGCCGATCTCAACACGTACCTCCTCCTCACCGCGGCCGGGTGCACGATGGTCGGCCTGACCGCGCCGCACCTGTTCAAGTCGTCGAAGACGGCTTCGGACACCTTCGAGAAGCAGGTCGAGATCCTCCAGCGCGGCGCCGGCGGCGGCTCGGGTGGGTCGGGCGGCGGCGCGGGCTCCGGCGGCTCCGGCGGAGGGTGGAACCTCGGCGGCCAGGGCGGCCAGGGCGGCCAGCTGACGGGCGCGCGCGGCGGCGGCGGTTCACTCACCGGCGGAGGCGGCGGCTCGCTCACCGGCGGAGGCGGCGGCTCGCTCACCGGCGGAGGCGGCGGTTCGCTCACCGGCGGCGGCGCGACCAACGGCGGCGGCGCGGCCAGCGGCGGCGGCGCGGCCAACGGAGGCGGTCCAACGGTGACGGCGGACGCCCCCGGCGCGCCGACCGGCGAGGCGAAGAAGGCCCCGAAGGAGTGAGCGCGCGGCGATGACCACCTCGCTCTGGATAGCTCTCGGCGTCGTGCTCGTCGCGGTCGCGACGGACATCGCGACGCGACGGATCCCGAACCTCGTCACGCTGGGCGGGCTCTTCGTGGGCCTCGCCGTCCACGGCGCGTCCGGCTTCGTCGACGGAGGTCTCCTCGGGGGCGCCCGAGGCATCGGTTACGCGCTCCTCGGCGCCGTCGCCTGCGGGATCGTGCCCTTCCTCGCCTGGAAGAAGGGCGAGATGGGCGGCGGCGACGTGAAGCTCTTCGCGGCCATCGGCGCGCTCGTCGGCCCCGTGCTGGGCTTCGACGTCGAGGCGCGCGCGTTCGCGCTCTCGCTCCTCGTCCTCTTTCCGTATCGGCTGATCCGTCATCGCGCGGTCGGCGTCGCGCTCCGCAACGTGCGCATCGGCGTCGCCAACGTGTTCCGGCCGCGCGCCGCGCGCGAAGCGTACGTCGGCGGTCCGAAGCTGCCCCCCGTCATCCTCGCGCCCGCCATCGGCGTCGCGTTCGTGCTCACGCTGCTCCAGAGCGGTGCGCTCCGATGACGAGCCGATTCATCGACGACACCCGCGGCGAGGTCACGACCAACACGCTCGGCTTCGCCCTGACGTGGTTCATCGCGTTCTCCGTGTTCCTCATGAACGTGCAGCTCGGTCAACTCTTCCACCGCCGTGACGTCGTCGATCACGCCGCCGCGATCGCGGCAGACGTCGCGAAGAAGTCGTACTGCATGAAGGAAGAAGACAAATCCGCCACCGAGCAGGAGGCGCGGCGCGCCATCAAGAGCGTGCTCGACACCGCAGGCGGCAACGAAGCGTGCAAGCTCTCCGTCGAGGCCAAGGGCGGGAGCTCGGACCCCGGCGCGAAGGACCTCGAGGTGAAGCTGGCGTGCTCGTTCGACTGCAAGGTGCCGATCGCCGCGCAGGTCGTGTGCAAGGGCGGCTCGAGCAAGCTCGAGGCGAAGCTCGAGACCGTCGCCCTCGGCTGCGACGGGAAGGGGAGCTGACGTGGCGCGCGCGCGGCGGGACCGCGACGAGCGCGGAGCTCGGGGGACACGGGACCTCGTCCGCTCGAGCCGCGGCGCGATGGCCCTCACGGTCTCGCAGATGTTCATCGGCGCGGTGTCGATCGGGATCGGCATGTTCCGCGGCACCGAGGTGAACGCAGCCTTTCACCACGAGTCCACGCTCGGGCACGCCGACTACGGCGCGTCCAAGCTCGCCGCCGATCACGCGCGCTCGGCGAACGTCGTGGTGAACAACAACGTCACGATGGGCGCGATCATGGGACCGCGCTTCGGGGTCGAGGCCGACAACATCACGATGGACGCGAACGCGGCGATCGCCTGCCCGACGTGCCCGAAGTCGCCGATCTGCAAGGTCTGCCTGCAGTACAAGGCGAACAAGCCGCGCGCCCTCGCGAAGCTCGTGTGGGTCCGCGCGCAGCAGCAGCTCCTCTGGGGGACCCTCGGCAAGCTCTCCGGCGACATCGACAAGCTCGCGTTCCAGCAGGGCTCGGGCCTGGTCACGGGCGACGTCTCGAAGGCCGACTCCAAGGTGAAGCTCCGCTTCGAGGACCCCTCCTCGAGCGGGGACCTCTGGGGCGGCGGCAACGCCGACGTCGCGTGTGGCCTCTCGATGAAGGACACGCTCCCGTCCCCGGTCACGGGGCACGCGTTCCCGACCCTGATCTCGCCGAACCTCCTCGAGGGCCTCCCGAAGACGCTCGTGCAGGCGATGCCGCAGATGATCTGCAAGGCCACGAGCGCGGCCGGCGGGAGCGGCAAGGACGGTCCCCAGCTCCCCCAGATCCGCGAGGTCGCCGACCAGGCCCGGAGCGAGTGCCGGGAGCTCGAGGACTCGATGCGCTGCGCGATCGCGGCCGCCTCGGGCAAGGCCGGGACCTGCAACGACGGCGCGGAGCCGGAGGTCGCCGATCTGTCGACGATGCCCGGCGGACGCCTCGAGCTGCCGAGCAAGGTGCAGCCCTTCGTCCAGTGTCAGACCGCGACGACGAGCTCGCCGCTCCGTATGTCCGCGGCGGGCGGCTACTCCTACCGCAACGAGGCGGGCGCGGTGGTCAGCTGCACGTTCGATCGCGACAAGTGCGAGGACAAGAAGCTCACCGAGACCTCCGACAACTACCTGCGCGAGAAGCTCGGCCTCCCGAAGGTCGTGAGCAACGTGGCGTCGCTGCTCGGCGGCAGCGAGACGCGCAAGCCCTCGCAGGGCACGTCCAACCCGAAGAACTTCTGCACCTGCACGTTCAGCGAGAAGCCGGTCGACGAGACGATGGTGTCGATCAGCGACGCCGTGCGGACGATCGCGAGCTTCGGCGCGGCCCAGCCGAGCGCGGCGCTCCGCAAGAAGCGCGAGTACCGCTCGTGCGGCCGCTGGTACTTCCCCGCGCGGAGCGGCGAGTTCGCCGCGACGCCCGAGGACGAGCAGCCGTTCGTCGCCGCATGGAAGTGGAACCAGACGACGAAGTGCGAAGGAGGCGGCTCGTGAGCCGACGCTCTCGCGCGATCTCCCGCGCACGGCAGCGAGGCGTCTCGACGGTCGGCACCGTGCTCGAGTCCGCGATGGTGATGGGCTGGTTCGTGGTGCTCCTCCTCGGCGAGATGAGCGTCAGCAGCGCCGCCGACGCCCGGCGCTCGGCCGAGAACGCGGCCGCGCAGTCGGCCACGAAGTCGAGCGCGAACGAGTGTCGCCCCCAGAGCGTGAGCGTCGGAAAGGCCCGGACGAGCCCCTCGGTGATCTCGAACGGGCAGCCGCAGGCGCAGTCGGCCGTGGCGCTCGTCCAGGCGCTCGGCCTCGGCCAGCAGCGCACCTTCCCGAACTACGTCAAGCCGCTGAAGAACACGCTCGTGCAGTCGACGTCGTCGGCCGACGAGGTCCCCGGAGACGTGAACCCGGCGGGCAAGTCGTTCGAGGGCTCGCGCAACCTCGGCTGCCTCGAGAAGCCGATCGACGTACCGAAGGGCAGCATGGAAGAGTACCGCTCCAAGCTCTGGGATCAGAACCTGAAGGGCTACTGACGCATGTCCTCTCCGCGCAGCAAGCTCCTCACCGCCCTCCTCGTCGTCGGGATCGCCATCCCCGCCGCCGCGCATGCCGCCGGCGAACGACGGGCCGCGCTCCGCGCCGAGCGCGAGATGGACGCGCTCGCGAGCGCGATCGAGCCCGTCGCGCTGACCGCCGGGAGCGAGCGCCGCGTGACCCTCAACGGCGCGCCGCTCTTCTTCCGCAAGACGACCGAGCACGGCACGCTCGACGAGGTGATGGCGCGGATCGCGAAGGAGTGCGCGAGCGGGACGGAGGCCTCGGCCTTCGGCCTCTCGAAGAACCTCGACGACGGCGCGGACAAGCCGATCGTCCTCCAGCGCGTGTTCTCGCAGGAGGCCGAGAGCGGCGCGCGGGCGAGCCTGTGCATCTTCGCGAACGAGGGCGGCGCCGCGAACGACGAGCTCCACCGTGTCCGCTACACGCTCGCGCATCGGCGCGACGACGGGTCGATCGCCGTGACGACGGTGGTGAACGCCTCCGCGACGCCGCTCCAGGAGCTCTTTCCTGCCGACGGCGACGCGCCGGGGAGCGATCTCGAGGGCGTCGCGCGTCCGGAGCGGTCGAGGCGCACGATGACGGCGATGGTCGCGGGGGCGCGCAGCGGCGTCGTCGAGCACGAGGTGCGCGTCTACGAGAGCCCGCTGGCGGTGGCGAGCGCGGTGGCGAGCTACGACCGGCAGATGGGGGCGCTCGGGTACGCGGTGACCGGCTCGCTCGAGGACGCCCGCATGTACAGGAAGGACGGACGGAGCTACGTCGCGTCGTTCCGCGGCACGACGGGCGGCTCGACCGTCGCCCTCTTGCCGTTCGGATCGCCTCCTTCCAACTGAGATCCAGCCCTTCCATCGCCTCCCCGGCGGACTGAGAAGCCACGCTTCTCATCGGGCCCCGATGCGCGCGTAAAGCATGGGAGATCCGCGGCTCGGCGGCGGTGGCACGTCGGGTGCTTCGATGTACGTCGATGCGAGCCGCTGTGATTGGGTTGTTGGTCGCCTGCGTGGCGAGCTTTCTCGTCTGGTCGTACATGAGGCGCTTCGAGGACGAGGCCTCGGGCGGTCCCCGCGTGATGGTCCTCACCGTGGTCCGGACGCTCGAGCCGGGCGCGGTCCTCAAGGACTCGGACATCGGCGAGCGCGGCATCCCGGTCGCGTACGTCGAGTCGCGCGCCATCCGCGCGAGCGATCGCCAGCGCATCGCGAACCTGCGGATCTCGTCGGCGCTCGAGGCGCAGCAGATCCTCAACTGGAGCGACATCGTCGCGTCGAACGACGAGCGCATGCTCTCGAACCTCGTCCAGCCCGGCATGCGCGCGGTGGCGATCCGGACCGAGGGTCGCTCGGGCTCCCTCGCCCGCCCCGGCGATCGCGTGGACGTCATCTCGACGGTGCAGCAGCCGGGTAGCCAGGAGCACCGCGTGGGCGTCGTGCTCCTCCAGAACGTGCTCGTCCTCGGGCACCCGGCCGGCGGCCCCGGCGACGTCGGCAACGACAACATCGACACGGTGCTCAGCCTCTCGCTCGATCAGTCGCAGCTCCTCGCCGTCGCCGGCGACAAGGCGAAGCTCTCCCTCGCGCTCCGCAGCACGCCCGACGTCATCATCCAGCAGGGCCTGACCGAGAAGTCGTCCAAGGATCTCGCCGCCGCGCCGATCGTCGCGGCGACGCCCCGGGGCAAGAGCGGCCCCGTCGCCGTGGGAGCTGGCAAGTGAGGAGCCGCACCAGGACCGCGCTCCTCGTCGCGATCGCGGCCGCCGCCGCGACCCTCGGCGCGACCTCCGGCGCGCACGCGCAGCGCCGGCCGCACCCCGCCGCAGGAGTGGCCGCGCCCGCCGCCGTCGCCGGCACGGCCGACGTGAAGCCGACGAAGGCGTCGACGATCGAGGTCAGCCTGGTCGTCGGAGAGAACAAGACGCTCCCCGCGGCCGACGTCGCGAGCTACTCGGTGGGCGCGTCCGGGATCGCCGACGTCAAGGTGACCCCCGATCAGAACCAGTTCGTCCTCATCGGGCTTCGCCCCGGCACGACGACGGTGCTGATGCTGAAGAAGAACGGCACCGAGGTCACGTACGCCATCAGCGTCTACGCGCGCTCGCCGGACATCGTCGAGAAGGAGCTCGAGGCGCTCCTCGTCGGGTACACGGGCCTCCGCATCCGCTCCGTCGGCCCCCGCTTCTTCATCGAGGGCGGCGTGAGCACCGAGGCGGACGCGAAGCGCATCAACCTCATCGCGAGCCTGTACCCGGGCCAGGTCGAGTCGCTGGTGGTGGTCGGCTCGGTCGGCACCGAGCACACGATCAACGTGCGGATCGACTTCTACTTCGTCCAGTACGACAAATCCTCGAGCTACGGCGTCGGCCTCGCGTTCCCGGGGCGCATCGGCGGCGGGACGCTCAACGCGACCTACGACGTCGTCGGCAAGACGGGCACCGCGACGCTGAGCGCGGCGCAGGCCCTCCCCGCGCTCGATCTCGCGCAGACGCGCGGCTGGGCGAAGGTGCTCAAGCACTCCGTCGTCGTAACGACGAGCGGCAGCGAGGCGACCTTCGAGAACGGCGGCGAGCAGAACTTCGCCGTCGCCACGGGCATCACCAGCGCCATCCAGGCGATCAAGTTCGGCACGAACGTCAACGTCCTGCCCCGCTACGACATGGTCACCAAGGAGCTCGAGGTGAAGGTGGCCGCGAACGTCTCCGACCTCACCGCGCCCGGCGCGGGGGCGCTCCCGGGCCGCACCACCTCGACGGTCAACACGTTCGTCCACCTGAAGCTCGGGCAGTCCCTCGTGCTCTCGGGCATCCGCACCAGCCGCCAGACGCACGGCGTCACCGGTCTCCCCGGCCTCAGCCAGATCCCCGTCCTCGGCCTCCTCTTCGGGAGCCACACCAACACCGAGGACGAGGTCGAGGGCGCCGTCTTCATCATCCCGAGCGTCGTCGACACGGCGCCGCGCCGCTCGCACGACATCGTCGAGGCCGCGATGAAGCAGTACGAGAGGTACAGCGGGTCGATCGAGCGCGTCACCTCCTTCGAGGCGAATCCGCCGGCGTACGAGCGCTGATGAACATCCCCATCCACGTTCAACGCCGGGCGAACGGCGTCGTCGTCGACGTGGTCGACATGGACGTCGTCGCGCCGCTCGAGCTGATGCTCGGGCGCAACCAGGCCTGCGACCTCCGGCTCGACAGCGACGAGGTCTCGCGCCGGCACGCGCGTATCAGCCTCGGGCCCGACGGATACGTGATCGAGGACCTCTCGAACAACGGCACGATGACGTGCTCGGGCGACGTCCTGCATCGAGACCAGGGCGCCTTCGCCTACGGGACGCACTTCACGATCGGGCCGTTCCTCGTCACGGTCGGACGCGCGGACCGGAGCGAGCGACCGCGCGCGGTCGCCGGCGAGCCGCCGCCGCCCGCGCGGGCTCCGGCGCCGACGAGCTCGGCCCCGATGCTCGCGCTGCCGGTGAGCCCGACGCCGGCGAACGGGACGCTGGCGATGACCGTGAACGCTCACGCCGCCCCGATGAACGCGCCGACGGCCCACGCCGCCCCGATGAACGCGCCGACGGCGACTCCCCACGCGCACGCCTACAGAACCGTGACGCCGCTGCCGGCCGGCGCGAGCCCGCGCGCGGACCTCGCGACGATGCGCCCCGCGCCGATGCCCGGGATCGGACCGCACGTGGACCTCGCGCCGATGCTCCCCGCGACCAGCCCGCACTCGGGCGTCGCGGCCATGCGCCCGCTGCCGATCCCCGCGACCAGCCCGCGCTCGGGCGTCGCGGCCATGCGCCCGCTGCCGATCCCCGCGACCAGCCCGCACTCGGGCGTCGCGGCGGTGCGCCCGGCGAGCGGCGTCACCCCACCGGGGGCGGCGCCCTTCCAGCCTCCTCCCGGCTACCTCGTGCAGGCTCCGCCGGCGGCGCACGTCGCGATGACTCCGCAGGAGGTCGCGCGCGCGCGCGAAGGCGAGCTGAAACACTCCGAGGAGCTCATCAACCTTCGCCGGCGCGTCCACGCCGAGCTCCTCAAGAACCTCGACTTCGCGAAGATCGACCCCACCGTCGTCGACCCGTCGCTCAGGCCGCGCGTGCTCACGGCGCTCAAGCGCATCGTCCTCGCGCAGAGCTCGCCGCTCCTCGAGCAACTCGATCGCGACTCGTTCATCGGTGAGCTGCTCGACGAGGCGCTCGGCCTGGGGCCGCTCGAGCCGCTCCTCGCCGACGCGAGCATCACCGAGATCATGGTCGTCGATCCCGCGACCATCTACGTCGAGCGCGGCGGCTGCCTGGAGCTCACGCAGACGCGCTTCACCGACGAGGAGCGCGTGCGCGCGGTGATCGAGCGGATCGTGACGCCCCTCGGACGCCGCATCGACGAGTCCCAGCCGCTCGTCGACGCGCGCCTCCCCGACGGCTCGCGCGTGAACGCGATCATCCGGCCGCTGGCCCTCCGCGGCAGCTGCATCACGATCCGCCGCTTCCCGAAGCGCCGGCTCATGGTCGACGACTTCGTCCGGCTCGGATCGCTCACGCCGCGGATCGCGAAGTTCCTCGAGCGCGCGGTCGTCGCGAAGAAGAACATCCTCATCTCCGGCGGCACGGGCTCGGGCAAGACCACGCTGCTCAACGTCCTGTCCGCCGCGATCCCGAGCACCGAGCGCATCGTCACCATCGAAGACGCCGCCGAGCTCCAGCTCCATCAGCCGCACGTCGTCTCGCTCGAGACCAAGCACGCGAACATGGAGGGTCGCGGCGCCTTCACCATCCGCGACCTGGTCCGGAACTCGCTCCGCATGCGCCCCGACCGGATCGTCGTCGGCGAGTGCCGCGGCGGCGAGGCGCTCGACATGCTGCAGGCCATGAACACGGGCCACGACGGCTCGCTCACCACCATCCACGCCAACTCTCCCGTCGAGGCGCTCTCCCGCCTCGAGACGCTCGTCCTCATGGCCGGCGTCGAGCTCCCGTCCCTCGCCATCCGCGAGCAGATCGCGCGGAGCATCCACGTCATCGTCCAGCAGACGCGCCTCCCGGACGGCTCGCGCAAGATCACGCACGTCTCGGAGATCGACGAGCTCGATCCGAGCGGGCGCTTCGAGGTCCGGGAGATCTTCGAGTTCGAGCAGACCGGCGTGACGCCCGAGGGGCGCGTGCTCGGCGACTTCGAGGCGACGGGGTACCTCCCGAGCTTCCTCGACGAGATCCTCGCGCGCGGCCTCGTAAAGCCGGGGGAGCCGTTCCTATGAGCCTCCCGCCCTCCGTGAAGCACCTCCTCGGCGCCGTGCGCAACGGCGACTCGCAGGTGTTGAAGTGCCTCGCCCTCGCCTTCGTGTTCGGGTCGGTCGCGCTCGCGGTCCATCGGTCCATCGAGCACCCGCGCGGATCCATCCGCCGATTCGCCGCGGGCTACGTGGCGAAGATCGACGCGCAGCAGCGGTCGATGTTCCAGACCCCGTCGGGGACGAAGATCGGCTGGACGCAGGCCGCGATCATCTTCGCGCTCTTCGCGATCTACGGTGTGCTGCCGGAGGACTTCCTGCTCCTCGTCGCGGCGGGCGTCGCGATCGGTCCGCCGCTCTCGATCCGCGTCGAGGTCGCGAAGCGCCGCGCCAAGATCGACGACCAGGCGCACGGCTTCGCGCTGGCGCTCGCGAACGCGCTGAAGGCGACGGCGAGCATCGGCGACGCGCTGCGCGGCGCGACCGACGTCACCGCGGCGCCGCTGAAGCAGGAGCTCCAGACGGTCCTCCGCCAGGTCGGCGTCGGCAGCACGATGGAGGAGGCGCTCCTCGCGCTGTCGACGCGCGTGCAGTCGACGGCGCTCGACGTCGTCGTCTCGGCGCTCCTCATCGGCCGGCAGACCGGCGGCGACCTCCCGCGCATCCTCGAGGGCACGGCCGCCTCGCTCCGCGACCTGAAGCGCCTCGAAGGCCTCACCGACAAGGTGACCCGCAGCGCGAAGCAGTCGCTCGCGATCAGCGCCGCGGTGACCGCCGGCATCGCCGTCATGCTGCCGCGCATGTTCCCCGGGTTCCTCGACCCCTTGAGGACCACGCTCAAAGGCCAGATCTACGCCGCGCAGATGATCGGCGTCTACCTGCTCGCCCTGTACCTCGGATACCGCTTCACGAGAAAGTCGATATGAACATCACCGTCATGCATTGGCGGGTCATCCTGCTCGCCTTCACGGCGCTCGTCACGGGTGGTCCGGCGCTCTGGATGGCCCTCCGGCCGTCGCGTGTCGCGAGCCGGCTCGGCATGCGCGGGCTCAAGCGGCAGCGCGCGCTCCTCGACCCGACCTGGGCGGCGCTCGACCCGCTGGTCCGCTGGATGGGCCTCCGGATGAGCCCGCTCCTCGACAAGAAGACGCGGGAGAAGCTCGACAAGGATCTCATGTACGCGGGTGACTTCATGGGCGTCACCGTCGACGAGTACGTCGGGCTGCTCGCGCTCGCGGGCTTCGCGGGGGCCGCGCTCGGGGGCGTCGTCGCGTTCATCGACGGCCGCTTCGCGTTCCTCGTCCCCGTGCTCTTCGGCGTCGGGCTCTCGATCCCCCACGTGCTGGTCGACAACGCCCGCGTCGAGCGCTTCCGCGCCATCAACCGGGGCCTACCCTACGCCATCGACCTCATGGCGCTCTCGATGAGCGCGGGCCTGGATTTTCCGGGCGCGCTGGCCCAAGTGGTCAACAAGGCGAAGGCCAACGAGGCGCTCAAGGACGAGCTCGGATACATCCTGCAGCAGTTCCACCTCGGACGCACGCGCGCCCAGGTGCTGAAGGAGCTCGCGGCGCGCGTCCCGATCGAGGCCGTGCGGGAGTTCGTCCACGCGCTGCTCCAGGCGGAGGAGCGCGGCACGCCGGTCGCGAGCGCGCTCGAGATCCAGGCCTCCACGGCGCGCGTTCGTCGCGCGAACCTCGCCGAGACCGCAGCCTCGGACATGCGCGGCAAGATGGTGCTGCCGACGATGATGATCATCGGCGTCTCGATGACCCTCATCGCCATCCCGTCCACGATGATGATCGACAAGATCACTGGAGGAATGAAATGAGCGGTCATCCGGGCGATCCGCAGCTGGGGTTCCGCTTCCGTGTCGTCTACGCCGACGGTCGCGAGGAGCAGATCCTCGTCGACGCCGACCGCGCCCTCATCGGCAGCGCCTCGCACTGCGAGCTGCGCCTCCCGCCCGAGCTGGCCGCGCACGAGCACGTCGAGGTGTTCGCGCACGACGGCGCCGTCCACTTCGTCACGAGGCCCTACGCGCTGCTCGTGCTGCCGGCGCTCGACGGCGTCGCCACCCCCGAGGGGCGCTGGCACCGCGGCTCGGCGCTCCGCATCGCGAACGTGCAGCTGTACGTCGAGCTCGTGAGCCTCGGGATGGCGAAGGCCAAGCCGCCGCTCTGGGCGCTCTTCGTGGCCATCCCCGCCATCGCGATCACCGCCGTCGGCGTGGCCCTCGCGCGGCCCGTCGCGCGCGGCCTCCCGCCCATCCCGGAGGCGCCGGAGCTCGTCGCCGCGAAGGACGCGAGGTGTCCCGAGGTGGCGCCCGAGCAGCGCCCGGTCCTCGCGGCGGAGAAGCTCCGCGTCGCGCTCGCGAAGCGGGAGCGGAGCCCGTTCGCGCCGCAGGACGGCATCGAGGCGATCGCCCTCTTCGAGGTCTCGGCGGCGTGCTTTCGCGCAGCCGCCCAGCCCGAAGACGCCGACGACGCGGACGACGACGCGAACCTCCTACGGGCGAAGCTCGACGAAGACTACCGGCTCCGGCGCGTACGGCTCGAGCACGCCTACCGAACGCACCAGACCGACACGGTGAAGCGAGAGCTCGCCGTGCTGATCCCGATGACGTCGCATCGCCGCGGGGCCTACACCGAGTGGCTCGCCGCCCTCGACCGCGCCGCCACCGCGGAGCTCGAGCAGCGCGGGAGGCTCGCGCCGTGAAGCGGCCGTCCGTCGCGGTCGCCCTCGCGCTCACGTCGCTCGCGGCGTGCAAACCGGCTCCCCTCCCCGCGCCCGTCACCGTGTTCGTGCGCGTCCTCGACGAGTCGAGGCAGCCGGTCCAGAACGCGGAGATCGCGTCGCAGTCGGAGATCATCTCGAGGACCGACGGCGACGGCCGCGCCGAGATCACGGTGAGCGGCCGCGAGGGCGCGACGTACTTCGTCGACGTTCGCTGCCCGGAGGGCTACCGCTCTCCGGAGGCGCCGCTCGAGATCCGTCGCCTGGACAACGGCCCCGCGGAGGCCCCCGAGTACGTGACGCGCTGCAGCCGCCTTCGTCACAAGCTGGTCGTGCACGTGAAGGCGGTCGGCGCGGGCGGGAGCCTGCCGGTGCTCTACCTCGGCAAGGAGCTCACGCGCACCGACGCCGACGGCAAGGCACGCGTCGTCCTCGAGGGCGACGACCTCGAGCGCATCGACCTGAAGCTCGACACGAGCGATCCAGCCTTCGCCAAGCTCCACCCGCAGAGCCCGACGGGCTCCTTCGAGATCCCGCCGCTCGACGGGGAGACGACGTTCGAGGTGAAGTTCACGCAGGACAAGAAGCCGCCAAAGAAGGTCGTGAAGCGCTCCGGTCCCATCATGATGTAGCGACCGTCGCCGCGGACGCGTCCCTTCCGATCCGGAACTACCGGTTCCGGATCGGCGGGATCCACCCCGACCGAGCGCGGGCCGCCCTTCCGATCGCCGGCACGCTGTGCTGTCATTCGAGGCACGTGGAATCGACGCTGAAGGATGCTCTTCGGGGGATAAGCGAGCCACCGGAGCCCTCTCCGTCGGTCGGCTTCGTTCTGGAGGTCGTCTCGGGCCCCGACCACGGCAAGCGGCTGACCGTCGCGAGCGCGCGCGTGCTCGTCGGCACGAGCCCGATCTGCGATCTCGTGCTCACCGACGAGCGCGTCTCGCGGCGGCATCTCGCGCTCTCCGTCGAGGACACGACGCTGCGCGTGGAAGACCTCCAGTCGACCAACGGCACGTTCGCGAACGAGCTCCGCATCGCGGGCGCCTATCTCCGCGGCGGCGAGACCATCACCATCGGCAAGACGCTCATCCTCGTCACGCCGGTGCCGGCCGAGGCCGGCGAGAAGATCGCGCGCGCGGTCAGCTTCGGTCGTGTGCTCGGCACGAGCGCGAAGATGCAGCGCGTCTACGCGTTCGCGCGGAAGATCGCCGCGTCCGACATCTCGTGCACGATCGAAGGCGAGACGGGCACCGGCAAGGAGCAGCTCGCCGAGGCCATCCACGACGAGAGCGCCCGCGCGCGGGGCCCGTTCGTCGTCTTCGACTGCACGGCGTTGCCAGGCACGCTGATGGAGTCGGCGCTCTTCGGCCACGAAAAGGGCTCGTTCACGGGCGCGTCGGCCACGCGTCGCGGCGTCTTCGAGCAGGCCGACGGCGGGACGCTCTTCATCGACGAGATCGGCGACCTCGACGTGACGCTGCAGCCGAAGCTGCTCCGCGCGATCCAGCGCGGCGAGACGCAGCGCGTGGGGGGCACCGGCTGGATCAAGAGCAACGTCCGCATCCTCGCCGCCACGCGACGCGATCTCGATCGCGAGGTGCAGGAAGGACGCTTTCGCGACGACCTCTTCTTCCGCCTCGCGGTGGCGCGCATCGAGCTGCCGCCGCTCCGGGAACGCGGCGCCGACGTCGAGCTCTTGGCGCGCGCGTTCTGGGCTTCGCTCGGCCCGAGCGCCGGCCCGTTCCCGGCCGAGTTCCTCACGCGGTACCGCGGTCACACATGGCCCGGGAACGTGCGCGAGCTCCTCAACACGGTCGTTCGCTGGCAAGCCCTGGGCGAGATGGGGCTCGGCGAACGGATCGCGGAAGACGCCCCCGAGTCGCTCGCCGCGCCGCCGGCGGCGAGCTCGACGGGCCCGGGCGACGATCTCGTCGAGCGCCTCATCCGCGACGCGGTGCCCTTCTCGAAGGCGCGTCAGCTCGCGGCGCTCGACTTCGAGCGTCGCTACTTGAGGAGCATCCTCGAGAGCTTCGGCGGGAACGTGACGAAGGCCGCGCAGGCCTCCGGGATCGGGCGCCGGTACTTCCACATGCTCCTCGCGAAGATCGAGGACGGCGGAGAGAAGGGCGGCCAGAAGTAGGAGCGGGGCCCGGACACCTGGGAACCGACGGTTCCCAGGCGGAAGTCTCCGTTCCGGCCCTCGTCGCGCCGGACCTCTGACTGGGCCGGATTCCAAGGAGCTCGTCGGGTCCCCGGCGCGGGCATCGTCGTTGCAGCGCTTCCCCGCGCCGCTGCGCCCGCCAACCAAGGAGCTCGCTTTGCACCGTCACCTCCCCTCGCGGTCGATTGTCCTCTCGTCGCTGCTCCTCGTCGGCGCGCTCGTCGGATGTGGTGCTCCGGACGACGGAGCGTCCGCCGCGGGGCCGCCGCCGAGCGAGAGCGTCGTCTTCGCCGCTTCGGCGGACACCAAGGCGGACCTCGGGATCGCGACGTGGGGCTTCGCCACCGACGCGGACGGCGACCTCATGACCTACCGCGGCTACGGCGACGGGCGCGAGGTGCTGGCCACGGTGGTCCAGGAGCTCGATCGCAGCGATCCCACGAGGTACCGCTTCACGCTGACGATGACCGGCCGAACCGAGTCGGCGTCGCAGAAGATCGAGTTCTCGACGCGCCCCTCCGACGACGGCAAAGACGCGCTCCTCGAGATGCTCGTCACGGAGAACACGTTCGAGGAGGGCGCGCTCCCGAGTCGCGTGCTCGCGCGCTTCAAGGCGGACAGCGCCGCGCGCGAGGGCACGACCGTCGGCTCCGGCTCGCTCACCGGACGGAGTAGGCCGCTCGAGGGGAACGGGCTCGTCACGCGGTGCAGCGACACCGTGGATCGCTGCCAGACCGAGCTCATCGACTCGCGGATCGCGGCGGCGGCCGCCTCGAGCGATTGTGGCCTCATCAAGACGATCGGCCAGCCGCTCATCGCGACGGTCATCGGCGCGGGCGCCGGCGCGCTCGCGACGATCTGGGGTGGTCCCACGGCGGTGGTCGGGGCGGCGCTGGGCGGGGGCGGCGCGCTCGCGGCGTCGGGCGTGGCGGCCGCGACCCAGTGTGTCGCGAGCCGGCGCGACGCGACGAACGCAGCGCAGCAGCTGGCGACGTGCCGCCAGCAGGCCGCGTCGTGCGCCACGCAGTGACGCCGCGGAGTCCGTGAAGCATCCGGCCGTCACGACCGAGCAGGCGACCTCGACGCGTTCGCGAGAGAGGTCGCGTCGTGGATGACGCGCGCCTCTGAGCGGCGGCGCCGCGGACGATCACGCTCCGCGGAGCCCTGAGACGAGCCGAACGTCGCCGATCACCGCCGCGCGGGCGGTCCGTGATATTTTGTCCGCATGCTGCGGTCGACGAGCCTCCGAGCGCGCATCCTGACGCGCCTGCTGCCGATCCTCTGCGCGGCGCCGCTCGCCGCGTGTGCGTCGACGCACCCCAGGAGCCCCCAGGCGCCCCAGGCCGCCGCGGTGGACGCGACGACGAAGACGCGGCCGGCCGGCCCGTCGCACGCAGCGATCGCGTGGCACGAGGTGAAGGTCTCGTCCGAGGCCTGCGCGTGCTCCGTGCCGTCGTTCGAGCACCCCGATCCGCGGGCGCGAGACGCGCTCGCGGCGCAGATCGCCGAAGACCTCCGGGCGTTTTTCCACTTCGAGCTGGCAGAGGACGAGACCGGCGGAGCGTCACTCGACTGCCGCGTCACCGCCGCGACTCGATCGCTCGTGAGCTTCATCTGCGCCTCGATGCAGACGCGCTTGGCGAAGGCGGAGGTCGAGGAGGGAATCGGGGGTGCTCCGGCCGAGGAGACCCTCGACGCGTTCGTCTACCTGATCGACGACGGCGTCGTACGGACCGCGACGCTCGACGACGTCTTCGCGAGCTCGTCGCGCATGTCGTCGACGCTACCGGAGATCGCGCGTCGCGCCCTCGAGCGCGACGCCGAGCTCCCTTGCCCCGCGTGGGCGACGCCGAAGATCACGTCGTGCGCGCGGTTCACCCTCGACCAGCACGAGCTGACGCTCCACTTCCAACACGCCGAGTACGCCCCCGAGCTCGAGGACGCATGCACGATGCGCGACGTGCACCTCGCGTACGAAGACATCGAGGCGCTCCTCCTCCCCGACGGCGCCTTCGCGCGCGTTCGCGACCGCGATCGATGAGCCAGCCCAGCGCCGAGCGCGCCCCCTCCCCGCCGCGCGCCCCGACGCTCTTCAGCCAAGGGCTACGGCGGCGCTGGTGGCAGCGCGCCGTCCAGGTCGCGCCCGTACGCATCTTCATCGGCATCCTGTTCATCCTCCCAGGGACGTTCCTCGAGAACTTCGCGACGAGACACGGCGCGCTCGGGATCCGCGTCGCCGCCGCCGCCGCCAGCGTCCTCGCCTATCTCGCGCTCATGGCGGGATTCGCCCGGCTCGTCGAGCGCCGCCGCCCGCACGAGCTCGCCCGTCGCGGCGCGCTCCTCGAGTGGCTCGCCGGCTGCGCGCTCGGGGTCACGCTCCTCGCTGCGACCGTCGGGCTCCTCGTCGCCGCTGGCTTCTACCGCGTGCGCGTGGGGCACGACATCGCGGCGCTCGCGACGGGGCTGGTCGTCTTCGGCCCCCACTCCCTGCTCGAAGAGATCCTCCTTCGCGCGCTCGTCTTCAAGGTCACCGAAGAGGCCGTCGGCTCGCGCGTCGCGCTCGTGGTGCAGGCGGCGCTGTTCGGCGCCCTGCACCTCGGCAACCCCTCGGCCACGATCTCCGCCGCGATCGCCATCATGCTCGAGGCGGGGCTACTCCTCGCGATCGCGTACATGGTGACACGCCGTCTCTGGCTCGCGTGGGGCATCCACCTCGGCTGGAACTACGCGCAAGGATCCATCTTCGGCATCCGTGTCTCCGGCACGCCGTCGACGGGGTCGGTGCTCGACGCGTCGCCCGTCGGCTCACCGCTCATGAGCGGAGGCGAATTCGGCGTCGAAGCGTCACCGCTCGCCGTCCTCGTCTGCCTGTCGGCGGCCGCGCTCCTCTGGCGAGCCGCCGTCCGCCGCGGCGAGGTCGTGGGCTACCGCGAGCAGCGCGCGCGATTGCTCACGTTGAAGTGACGAGGCTCGGCTCCTCGCGACAAGTCCGACGAAGGATGGCCCCCGGTGACCGACGCCGCCGGCGATCACGCCCCGCGGAGCGCCGATACGATTCGCTGGCGTAGCTCGTCCGCCCGCGCAGGCTCCTCCCTCGCCGGGAGGAGCCTGGCGTCCACCTCACCCCCCGACGGCGTCGATGCCCGCGTGCTTCTTCCTGCGCCCGGCTGGAGCCCGCCGCACCTCGTCCTGCTCGAGCAGCGCGACGAGCGCGTCGATGTCGAGCTTCCCCGCACCGTCGGCGCCGGCGACGAGGTCCTCGTAGAGCTTGCGCTTCTGCGCGTGGAGCGTCAGCACCTTCTCCTCGATGCTGCCTTCGGTGACGAGCCGCGCGACCGTAACCGGCCGCGATTGCCCGATGCGGTGCGCGCGGTCCGCCGCCTGATCCTCGACCGCCGGGTTCCACCAAGGGTCGAGCAGGATGACGAAGTCGGCGGCCGTGAGGTTCATGCCGACCCCGCCCGCCTTCAGGCTGAGGAGGAACACGTCGGCGCGACCATGCTGGAACGCCGCCACCTCCGCGGCGCGCGCGTCGGCCGACATCGTCCCGTCGAGGCGGCGGCACTCGACCGACTGCGCCGCGAGGCGCTCGCCGGCGAGGTCGAGGACCTCGAGGAACTGGCTGAACACGAGCGCACGGCGGCCCTCGGCGCGGAGCTCGAGCACCAGCTCGACGAGCGCGTCGAGCTTGGAGCCGCTCGGCGCATCGGCGCCCCCGACCAGGCGCGGGTCCACCGCGGCGCGGCGGAGGCGGGTGATCTCCGCGAGCACCTCGATCCGCGCCTGCCCCGCGCGCGGGCCCGACGCCTTCTTCGCGGAGGCGAGCCGCTCGACCGCGCGGCGCCGCACGGCCTCGTAGAAGGCGCGATGCTCGGGCGTCGGCTCCACCACGCGCAAGATCTCCGTCTTCGGCGGCAGCTCCGAGAGCACCTGGCTCTTGGTCCGCCGGAGGACGAACGGGCGGACGAGCTGGCGGAGCTGGGTCACGGCGCTGCGCTCTCCGCGCGCGACGGCCGCTCCGAAGACGCGATCGAAGGCCGGACGCGATCCGAGCATGCCGGGCGCGAGCAGATCGAAGAGCGCGTGCAGCTCGCCGCTGTGGTTCTCCACGGGCGTCCCGGTCAGCGCGACCTTCGCCTCGACGTCCAGCGCGCTCGCGGCCGCCCAGCGGTGGGTCGAGGCGTTCTTCAGCGCGTGCGCCTCGTCGAACACCACCGTGCTCCAGGCGCGGCTCGCGAGGAGCTCTCGCTCCGCGGCGAGGAGCGCGTACGAGACGAGGACGACCTGCCCGGTGCGCGCTGCTCGGACCGTCGCAGCGCGATCCCCGACGGCGAGGCGCGCGACGTCGAGCGACGGCGCGAACCGGCCGAGCTCCTCCTCCCAGTTGCGGCAAACGCTCGTCGGCGCCACGACGAGCGCGGGACCGCGCGCCGCCCGATGCAGCAAGAGCGCGATGGTCTGCACGGTCTTGCCGAGCCCCATGTCGTCGGCGAGGCACGCTCCCAGGCCCGCCTCCGTCCGCCGCGCGAGGAAGGTGAAGCCTTCGAGCTGGTAGTCTCGGAGCTCGGCGCGAAGATCACGCGGTGTCCGGACCTCGAGCGCGTTGGCGCGCTCGATGGCCGCGCGGCGACGTGTGATCTCCTTCGCGAACGTGACGTCGAGCCCTTCGAAGACGCCGTCCATCGCGGGCAAGAGCGCGCCGGGGACGCGGCCGTCCTTCGAGAGCTCGGCCACGCGGGCCAGCGCCTCGAGCTTGCCGCGAATCTCGTCGGTGAGCGCGAGGTACTCGTCCTCGCCGATCGGGACGAACCGACCGACCGCCCTCGACGCGGCCGACAGGAGCTCGCGCATCGCGAGCACGCGCTCTTCGTCGACCTTCAGCTCGCCGTCGATCACGAGCCAGGAGGCGTCGCCGCGCACTCGGACGCGCACGTCCGCGGGCCCTCGCGCCGTCGGCGCGCGGAGCGGCTGCCCCTCCGGCCAGGACACGACGACGCCGCCTCCGAGCTCTGCGAGCTCGACGAGCACCTCGAGGCAGGTCGCGAGCTCGCGGGCGACGCGATCGTCGCCGTCCTGCGGGAGACTCGCGAGCGTCGGGCAGCGCTCGAGGACGTGCTCCGCGCGGGCGCGCTCCGCCGCGAGGTCGCGCCGCACCCGCGCGAGCCCGTCACGCGAGCGCACCACCAGCTCCTCCGGCGGGACGCCGGCGCGAAGTGACGCCCCGTCCGGGCCGCCCGGCTGCACGCGCAAGCGCGCCCGCAGCCCGAGCCCAGCACGAAAGAGCTGTACGTGGATCCGCTCGTCGGCAGAGGCCATCTCCTTCGCGAGCGAGGCCTCCGCGTCCACGGTGAGCTCCGCGGCGATCGCGCCGAGCACCTCCGACATGGCGCCGAGGCCGCGCCGAGGGATCGCGAGCCCCTCTTGACCGAGCACGGTCAGCGCGCGCGCGACCGCCGGTGTCCTCCGAACCACGACGATGCGCCCCGGCGACTCGCGGCTCGCGGCGACCCCGGTCTCGTCGAACGCGGCGGGGGAGAGGCGAATGTGAGCACCGGAGGGCGTGGCGCGGACGCGGAGCCGGGCGTCACCGAGGGTCACCTCGATCTTCTCCCCCGTGACGCCGCGCACGCGGGGATGACCGACGACGGCTTCGAGCAGCGCGAGCGGAGACACGGCGGAGCCTCGCTCGTGCATCGCAGAAGCGGCGTCGGCTATCCTCCGGTCGTGCGCGTCGACCGGCAGGGCGTCGTCGCCGCGGAGGCGCGCGACCGAGAGCTTCTTGCCCTTCGGCGCGCGCGGCGACGTCAGGTGCGGCTCGACGATGACCCCGCCCGCGCCGAGCATCAGCGTCCACCAGATCTCTCCATCGCGCGCCGGCTCGGCCGACGTACGGTCGGAGACCTCCGAGGCAAGAGCGCTCTTCAGCGCCTCGAGCGCCAGCTCCCAGCCCTCGCGTTGCCCCAGCGCCGTGAGCAACGCGCTCTCCTTCGGCGCACGGGCGATCGCCTCGAGCTCGCGCGCGACCCAGACGTAGCCGGCCGCACGCGCCCGCGCGGCGTACGACTCCTGGCGGAGATCGGCGCCGTACTTCGCCTTCAGCCAATGCCCCACGAGGAGCTGCACGAGCTCGTCGATCCAGCTCCAGCACCGATAGGGGAGCAGCAAGGGATCCCGCTGCGCGCTGCCGCGAGAGCGGGCCAGCTGCTCGAGCGCGGCGCGCGCCCCTGGGTGTCCCTTGAGCTGTCGCGTCGCCTTCGCCAGACGCGACTCGACCTCGCTCACCACCGCGCCGACGTCGGACGTCGCGGCGAGCAGGTTGTCGAAGACGGCGAGGTAGCTCGGCAGCTCGACCCGTTGCTTGCGAGCCCCGACGGCGGCGGCGGCGAAGAGCGCGCGCGCCTCCGTGTGCTCACCCGCGGTGAAGGCGACGAAGGCCGCGGCGCCGCGCTCCCACGCCGTCGTCCCGTCGCGAACGAGCGCGCGAGCGGGCTCGACGCTCCCCTCGAGGGCGAGCACGGTCGCGAGCCGCGCGCGGAGCTCGCGGTTGTCCGTCGCCAGGATCGCGTGGCGGAGCCCCATTCCGAGTGGGCGCGCCTCGACGAACGCGCGCTGGCACGCCTCCTCGAGGTACTTCACGGCGATCCACGTCTCGAGCCTCCTTGCCCACTCGACCGGAATGTCGAGGCCGAGCGCGTCGGTGATGGACACAGCGCGCGCGCCGTAGGCGCGCTGGTGGTCGGCGAACGTCCGGTGGGCGGCCTTGATCAGCGTGGGGTCGCCCATCGCTAGCGCCACGCGGAGATCGGCCTTCACGCCGATCCTTTCGCGGTACGAGCTGAAGCCGTAGCGCTTCTCGCGGCTGAGCCCCTCCGCGAGGAGACGGAGCCGACCGCGACGCTCGGCGTCGTCGAGCACGGGAGCGAGCCATTCCGGCGCGAGCGCGTAGCCGTTTCCGACCATGACCGACGCGCCCGCCGCCGTGAGGTCGCCGACCATCGACTTGAACAGCTCGCCCGTGAGCTGGCGCCCGCGATCGTCGACGAGCCCCGCGATCGAGGCCTTCTCTTTCCACGCGGTGCGGCTCCAGGAGGGCTCATCCGCGAGGGCCAGGACGGCGAGGACGTCACGCAACCGCGCATCGAGCGACGAGAGGGGTATGGCGTCGGCGAACATCGAACGCTCGGCTACCCCGAGCCGAACGCGGCGTCGAGACGCAACGGCGAGCCGCCAGGGCCGGCGCGTCTTCCGACGCGGCCGGCCGTAGCGGTGAGGTTCACGGGATCACATGAAACGAGCGCGCCGGCCCTCTGGCGACCGTGGCCCCTCCGAACGATTCGGCTGGCACATACTCACCAGGGGTATAGGATCCCGACCGTGCCCCACTCCCCCGCCGAGAAGAAGCGCGCCCTCACGCGCGCGCACCGCATCCGCGGTCAGATCGAGGCGCTCGAGCGCGCCCTCGAGAACGGTGGCGAGTGCGGAGCCGTGCTCCAGCAGCTCGCGGCGATCCGCGGCGCGGTCAACGGGCTCATGGCGGAGGTGCTCGAATCGCACCTCCGCGAAGAGTTCGTCCCCGCTCGACGGGGCGTCCGTCACACCGAGCAAACGCGGGCGCTGCTCGCCCTCATTCGCACGTACCTGAAGTAACCCGAGCGTCGTCCCCGGACGTCACGAGAAAGAACCATGAAAAGTCGCGCCGCAGTCGCCTTCGAAGCCGGTAAGCCCCTCCGCATCGTCGAGATCGACGTCGAGCCGCCGCGCAAGGGCGAAGTCCTCGTGAAGATCACGCACACGGGCGTCTGCCACACGGACGCGTTCACGCTGAGCGGCGACGATCCGGAGGGACTCTTCCCCGCCGTCCTCGGTCACGAGGGAGCGGGCGTCGTCGTCGAGGTCGGCGAGGGCGTCACCTCGCTCGCCCCCGGCGACCACGTGATCCCGCTCTACACCGCGGAGTGCCGCGAGTGTAAGTTCTGCCTCTCCGGCAAGACCAACCTCTGCCAGAAGGTCCGCGCCACGCAGGGCAAGGGCCTCATGCCCGACGGCACGTCGCGCTTCTCGTTCGAAGGCAAGCCCCTCTTCCACTACATGGGCTGCTCGACCTTCAGCGAGTACACGGTCGTCAACGAGATCTCCCTCGCCAAGATCAACCCGAAAGCGGACCCCGAGAAGGTCTGCCTCCTCGGCTGCGGCGTGACGACCGGCATCGGCGCCGTTCACAAGACGGCCAAGGTCAAGGCGGGTGACACCGTCGCCGTCTTCGGCCTCGGCGGGATCGGCCTCGCCGTCGTCCAGGGCGCGCGCCAGGCGAAGGCCGGGCGCATCGTCGCGATCGACACGAACCCGAGCAAGTTCGAGCTCGCGCGCTCGATGGGCGCGACCGACTGCGTCAACCCGAAGGATCACGACAAACCTATCCAGGAGGTCATCGTCGAGCTGACCGACGGCGGCGTCGACTTCAGCTTCGAGTGCATCGGAAACGTGGACGTCATGCGCGCGGCGCTCGAGTGCTGCCACAAGGGCTGGGGCGAGAGCGTCATCATCGGCGTCGCCGGCGCGGGTCAGGAGATCCGCACGCGTCCGTTCCAGCTCGTGACCGGGCGGGTGTGGCGCGGCTCCGCCTTCGGCGGCGTGAAGGGGCGGACCGAGCTCCCGGGCATGGTCGAGGACGCGATGTCGGGTCGGATCGATCTCGACCCCTTCGTCACCCACACCCTCCCGCTCGACGAGATCAACGAGGCCTTCGATCTCATGCACGAGGGCAAGTCGATCCGAACGGTCATCCACTTCTGACGGGCCGAGAGCGATCGGCGCATCGCGCGTCACCCGTCGCCGCAGGCCGAACGATGACGCCGGGGCGCAGCCGCCGGCCGAAGGGGGCAGCGGTCGTGTCCGAATCGAGGAAGAATGGCCGCCCCGACGGCGTAGCCTCTCGAAGAGTGAGAGCTCACATCGCCGCCGTGCTCGTGATGGCCGCCGTCGGATGCGAGGGCGGACGGGAGCCCGCGCGAACGCCGGCCGAAGCTGTCGCGCGGGGCGAGCTCTACTGGGCGCTCGGGCTCTCACGACACGCCGACGACGCGACGACGTTGGAGACCGTACGCGCCGTCATGACGAAGGTGGATCCCGAAATCATGGTCGAGCCGCTGCCGGACCAGGAGCTCGTCGCACGCGTGAGCGCGCACACGGCGAGGCAGATCCGGCGTCTGGCCTTCGTCGTTCGCGTGGTCGCGACGGCGCACGCGAACGATCCGCTCACGCAGGCCACGGCGGACGTCGCGCTCGAGGGCTCGTCGGACGTCGTATGGAGGCACGAGAGCGACGGACGAGCGATCTCCGCCTTCACCCGCGAGGAGTACCCGCTGACGCGCTCCGAAACGAAGTGGCGCATGGGCGCACTGCCGACCCCGAAGAGCGGCAGCGACGTCGTCGTCGGCGACGCCCTCTTCCCGGTGCTGTTGCTCGACGCTCTTCCGACGTCGAGCGATCGCTCGCCCCCTCCAACGCGCGAGCAGATCTTCGCGCAAGCGCCAAGCGCCAAGCGCCGAGCGCGGGGCCGAGGCGCTCGCGACGGCGTGCGCGAGCTCCACCTGCACCTCATACGCGATCTTCCGAATGCCGCAGGATCCGGAGGTCGCCACCGACCTCGTCGTCTCGTACGCGATCCGCTACCGGCCACTCGTCGCGCGAGCGCAGTTGTCCGCTCCGCTACCGGCCGATCGCTCCCTCGAAGCGCGCCTCCGGCGCTCGGGCGCTCGCCGGAAGTTGATATCGGATCCGGCGGTTCGACTCGTCACGAGCGGCGCCAGGTCTCAGGTCGGTCCATGTTTGCGTCGGATGGCCGGGCGCGCCGGCCGGAGGTCCGCACGGACGATCGGCTGCGCGAGGCTTGCGAAGCTCGCGCTGCCTCCTGATGATGCAAGGAGCCGATGACAATGCGGCGCTGCCGGCAGGTGACCGCATCAAGACCATGACGTCCAGCAGCCCTCGCGGGCCGCGGACCACCGGCCCCGGGGTGCGTGGAACCGCGCGTTGATGCCCCCACGCGATCCCAGGGATTTCCAAGCTCTACTTCGCGCTCGGCACGAGCCGGTACACGACCTCGAGCTCCGCGGAGATGCTGATCTCGCCGGGCGCGACCTGCGTGTCGAAGCTAGCCGTCTGGGCGGAGTTCATCATCTGCGGCATCGGGCGGGCGTTCGCGCCCGGGTTCTCGCTCACCGACACGACCTCGCCGAGCGCTCGGCCTTGCATCCGCGCGAGTGACTCCGCGCGCGCCCGCGCGTCCTTGGCCGCCTTCTCACGAGCCTCGGCCTCGAGCGGATCGGGCTTGTCGATCTCGAACGAGATCCCCCAAACGTCGTTGGCCCCCGCTGCGACCGCCGCATCGACGAGCCGCCCCGCCTTCGCGAGATCGCGAACGGTGATGCGCACCGTGTTCGATACGCGGTACTGCCCGACGCGCGCCGGTGCTGGTGTCGGCGCGGGCGATGCGGGAACAGCTCCGGGCCTGGCGGGTGCGCTCATGACCGGCTGCGGGGGCTCGTGCCGCTCGAAGTTGATCGAGAAGTTGGCGGTCTGGATGTCGTTGTCTGCGATGCCCTCCTTCTCGATCGTGGCGATGAGGTTTGTCATCTGCTGATTCGCGAGGCGCGTCGCCTCCACGACGCTGGGCGCGACGACGGAGGTCCCCATCGTGGTGCGGGCGATGTCGGGCTTGTGAGTGACTTCTCCCTTACCGCGCACGATGACGACATTGTTACGTGCGTCTGCCTCGGAAACCTTCGCCTGAGACGCGGACGGCGCGCAAGCCGTCGCGCACGAGCTTGCGACGACGAGCGCAGCGAGGACGAGCGATTGGACACGAAACGGGGATTGGTCATGAGAACATCCTCTCGGAGCAAGACGGGATCGTGAAGGGGTTGAAGGGGCTGCCAGCAACACAACGCAGCAGCGAGTCCGTCCTTACGACGACTCCGGTCGGGGGCGATGTGCGCTCGACCCGGAAAGGTTCCGGCGTCGCGCCACGCGGGCAAGCAATGGTCGAGTTGCCTTCGGGGCCTGGCCGCGAACCGACGCTCGACGTGCGGTGCCGCGCGTATTGGTGCTCACCGCCGCGACCGTGCAGCCCGGTCGCACGCCGCGCGACCGGGCGACCGCAAGGCGCGAAGACTGACGGAACGCCTGCGAGGCTCAGCGGACGACCAGTGGGCGCTCGACGAGCGCGCGCTGCGCCAGCCCACCGGGGAGCGCGTAGCTCGCATACGGGCCGGTTCCCCAGAGCGTCGCCGTGAAGGTCCCGCGGCTCTGCATCCGCTGGACGCCGTAGCTGCACGTGCCGGCGCCGACCTTCTGCGGGACGAAGTCGCGAGCGAGCGGGACGTGCACGTATTCGAAGCGGCCGCCGCTCCCGAGAGGGACGAAGCCCGACAGCGGACCTCCCGCGCACTCGAGCTCGACGTCCTCGAAGCCACGCTCCGTCCGCTCGCGAACGACGACGATCGCCGCATTCGGGAATGTCGGATCGGAGAAGAAGCTGTACGAGCTCAAGTACTGCCCCGAGGGGACGACGTTGACGAACTCGGGATCCCCCGGTCCACCTCCCGCGGAGAGGTTGTTCGCGCCGGTCATGTACGCGGCGACGTAGATCGGGTGTTCGTGGTCCTGCGATCGAACGACGAACGGATCACGCGTCCAGATCGTCGCGAAATCGCCCCCGCCGAGGGTGAGCGGAGCGCCCGCCGGGGGCGCGGGATCGTAGGAGAGCTCCGTCCCGTCGACGGCAGCGACGATCCGGTACGGCGTCGTCTCCGCCGGTCCGACGCGCGGCGCGTGGCCCACGACGGCGTACTCGGAGCCCCATTGCGCGAACGACGGGATCTGCTGCTGTGCCGTATCGCACGCGGCGACGTCGCTCGGGATGAACATGCACGAGTGCGCGCCGAAGATGCTCGTCGGCTTCGAGGACGTGACGATGCTCCCGGTCAGCTCTTCTGGCTGGGCGATCTGGAGATACTGTCCTCGATCGAGCCGGTACGAGACTGCGACCCCTTTCGAGCTGCCGACGAACTCGGCGTCGTCTTGGATGGCGGCGGTGGGCCGGATCTCCACGACGGTGTCGTCTTCCTTGGCCACGATCTGCGCGGCCGGGAAAGGCCCGAACCTCGTGTAGCGGAGGACGAAGCCCATCGGCCACGGGTTGACGAGGACGTGCTCCTTCCCCCACGTCGAGACAGGAAGGAGCAGCGTCGCGGACGGAATGAAGCTCCGGGCGCCGCCGAACGGGAAGATGGTCGAGACGCTGACGGGGACCGTCGCCTCGAGACGGAACGACGAGCTGGTGCCGCGCACGATCGTGTCAGGGTTCTCGCGCGTCGCGGGCGTCACGCCCTCCGGACAGGCGACGTGGGCGTGGTCGAGGTTCCCGCCGTAAGGCGGGTCGGCGACGAAGACGACGACGGCATCGCCCGGCGCGATCGGACCTTCGTGACGCACGAAGGTCGCCGTGCCGTCCGCCACCGTGTAGACGGAGTCTTTCAGGTCGAGCTCATGCCCGCCGAGGTCGAGCCGGAGCGCGCTCGGCACGCTCGACGAGTTCACCACGAACGCGGCGTAGCAGCCCGTCAACTGCTGCGCTGCATAGGCGGGAGGCGGCTGGAAGAAGAACTCGCACCCTCGCGATCCGCGCTCGCGTTCGGCGGCGACGCAGGGCTCGACGCACTCGCCATCGCCGCAGGCCAGCTCGCGCGGGCACGTCGAGACCACCTCGTCGGTGCAGCGCTTCACGATCGACCGTCCGTCGAGCGAGCAGCGAACGAGGCTGCACGGGTCGGGACCAGCGTCGCTCGATCCGTCGCCAAAGTCGTCGGTCCTCGGGCCGTCGAGCGAGCCGGCCCGCGAGGTCGCGCACGCGTTTGCAGCGACGCCGCAGAACAGCGCGATGCGCGCCCATCGGAAGACGGCGAGCTCCGATCGAACCAGACGCGAGCTCACGGCAACTCGACGAGCAAGGGGAGCGGGTCCTTCGTGAAGGGGCGCTTCTGGCCTCGCTGCCCGAAGGCATCGTCCCCCCAGCACCAGATGCGTCCGCTCACACCGAGCGCGCAGGTCGTCCCCCGGGTGACCTCGACGCGTACGATCGGCTCGGCGAGTCCCTCGACCTTCGCAGGTGCAGCGCGGAGCGTCGTCGTTCCGTCGCCCGCTTGGCCGTGGTCGTTCTCACCCCAACACCAGACGGCGCCCGCGCTGGTGGCGGCGCATCCGCGGCCGAAGGCATCGGCGCCCCCGTCATGGCGGTAGTCCCCGAGCGCGATCTGCGCGGCGTTCGGCAGGCCGGGCACCGGCGCCGGATCCCCGCGGGTATCGTCCGGTCGATGTCCCCAGCAGCGCGGGACGAAGTCGCTCGTCAGGCATCCGCCGAATCCGCCGAAGACGTAATCCACGCGGTCGAGCGCGATCCGCGTGGGGTGGGGATCGGGCCAAAGAGACGTCGCTCGAGCGAGGAGGGGAGTGAGGCCCCAGCTCACGGCGGTGCCGTCGGTACGACGCGCGAGCACGGCGTGGATGGGTCGCACCTCGCAGAGCTCGCAGTCGGCGCGGACACCTCGCGTGATCGCGAGCTCGTCGATCTCGCCCGCGAGCGGAACGATGGTCGGAGGCACGAGCTGACCGGTTCCGCCTGGGTTGCCTGGGTTGCCTGGCTCGCCCGGGTTACCTGGCTCGCCTGGCGGCGTGCCCGGGTTGCCTGGCGGCGTGCCCGGGTTGCCTGGCTCGCCCGGCGGGGTGCCTGGGTTGCCTGGCTCGCCCGGCGGGGTGCCTGGGTTGCCTGGCTCGCCCGGCTCGCCCGGCGGGGTGCCTGGGCTGCCTGGCTCGCCCGGCGGGTTGCCTGGGTTGCCTGGCTCGCCCGGGGTGCCTGGGTTGCCTGGCTCGCCCGGGGTGCCTGGGTTGCCTGGTGCGTCGGCACCGGCATCCGCGAAGTCGAGGACACCGTCCACCCCTCGCCGGCCCCAGCATGCAACCGAGCCGCCGTCGAGGATCGCGCAGCCGAGCTCCTCCCCGATCCGCACGACACGTGCGGGCGGGAGCGGCACCTGGACGACCGGCCCCTCCCCCGGCGTCAGCTTCGCAGGCGGTCCCCAGCACGAGACGCCGCCGTCCTCGACAACGGCGCACGTCCGGTCGACGGCGATCGCGCCCGTCACTCCGTCGACCGGTCGAGGCGTTGCGTTCCACGGCTCCGCATGACGCCCGAGCTCGCCGGCCTCGTTGCGGCCCCAGCAAGCGATGCGTCCGTCGTCGAGCAGCGCGCAGAAGCTCTCCGACCACGAGGCGGAGAGATCCTTCGCGCACGGCGTGACCGTGCACTCGACCGTGAGCCGCGCCGGACGAGGCCTCGCGTCGCTCGCGGCATCGGCGAGCGGGCCTCCTTCGTCCCCGCTCGGCGCGTCCGGCGGTGCATCCGCTGCCGCGTCGGGTGCGTCGATCGACGACTCGTCGCTGCAGCTCACCGGGCTCCAGAGCAAGAGGAGCGCGAGCGCGCCTCCGGGAGCTGTCTTCGCGAGGAGGCGGGCGATCTGCCGCCGGAAATCACGGGCTCGTTTTGTGAAAGACATAGGACTCTCCTGCGACCCAGACGTTGTCACTGCGCGTCCCGCGGACGACGTGGAGGGGCTTGGTGATCGGGATCCCCTCGTAGGCGACGGTCGAGACTCCCCAGGCGCCGCCGTCGGTCCAGATGTCGCTGCCACGCTCCACGAGGCTGAACCTCGTGGCGTAGAGATCATCGGACGTGGTCCCCCAGAGCGACGTCAGGCTCACGGTCCGAGGTGCGAGGTCCAGCGCAACGTCTTCGCCCGGCACGTGACGAATACGGATGAACGACAGCGGTACGCCGATGCCCGGGTCCACGAGCGCGACGAGCTCGCCGTCGGCGGTCGAAGCACCTTTGCCGACGGGACCGCCGAGGACGGCCCCTCCGCCCGACGACACACACGACGAGAAGTCCATCGGCGCTTCGTCGATGACCGTGTCCCAGCCCTCAGCCGTCTTGTGCGCGACGAGCCCGCAGGAAGGAGAGCTCCCGCGCTGCCCGGTGACCCAGATGTCGTTCTCGTTGCGTCCGACCAGCGCGCTGAGCGTGACCTCCGGCTCCGGCGCCGAGGCCGCCCCGTAGTCGACGCTCCAGGCGGCGGCATCCGAGGGGCCGCCGTCGGCAGAGATCGAGAGCCGCCACACGCGTGAGTCCGCGAGCGCATAGACGTCGTCGCTCCCCGTCCCCCACACGACGGTCACGGGGCTCGAGACGGACAGTGGACGATCGGTCCACGTCCACGCGCTGCCGCCGCGACGGCCGTGCGCGACGTAGCCCCCCGCGCCGGAGACCCACACGTCTTCGGTCGACGCCCACACGGATACGAGCAAGAACGGCAGCTCGTGGATCGACTTCCACGAGCCTTCCTCGTACACGAGCACGAACGAACGCCCTTCACGGGACGCCACGGCGACGGCGGAGTCTTCGAGCGGCCAGAGATCGTCGAACGAGAGCGTGCGGTCGACCTCGATCGCACACCACCCCGCCGAGGTGCACGCGTCGACGAGCTCCGGCGCGCGAGCATCCGCGTCGACGTCGTCGGAGGCGTCGGCCGAGGCGTCCGGCAACGTCGCGTCCGGCGAGCCGCCGTCGTCGTCGTCGAGCCGGGCAGCGGCCGAGTCGGCGCACGCCGTCGTGATCGTGGACGCGACCGTCGTGGACGCGAGCGCGAAGAGCGCGGCGGAGCGAAGTGTGTGAACGTAGCTAGGGATCCGTCTCATGGCGCTACTCCATCGGCACCTGCGAGCGTGAGGAGGACTCCATCCCCTGCCACCAAGACGCGATCGCGGGTGACCGCCGTGACCGCGCGCAGCGTCGGCCTCCGATCGCCGAGACCGGCGATCGGCACTCGCGACCAGGTCTCTCCGTCGAAGTGCATCGCCGTCGCGTCCGCGCCGACGGCCCACACGTCGGATGCCGACGTCCCGTGCACCGCATGGATCGCCACGCTCGTCGGCACCTCCTCACGGGCGAAGACCCGGCCGGGGAGCCGGTGCACGAGCGCCCCGTCCGTCCCCGATGCCCAGACGTGGCCCGTCGCGTCTGCCCACACGGCGAGGAGCGTCGCCGTCGTCCCCGAGTTGTGCGCCACGGTGCTCGGTGACTCCGTGTCGAGGTCGGTGAGCTCGTAGACAGCTCCGAGATCGCCGGCGGCCCAGAGCGCATCGCCGCTTCCGGCGACGGCGTTCAGACCAGCGCACCTCGACGCGCTGTTGCGGACGACGCTCTCGAGCTGGAAGGCCGTGGCCTCCCTGCGCATGCGCACGAGCGCGACGCCATCCCCATTGAATCCCCCCGCACACACGGGCGTGACCGCGGCCCACGCCCACGTACGCTGCGGATCGGCGACGAGTCCGTTGATCGGCACATTCTGGAAGAAGCTCCAGTTGCCCTGTCGGGGCGCGAGACGAGCCCACTCGGCGGCGCCGTCCCCGTGTGACCGGATGAACAAGGCGTCCAGCGAGCTTGCTGCCCAGAGCTCGTCTCCACGGAACGCCATCGACCGAAGCGCGTCGTTCGTCCCAACGCCCCCGTCGCGCCACGCGCCATCGACGAGCTCGACGACGGTGCCATGGCTGCCGACGGCGGTGGCGACGCCCGCGCGTTCACCGACGGCGAGGAGCACCTTGGAGTCGAGCGCGATGCTCGCGCGGCACAGCACACCGGGAGAGCATTCCGCTGGATACAAGCGGCACGCGGGACAGTCCGCATCGGGACCTGCGTCGGCGTCGCCGTCGTCGTCCGGCCCCGCGTCGCCAGGAGGCGGCTCGCCGGGCGCGGGGGCGCCGTTCGACTCTCCCGAGCACGCGAAGGACGCGGCGACGAGGAGACCTGCGAAGAACACGATCTGGGGGGTCGGCGAGCGTCTCATCGGGCACCTCCGCCACATTCGGCCTCGACACACTTCCCCCCCACGCACGGCTGGCCGATCTCGGCATCGCAGGCGTGACCGCACGCACCGCAGTTCAGGGGATCGGAGTCGAGGCTGATCTCACACCCGTCTCCGCCGAAACCGTTGCAGTCGCCGTGGCCGTCCTTGCAGATGATCCCGCAAATGCCTGCGCGGCAGACCGGGCGTGCGGACGCCCTGTCGTCGGAGGTGCAGATGACTCCGCAGCCGCCGCAGTTGGTCGGATCGGTGAGCGCGTCGACACAGTGGCGATGGCTACCCGCACCGCATTTGTTCTGCCCCGGAGGACAACCGCAGCGCAGCCTGTGGGCGACATCGTCGTAGACGTCGCACGACACTCCCGTCGGACAAGTCTCCCCACACTCGCCGCAGTTCTGCTCGTCCGGGATCCTCAGATCTTTCTCGCATCCGTCGGAGGGATCCCCGTTGCAGTCGGCAAACCCTGGCCGGCAGGCGTGCTTGCACTCGCCGCCGATGCAGCTCATCTCCATGTTGTGCTCGGACGGACGCGGCGCTGTATCCTCGCAGGCGTTCCCGCACGCCCCGCAGTGAGCGATGGAACTCCGGCGATCGGTACACGCCCCGGCGCACACCACCTCGGGCGCGTTGCACCCGCACTTGCCCTCGACGCATGGAATCCCGGGCGCGCACGCATTCCCGCACGCTCCGCAGTGCCCTGGCTCCGCGAGGTCAGCCTCGCAGCCGTTGTCCGGGATACCGTCGCAGTCCCCGAACCCACCCTGACAGCTCACCGCGCACCGACTGTCGACGCAGGAGAACTTCACCTGGAGGCTCGACTCGTCCCCTTCGCCCCACGGGGGCCGGTACTGATCCGGCGGACAGGCCGCGCCGCACGCCCCGCAGTTGTCGCGATCCGTCGTCACGTCGACGTCGCATCGTGCGCGAGAGGTGGCACACGTGGTGGTACCAGCAGGACACTCGGCGGTCGCGCAGAGGCGTGGCTCGCTGGAAGCATCGGATGCGTCAGGAGGTTCGAACGGCACCGGCGCGGCGCCAGCGTCCGGATCCGTGATGCCGATGCGCACGTCGGCCGCGCATCCGGCGGGGCTCGCGCCGAGCACGATCAGCGATACCGCGCTGCCGGTGATGATTGCAGCGCTCGGAAGGCGAAAGCGAAAAGCCATCAGTGCGTCTCCGTCAGGGCCGCGGAGCGGCTCCCTCGAGCCGGGCGGGAATCGAATCGGTATGAGCGCGTGCACGCCGCGATCGACCTCCGAGGGCACCGAGCGTGCGTGCGGGCACCCGGCCTGGAATGGCATCCACGCGCGGGCGCCGGCATCGCCGTCAGGGACGCAGCACGAACCAGGCCAACCGCAATTTGCGCGCATTTTGCGACGCCGGCCATCAACATGTCTCACACATGACTCACTTTTGGATCTTGATGGCAGCGTTGAGACACATCGCGCGGTGCTCTCGCGACGGCGTCATCGCACCGCCTTGGCGTCGCCGCGCGGAGCCGCTGTTCCAAGAGGCGCTCTGCCGTGAATCCGGCGCTCGCTCGCTCGCGTGAACGGCGAGCATTCGGTTCGACGAGGGCTGCTGTTTCGGAAGAGCCGGGCGGACCGTGGGGCCAGCTCCGCGTCCTGCGCCGGCGCGTCGACGTGGGTGTCACGCCGCCTTTCTGCTGCGAGTCGGCTCACCGCAGGCTCCAGGCGTCGTAGTCCCTCCTCCGCGAAAGCTTCCGCCGCACGGCCGCTCTCTCGCCAATCCCGGACCCGCTCGGACCACTTCTCCCGCGTGTGCTTCGTCTTCATCCGCGTAGCGCGACGTGTACGGGCCCGCGATCGTCGCGGGATTGATTCCCGCAGCTCTCGACCGCTGATGGGTGATGAAGGTCGAGACGTGGCACGTCATGCACGAGACGGTGTCGGGTGCTCCGCGAGGGGGTCTTCGATCCTCGCGAGCGCACCCAGCAAGCTGCGTTTCTCTGCATCGGAAGCCGCGGCGAAGGAAGGCTCCTCGAGAATGTCCGCGAGGCTCGTCTGCGTCATCGGCACGGGCTGAACGTCGAAGCCCGCCCCAACGCTCGCGACCACATCCCGCTCCTCCGCCGAGGAGCCGACGATCTTCATCCGCTCGAAGCCGCTCGAGCGTCGCTCGAGCGTCGCTCGAGGCCGCGGAGCTTCTACCGAATCTACGCGAACGCCGCGGGCTGCGCGTTCAGCGTCAGCCGAACGAGCTTGGTCTCGAGCGCATATCGGCGGACGAGCGCGCGTACCGTGTGGGCGTACGAGGCTGCGGACGCGCCGCTCAACACAGGGCTCACGCGGAGCGGCGAGGTCACGGGTTCGGCCTGCGTGCGCCTGGTCATCTCCTTCCTCAGCAGAGTTCGGCACGTCGCAGCGGTCGAGTGTTATGAACGTCACCATCCGACCTCTTATCCTGTGCTCATGCGCGCTCATGTGCTCGTGCGAGGGTTGCTCGGTGGAATCCTATTCGGTCTGGTCATGGCAGCTGGGGCCTGCTCGTTCGTCCGCCAAGACGAGCTCCGGGCACGCGCTGCGTCGGATCTCGCTTGCGCGCCAGACAACCTCGTCACCCGGTGCATCGTCGGAACGAACGGGAGCTGGATGGTCACTGGATGCGGGCGTTATGCGCGTTACGCGAAGACGAGCCACGGTCCGCGTCTCGAGGGCATCGGAGTCGGGCGCCCTCCAGAAGAGGAATGGCTTTGCGCGAGAAGCTTCTGATCGCCGCGGCGGATGGCAACTGGCCGACCTCCTCGACGACCTCACAACACCCGGCGTGGACAACCCTGAGGGCGTAGACAGGCTCTCGGCTGCTGTCGTTTGCGATGACCTAGGGCTCCTCGAGGAATAGAGTCGATCGCGCCATGGACCTCGCTCCTATCGAGACGCTGCCGCTCTTTCCGGACCTCAACGTTGGGCTCGTAGAACTGCTGTCGAGCCTTCGTTCAGCGCATGAATCGAGAGTGGATCGACGTCACGCGTCGGCTCAGTCCGCGCATTCTCGTCGAGCTGATCCGCCGTACCGATGAGGAGCTCCTCGAGCTGCTCGAGACCTCCCGCCGCACGGGCGCGCGATCTTCTCCGTCGCGTGGGCGGGCGAGTCCGAGTCCGAGAACTGGTTCGACGTCGCGCGCGAGTACACCGAACGCTGGCATCATCAGCAGCAGATCCGCGATGCAGTGGGGCGGCCGGGACTTGCCGAACCTCATTTTCTGAGCCCGGTGATCGCCACGTTCGCGCGCGGTCTACCGCACGCCTATCGAAACGTCGATGGGCCTCCTGGATCCGCGGTCGACGTCGACGTCGACGTCGTCCCTTGGACGATCGTGCGAGGCGAGACGGGATGGTCGCTCGCGCCATCCGAGCACGTCGCGGCCACCGTCGCACTCTCCGGACGCGATGCCTGGCGTCTCTGGACGAAGGGCATGTCGGCCCCAGACGCGCGGACGCGCGCTCGGACGTCGGGGCCGGAGGCATTGACCGCCCCCGTCTTCTCGTTCGTCGCCATCATGGCGTAGCCGCCTGCGCCCCGGAGCGGTTCGCGAACCGTGAGGTGGCGCGGGGCTGCACGGGTGCGAAGAGTGGTTTTCGCGCCGTCGTGAGCCGCCTGCGGCCGCGTCGGCCCACGGACGCTGAGCATGTCGGCACGGGCCCCAGCCGCTCGCTTTCTCTCCCGCCCGACGGCTCCGGTGGGTACTCCTCGCCTGCCCCTGACGCTCCCGGCGCAGCGGCACCGGGCTCATCAGGGTGCGCGGCGAAGAGACTCGCGAGCACAGCGAGCGGACGAGATGCCGCACACGCAAAACGATGGCCGACCACGAACGCGAGGACGCGCGCAACGGCGCCGTGCGCCTCCGGCGCGAGTGCGAGTCTGCGATGAGCGCCGCCGCGAGCGCCAGAACGCTTCGGGAGCGACGTGAGCCTGTCGGCCAACGGCAACACGCTGGCGGTGGGCGCCACGGGCGAAGCAAGCAAGGGCACTGGCGTCGATGGCGACCAAACGGACAACAGCATGCCTGGTGCAGGCGCGGTCTATGTGTTCAACCGCTCGGCTCAAGGTCGCTGGACGCAGCAGGCATATCTGAAGGCGTCGAATACCAACAGGGGCGACGGCTTCGGAGAACGCGTGTCGCTCTCGGGAGACGCGCGTCTACTGGCCGTCTCGGCCCTGTTTGAGGCAAGCAGTGCCACCGGCGTCGACGGCGACCAGACCAGCAACTCGACGGTCGAAGCGGGTGCGGTCTACATGTTTGCGCGCGAGACCGGAGGTCCCTGGACGCAGCAGACCTATATCAAGGCCAGCAATACAGGCCCGTACGATCGCTTTGGCTCCAGTCTCGCGCTGTCGTCGGACGGCGGCACACTGGCAGTGGGGGCAGATCAGGAGAGGAGCGCAGCTACCGGCATCGACGGCGACCAGACGGACAGGAGCTTGCTAGATGCCGGCGCAGTCTACGTGTTCACGCGCCTCGACTCGACCTGGAAGCAGCATGCTTATGTAAAAGCGTCGAACACCGAAGCCGATGGCCGATTCGGCATCAGCGTTGCCCTTTCGGCCGATGGCTCCTCTCTGGCCGTGGGTGCCAAAGGCGAGTCCGGCGGGGCGACCGGCGTGAACGGAAATCAGGCCAGCCAGGCACTGTTGTCCGCAGGCGCGGTCTACGTGTTCAGGCGTAGTGGACAAGCCTGGAATCAGCAAGCCTACGTAAAAGCATCCAACACCAACACCGTGGACTTCTTCGGCTGTAGCGTTGCCATGTCGGCAGATGGCTCCGTACTGGCGATCGGCGCCCATTCTGAAGGCAGCCGTGCGGTCGGACTCGACGGTGACCAGGGGGACAACAGCTTGGACGGCCCCGGTGCGGTCTATGTCTTTGTGCGAGACGACGCTGGAACCTGGAGCCAACGCTCCTACGTCAAAGCATCCAACACGCGCGAGCTAGCTTTCTTCGGTTTCGCCGTCGGCCTCAGCGCAGACGGACAAACGTTGGCCGTTGGGTCCTACGCCGAATCGAGCGCAGCGACCGGCATCGGTGGCGATCAGCGAAGCACGAGCGCAGGTGAGGCTGGCGCGGTCTACGTCTATTGATCGAACCGTGGGCGGCCAGTTTTCCCGCCGCGGCCTTGCGCGCGCTCGGGAACGCGAATCCCGCAGCCCGGTTCCCCTGGCCCCGGAGGGCCCGCGGGGCGCCCGGCAGTCCTGGCCCGCGCAGGACGAGCCTTGTTCGCGAATCACGATCGGTGACTTAGGATCCACGCGTGCGCCGCGCTCCGGGACTCGCCCTCGTCTGCCTGCTGACCTCGAGCTGCCTCTCGGTCTGCGGGGGGATCGAGCCGCATTCGCCGGCATCGAACCTGGAGGAGGACCCCAAGATCCCGCTCAACACGTGCCGCAGCTTCGCGATGCACTACTACCTCGGCGGCCCCGGCGGGATGCAGTACCTGACCGAGCTCACGGCGCGCTGCGCCGACCCGACGATCTGTACGGCGTCGGTCGACAACCCGCGGATCGGCCATGAGGCGAGGTCGCCGGCGCACGTCTACCTCGCCGGGATCCGCACGGGGAAGACGAAGGTGCTCGTCGACTTCGTCGATCCTTCGTCGCAAAAGCGGACGTCGAAGGCGATCGACGTCGAGCTCACGGGGCCGCTCCCCGAGCGACCGATCGAGGTCGGCGTGGAGACGCCACGCGACGTGCTGGTCGTCGTCCGCGATCGTTCGGGCGAGCCCTTCCAGTGCGAGGCTCGCGCCGAGGCCGGCTTCGCGCTCCTCCGCGCTGCGCTCGATCCGGGGACAGCGACGAGCGACGCGGGACCCGACGCTGAGCCTCCGCCGTCCGCGGCGGTGGCCCCCGGCGCGCCGCCCGATCTCGCGCGGTGGAGCGCCGCCGGTCACGAAGAAATCGACGAAGAGGCCGCCGTCTTCGGCTGCAGCGCCCGGCGCGAGATCGCGCCCGGCCTGAGGCATTTCTGCGCCGGCGACGCCGCCGAGGAGCAGGACCTGTGGGTCTGCGTCTCGCGAACGGAGGACAAGTTCTACGCGCCGGTGCGCGGGCTCGTGCTCTACCGCCGCGGGCCCGACGGCCGCCTCCGCGCCGACGAGGTGCGCGGCGAGCCCGATCGCGCGCGCTGCCCGTGACCCCGGCGCTCCACGCTCTTCGAGGTCGTGACCCCGCTCCTCGACCTCCGCCGATCCGGAGCGCGATGGGCAACGAGGTCGCGCGCGCCGCCCTGCGTCCGCTCCGCTCGTCCGTCGTCGCGTTCTCTCAGGCGCTCTGGAAGGTCAGCGGGCCCAGGTAGTCTCGCTTGCCCACGCTCACGCCGTTGTGCCGGAGGAGCGCGTAGACATGGGTGAGGTGGAAGAAGAAGTTCGGCTGCGCGTGCTGGCGGAAATAGTCGGCGCCGCTCATCGTCTTGCCCTCCCAGCGCGGCTGGGTGACCGAGCGCGTGCTCGCTGCGGCGAAGTCCTCTTCCGAGAAGCCGTCGAGGTACGCGATGGTCGCGCGGACGCGCGCGCGGAGCTCGTCGAGCGTCTTCTCGGTGTCGGCCTGCGCCGGCGCGTCCTTGCCGGTGAGCCGCGAGGCGGCGAGCTTCGCGGTGTCGCACGTGAGCTGGATCTGCCGCGCGAACGCGAACTGGTCGGGCGCGAGGCGGAGCGTGACGAAGACGTCCGGATCGAACGACTTCGCCTGGGCGTGCGCGGCGGCCTTCTCGAGCCAGGTGTCGAGCTGACCGAGCATCTTCTTCATCTGACCGAACGATTCGTAGTACATGCGCCGCATCCTACTCCGAGGCGCGCCGCGGCGGCAGCCACGTCGCGCGCACGCCCGTCGCGTAGGCAACTCTGCCTCACGAGAGCGCTACGCGGCGAGGCCCTTGCGCTTCATCATGTCGATCAGCGTGGTCCGCTTGATCCCGAGGAGGTCGGCGGCGCGCTGCTTGTTGTTCTTCGACTTCTCGAGGGCGTTCCGGATGAGCCGGCTCTCGAGCGCGTCGACCGCCGCGCGTAGATCGACCATCCCGTCGCCCGCGGTCGGCGGGAGCGAGAAGTGGTCCTCGCTCGGGGCCGGCGCGCGCGGGCTCTTCGGGAGCGGCGGCGCCGCGGCCGCCGCGCGCGCGAGGAGACGCGCGGGGAGATCGTCCATGTCGATCTCCGTCCCTTGCGCGAGGAGCACGGCGCGCTCGATGGTGTTCTCCAGCGCGCGGACGTTACCGGGCCAGTCGTCCGCCTCGAGCAGCTCCAGCACGCCGGGCGCGAAGCCCGTGACGTCGCCGCGCCCGGTGCGCTCGGTCGAGCTCCGCAGGAAGTGCATCGCCAGCGGACGCACCTCCTCGCGGCGGTCCCGGAGCGGAGGGAGATGCACGTGCACGACGTCGAGCCGGAAGTAGAGGTCCTCGCGGAAGCGGCCCGCGCGGACCTCCGCTTGGAGGTCGCGGTTGGTCGCGGCGACGACGCGCACGTTGCAGCGCACCGGCTTGGTCTCGCCGATGGGCGTGTACTCGCGCTGCTGGAGCAGACGCAGGAGCTTCACCTGCGCGGCCGGCGAGAGCTCTCCGACCTCGTCGAGGAAGAGCGTGCCTCCCTCGGCCGCGGCGACGTACCCGCGGCGCGCCGCCAGCGCCCCGGTGAACGCGCCCCGCGCGTGGCCGAAGAGCTCGCTCTCGACGAGGTTGTCCGCGATGGCCCCGCAGTTGACCGCGACGAACGGCCCGGCGCGGAGCGCGCTCATCTCGTGGAGCGCCCGTACCACGACCTCCTTGCCGGTCCCGCTCTCGCCGGTCACGAGCACGGTGCACCCCGACGGCGCGACGCGCTCGAGCACGTCGAGCGCTTCACGCATTGCCTCGCTGCTTGCTACGAACGCCGACGCCATCACCTTCCGTCTCCCGCACCAAGAGAGACGGCGCGCCGCGGCGAAACTTAAGGTTGTCGCCGGTGTGCGACCACGCACGGGCGCAGCTGGGCCCGAGTCGACGCCCGTCGCTCCACCCCGAACCGCGAGGCCCGGAGATCAACGCCCTGCGGCGACGCTCGCCCAGGCCTCGCGCAGCGGCGTGAGCGAGGCCACGACGTCCGCGAGCGCGTCCCGGTCGCGGTTGAGGTTGGCGTCGAACAGCCGGCGCTTGCAGAAGCCGTAGAGCGCGATCAGGTTCTCGGCGAGCTCCGGCGCGTGCGCCGGGTCGAGCGTCGCCGCGAGCTCGTCGACGATCGCGATCGCCCGGCCGATCCGCTCGCCCGCCCGCGCGCGATCGCCGCGCGTCAGGGCGTCGTCGGCCTCGCCCACGAACCGGAGCATGCCGTCGTAGAGCATCACGACGAGCTGGGCTGGCGACGCGGTGTTGAGCTGGACGCCGCGGTAGCGTGAAGCGGCGGCGGCGGCGGACATGAGGGCGTTCATCGAAATCGTTCCTGTCGACTCATCGAGAATGGGAGGTCTGCTCAGCCCGACTTGTTGGTGAGGGAGGTGATCGATCCGAGGGCGTTCGACATCGCCTGGTAGCGGTTCATCGCTTGATCGAGGCTCGCGAACTGACGGCGGAGCTGCTGCTCGTAGGCCAGCACGCGCTCCTCGCGCTTCGAGCGCGACTCCACGAGCCGCCGGCTCTGCGCCGAGAGCGCGTCGATCCGGCTCTTCACCGCGCCGCTGTCGCCGGTGACGAGGTTGGTGATGGCGTCGCCGAGCGTCTTCATGACGCCGGTGGACCCGGTGTTCGTGTCGGTGACGAAGAGGCGACGCACCGACTCGGGGTCCTTCTCTAGCGCGGCGTCCAGCTTGGACGCGTCGAGCGTCATCAAGCCGTCGCGCGACAGGCCGATCCCGACGGCGGAGAGCGACCGGAAGTCACCCGACGCGTTCGGGACGGCGCCGGTCACGATCGACGAGATCCGATCGAGCGTGCGGCGGATGCCGGAGTCGGCCGCGAGCACCGGGTTCTGCGCCTTGGTCGTGCCGTAGCCGGCGACGTTGTGGCCGGTGTTGACGATGTCGTTGTAGATCGCGACGAACTGGTTCAGCTTCGCCTTGAGCGCCGACGAGTCGCCCGCGACACGCACGGTCGCGGCCTCGGTCGTCGTCTTGGTCAGCGCGAGCGTGACGCCCGGGATCGCGTCGGCGATCGAGTTCGTCGGCCGCGAGACGGCGAGCCCGTCGACCGTCAGCTCGGCGTCCTGCGCCGTCTCGTACGTGTTCGCGGGCGTCGAGAGCCCGAGGGAGAGGCCGCCGGTCTCGGTGAACGAGATGGCCTTGGCGGCGCCCGTGTCGAGCCCCTGGACGTTGAGTCGGTACGAGCCTCCGGCGTTGACGATCGCCGCGCTCACCCGCGCGCCGCTTTGACCGATCTTCGACGCGATGTCGGAGAGGGTGTCGGTCGGCAGGATGGATACGGTGACGCTGCCCCCGTCGTACGCGATCTCGAGATCGCCGGCCTGCCCGAGCGGCGCGGTCGCCGAGCTCTGGGCGTCGCTGCGCGTCTTCTGCGCGCGCGCGAGCTGGGAGACCTCGACCGAGAAGGACGACGTCACGGCCGAGCCCGTGACGCTGGCGACGATGCCGGAGTCCGTCGACGACGCGGCCATCGACGTGAAGCCTGTCGGGGTCGCGAGCGCCGTCGCGGCGTTCTTGAGCGCGGTCAGCTTGGCCGAGAAGCTCGAGAGCGTCGAGGTCGCGAAGTCGACCTGGGCCCTCTTCGTGTCGATGTCGCGGAGCGGCTGCTTCGCCAGGTCGACGAGCTGCGAGATGACGCTCCCTGAATCGAAGCCGCCGAGCCCGGTGAGCTGAATTGCCATGAGTCGGTGTTCTCTCCTCTGTCGCCGCGAACGGCGCGCTCTGGAGGGACGTGGTCGGCCGCGCCCCCCAGCACCCTCCGTGCTGGGGGACGCCCCGCGGGATCAGCCGCGGAGGAGGCTGAGCGCGAGCTGCGGGGTCTGGTTGGCCTGCGAGAGGATGGCGGCACCCGCCTGGGAGAGGACCTGGTTCTTCGAGAGCGCCGCGGTCTCCGACGCGACGTCGGTGTCCTGGATGCGGCTCAGCGAGGCGGCCGTGTTCGTCTGCATCGACTGGAGGTTCGAGACCGTCGCGCTGAAGCGGTTCATGCTCGCACCGAAGCCGGCGCGCACGCCGCTCAGCGTCTGGATGGCCGCGTCGAGGCTGGTGATCGACGCCTGCGCGTCCGCGAACGACGTCACGTTGCTGCCGGCGACCGCGAGCTCGGTCGTGTCTGCGCCGCCGAAGCTGACCGCGATCTGATCCGTGGCCGCCGTCCCGATCCCGACCTGGAAGGTCCTGTCCGCGGCCGCGCCCGAGAGCAGGTTGATGCCGTTGAACTGAACCGAGCCCGCGACGCGGTCGATCTCGGAGAGGTTCTGCTGGAACTCCGCGTCGATGTTCGAGTAGTCGTTCGCGCTGAGCGAGCCGTTCGACGCCTGCACCGCGAGCTCGCGCATACGCGTCAGGAGCCCGTGGATCTGCTCGGCGCCGCCGTCGGCCGTCTGCAGCATGCTGATGCCGTCGTTCGTGTTGCGCTCGGCGACCGCGTACGAGCGGATCTGCGCGTTCATCGACTTGCTGACACCAAGTCCGGCGGCGTCGTCCGCCGAGCTGTTGATGCGCATACCGCTCGCGAGGCGCTCGAAGGACGTCTTGAGCGCGTCCTGGGTCTTCGAGAGCTGGTTGTACGCGTTCATCGAGGTGACGTTGGTGTTGACGCTGAGTGCCATGGTGACTTCTCCTGATTCGTTTCGTTGAGGGAGGGTTTCGGGACCGGCTGCCTTTCTCTCGGCTGCCTCGTCCCCTCACTCTCGGGAACGGTTGGTTTCGGCGAACCTTGAGTCGAAAACCGACGTCGCCCTCCGAACGTTCACGCGGCGTGCTTGTCCTCGATGTAGGCCTGCCGAATCTCCGCGAGCTTCGACGACACGCCGGCGCGCTCCGCGGCCTCCGCCGAGACGACGTCGCCCGCGACGATGCTGTGCGCGACGTGGACCGCCGCCGAGAGCGCGGACGGATCGCGACCGAGATCGTGGTGACCGAGCACCGCGTCGACGATCACCGGCGGCACTCCCCAGAGGCCGAGGACGTAGCCCCCGACGTCGGCGTGGCTCGAGCCGAGGAGCTCCTTCTCCGCCACGTGGAGCGGCAAGAGCCCCTCGGCGGCGTGGGCGCGCACGGCGGCGATCTCGTCCGGCGCGCCCTGCTCGAGCACGAGCGTGCCGACGTCGCACAGCAGCGCCGCGGTGAACGCGGTGCGCTGGTCGTCGGGCGAGACGATCCGCATCGTCACCGCCGCGGCGTCGAGGGCGTCACGCTGGATCTGCTCGACGCGCTTACCGGAGAGCCCGCACGACGCGCGCTCCGAGAGCACGAGCGCACGGAGGAGGTCGAGGCCGACCCGCGCCGTCGCGGTGCGCACGTCGCGAACGACCTGTCCGCGCGCGAAGAAGGCGGAGTTGACGACGCGCAGGATCTTCGCGCAGAGCCCCGGGTCCTGCGAGACGAGGTCGGCCGCGTCGCGCACGCTGGCGTTCGACCCGTCGATCAACGTCAGGATCCGTTCGTGGACCTTGGGCATCGCCGGGAGGCGGTGGACCGCGGCGGCGAGCTCGCGGACCCGCGCGTTGGGCGTGAGCGCGCTCAGGTAGAACGCGTTCTCGACGACCTCGGCCAGCTTCTTCGGGTTGCACGGCTTGCTGAGGAACTGGTGGGCGCTCCCCATCGCGCGCATCGCGTGCTCCTGGTCCGTGTGCCCGGAGAGGACGATGCGCGTCATCGACGGCCAGCGCTCGTGCACCTTCGTGAGGAGCGCCGCGCCGTCCATGCCGGGCATGCGGATGTCCGTCACGATGACGTCGAAGCGCGACTCCTCGAGCATCGCGAGCGCCTCGAGGCCGCTGCCTGCGGTGATGACCTCCCAGGAGCCGGCCGCGTCGGACAGCATCCGTTGGATCGCTTCGAGGACTCGGGGCTCGTCGTCTACGAACAGGACTTTCATGCGAGTGGCCTCAGGGGTGCGCAAAAGGTTGAGAGACGCTCCTCGTGAACGTTGACGGGGAGCCGAACGATGAAGGTGGTGCCGTTGCCGGCCTCGGTCTCGAACGAGATCTCGCCGCCGTGCTTCTCGACGATGACGGAGTAGGCGATCGCGAGGCCCTGACCGGTCCCCTTCCCGACGGGCTTCGTCGTGAAGAACGGGTCGAACACCCGCTCGCGCGCCTTCTCGGGGATGCCCGAGCCCGTGTCCGAGACGCGGATCTCCGCCCAGCCGTCGTCGTGAATCGTCTCGACCCGGATCGTCCCCTTCCCGTTCGCGCCGCCGAGCACGACCGCGTCGATCGCGTGGGCGGCGTTGACGATCAAATTGAGGACGACCTGGTTCACCTCGTCGCGGAGGCACCGCACGAGCGGGAGGTCCGGGTCGAAGACGATCTCGAGATCGGCGACGTACTTCCACTCGTTCGTCGCGACGACGATCGTCGACGAGATCGCCTCGTTGAGATCGCACGGCGCCTTCTCCCCTCCGCTCGGGTGGGAGAAGTCCTTCATCGCCGACACGATGCTCGCCACGCGGTGGAGCCCGTCGACCGACTGCTGGATGGCCTTCGGCGACTCTTGCAGGATGTAGTCGATCCGTCCGTTCGCGAAGGTCGCCTCGGCGCGCGCGAGCACGTCGGCCGACGGCGCGCCTGCCTTCACGCTCGCGACGAGCTCCCGTGAGACGACGACCAGATCGCAGAGGCGCTCGAACGCCCGCGAGAGGAACTCGACGTTGTCCGTCACGTACTGCGTCGGCGTGTTGATCTCGTGGGCGATCCCGGCGGCGAGCTGCCCGATGGCCTCCAGCTTGTGAGCCTGGAGCAGCCGCGCCTGCGTGCTCTTCAGGTCCGACAGCGCCTGCTCGAGGCGCCGCCGGTGGTCCTCGAGCTCGGCCATCGTCTTCGGCGTGTCGTCGACCGCCGGGCGCGCGCTGGTCCTCGAGCTGTATCGTCCGAGCGACGCCGGCGCCTCGCTTACCGCAGAACCGTCCATCTCACCTCCAGACGCGCCCGCGATCGGGCCCGTCACTCGATGTAACGGCACACGACGCGCGCTCCTGAAGGGTGGCTGTCAGAGAAATGACGTGGGGTCAGGCCTCGTCGGGGTCGAGCTCGTCGATGGTGCGAGGATGGCGGGCGATGGCGTCCAGCACCCGTCCGAGCTCGAACGAGTCGGGGAAGACCGCGGCCGCAGACGACACCTCGGGGCGCGCCTGAACGGTCCGGCTCGCGGCGCCGTCGGCCGACCCGGCGAGGCCGCGGAGGGCGCTCGCGTACTTCGACTCGTCGGCCGTGTAATAGCGCGCCTGCTTGAGCGCGCGCGCGAAGCCGTCGACGTCGCCCGCCTCGGCGCGCGCGACCGCGCCGCCGAAGCGATCGCGCATCAGGCGCACGTAGTCGAGCGCGCCCTCGTCGAGCGAGCGGTACGCGCGGAATCCGTCGCGGATCTCGACCTCGCGCCCGTCCAGCACCTCCTTCGTCCGGCACCGCGCTGTCTCGCCGGTCGGGCCGGCGCCCTTGATGCCGCCGAAGTTGTAGTTGTACATCTTCGCGCCGCTGCCGGTCTCGAGCGACGCGTGCGCGGTCAAGACGTCGAGCGCGGCCGCGCTCGGCGCGCGACCGGTCAGCTTCTGGTGCGCGCGGGCGATCGCCCCCCGGAGATCGGCGCGCGTGACGGCCGTGCGCTGAGGCTCGACCTCGATCCGCCTCCGCTCGATCCCCGCCGCCCCGGCGGCGCTGGCGCCGACCTTCATCGCGTCACTCCGTCGCGCCCGGCGTCGTGGTGAGCACCTTGCGGTCACACTCACCGAACGTGTCGAGCATCCGCTGGAAGGCCTCGAACGTGCGCGACGCCGTCACGAGGTCGGTCATCGCGGCCACCGCGGTCGAGTTCGAGTCCTCGAGCGCGCCGACGTCGAGCGTCGTCGTCGTCGGCGTCGGCGCCGGCCCGCGCGCCGCGAGCACGCCGCCGCCCTCGTGGCTGAACGTGGTGCCCTCCGCCCCCTTCACGATCCTCAGCCGCCCCACGATCTCACCGTCCTGCACCACCGCGCCGTCGGGGTTGATCGACGGCTCTCCGCCCGCCAGCGAGAGCTGCATCGGCTTGCCGTCCTCGCGGAGGAGCGGCGTGCCCGAGGCCGTCTTCAGCGTGCCTTCCGGGCCCATCGACAGCCCGCCGGCCCGCGTGTAGCGCTCGCCGCGCGGCGTCGAGACCGCGAGGTATTGCCCCTCCGGCAGCGCTACGTCGAGCGAACGGCCGGTCGCTCGGACGGCGCCGCGCGATCCGTCGACCGCGGTCCCAGAGACCTCGGCGTAGCGGAGGTTCTCCTTCTTCGACGCGCCGGCGAGGACCTCGCGGAACACCGGGCGCAGGCGCTGGTAGCCCGGCGTCGCCGCGTTGGCGAGGTTCGTCGCGGTGGTCTCGAGCGCGTGCTCCTGAGCGACCGCGCCGCTCAGCGCGACGTAGACTCCACGAGACATGTCACTCCCTCCCCGCCGCCGCGCGGAGGCGGTGGATGGCTTCGGTGTGGATCTGACAGACGCGTGACTCGGACACCTCGAGGATGCTCCCGATCTCGCGCATGGTCCGCTCCTCCTGGTAGTAGAGGGCGAGCACGAGGCGATGCCGCTCGGGCAGCGCGTCGATCGCCGTCGCCACCACGCCGGTGAGCTCGCGCTGCGTGGCGCGCTCCTCGGGCCCCTCCTCCTTGCCGCCCACCTCGACCTCGTCGATGTCGAGCATCTCGAGGCGATCCATGCCCGCGCGTCCGAGGCGCTCGAGCGCGGCGCGGTACTCGAGGACGCTCATCTCGAGGCGCGCCGCGATCTGCTCCTCACCCGGCGGCTCGCCCCCGCGCTCGCTCGTGAGCTCGGCGACGGCGCGCGCGAGCTTGCGCGAGAGGGCGCGCGCCGCGCGGGACGCCGGATCGAGCGTCCGCAGGTGGTCGAGCGCGGCGCCGCGCACGCGGTAGACGGCGTAGGCCTCGAACTCCTCGGCGTCCATCTCGGGGCTCGCCCGCTCGAAGGCGTCGAGCAGACCGACCCACCCGTAGCTCACGAGGTCCGCGACGGTGACGTGACTCGGCAGGCGTCGGGCCAGCTTCATCGCGGTGCGGCGCACGAGCGGGAGGAACCGCTCGTACTCCTCGCGCGAGAGCGTGCGCCGAGCGCGCGCCTCCTGGACCGCGACGGCGCTCATCGGCTCGTCGGCGCCTCGCCGGAGGCGGGGAAGAGGTAGTCGGCGATCGCCTCGGCGCTCGCCTCCGCGATGTCCTCGGGGACGCGCTGCCCGGCCGTCAGCGTGCTGACCGGGAGGCGCGTCGCGAACGCCGCGTGCGCGATGCCGGCGGGCGCATCGGTCTCGTCGAGCTTCGTGATCGCGAGCGCCGTCGGCTTGGTCGCGACGAAGTCGCGGTGGACGCGGGCCGCGTCGGCCGCGCGGAGCGACGCGGGCACGCAGAGGAGCACCTCGACGCGGCGACCGAGACGGTCTGCGCCCCGGAGCTCGGCCGCCCCGAGGAGCGCCTCGGTCGCGCCGGGCTCGACGGCCCGCCCCGACGTGTCGACGATGATGACGTCGGCGTCCTCGCCGCGGAGGATCTCCGCGAGCTCGTCGCTCGAGGTCGCCGTGTGGAAGCGCGCGTCCATCAGCTCGGCGTACTTGCCGAGCTGGTCCATCGCGCCGACGCGGAAGGCGTCGCACGAGACGAGCGCCACGGTCTTGCGCGCCATGCGCGCGTGCGCCGCGAGCTTGGCGGCCGTCGTCGTCTTTCCGACGCCGGCGGGGCCGACGAGCGCGATCAGCGTGCGTCCCTCATGCGCGAGCGTCTGCGGAGAAGGAGCGACGCGCACGAGCGAGGCGCACGCGGCGCGGAGCCGGTCGTTCGACGACGCCGCCGAACGCGCCTTCGCCTTGCCCGGCGCGCTCGCCTTGTCGCTCTCCTTCGCGAGGCGGGCGAGCGTGGACGCGGCCCCTCCCTCGATCCCGCGCGCGCGGATCGCGGCGGCGGCCGCGTCGCCGCGCTTCGGCGCAGCGAGCAGCTCGCTCACCTCGGCGCGCAGCGTCGACAGCTCCGCGAGGAGCTCGGCCGGGACCTTCGCCGGCCGCGCCAGCGCCAGGCGGAGCGCCCGCGCCTCGCCGCGGAGCTCGGTGCGGAGCTGCGCGATCTCGTCGGACGTCGCGTCTCGGGGCTCGGGCTGCTCGTCCTCGTCGCGATAGACCTCGGCGGCGAAGAGGGCTTCGGGCTTCGGCTTCGAGACGTTTTCCCTGGAGACGTAACGCGGGTTCATCGAGACCTCCTTCGGACACTCACGCAGCGAGGCGATCGATCACGCGCAGCGGCGCGTTCGACTCGATCTCTCGGAAAGACACGACGGGGAGCTGGGGCAGCTTTCGCTCGAGGATCGCCCTGACGTAGCGGCGGAGATCTGGAGCGGTCACGACGAGCGGAGATGCACCATGCGCGCCAAAGGCGGCGAGGGCCCGCTCCGCGGCCGTACCGAGGGCTCGGAGCATCTCGGGATCGAGCGCGCCCCCGGTTCCCTTGGCGATTTCGGAGAGCGACGTCCGGAGCACCTGCTCGAGCCGTCCGTCGAGCGTCAAGGCGTTGACGACGCCGTCGGCGCGGAAGCGCGCCGTGATCTGCGGGGCGAGCCGCTCGCGAACGAGCTCGGTCAGCTGCTCCGGATCCTTCGTGTGCGCGGCGAGCTCGCCGAGCGCCTCGAGGATCGACCGCATGTCGCGGACCGAGATGCCCTCCTTGACGAGGTTTCGCAGCACCCGGACCACCTCGCCGAGCGAGAGCAGGTTGGGGACCACGTCGTCGACCAGCTTGGGGCTCGTGCGCGCGAGGACGTCGAGGAGGTGCTGCGCCTCCTGCCGGCCGATGAGGCGCGGGGCCTGGGCGCGGACCACCTCGCCGAGGTGCGTCGCGAGGATCGTCGCGTGGTCGACGACCGTATAGCCGAGCGCCTCGGCGAGCTCTCGATCGCGCTCGGCGATCCACACGGCGGGCATGCCGAACGTCGGATCGGTCGTGCTCTCCCCCTCGATCGGCGGCGCCCCGCCGCTCGGATCGATCGCGAGGAGCCGTCCGGGGGCGCACTCGCCGCGGCCGACCTCGGTCCCGAGGAGGTTGATGCGGTACGACCCGGCGGCGAGCGACAGATCGTCGGTGACGTGCACCGGCGGGACGACGATCCCGAGCTCCCGCGCGATCTCCGTGCGAAGCTTGCCGACGCGGTCGAGCAGCGTCCCGCCGCGCGCGCCGTCGACGACGCCGACCAGCTCGTAGCCGACCTCGATCGACAGGACGTGGACCGTCAGCGCCGCGTCGACGTCCTCGGCGGACGAGCGCTTGGGATCGTCCGCCGACGGCTGGCCGGCGAGGCCCTCGGTCGCGCCGGCCGCGCCGGGGCCCGGAGCCGCGCCCACCTTTCGGGAGACGATCACGAGCACGGCGGCGAGCCCGAAGCACGGGAGCGCCGGCATTCCAGGCATGAGGCCGAGGACCGTCAAGATCCCGGCGGTGATCGCGACGACCCGCCGACGGCCGAAGAACTGCTGCGAGAGCGCCCGGCCGAGCTGGTCGCCGGTGGCGCTGCGGGTCACGACGATGCCGGAGGCGGCCGACATGAGGAGCGCCGGGAGCTGCGAGGCCAGCGCGTCGCCGACGCTGAGGATCGAGAACGTCTCGGCCGCCAGGCCGATGTCCATCCCGCGGGCGATCCCGAGGATGAGGCCGCCGATCAGGTTGATCGCCATGATCAGCAGGCCGGCGATGGCGTCGCCGTGGACGAACTTGCTCGCGCCGTCCATCGCGCCGTAGAAGTCCGCCTCACGCTCGAGGTCGCGGCGGCGGGTCCGGGCGACGTCGTTCGTGATCGTCCCCGTCGACAGATCGGCGTCGATCGCCATCTGCTTGCCCGGCAGGGCGTCGAGCGTGAAGCGCGCGGCGACCTCGGCCACGCGGCCCGCGCCCTTCGTGATGACGACGAAGTTGATGACCGTCAGGATCAGGAAGACGACGAGGCCGACGACGACGTTGCCTTCGACGACGAACCGGCCGAACGCCTCGACGACCTCGCCGGCGGAGCCTTGGCCCTCGCCGCCGTGCAGGAGGATGAGCCGCGTCGTCGCGACGTTGAGGCTCAGCCGGAGGAGGGTCCCGACCAGGACGAACGCCGGGAAGGCCGAGAACTCGAGCGCGTTCTCGATGAAGAGCGCCGTCAAAAAGACGCCGATCGAGATCGCCATCGAGAGCGCGATCATGCCGTCGAGGAGCCACGCCGGCATCGGCAGCACCATCATGAGGATGATGCCGATGATGGCGATGGGGACGAGGGCGTCCGTCTTCTTGCCGTTCGCCGCTGCGGTGACGCCCGAGGTGCTCACGGGCCAGCGTCGAGCATTTCATGTGCCGCCCGCGATTTCGTGCGATCCGCGCGGGCGCCGGCGGACGAGCGTCAAGACGATGACGCCCGCGGGTCCCGGTCTCCGGCGCCCACCGCCCGCGCCGGTCGCGACCGCGCCGGATCGAGCGAGGACACGCGTCCACACCGAGCGCCCCCCTCGCCGGCACTTCAACGCGAGCCGATTCGGACACTTACACGTCGGCACATCCGATGCTGGAGGAGCGACCATGATCGCCACGCGCACGCTCCTCTCCGTCCTCGCCGCCTTCGCCACCTCGGTCGCCGTCGCCGGCTGCGCCTCCGAGCTCGACGAGCCGACCGCATCGACGGAGGACGCGCTCTGCACGACCGCCTGCACGAGCGGCACGCTCGACGGCGACGCGCTCCTCACCCGCGTCGATCGCGGCTCGGCGCTGCGGTCGAGCTGGGCGCCGTCGACGAGCGCGCTGCCCGCGAGCTACGCGCTCGGCGCTCAATCGCTGCGTGAGGACGCGCGGCAGAAGTTCATGGCGCTCGTCGACGCCGCGCGAGGCCACGGCGTGAACCTGGCATGCCTCTCGGGGTATCGCTCTTTCCACACGCAGTGCGCGCTCTTCCGGAGCTACGCCGAGCGCGACGGCTGCGAAGCCGCCAACACGTACTCGGCGAACGCCGGTCACTCCGAGCACCAGCTCGGCACCGTGTGCGACCTGACGCTCGCGGGCGGCGGCTCGTCCTTCATCGCGGCGGGGGGCACCGCCGATCTCTGGCTGCGCGCGCACGCGCACGAGTACGGCTTCGCGTGCTCGTACCCCAACACGGACCGACGAGACAACGACGGCTACATCCACGAGCCTTGGCACTACCGGTACATCGGGGTGCGCGCCGCGGCCGAGCTCAAGGCGCGCGAGGCGGAGCTCGCCGGGGGGCTCCGCCTCGCGGTGCCCGTGTTCATCGCGAGCCTCTCGGCGAGCGAGCGGGAGGCGCTCGAGCTCTCGGACGAGCCGGACGACAGCTCGGCGCCTCCGAGCCGCGCGAGCGACGCGGGCGCCAGCGACGCGGATGGAGGTGCCCCCGCGACGCCCGACTGCAGCACCGTCCCCTTCGAGGGGCGCTGCACGGGCACCGTCCTCGAGTGGTGCGCGAGCGGCGCCTACCGACGCGTCGACTGCGCGGGCCGCACCGACGGCCGCGTCGCGTGCGGAGAGGACCCCAGCCCGTACATCGGCAAGAACTGCATCGCCCCCTGAAGTCGCCTCGCGGCATACTCATGCGGGAGACGGCGCTCTCGCGCTCGGTAAGCTGGGCTCATCATGCCCACCTCTCGCCTCCGCGCCATCCTCCTCGCCACCTCGATCGTCTGCGCCGCGATGGGCTGCAGCAGCGATGACGACGCGAGCAGCTCGTCCAGCTCCGGCGGCTCGAGCAGCTCGTCGAGCTCCGGCGGCTCCTCGTCCGGCTCCGGCGGCGAAGGCAACCTCGACGAGATCGACGGCATCGCGATGCCCGTCACGCTGGCACAGTGCGGTCAGATCACGCCCGGCGTCTCCGCCCGCGACATCGAGTTCACGCTCAGCGGCGCGCCGGCCGAGACGACGCACTACGCCGTGCGGCTCGCGAAGGGTCCGGCCGAGAGCGAAGAGCTCCCCAGCGAGAAGATGATCGAGCGCGTCCAGACCGAGACCGTCCTCAAGGTCGGCGAGAAGGTCTCGGGCACCAAGTATCGCCTCGACGCCTACGCGCTGAACGAGCGGACTCCGCTCTGCGTCCTGGGCGGCTTCAACATGGTGACGGCGCCCTGAGCGTCGGCGCCCGCTCGCGCCGGACCCCGTCACCCGCACGGGCGCGCCGCTCGGCGAGGCCACGCGGCGCCCGGCTCAGGCCCCGGTATACGGCGCGCTGCCGGGCGCGCGGTAGCGATCGAGCGGGCTGCGCTTCGCGTCGCTCCCGTAGAAGCGACCGTTGCCCTCGGGAGATCCGAAGAGGAGGAACATCGGCGCCTTCGCGCCTTCGGCGGGCGGCTTCATCCCGAGCTCCGCGGGCGTCTTGCCCTGCGACTCGGCGTAGTGGCGCGTCATGTCCGTCGCGATGAACCCCGGCGTGCACGCGTTCACGCGCAGGTTCGGGTGCTCGCGCGCGAGGAGCATCGTGTACGTGTTGGCGCAGGCCTTCGAGAGGCCGTAGGCGTCGCCGCCGCCGCCCAGGCCTCGCGCAACGAACGCAGCCTCGTCGCCGGCGATCGCGATGCACTCGTCGATGAACGTCCGCAGCTCGTCCCAGGTCATCCGGTCGTCGAGGAAGAAGCGCCGCCGCTCGGGGCTGCACGTGGCGACGAAGCTGGGCCCCGAGGCCGACGTGACGTTGACGATCCGCCCCACCTGCGGATCGATCGACGGGAGGAACGTCTCGCAGACGCGACGGAGGCCGACCGTGTTGACCTGGAGGATCGTCGCCAGGTCCGCGCCGTCGCCCGAGCCGACGCCGGCGTTGTTGACGACGCCGTAGAGTGTGTCCGCGCCGCGGCTCTCGGCGACGCGCTCCGCGGCCGCCGCGACCGATCGATCGTCGGAGACGTCGAGCAGGGCGACCTCGACGCGCGCCTGCCAGCTCGGGTCGACCCGCGCGAGCGTCGCCGCCGCCGCGCGTCCGCGCTCGGGATCACGGGAGCCCAGGTACACGAAGGTGTCCGCGTGCTCCCGCAGGATCGCCTCCGCGATCGCGAGTCCGATTCCTTTGTTCGCCCCGGTCACGAGAACGCGTCGCACGGTCACCGATTCGCCCGGCTGGCCGCGTCCGTCAAGGGACGGCGAGCGCCGGCGCGCTCCAGCTGCGCTTGACCTCGGGTCGCTCTCCGCTTCATCTCTCCCTCCCCACCGGTGGGGACGCATGACGCTCACGCCCGACGCCCGCATCCTCTTCGCGACGCGCGCGGTGCGCACGTTCGCGTACGGGCTCCTCGCGGTCATCCTCGCGCTGTACCTCGCCGCCCGAGGCTTCTCCGACGAGCACATCGGCCTCATCTTCACGCTGACGCTGGTGGGCGATGCGGTCTTGAGCCTCGGCATCGCCGGGGTAGCCGATCGCCTCGGCCGCCGGCGCATCCTCGTCGCGAGCTGCGTGCTCGTCGTCATCGCGGGCGTCGTCTTCGTCACCACCCCGAGCGCGATCGTCCTGACGCTCGCGGCGGTGATCGGGACGATCAGCCCGAGCGGGGCGGAGGTCGGGCCGTTCTTGTCGATCGAGCAGGCGGCGATCAGCCAGGAGGTCGACGCGCGCGATCGCACCCGCGTCTTCGGCTACTACCAGCTCGTCGGATCGTTCTCGAACGCGAGCGGCGCGCTCGCCGGCGGGTGGATCGCGCAGCGGATCACGACGCACGGCCACGCGGAGATCGACGGCTACCGCGCCGTCATCCTCCTCTACGCCGCGCTCGGCGTGGTCATGGCGCTCCTCTTCGTGCGCCTCTCGCCGAACGTCGAGCCGGCGCGGCCCGCGCGCGCACGCGCCGCGCTCCACCGCTCGCGGCGCGCGGTCACGACGCTGGCCGCGCTCTTCACGATCGACTCGTTCGGCTCGGGCCTCGCCGTGCAGACGCTGCTCGCCTACTGGCTCCACCGCCGGTTCGGCGCCGACGTCGGCGTGCTCGGGACCATCTTCTTCGCCACCAACGTCATCGCCGGATTCTCCGCGCTCCTGAGCGCGCCCATCGCCAGGCGCTTCGGCCTCGTCAACACCATGGTGTGGACGCACCTGCCCGGGAACATGCTCCTCATCGCGTTCCCGTTCATGCCCACGCTCGAGCTGAGCGTCGCCGCGCTGCTCGGTCGGTTCCTCGTCGCGCAGATGGATGTCCCCGCGCGCACGAGCTACATGATGGCCATCGTCGACGACGACGAGCGCTCCGCCGCCAGCGCGATCGCGAACCAGGCGAAGCTCGTCGGCTCGAGCCTGGGTCCGTTCGCGGCCGGCTTGATGGGCATGACCGCCGCGCCGTTCGTCGTCGCGGGCGTCCTCAAGATCGCCTACGACCTCGCGCTCTACCGCCTCTTCCGCCGGGTTCGCCCTCCCGGCGACGTGCCCCCGAACGAGACCGCGCCTCGTCGACGAGACCGCGCGAGCGAGGCGCCGTAGCCTGCTGGTGTCCGGCGACGGTGGTGCGGTAGCATCGACCGATGCGAGGCCGATGGCTCGTCACCGGCGCAGCAGCCGTCCTCGCCGCGGTCGCGTGCACGTCGTTCGACGGCGTCGATGACGCTCCCGAGACAACTCCGGACGCCGCCGGCGCCGACGCGAGCGACAGCGGGCTCACGAGCGACGCCCCGATCCCCGACGACGAAGACGCCGGCGGCGTGGCCATGGTGCCGGTCACCGCGCCGGGCGGGAGCATCTACTACATCGACGCGACCGAGGTCACCGTCCGGGAGTTCGCGCGCGTGTCGGCGGCGCACCCCTGGCGGCCCAAGATGGTCGACGTGAGGATCTGCGACGCGAAGACGTCGTGGCGTTCGGCCACCGGCGAGTGCACGTCGGCGACGACGGCGCCCGACCAGCCGGTCAACTGCGTCGACTGGTGCGCCGCGACGGCCTACTGCGCCGCCGTCGGCAAGCACCTCTGCGGGAAGATCGGCGGAGGCAGCACACCTCCGGGCTCGGGCAGAGATCCGTCCGTCGACGAGTGGACGCGCGCGTGCCGAGGACCGAAAGACCAAGACCAGCCGTACGGACCAGCTTACGTTGAGGGCAACTGCAACGACCCGCTCGCCGACGCGGGCGGCCCCGCGCCCGTCGGGAGCTTCCCGCTGTGCGAAGGCGGCCACGCGGGCCTCTTCGACATGGTCGGCAACCTCAACGAGTGGGAGAACCTCTGCTTCGGCCCCGAGGACGGAGGCTTCGGGCAGGAGGGCTGCGCCGTGCGCGGCGGCGCGTGGAAGAAGCCGGTGAACGAGCAGCTGTGCGAGCACGTTCACGCGGCGATCCCGCAGACCGCCTACGACGACGTCGGCTTTCGGTGCTGCGCCGACGGTCCCGGGCAGTAGCCCCGGGCTCGGAAAGACGTGCCCTCGGGCCAGCCGATTGCTCGCTCCCCGCGTCTGTGTGACGCTATCGCCTGATGGTGTCGCTCCGTGGAGCCGTTCTCGTCGCGGGGCTCACTGCCTCGTGCACCGAGTTCCAGGGGACCGCGGAGCCGGTCGCCTCGGAGGACGCAGCGCCTCCGAGCTCCCCCGACGCCGCCCCGGACACCGCGCGGCCGCCCGTCACCGAGCCTCGCGACGCGGGCACGGAAGACGCGGACGCGGACGCGGGGGCCAGGGACAAGCTGGTCTTCGTCACGTCGGACGCGTGGAACGGGATCCTCGGCGGCTTGAGCGGCGCCGACACACGCTGCGTCGCGGCGGCGGACCGCGCCGCGCTCGGCGGTGAATGGGTCGCGTGGATCAGCGCGGAAGGCCAGGACGCGATCGCGCGGATCGAGCACGACGGCCCCTACGTCCGGGTCGACGGCGCGCGCGTGGTCCGGAACAAGGCCCAGCTCGCCTCGGGCATCCTGGCCGTCGGGATCGAGCTCACGGAGAGCGGAGAGACCGTCCGCGACAACCGACTCGTCTGGACCGGCACCCTCCAGGACGGCAAGCAGTCCGCGCGCTGCAACGACTGGTCGACCAACAACTCCATCGCGTTCGGGGCGATCGGCGCGACCAACCGTCGAGATCGCGCGTGGACCGACAACGGCGGCCCCGGGTTCGGGTTCCGGAACTGGGGCTGTCAGACGAAGGCACGCCTCTACTGTTTCGAGCGGTAGCCTGACGGCCGCGCTCGACGCCTGCCCGCGCCGTGCTTGGCAACGCGGGGCGGTCCGCCGATACTGCGTCCATGCTCGTTCGGCGGCGCCTCGCTGGCATCCTCGTCGTATTGGCCCTCGGCGCCGGCGCGTGCACCACCTATCGCGATCAGCTCGCGCGCGGACAGCACGCCTTCGACCAGAACGAGCACGATCGCGCGCTCGCGATCCTGCGCGACCTCGAGCCCGACACGAAGCGGCTCACGCCAGCGGAGCAGGCCAGCTACGCGTACCTCCGCGGCATGAGCGACTACCGCATCGGCTACAGGTCCGACGCTCGCCACTGGCTCTCGGTGGCCAAGGCGCACGAGGAGCGCTCTCCCGGCGTGCTGCCCGCCGACTGGAAGGCGCGGGCGACCGAGGCGCTCGACCACCTTAACGGCCTCGTCTACGCGGAGGGCGCGGGCGCGCTCACGACGTCGCGCCTCGCCGCTCCCGAGGACGGCAGCTTGGCCGCCGCTCCCGGCCCCGCGCCGAAGGCGTCGACCGAGGGGCCGAAGGCCGGGGCAAGGCCGGCGAGCGACGTCGCGAAGGACGCGCCCGCCGACTCCACGACAACTTCGCCCTAGCGGCGGATCGGCCGGCTGCGCGCGCGGGCGCTACGGCGTCTTGGGCGCCGCCTCGGCCTCGGGCGGGCGCGGCGACCTCGGCTCGGCGGCGACCTTCTTGTCGTTCTTCGACCGCATCTCTTGCTGCTTCTTCGCGCGGGCCTTCGCCTTCGGAGATTTGTCACCCATCGGGGTCCACCTTTCTGTTCGAGCGCCCGACGCTGTCGCGACCGGGCAAGCTCCATCAGTAAGCCTTCACGCGCGGCGCGCAGCTCGAGCGTGACGACTCCATGCGCGGGCGCGCGGTCGTCGCAGAGTCGCGCCTCCACGGCGGCCTCACGACGCGACGCGCGCGCGCCGGCGACGCCCGAGCGTCGGCGACGGCGGACCTCAGATCCGTGACAGCTTGTCGGGGTTCAGCGTGGAGCGAACCGCGTAGATCGCGGCGCCGTCGGTCTCGACCTGGATCACGGCGAAGACCGCGCCGTTCACGCGCACCACCATCGCCGGCCAGCCGTTGACCTCGACGATGTCCGCCGAGCTGCCGTCCACCGCCAGACGCGCGAGGCCGCCGTAGAACTTCGCGACCGCCGCGCGGCCGACGACCGGCTTCCTGGCGGCGGAGGCCTTCCCTCCTCCGTCGGACACGGCGTGGACGTCCTCGACGAGGAGGCGCTCGAGCGCGGCGACGTCGCCGTTCACGACGGCGGCCGCGAAGCCCCCGACGAGCGCTCGGTGCGTCTCCTTCGACGGCGCGAAGCGTGGCCTCCGCGCGACGATGTCCTTGCGCGCGCGCTCGAGGAGCTTGCGACAGGTCGCGGCGTCACGATCCAGGATGCCCGCGATCTCGTCGTGGCTGTAGTCGAAGACCTCGTGGAGCAGGTGCACGGCGCGCTCGAGCGGCGTGAGGCTCTCGAGGAGGACGAGGAACGCCTGCGAGATGGACTCGGCCGCCGCGACGACGTCCGGCGCGTCGTCCGCCTCCGTCCGGATCGGCTCCGGGAGCCACGGCCCGACGTAGTCCACCCGCGAGGCATGCGCGTCCTTGAGGCGATCGAGACAGAGGCGGCTCACGACGGTGGCGAGGAACGCGCGCGGCGACCGGATCTCGGTCGCCGCGGCCGCCTCCCAGCGCACGTACGCTTCCTGGACCATGTCGTCCGCGTCGGCCGCGGAGCCCAGCATGCGGTAGGCGATCGCGAAGAGGTAGCGGCGGTGTTCCTCGAACGTGCCCATGACGCTCACGATCCTAGAGCGCCCGGCGAGGCGGCACGAGGCGCCTCGAGCGCAGGCGCGACGTTCCCCGCGCGGAACGCCGCGTAGCTCGAGAGCCCGTAGCGCTCGAGGCGGAGCATCGCGATCGTCGATTTGCAGATCATCTCCTTGATCCACGCGGCGACGCGCCCGCGGACGACCGCTCCTTCGAAGGCCCCGTCGGCGCGCGTGAGCTGGATCACGCCGTCGCTCCGGCCGAGGCTCACGCAATAGCCGGGTGCGGCGTAGTCGAACGCGACGCGCGGGCGCGAGGCGATCTCGCGAAGGAGGTTGTCCGCCACGTGCGCCCCCGAAGGGCCCGCGCTCTTGCACCCCATCGGGACGGCGATCGCCGGCGGACGAGCGTGGACGGCGAGATCGCCGGCGACGTAGACGTTCGGGTCGCTCACGCTCGAGAGGAACGCGTCCACGAGCACCTGCCCGCGGGCGCTCTGCGCGAGCGACAGCCCGGCCGGGAGCGGCGACGCGACGAAGCCGACGGCCCAGACGCACGCGTCGAACGCGACCGAGCCGTCGGTCGTCACCACGCGATCGCGCTCGAGCTCGCGCACGCTGACGTTCGTGACCACCTCGACGCCGAGCCGCTCGAGCGAGCGGACCATGTGCTCGCGCGCCGCCCTCGAGAAGCCGGCGGAGGCGGCGCTCCGCGTGAGGAGCGTGACGCGGAGGTCCGGCCACGCCTCGGCGAGCTCCGCGGCGGCCTCGACGCCGGTGAGGCCACCGCCGACCACGACGACCCGCCCGCGACGCCGAGCGAGCTCCGGCAGGCGCCCGACGAGCTCCGCGGCGCCGCGGCCGTCGAGCGCGAGCGCGTGCTCCTCGGCCCCGGGCGCCGTCATGTCGGGCCGCGAGCCGAGCGCGAGGACCAGGCGATCCCACGCGAGGCTGCGGCCGTCGTCGAGCGTGACGGTGCGCGCGGCGGTGTCCACGGCCGCGACGTCGCCGACCACGAACGAAGCTCGGCTGCCTCGAAGGAGCGACGCGATCGGACGCGCCTTCGGCCGTCGTCCTGCCGCGTGCTCGTGCAGCCGGATCCGCTCGACGAAGCGAGCGTCCCGCGAGACGAGCGTGACGTCGGCCTTGCGCGACGAGATGCGCGCGAGCCGGAGGGCCGCGGTGACGCCGGCGTAGCCGGCTCCGAGAATCACGATCTTCATGCCCGGGAGACGACTCGCGCGCCCGCGGCGTGACACGGCGCGATCGATTTCGCGCAAACAGCTGATCTCAATCTACAATTCGACCTCTCGCGCTCCGCTCCGTCAACGGCGGGCGCCGCGGCCGCGCGCGCCGCGCAGGCGGTAGACGAACGCGAGGACGCGAGCGACGGCGGCGAAGTGCGCCGCCGGGACCGGACGCCCGACGGCGACCTCGGCGTCGAGCGCGCGCGCGAGGCGACGGTTCTCGAGGATCGGGATGCCGTGCTTGCGCGCCTCGGCGCGGATCCGGAGCGCGACCTCGTCGTGCCCTTTGGCGAGGACGACCGGCGCGGCGTCCTTGGGTCCGTACCGGAGCGCGACGGCCACGTGCGTCGGGTTGGTCACGATGACGTCCGCGTTCTTCACCGCGTTCATCGCGCGCTTCTTCGCGAGCGCCCTCGCCCGCGACTTCATGCGGGCCTTCGCCTTCGGGTCTCCGTCGGACTGCTTCGACTCGTCCTCCCGCTCCTTGCGGGTCATCTTCATGTCGCGCGAGATCGTGTAGCGGTTCTGCGCGTAGTCGATCGCCGCGACGAGCACGAGCACGCCCGTCACCATGCCGACCATCCGCGCCAGCGCGGCGAGCATCACCGGGACGCTCCCCTCGAGCGGCATCCGCGCGAGCGCGGTCAGGAGTGGGAGCTCCTTCGAGAGCGCGTGCCACGCGACCGCCCCGACCGCCGTGACGCGCGCGACGGCGACCAGCGTCTCGAGGCCGGCGCGCTTCGGCGAGAAGAAGCGCTCGAGCCCCTTCGTCGGGTCGAGTCGCGCCGGATCCGGCGAGAGCAGCTCGCCGTACGAGCGGAAGCCCGCCTGCGCCGCGCCGATCGCCGTCGACGCCATGACCGCCGCTCCCACCGCCGCGCCGGCGAGCGTGGCGAGCTCGGTCGCGGCCGACGAGAGGACCGCGGTCGGTCCGAGGCGCTCGAGGGCGCCGAGGTCGCCGAGGGTGCTCGTCATCAACCGGCGGGCGGCGTCCGCCAGGCGCTCCTGCGATCCCGCGAGCACCGCGATCACGGAGGCCGTCGCGACGACGCCGCCCGCGTCACGCGCCTTCGCGAAGCGGCCCTGCTTGCGGAACTCCTCCCGCCGCTGGTCTGTCGGGTCGTATGTCCTGTCGCCGGTGTCCGAGCTCATCGGGCGGCCACGTCGGTGACGACCTCTTCGATCCTCGGCCCCTCGCGCTCGAGCTCCGCGGCGAGCCCGACCGCGGCGTCGTCGATCGTCCCGAGGATCGCGAGGAGCCCGGCGGCCACCGTCACGCCCATGCCGACGCTGAAGACCTGGAGCGACGGCGACGCGCGCGCGACGAGCGCGAGCGTCATCTGCACCGCGAGCGCGATCGCCATGACCGGGACCGAGAGCCGGACGCCGGCGTCCATCGCCTGGCCGAGGAAGTCGACCATCGACGGCGCGGCCGCGCCGATCTCGACGGCGTGGCCGAGCGGGAGCACGCGGAACGACTCGAGCGCGTAGGCGAGCGCGACGCGGTGCGCGCCGAGCCCGAGGAAGAGCAGCATCGAGAAGAGCGTGACGACGCGCGACGGGACCGAGTCCTCGCCGCCGAGCGTCGGGTCGTACACCTGGCCGAACGTCAGCCCCGTCGCCTGAGCGAAGCTCGCGCCGAGCATCTCGGCCGCCGAGAACGTGACGCGCACCGTGAAGCCGATGACGATGCCGATCCCCAGCTCCCCGGGGACGACGCCGAGGAGCGCGAGGTCGAGGCCGAGGCTCGGCGTCGCCGGCGAAGCGGCGCGCGCGATCCACGCGAGCATCAGGACGAGGCCGATCTTCGCCTGGTTCGGGACGTTGCGGCCGGGGAACGGCGACGTCACGACGAAGCCCGCCACGCGCGCCGCCGCGAGCACGAAGGCCGCCGCCTCGGCGAGCGCGAACGCGGGGAGCGAGGTCACCGGACGACGTGCTCGATCGCCTGGAGCGAACCGCGCGTGTAGTCGACCACCTTGCTCGCGAGCATCGGGCCGAGCACGACGAGGACGCCGACGAGCGCCGCGAGCTTCACCACGAAGCTGACGCTCGCCTCGTTGATCTGCAGCACCGTCTGCGCGACGCCGACGAGCAACCCCGCGATCAGCGCGACGGCGAGGATGGGCCCCGAGACCCACAGCGTCACCCGCAGGGCCTCCAGCACCATCGCGAGCGCTTGATCGCCGTTCACGAGGAGAAGCTCCGGAGCAGAGACCCGACGAGCAGGTGCCAGCCGTCGACCACCACGAACAGGAGGAGCTTCAGCGGCAGGCTGATCGACGCGGGCGGGACCATCATCATGCCCATCGCCATCAGGATGGCGGCGACGGCGAGGTCGATGACCAGGAACGGGAGCAGCACGAGGACTCCCATCTGGAACGCGGTCGTGAGCTCGCTCACGACGAAGGCCGGCGACGCGATCCGCATCGGGACCTCCTCCTCCGTCGCCGGCAGCGGGGTGTGCGACGCCTCGTAGAAGAGCGAGAGGTCCGCCTCGCGCGTCTGGCGGAGCATGAACGCGCGGAGGGGCGCGGACGCGCGCTCGAGCGCCGCGGACTCGTCGATCTTCCCCGCTGCGTACGGCTCGTAGGCGTCGGTGAGGACCGCGTTCGTGACGGGCGCCATCGTGAACATCGTGAGGAAGAGCGCCAGCCCGACGAGGACCTGACTCGGCGGCGACTGCTGCGCGCCGACGCCCTGCTTGACGAAGGAGAGGACGACGACGATCCGCGTGAACGACGTCATCGTGAGGACGATCGCCGGCAGGAGCGAGAGCAGCGTGAGGAGCGCGAGGATCTTGAGCTGCGGCGCGAGCCCCGGCCCCGTGGTCGCCACCGAGAGGAGGTCCGGCGGCGCCGCCGGCGCGCCGAGCGCGTCGGTCGACGCGACGAGCGCGCAGACGAGCGCCGCGGCCGCCGCGCCGACGCGCGCTGGCTTCACCAGTCCCCCAGGCGGAGCGGACGCTCCGGCGCGCCCTTGCGCGCGCCCTCGTTCGGCTGCTCGAGCGCGAGGAGGAGGCCCTTCGCCTGCCCCGCGACGCGCGGCAGCTTCGGCATCTTCGCGGCGGGAGCGCGCTTCGGCGCTGCCGGCTTCGCGGTCGCGCCGATGCCCCCGAGCAAGCTCCGCGCGCGCTCGGCCATCTCCAGGAGCGGACGCTCTTCGACGATCGGGGTGCGCTCGCGCGCGGCGATCTCGAGCGGCGCCGGCTCCTCGACGGCGGCGTCGACGGCGTCGAGCACCGCCAGGGTCTGGATCGCGCTCGGCGTCATCCCGACGAGCAGGCGGGTGCCCTCGACCTCGACGACGAGCAGCTCGCTGCGGACGCCCACGGACGTGCGGCCGAGGACGTCGATCCGGCTCGCCGGGAGGGCCGCCTGCCCCTTCCGCTTCTTCTTGAGCCAGAGGCCCGCGGCGGCCGCGACGCCGACGCCGGCGAAGAGCTTGTAAACGAAGGGTGTCCCCTCGCTCGGGCTCGCCAGCGTCAGCGGCTTGCTCGGGCGCGTCGCGAGCGGCGTCGCGGCGGGCGCTTCGGGCGCCGCCGACGGCGGAGCCGGCGGCCGGCGCGGCCGCGGGCCAGGCTCGGCGGAGGCCGCCGGGGACGCCGCGCCGACCGCCGCCGGCGCGGCGGCAGGACGCCGCGGCGGGCGCGCCGGGGCCGCCGCCGGCGCCTCTCCGGCGGCCGCGGCCGACGGAACGGCGACGAGCGTCAACGCGATGACGGCGGCGCGGAGGGTCTTCACTGCGGCTCCGCCGCGGGCGACGGGACGGACGCGGCCGGCGCGGGGGCAGCGCTCTCGGCCTCCGACGGCGGCGTGACGATCTCGGTGATGCGGAGGCCGTAGCGGTCCCCGAGGACCACGGCCTCGCCGCGCCCGATCAGGCGCCCGTTCACGACGATCTCCAGCGGCTCGCCGGCGGCCTTGTCGAGCTCGAGCGTCTGGCCCGTGCCCAGGCGGAGAAGATCGCCGATCTTCATTCGCTTGCGCCCGATCTCGAGCGTCACCTCGACCTCCACGTCGCGCAGGAGCCCGAGCGCCATGGCGGGGGGCGTTCCGATCCGTCCGTTCGTCATGGGACCGAGCTATTTCAAGGGCCGTGCCGCCCGAGTAGCGTCAAGAACGTGTCGCTGGCGCGGCGCAACCTCGCCCCCGGCGCCGTCATCTCACCCGAGCCGACCTCCACGGCGCGACGCCCTCTGCATGATCCCCCTCTCGATCCTCGACCTCGTCCCCGTCGTCCAAGGCTCCACGCCCGGCCAGGCGCTGAAGCAGAGCCTCGACCTCGCCCGGCACGCCGAGCGCCTCGGCTACACGCGGTACTGGGTCGCCGAGCACCACAACATGGCCGGCATCGCGAGCGCCGCGACGTCCTTGGTCATCGGCTACCTCGCCGGCGGGACGTCGACCATCCGCGTCGGCGCCGGCGGGATCATGCTCCCGAACCACTCGCCGCTGCAGATCGCCGAGCAGTTCGGCACGCTGGAGTCGCTGTATCCCGGGCGGATCGACCTCGGGCTCGGCCGCGCGCCGGGCACCGACGCGCTCACGGTGCGCGCGATGCGGCGCGATCCGCGAGCGTCCGAGGAGTTTCCGCACGACGTCCAGGAGCTCCAGGCGCTCTTCCGCCCCGTCCGCGAGGGCCAGCGCATCCAGGCGGTGCCGGGCGCCGGCCTCCGCGTGCCGCTCTGGATCCTGGGCTCGAGCCTCTTCGGCGCGCAGCTCGCCGCGCTCCTCGGGCTGCCGTATTCGTTCGCCTCGCACTTCGCGCCCGCGGCGCTCGACGACGCGCTCGAGACGTACCGCCGGAAGTTCGAGCCGTCCGAGCAGCTCGAGCGCCCGTTCGCGATGGCCGGCGTGAACGTGATCGTCGCCGACACGGACGCCGACGCACGGCGCCTGTTCACGACGCTGCAGCAAGCGTTCACCGACCTGCACCGCGGCGCGCGCGGCCTGCAGAAGCCGCCGATCGACGACATCGACGCCTACTGGACCCCCGCCGAGGCGGCCGCGGCGTCGTCGATGCTCACGCACTCGTTCGTCGGATCGCCCGAGACGGTGCGGGCGGGCCTCGAGCGCTTCGCCGCCCGGACCAAGGTCGACGAGCTCATGGTGGTCACGACGGTCTTCGACCACGAGGCCCGCAAGCGCTCGTACGAGGGCCTCGCGGAGCTCTGGGGGCTCGCGCCGCGCCCCGCATCGAGCTGATCCACGCGCGACCGTCCATCGGCGCCTGGCGCGGCGACCGACGCGCGCCGAACGTCCATCGGCGCCTGGCGGCGCCCGCCTCGTCGAAGATCAGGCCTCGCTCGCCGCGCGCTCGATCGCCACCGCGACGACGTGACCGCTCGCGGTCGGACGCCCGTGGAAGAGGGTGGCGCCGCCTGCGCAGATGCGAGCGCGCTCGTCGAGCGGCAGCGAGAGCCGGAGCACGTCGCCGACCGCGAGCTGGGCGATCGCCTCGAGCGGCAGCCGGACCTTCCCGAGCTCGGCGATGACGTCGAGCTCCACGTCGGTCATGGCGGCGGCGATCCCGCTGTCGACCTGCTGCGGCTCCGCGGCGTCCTCGTCCCGCGCGATCGCCGAGAGCGGGAGCGCGAGCAGCACGGTCCCGCCGCCGTCCATCGCCAGCGGCAGGACGACGGCCGCGCCGGCCTCGACGTCCTTCGAGGGCGTGGGCTCGATCGCGAGCGAGAGGCGCGAGGCGAGCACGTCGCCGAACGCGCGCAGCATGCTGCCGGTGACGCGCGACGCGAGCGCGCTCTGCGCCGAGGTGGGCGCGACGCCGGAGGTGGAGGCCGAGCCGTCACCACCGAGGACACCGTCGAGGATGCGCGCGAGCGCGACGTCGTCGAAGAGCACGAGGCCGCGCATCGCCGCCGTGCTGGTCGAACCCCCACCGGCAGTGCGCACGACGAACGTCGAGACGTGGGCGATGGTGGCGTCCGCTGCCAGCTCCGCGAAGGACAGGCAGCGCGCGGCCTTCGCGGTCACCGCGACGCGCCTGCGCGAGAGGAACGGGACGGCGCGCCGGAGCGCGGCGGCGAGCGGCGACGCGATGTCGGTCATCCGCGCGCGCGCGGCGCGACCGCGACCGCCGGGGACGGCGAGTGCCTCGAGCTGGGTCGCCGCGCTCATTGGACGACGAAGTCCGTGACGAGGATCCGCTCGGCGGAGGCGGCGCCCGCCGCGCGGCAGCGCTCGAGGAGCTCGGCGCGCATCTTCTCGACGTGCGCGGGATCGGTGACCTGCTCGTGGGTGACCGTGCGGAGGTACATCAGGACGGCGTCCCGGATGCGCGGGACGAACGTCTTGAGGTCGTCCGTCGTGTTGGCGGCGAACTCGACGGCGATCGACATCTTCATCGGGTGGGGCTTCTTGTTCGCGTCGAACAGCGTCATGAGGAACGGATCGAGGGGCAGCGTCGGCCCGGGCGGCTTGCTCGCCGGCGCGTGCTCGGCGGACTGCTGCGGGGCCGCCACGTGAGGAGTCCGCGCGGCGGCCGCGCGGGTCCCGCCGTACGCGGCGCCCGCGGCGAGCAGCGCGGGGACGAGGATGCGAAGGAGCCCGGCGATCGGCGACGGCTTCAGCGGGACCCCGGCCGGTGCGTCCGGCGCGGGCGTGGTGGGCTTGGTCTCGGTGCTCATGGCGGGCTCTTCGCTTCGTCTCTCCTACGGCCGGACTCGGTCACTGCTTCAGGTGCATCATCTCCTGGAGCATCTGATCGGCCGTCGTGATCGTCTTGCTGTTCGCCTGGAACGCGCGCTGGTGCGCGATCAAGCTGACGAACTGCTCGGCGATGTCGACGTTCGATTGCTCGAGCGAGCCGGCGACCATCGCGCCTCGCCCGCCCTCGCCGGCGGCGCCGATGGCCGCCTCGCCCGACTCCCGCGTCGCGACCCACATGTTCTGGCCCGCGCGACCGAGGCCGTCGTTCGACCGGAACTTGGCGATGGCCATCTTGCCCGCCGCCACGGTCTGACCGTTCGAGTAGACGCCGCTGACTGTGCCGTCGGAGTCGATCTTGACGCCGGCGAGGTCACCGGAGCCGTACCCGTCCTGCGACTGCGCGCTGACCGCGCTCGCCGAGCCGAACTGGGTCGTCCCGCCGAGGCCGGTCCCGCCCGCGGCGATCGACGTGCCGAAGTCGATGGCGATCGCCTGGTTGGGCGTCGCGCCGTTGAAGCTGATCTCACCCGCCGGGCTCCACTGCACGTCCTGCAGCGCGCCGGCCGAGTCGAACGTGAGCTGCCCCGTGGCGAACTCGAAGTTCTCGCCCGGCGTGCCGCCGTTGACGTCATCGCCCTTCGCGAGCGCGTGGACGTCCCACGTGCCGTCGCCGGTCTTCGTGAAGTACAGGTCCACCGCGTGCGACTTCCCGAGCGAGTCGTAGACCGTCATCGTGGTGGAGAGGTTCGACGAGGCGCCCGGGTTCTGCGGATCCCACGCGACCGTGGGCGGCGTCGCCGAGGCGTCGAGGTTCGCCGTGGCGGCGATCGACGACGTCGGCTTCGGCGGCAGCTGCGCCGTCGAGAGCTGGAGCCGCCCGACGCGCGAGTCGAAGCCGCCGCTGGCGCTCGGGCCGTAGCCCTGCACCTCCATGCCCTGCGGGTTGACCAGCACGCCGTCGTTGCGGATCGTGAGCTGGCCGGCGCGCGTGTAGAAGCTGCCGGAGACGCCGTTCACCGTCCCGTTGACGACGAAGAAGCCGTCTCCCGAGAGCGCGACGTCCGTGGCCTGCCCCGTGTTCACGAGCGCGCCCTGCGCGAAGATCTGCTGAGCGCGGCCGAGCCGGACGCCGCCGCCGACGTTGTCGGGCGAGCCGATGGCACCGCCGAGGACGTTCTCGAACGTCGCGCGCGTGCGCTTGAACCCGATCGTGTTCGTGTTGGCGATGTTCTCGCCCACGATGCTCAGCGTGTTGCTCTCGGCGGTGAGTCCCGAGACGCCCGAGTACATGGCCTTCGTAATGCTCATCGAACCGTTCCTCCTACGCTCACGAGCTCCGAGATTGGAGCCGTGACACCGGAGTCGAGAAGGAGCTCCGGGTAACCTTTTTCGAACGACACCTTCGTGACCTTGCCGCTCACGTCTTGCGACGTGTTCACCGACTTGCCGTCGGCCGTCGTCGCGTCGACCTTGATCGAATAGCTGCCCTTCGCGACCGGCTGGCCGGCGTCGTCCTTGCCGTCCCAGGTGATGGGCACCGCGCCTGCGCCGCGCGGGCCGAGCTCCAGGGTGCGCACCGTCTTGCCGGAGGCGTCCTGGATGCGGACCGTGACCTTGGCCGCCGGCGCGTCGAGGTTGATGCTCGAGCCCGTCGCGGTGACGCCGTCGAAGGCGATGCCGCTGCCGCGGACGGTGACGTCCTTGCCGACGAGCCCGGCGGCCTCGTTGCTCGCGAGGCCGGTCATCTGCGCCGAGAGGACGTCGAGCTTCGCCGACTGCGCGATCGATTGCTCGACCATCGCGAACTGCGAGAGCTGGGCCACGAACTCGGTGCCCTCGGTCGGCTGGAGCGGATCCTGGTGGGAGAGCTGCGCGACGAGGAGCTTGAGGAAGGCGTCCTTGTCGAGCGCAGACTTCTCCTTCGGCTCGGAGGCCGGCGTGGTGTTGGTGCCCGCGGCGGAGGTGACGGAGGAGAGGGCCATGTCGAGGTTCAAAGCACGATCCGGACCCGCGCCTGGTGACGGCGGACCGACGGTTCGGCGGAGCCCACCCGCGACGGGCGCGCGCCCGCGCCGTCGCCACGCTCTTCGCGCGGCTCGTGGCGGCTCTCACCGTGGTTTCCTGCGAGATCGCGCGCGGTCGTGTCGATCGGGGCGTCGGCGGGACGCTCGACGAAGACGCGCGCCTCCGGGATCTCGCGCTGCACGTGCGCCGAGAGATCGGGGGCGTGCGCGGCGATCACCCGCTTGGCGTGGCTCTCTTCCGCGCGCACGTGGACGTCGATCTTCGCGGCGTCGGCGATCGCGCGGACCTCGATCTTTCCGAGCTCCGGGACCACGATCCGCCCGTGAGCCTCGCCGGCGAGCGCCCGACGATGACCGGCGACCTCGGCGGCCCGAACGCCGGCCTCGCGGCCCTCGGCGGTCCTCGCGGACGCCTCGGCGGCCGACGGAACCGTGACGGTCGCCATCGTCTTGACGGCGTCCGACGGCGCGTCGACGGCGGGCGGCACCACGACGACCGCGGCGGGATCGACGTTCGCGATCGTCGCCGCGCCGGGGGAGTCCGCGTCGGCCGCGGCGAGGCGATCGACGAGCTTCGCGGGGCGCTCGCCCGAGGCGGCGCCAGCGTCGACGTGGGCCGGCGGCGGCGGCGCAAGGTGTGGACGCGTGGCGGTCGCCGCGTCCGCCGGCAGGGCGCGAGGCCCGAGCTCGCCGGCGCGGGCGAGCGCCTGTGCGTCACCGCGAGCGCTCTGCGCGGTCGCGACGGCCGCGGCATCGCGCTCGAGCGGCGGCCCCAGGGATGAAGCGTCCCGCGCCGCGGACGGCGCGCCGTCGCTCGGCGTGACGCCCGGATCGCCGGCGTTCGCGCGCGCCGGGCTCGCCCGGTCTCGGGTGAGGGACGCCGCGGTGGAGCCCGACGCCTCGGGCAGCGAAGCGTCCACGAACGAACCACCAGGCGCGTTCGGATGCGGTCCGCCGGCCGCCGGCGAGGCCGTGCTCGCCGGCGAGGCGACCGCGGAGCGTGGGACGAACGCGTCCGCGTCCGGGCGCTCGGCTGCCGTGCCCCGGCTCGCGCTCGGGCTGGCGGCAGCGTCGGAGACCCCGCGACCCGCGAACCCCGAGATCCCCGCGCGCGCGAAGCCCGAGGCATCTCCGCCGTCGGATCCGCTCACGGCGCCGCCCGCGAAGCCCGACATCGCAGCGTCCAGCCCCGCGCCGCCGGCGGCTCCTGCGACCGCGCCGTCGGCGGTGCCGAAGACCGCGCCACCTGCGGAGCCCGCGGCCTCGCCGGCAGAGCCCGCGACCGCGCCACCCACAACGCCCTCGACATCACCACCGGCAAAGCCCGCAGCCGCGCCCCCCGCAGAGCCCGCGAGCTCACGACCGGCAGAGCCCGCAGCCGCGCCCCCCGCAACGCCCTCGACGTCACCACCGGCAAGGCCCGCGGCCTCGCGACCGGCGAAGCCCGCGGCCTCGCGACCGGCGAAGCCCGCGGCCTCGCGACCGGCGGAGGAGCCCGCGCGCTCGCTCGAAGCGTCAAGCGCGTCGGCGGCGCCCGCCGACGCGATCTCGAAGCTGGAGGCGCCGACGAGCGCGGCGAGCTCGGCGGGCGGCACGAACGGCGCGGCGGACGCGACCCGAGGCGCCTCGGCCCGCTCCACCTCCTCGTCCTCGGGCTCGTCCGCCGACTCGATCTCGGCGCCCTCGCGCTCGCGCGCCAGCGTCGCGTCGAACGCAGCTCGGCCCGGCTCGGAGCCGCGCGCGTCCGCGCCTTCGAGCGGCCGCGAGAGATCGATCGCCGCGAGGCCCTCGGCCGTCGCGCGTGTCACGCTGTTCATGGTTCGCTCCTTCGAAGCCCGTCACCGGACGGGCGCGGCGTCATCCGGCGCGCAGCTTCCGCGCGGCGACCTCGTCCTCGGCGACGCGCTCGCGCTGCCGCTGCTCGGCCTGCCCCTCGGCGACGGCCTTCTCGAGCCAGCGCTCGAACCGCCGGAGCTCGACGCGCGCCTCGGTCATGGCCTCGCGCGCCGCGGCCTCCTCCGAGCGGGCGATGACGTGACGCAGCTCCGCCTGGTCGACGGCGCGGCGGAGCCCGCGGATCTGCGCGTCGCGGTCCTCGAGGTCGGACACCATGCCGATGTGGTCCGCGGCGTCGAGGGCGGCGAGCCACGTCCGGTCCGCGAGGATCCGAGCCTGCTCGGCGGCGAGGGTCCGCGCGTGCGCCGCCGAGTGCGCCGTCTCCGCGGCGTCGGACGCCCGCCGCTTCATGTCGACCAAACGCCCGATCGTCTTCATCTGCTTCGTCTTCATCGTCAGCGTGACCTCTCCGCGATCGCTCGGAGCCGGGCGATCGTCTCGCCGCGCGAGGTGACCTCGTCAGGAGGTTGTCGCAGCAGCGCTTCGATGGCTGGATGCAACGTGCGCGCCGCGTCGACCCGCGCGTCCGAGCCGGGGACGTACGCGCCGATCTGGATCAGGTCCGCCGCCTCCTCGTACGCGGCGAGCAGCTCGCGCACGCGCCCCGCTGCACCCACATGCTCCGAGGTCGACACGTCGCGCGCCACGCGGGACACGCTGCGGAGGACGTCGATCGCCGGGTGATGGCCGCGATCGCCCAGCTTGCGCGAGAGGATGACGTGACCGTCGAGGATCCCGCGCACCGTGTCGGCGATGGGATCGTTCATGTCGTCGCCCTCGACGAGCACCGTGTAGACGGCGGTGATCGAGCCCGGTCCGCTGTCGCGCCCCGCGCGCTCGAGGAGCGGGGGCAGCGCCGCGAAGACGGTCGGCGTGTAGCCCTTCGTGAGCGGCGGCTCGCCGGCGGCGAGCGACGCCTCGCGGAGCGCCATCGCGTAGCGCGTGACCGAGTCCATCACGAGCAGCACGCGCTTGCCCTGCTTGCGGAAGTGCTCGGCGATCGCCGTCGCGCGGAGGGCGCCGCGGACCCGGACGAGCGGCGGGGCGTCGCTCGTCGCCGCGACGACGACGCAGCGCGAGAGGCTCTCCGGCCCGATCGCGTGGCGGACGAAGTCGCCGACCTCGCGCCCGCGCTCGCCGATGAGCGCCGCGACGATGACGTCGGCGTTGGCGTGGCGGCAGAGCATCCCGAGGAGCGTGCTCTTGCCGACGCCGGTGCCGGCGAACAGACCGATGCGCTGGCCCTCGCCGAACGACAGGAGCGCGTCGAGCGCGCGCACGCCGGTCTCGAGCGGCGTGTCGATCGGGCGGCGGGCGAACGGGGCGGGCGGATCCGCGTGGAGCGGCGAGCGCGCGGCGCAGCGCGGCGGGGCCCGCTGGTCGAGCGGGCGGCCGAACGCGTCGATCACCCGACCGAGGAGGGCCTCTCCCACCTCGGCGCTGGCCTCGCTCGTCCGGAGGCGGACCCGGGCGCCGGGCGCGATCCCCGAAGTCGGCCCGAGGGGCGCCGCGAGGAGGCGGCCGTCGCGGAAGCCGATCACCTCGAGCGTGACGCGCCGGCCGGGCAGGTCGATCTCGAGCTCGCGCCCGACGGCGCCGTCGAGCCCGGAGATCTCGACGAGGAGCCCGACGACCTTCTCGACGCGCCCCTCCGCGCGCGCGAGCGGCGCGACGCGGGCTTCGGCTTCGTAGCTGGACAGATCCATCATGGTCACGACTCCCGATCGACGCCGAGCGCGTCGGAGATGGCCGCGATCCGCTCGCCGGCGCCGATCGGCACCACGGTCGCGCCCTCGCGGAGCTCGCACGTTCCGGGCCGGAGGCCGGCGTCGACGACGATCCGAGCGGCGGGCGCCGCGCCGGCGATCGCCTCGGGCGCGACCGCGGCCGCGACGTCCGGAGCGACCGCGACGACCGCCTCCTTCCCGGGCAGCGTGGCGAGCCCGTCGCGGATCCACCCGGTCACGAGCGCCGGATCCGTGGCGAGCTCACGACCGACGACGCGCGCAGCGACGGTCACGGCGAGCCGGACGACCTCGGGCTCGCTCTCCTCCAGCACGCGCGCCCGCGCCGACGCGAGCTCGACGGCGAGCCGGGCGACCTCTTCGCGCAGCGCGATGACCTCGCCCTCGAGCTCGAGCTCGCGGCCCGACTGGATGAGCGGCGACGACGGCGGCACCGAGGCCCGGGGCAGCGGGACGATCGAGGGCGCCACCATCGACTGCGAGGGTCGCCGGACGCCCTCCGAGGGCGGAGGCATCGACGGCGCGCGCGCCGGCGGAGGCGGGGCGGAGCCCGGCGCGACGCGCGGCATCCCGATCCACGACGGGCGGCCCGAGACGCGCGGCGCCCCGGGCCGCGCCCACGGCACCGGCGACATCCGGCGCGCGGCCCCCATCACTCCTCCTCCCGCCCGAGCGAGAGCTTGCCCTGGTCCTCGAGGGTCAGGGCGACGTCGACGACCTCGCGGCGGGCGGCCTCGACGTCGGTCTTCCGGACGTGGCCCATGTTCTCGAGATCGTCGCGGATGAGGTCGGCCGCGCGCTGCGACAGCCCGCGGAAGATCGCGTCGAGCACGGCCTGCGGCGCGCCGCGGAGGGCGAGCGTGAGCCGATCGGTCGCGACCTCGCGGAGCAGCGTCCGCATCCCGCGGACGTCGATCCGCGCCAGATCGTCGAAGGTGAACATCGCCTGACGGACGATGGCGGCGAGGTCCGGGTCCTCGGCCTCGAGGTTCGAGAGGATCGACGTCGACGCGGTCTTCGACGACGCGTTGAGCAGCTCGGCCGCCTTGGCGACGCCGTCGACGCTGACGAGCGCCGTGGCCTCCGGCTCGGGGAGCTGCGCGGCGAGCGCCGACGCGACGTCCTCGAGGACGCTCGCGGGGAGCTGCTTCATCCGGCTCATGTGCTTCACGAGCGGCGTCTTCTGCTCGTCGCCGAGCGCGCTCACGATCTCGGCGGCCGCCGTCGGCGACAGCATCGAGAGGACCGCAGCCGCGAGCTGGGGCGGCTCGTTGCCGAGGAGGCCGGCGACGTCCTCGGGCGAGGCGGCCTCGAGGCGCGCCAGCGGGCTCGTCACGCCGTCCTCGAACACGGCGCGGGCGCGATCCTCGCCGATCGAGCCGGCGGAGAGGCGGCGGAGGTAGCGGAGCCCGCCGCGCGGGACGGCCACGGCGGTGTCCGACTTCTCGAGGAACTCCTTGAAGGTCCGGTCGACGGCGTCCTTCGGCACGGCGCGCATCGTCGACGCGACCGAGCGGAGCTTGCGGATGTCGTCCTCGTCGAGCTCGTCGACGATGGGCCGCGCGACCTCCTCGTCGAGCGACAGCAGAAACAGGACGGCCTTCTCGGCGTTCGTGATCATCGGGGGTCTCCGGGCGGGTTCGCGCCTTCGAGGTGCAACGTTCAGGCCGCTTCTTCGCGGACGGCCTCGTGCTGACCGAGCCAGGAGCGGACGACGAGGGCGGCGGTCGCCGGATCGCTCGCGGCGCGCTCACGGACGAGGCGGCGGAGATCGTCCGGCGACTCGGGCTTGTCGGCGCCGGCGGCGAGGAGCTCGACGGTGACGGCCTCGGCGCTGGCCTTCTCCTTGGCGGCGGCGAGCGCGAGGGCGGCGGCGACCTTGCGGCGGCGGCGACGCGCGCGGACCACGAGGCCCGCCGAGACGAGGACCAGGAGCGCCAGGGCGCCGCCGGCGAACGGCGCGACCTTCTTCGGCTCGAGCCAGGCGGGCAGCGGCTTCGGCTCCGGCGCCGCCTCCGGCGCTTCGCCGGCGAGGAACGGCACGGCCTCGACGGTGACGGCGTCGCCGCGGCGCTCGTCGAAGCCGACCGCGCTCCGCACGAGGCTCGCGATCTTCTCGATCTCCTCCTTGGAGCGGGGCTGGCCGCCCGCGACGGGCGCGGCGTCGATGACGACGGCGACGGTGACGCGACGCAGCGCGCCGCCCGCGATCGTGCGCTTCTCGGTCACGCGGTCGACCTCGAAATTCCGGGTATGCGCGTCGCGCGTCGCGCCAGCGGCGAGCCCGGCGACCTCGGGGGCGCCGCCGTCCGCGCCCGCCGCGCGCGCCGCGGCGCCGCCGGGGAGGTTGCTCTCCGCGCCGGGGACGCCGGCGACGGGGACGTCCTCGCCGCTCCGCTCGACGTTGCGCTCCTCGCTGCGGAGCGCCGTCTTGCTCGGATCGTAGTGGTCCTCGACGCGCTCGACGCGCGCAGGATCGACGTCGACGGTGACGCGCACGTCGACGTGGCCGGGCCCGGTGACCTTCTCGACCATCGAGCGGGCGCGCTCCTCGAGCGTGGCCTCGAGCGAGCGGGCCTGCGAGGCGCGATCGTCGTCGCCGGCGCCGTCGTCGCCCGGGCGGCGCGGCTTGTGGAGGACCGCGCCCTCGGTCGTCACGACCGCGACGTGGTCGGGGCTCAGCCCGGCCACCGAGGTCGACACGAGGTGGACGATGCCCGCGACCTCGCCGGCGCCGAGCGCGCGGCCGCCGCGAAGCTTGAGGACGATCGACGCCGACGAGGGCTCGTTGCGGCTGACGAACACGGATTTCTCGGGCAAGACGAGGTGGACGCGCGCGTTCTGGACGGCGGCGACGGTGCCGATGGTCCGGGCGAGCTCGCCCTCGAGCGCGCGCCGGTAGAGGATCCGCTGCTCGAACTCGGTCGCGCCGAGGCGCATCTTGTCGAAGCTCTCGAAGCCCACGGCGCCGCCACGCGGCAGCCCGCCGCCTGCGAGCTCGAGGCGGAGCTCGCGCGCGCTCGCCTCCGGGACCTCGATGATCGCGCCGTCCGCCTCGAGGCGGTACGGGACCTTCATCTCCTTCAGCTTCGCCACCACCGCCGCGGCGTCGTCCCGGTCGAGGTTCGAGTAGAGCACCACGAAGGGAGGGTTCGACGTGCGGAGGCCGAAGAAGCCGCCGACGGCCGCGAGCGCGAGCGTGGTCGTGAGCACGAAGATCCGCGCCGACCGGGAGAGGCCCTTGACCCAGGCCGCGGCCTTCGCCGCCCAGGGGCGGAGGGGCGCGGGGAGGGAGTCGATGAGGCGCTTGTCAGACATTGATTCTCCAGAGCTCGTGGAACGCGTCGAGGAGCTTGTCGCGGACCGAGCCGACCAGCCTGAGCGAGATGTCGGCTTCCTTCATCGTGATCATCGTCCCGTGAAGGTCGTCGAGGCGGCCTTGTGCGAGAGCCTCCGCCTTGCCCACCGCTTCGTGCTCTTTGGCGCTCGCCGCCATGGCGGTCTTCTCGAGGATGTCCCCGAAGCTCGCGCCGCCGACGGGGTCCTTTGCACCTCCGATGCCGACGCCCGGCTCACCGCCGATCCGCAGGTCCTCGCGCATCGCGGCGGCGGTCGCCGCGAGGCTCCCCGCGCCCGTCGGGTCGATCTTCCCGCTCACTTGCCGATCCGGAGCGCGGCGCGGGCCATCGCCTTGAGCGACTCGATCGACGTCACGCCCGCCTCGTAGGCCCGCGAGGCCGTCATCATGTTGACCATCTCTGTCACCACGTTGACGTTCGGGTACTCGACGTAGCCGTCGGAGTTCGCGTCCGGGTGGCCGGGCTCGTACACCAGCTGCCCCGGCGTGGTGTCGGGTCGTACCTCGGTCATCTCCACCGTCTCGACCTTGCGAAGGATGGGATCGAAGCTCCGCGGCGCGATCGGCTTGGCCTCGAACACCGGATCGAGGCGGCGGTAAGGGCCGCCCTCGGCGGTGCGCGTCGTCCGCGCGTTCGCGAGGTTGCCGGCGACGACGTTCATGCGGCTGCGCTCGGCCGAGAGGCCGGAGGCGGCCACTTCCATCGCCGAGAAGACGCCGGGGCGGACGGGGCCGGTCTTCATCCGTGCTTCCCGTCGCTGGCGGCCCAGGCGAGCGACGCGAGCTGGCTCGAGGCGAGCTGCGCGAGCACGTCGTAGCGCATCTGGTTGGTGGCGATCTTCACGGCCTCGCGATCGAGATCGACGCCGTTTCCGTCGGCGCCGCCGGCGGCGCCGGGGTCCTCGATCACGCGCCCGACCGAGGCCGCGCCCGGCGCCCCGTGCGACGAGGAGAGGTGGCCCGGCTGCGTCGCCTCGAGGGCGACGTGGAGCGCGCCGGCGAAGGTGCCGGACGTGCGCTCGAGATCGACCGGCTTGTAGCCTGGCGTGTCGATGTGCGCGAGGTTCGACGCGAGCAGGTTGTGCCGCGAGAGGTGGTAGTCGAGCGCTCCTCGCAGACGTTCGACGGAGTCGATGAGGGCCATGGCGTGCTTCTCCTGAGCACGCTTCATCCACGCGACGTGCCAGCGTCATGGAAGTGGCTGGCCCGGAGGTTGCGACGGACCTCCGACGATGCTGAAGCTCACACGGCTGGACCACCGGACGGTGGCGATCAACCCGGACCACATCGCGTGGGTCGAGTCGACGCCCGACACGACCCTCTGTCTCCTCGGCGATCGCAAGGTGATCGTGCGCGAGACCCTCGACGAGGTCGTCGAGCGGTTCGTGGCGGCGCGCACGCGCGTCGGCTGCACGGCGCTCGGCATCCAGCAGCCGCCGCTGTCGAACGGCCGACGGTCCACGTCGAGCTCCGGTCGGCCGTCCGGCTACCCGTCCGCGCCCCCGCCGCGCATCGTCGGAGACGACGAGCTCGGCTTCGGCGCGCGCCGGCTCGGCTCGCGCGACGACGACGGAGGCGAGTGATGCAGCCCGGACCCCTGATCGGGATCGCGTTCGCGCTCCTCACGATCCTCATCGGCAACTACCTCGAGGGCGGCCACGCCGGCTCGATGGTCGGCGGACCGGCGGCGCTCATCGTGCTCGGCGGGACGATCGGCGCGGTCATCGTCCAGTATCCGTTCCCGACGCTCGCCGCCGCCCTCAGGGCCGCGGGCTCGACGTTCAAGAAGCCGGAGGTCGATCCGGCGAAGATCGTCGACGAGATCGTCGACTACGCGAACCGCGCGCGGCGCGACGGCATCCTCGCGCTCGAGAAGGTCTCCGAGACGGCGTCGGACCCGTTCCTCCGCAAGGCGCTGATGATGGCGGTCGACGGCGTCGACTCGCAGACGCTCCGCGAGACGCTCGAGGTCGCGATCGGTCAGGAAGAGGAGCACGGGGAGGACGGCGCGAAGGTCTTCGAGGCGATGGGCGGCTACTCGCCGACCGTCGGCATCATCGGCGCGGTGCTCGGGCTCATCCACGTGATGAGCAACCTGAGCGACATCGCGGCGGTCGGTCAGGGCATCGCCGCGGCGTTCGTCGCGACGATCTACGGCGTCGCGGTCGCGAACATCCTGTTTCTCCCGATCGCGGGCCGCATCAAGCTGATCGTCCGCGAGAAGGCGCTCCTCCGCGAGCTCACGCTCACCGGCGTCCTCGCGATCCAGGCCGGCCTCAACCCGAAGCTCGTGCGCGAGCGCCTCTCCCAGTTCCTCGGCGAGCACGGCTCGAAGAAGGGCGCCGCGGGCGCTCCGGCGAAGGCAGCCGGCTGATGGCCCGCAAGAAGAAGCACCCGGAGCACGTGAACCACGAGCGCTGGCTCGTGAGCTACGCCGACTTCATCACGCTGCTGTTCGCCTTCTTCGTCGTCATGTTCGCCGTCTCCCAGGTGGACTCGAAGAAGGTCGGCCGGTTCACCGAGTCGTTCTCGAAGGCCGTGGGCATCGACATGTTCCCGGAGGCCGGGCACGGCCTGCTCGCGGGCGCGTCGCAGGGGACGCTCGCGGACCCCGAGCCGGCGATGAGCTCGCCGCTCCCGCCGGAGCTCGTGAACCTCAAGTCCGCGCTGCGCACGCCCGAGGCCAAAGACGAGCTCACCGACGTGCAGGTCCTCTCGCGCAGGAACGAGCTCGTCCTCCGCCTCTCGGAGGGCTTCCTCTTCGGCAGCGGCACCGACGCCCTCGAGGAGCGCGCGCTGCGCGTCGTCGCGAGGCTGGCCGCCGAGCTCCGCGACCGACCGCTCTACGTGCGCGTCGAGGGCCACACCGACGATCGCCCGATCCACACCGCGCGCTTCCGCTCCAACTGGGACCTGTCCACCGCGCGGGCCACGGCGGTCGTCGCGCGGCTCGCCGCCGAAGGGATCTCGCCCGAGCGCCTCTCCGCCGCCGGCTACGGCGAGTTCCACCCGCTCGCGTCCAACGCGACGGACGAAGGGCGCAAGCAGAACCGACGCGTCGACCTCGTCGTCAGCTTGCCGGTCATCGCGATCGAGACGAGCGACGACGACGCCGTGGACGCCGCGGACGCCGGCGCGATGGGGCCGACCCACGCCGCGCCGACGCAGGCTCCGCAGCCCGCCGCGCCGACCCACGCCGCGCCGACGCAGACTCCGCAGCACGCCGCGCCGGCTCCGCAGCACGCCACGCCGCCCGCCGCTCACCCGAAGGAACACCCGTGAAGACGCTCTCGAAGGCCCTGTCCGCGCTCATCGCGTGCGCGACCCTCGCCGCCGCGCCGGCGGCGAGCGCCCAGCAGTGGATCATGAACGGCGTGTCCGAGGCCTCGTCGGGCGTCGAGGGCGGCGGGGGGCGCGCGCAGTCGATGGGCCGCGCGCAGACCCGCATGCGCATCGGCGCCGATCTCGCGGTCGACGAGTCGCCCGAGGACATCTTCGGCGCCGCCGTGCTCATCGCCGTCGAGCCGCGCACGGCCTTCGGCATCGACGCGCGCTACACGCGCCTCGTCCGCGAGCGCTTCGCCTTCAGCGGCGGCGTCGTCGGCTACCTGCAGCCCGGGAGCCTCGTCGGTCCCGTCGCCGCGTTCGAGTACCGGCACCCGCTCGGCAAGTCGTTCGTCCTGACCGCCGGCCCCGAGCTCGACGTCTTCGTCGTCGGGACCGATCTCCCGGACCGCACGGTCCTCTGGCAGGCCCTCTTCCATGTGGGGATGCGTGTCACCTTCTGACCCCACCAGCGGCTCGCGGCTCGCCGCGGCCGTCAAGACGGGCATCCTCTTCGGGGCGATCGCGATCGCCTGGGTCTCGAGCGCCGCCTGCCAGCTCGGCGACGGCGACTGCCTACGGATGAGCGATTGCGACACCGGCTACACGTGCGTCGAGGGGACGTGCCTCTCGGACACGCCCTCGGACGCGCCGATCAGCACCGCCGACGCCGGCGACGCCGGCCCACGCCCCGCTCGCTCCGACGCCGGGGTGGCCGACGCGGCGCGCGACGCCTCGAGCGACGGCGCGCCGTCCGACGCGAGCGCCGACGGTCCGTCGACGGACGCGTCGTGAGCCCGACGGCGCTTTTCGCTAAAGGCTCGGCCCGAACAACCGTTCTCCCCTTCGACAACCACCGACGCACTACGCCCGTCAGGTTCAAAGGGAGCTCGAGAATGGACAAGGTTTCCAAGGTAGGTACGTTTTTGCTCGCTGCGACCATCGCGGCGTGCGCCGGCGCTCCGGAGCAGAAGTCTCCGGGCGCGATCGACGCCGACGATCCGCTCGCGGACATGGATCACGCGCTCACGCCGCTCGCGACGCAGTGCACCTTCAACAAGACGACCGGCCTGATGACCGTGTCGATCGCCGCCGGCGAGACCGCGATCATCGCGCGCAGCGCCGCCGACTCGGCGATCCTCCAGAACGGCCAGCCGTGCGACAACCCCGTGACGGCCTCGACGCTCAAGAAGATCACCGTCACGGGATCGGCGGGCGACGACACGCTCCTGCTCGACTTCACGAACGGCCTCTTCGCGCTCGGCACGAGCTCGGCCGCGTCGAGCGGCATCTCGGTCGACCTCGGCGGCGGCACCGGCGACCGGCTCGCGATCAAGGGCACGACGGCGGCCGACAACTTCAATTTCGGCGCGGCGGGCATCCTGCTCAACACCGACGCCCACCGCGACATCACCTACGCGCACGTCGAGTCGTTCATCGTGTCGCTCGGCGACGGCGACGACGTCTACACCGCGGGCGGCGGCGGCGCGGCCGGAGCCGTCTTCGGCGAGCCGATCGCCGTGTTCGGCGGACCGGGCAACGACACGTTCCACCAGGGCGCCGTCCCGACGCCCGGCGAGACCATCTCCGGCGGGACCGGGACCGACACGGTCTCCTACGCGGCGCGCTCGGCCGCGGTCACCGTCACGATCGGCGCCGGCGCCAACGACGGCGCCGCGTCCGAGAACGACGACGTCATGGTCGACGTCGAGGTCGTGACCGGCGGCGCCGGCGACGACACCCTCACGGCGGCCGCCGGCGTCGGCGCGACGCTCAACGGCGGCCCCGGCGACGACACGCTCATCGGCGACAGCGGCAACGACACGCTGAACGGCGGACCGGGCAACGATCTCCTCCGCGGCCGGGCCGGCAACGACGTGATGAACGGCGACGACGGCAACGACACGTTCGACGAGGAGTCCGCGTCGAACGGCGCCGACATCATGAACGGCGGCCCCGGCATCGACACGGTCGACTACAGCGCCCGCACCGTCGCGCTCGTCGTCACGATGGACGGCGCCGCGGCCAACGACGGCGAGGCCGGCGAGAACGACAACGTCAGGGGTGACATCGAGAACATCAAGGGCGGCTCCGGCGACGACACCATCACCGGCAACGCGCTCAGCAACGTCATCACGGGCGGCCCGGGCAACGACGTCCTCAGCGGCGGCGCCGGCGACGACGTCTTCCCGCAGGGCGCCGCGGCGGACGGCAACGACACGATCAGCGGCGGCCCCGGCGTCGACAAGGTCGACTACTCGCTCCGCAGCGCGGACATCACGGCGGCGCTCGACGGCGTGACGCCGTCCGGTGACCTCGCCGCCAGCGAGGCCGACATCCTCGGCGCCGACGTCGAGAACCTCGAGGGCGGCTCCGGCGACGACGAGCTCACCGGCAACGCCTCCGCGAACGAGCTCGTCGGCAACGCGGGCGACGACACCCTCCACGGCCTCGGCGGTGACGACACCATCGAGGGCGGCGCGGGCGACGACGTCATCAACTGCGGCTCGGGCTTCGACGTCACGGTCGGCCGCGTCGGGACGGACACGATCAACCCCGACTGCGAGATCTGAGCGGGCACCGAGCGAGATCGCTCCACACGGACACCGGCGCCGCGACGCGAGTCGCGGCGCCGGTCGCCGTTTGTGGCGCGGGGTGGGCGGGGGCTGTGGTGGCGTCCGACGGAAGGAAGCGGGGCGCGGCGTCGTGATCGAAGCGAGCGGCAACCGCGCGTGGGCCGGCGTGGGGGTTTGGGAGGTCGAGTTGCGCGGGGGCGATACGCTCTCGATCGCACGCATTCTCCTGCCGTTTGAAGCGACGCTCAGGCTGGTGTCGGGAGGTGCCTCGTGAACCCACTCCCGACAGCGACGACGCTGCCACGCTGCTTCGGTTGTGGCCGGGCGCTCGCGACCGGGACGCGGAGGCCGGCGGTGTCGTGTGGATCGGCGACGTGCCGCAAGCGACTCTAAAGTGGACGATGGGCGGCTGCACCGCGCCGGGCATTGCCGATGGCTCCGATGCGCGTCGCCCTCCTGCTCACGCGGTCGGAGTTCGTCGGGGACGAGTTCACTCCTGACGTGGCGTGGAACCTGGCCCGCCATCATGACGTTGAATCGCCCCGGGTTCCCTGGAGGCTCCCAATGTTGAGAGGATGGAGCCATGGGAAGGATGCGCAAGTACCCGCCGGAAGTGCGCGAGCGCGCGGTGAGGTTGGTGGTCGAGCAGCTCGGCTCGCACGACTCGGAGTGGTCGGCGATCACGTCGATCGCTGGGAAGATCGGCTGCACGCCGGAGACGCTGCGGAAGTGGGTGCGGCAGTGCAGCGCGATGCCGGCAAGGCGCCTGGGCTGGCGACGGGCGAGCGTGAGCGGTTGAAGGAGCTCGGACGCGAGGTCCGAGAGCTGAAACGGGCCAACGAGATACTTCGCAAAGCGTCCGCGTTTTTCGCACAGGCGGAGCTCGACCGCCGACCCAGGTGATGATCGACTTCATCGACCACCATCGCAGCGCGCACGGGGTCGAGCCGATCTGCACGGTTCTGCCGATCGCCCCGACGACCTACTACGCGCACAAGGCTCGCCGCACTGACCCGAGCAAGCGTCCTGCGCGAGCGAAGCGAGACGACGAGCTCCACCCGGAGATTCGTCGCGCCTGGTCGAGCAGCTACGGCGGCGTCTACGGCGCGTTCAAGGTCTGACGGCAGCTCCGGCGAGAGGGCATCACCGTGGCCCGCTGCACCGTCGAGCGCTTGATGCGTGAAATGGGCCTCCGCGGCGCGGTCCGCGGTCGTGCGGTCAAGATCACCGAGCCCGACGTGGCGGCGCCTCGCCCGCCGGACCTCGTGCAGCGCGAGTTCCACGCCGAACGACCAAACCAGCTCTGGGTCGCCGACCTGACCTACGTCGCGACCTGGGCGAGCTTCGTCTACGTCGCCTTCGTCATCGACGTCTTCTCGCGGGCGATCGTCGGCTGGCGCGTCGCGAACTCGCTCAAAGCGACATTGCCCTCAACGCCCTCGAGCAAGCGCTGCACGCCCGCCCGCGCAGCGACGAGCTGATTCATCACAGCGATCGCGGGGTGCAATACCTCGCGATCCGCTACACTGATCGGCTCGCCGAGGCCGGTATCGAGGGCTCCGTCGGCACGGTCGGCAACTCCTACGACAACGCGCTCGCGGAGACGATCATCGGCCTCTTCAAGTCCGAGGTGATTCGCCGTCGAGGCCCCTCGACGACGTCGAATTCGCAACACTCGAGTGGATCGACTGGTTCAATCGACGAAGGCTCTTCGGACCGCTCGGCTACGTTCCGCCGATCGAGCTCGAGGAGTCGTACTATCGTGCTCAAGAGACTCCAGCCGCAGTCGCCGGACTCATGTAATTCGGTCTCTCGGGATCCCGGGGCGGTTCACCGATCCCGAACGCGCGAAGGTGGCGCTCGGCTTCATCCGTGCGCGCTTCCGGATCGAGCGCACACTCGCCGACTCGCCGACTCGCCGCGTCGAGCCGTGGGCCCACCTCCGTGACGTATTTTGTCTCCTACCTGACTGGCCCGCACGAGATGCTCGACCTCGCGCCCCTACGCAAGGCCAAGTCCGCCGAACGCAACGACGTTCACGCTCGACTCGAGGCGAACCGCTTCCGCCCCCTCACGCTCGGTTGATCTCGCTGACGACCAACCAGCTCGAGGAACGTGGTTCGCTGAGCCGATACGAAGGTCCGCACCGGCGTGGAGCAGCACCAGCCGTAGCAGGCCGTCCGCGGTTCGAATCTTCGTGTTGCCGAACTGCGTCTGGACCTGCTTGTGCTCGCCAGCAAGCTCCCGATCGTCCTCCGGGGTAGCTCCGAACCGTGTCCCACTCCGACGTCACGTCCAGCCGCGCGTTGGCCATACATGCCGTCCCTCACGGATGGCCCCGGATGGAAAGGAAAGCCGCAATCAGCGATGGTGCGGCTCCGGCACTCGACGGGGCCGCACCATCCTGCTACGATTTGCTACACATTTGCGATAGTCAGAATGTCTGGAAAGTAACTGGAGAGCGTGGCGTTTTGGACACCGTACATAATCCGGACCGCTTCATGGCCGATCTAAGGCAGATTCTCTCACAGGGTCGCAAGCGAATAGGCGTACTGATCGGTGCTGGCGGTCCTCTCTCCGTGACGGTCGACGCGACCGGCAAGCTCGACCCCAACGGTCTAGCGCTGATCCCGGGCGTTGATGTTTTGACCAATCGAGCATTGGAGAAGCTGACTGGGCTGGAGGCCACGGCCGCGACCGCGATCCGCGCATCTTTGCCAGCTGGCGGCAACATTGAGACCATATTGTCCAAGGTTCGGCTGCTCCAGACGGCGCTTGGAGACACTACAATGCATGGCCTTGACGGACCAGGCTATGCCGCGCTGGGAAAGGCGATCTGCGAAGCCATCGGCGCGATCGTCGGGGCTAGGCTTCCTGAGGGCCGAACCTCATATCACGAGTTGGTCTCTTGGGTCAGCGGGACACAGCGAGCGCACCCCGTTGAGATCTTCACTACAAACTACGATCTGCTCATTGAATCGGCATTCGAGCAGGCTAAATCACCATACTTTGATGGCTTCACGGGCGGATATCAACCTTTTTTTGACGCCGTCACAGTGGCCGGCAACGATCTGCCCCCGCGTTGGTCGCGGGTTTGGAAGCTGCATGGTTCGTTGGGTTGGAAAAGCGATAACGGCGTTGTGGTCCGCTCCGGTGGCACCGATTGCGCGGAACTCGTATATCCCGATCACCTAAAGTACGACCTTACGCAGAAGCAGCCCTACTCCGCGCTGTTCGAGCGCTTGAAACGTTTCCTGCTGACGCCCGACACCGTGCTTCTTACCACAGGCTTTTCGTTCCGTGACGCACACATCTGCGCAGTGCTCGGCGAGGCGCTTGCAATGAACGCCAACGCGGCAGTAATCGCGCTGCAGTTTCGGGCTCTCGCAGACGAGCAACCGGCGCGTAAGCTCGCCTTCGAACACCCGAACCTTTCGGTCTACGCCAGTGACGCCGCCGTGATCGGAGGCATCCCCGGTCCGTGGCGCTTGGGCGACTTACCCAAGAACTGGAGCGAAATTCGGTCAAGCTTCTGGGGCCCGCGCGGTAGCGGTGACGCCTTTCTCCTGGGCGACTTCAGTCGCTTCTGCCGCTTCTGCGCACTGTCTTACTCGCCTGATCTCGCGCTCCCGACCGACATGGCTACCCCGGTCGAAGGTTCCGAGCCGGCTCCGGTGTCGGCGTGAGGGCAACCGATCCGACCTATCTCGGACGCGTGAGCGCGGTGTCGGGCTCGACCATCACGGTAAAGCTGGCCGAGTCTCTCTCGTCCGGCTTAGCCATGATCAACGGCCACACTTACCGTGTCGGCCAAGTCGGCAGCTTCGTCCGTATCCCACTCGGGTACCAGGACCTTTACGGCGTCGTGGCCGAGATCGGTGCCAATGCCGCGCCCCAATCCGCCGCCCTAGCCGAGGTGGACACCGGACGCTGGATGCGCGTGGAGTTGGCAGGCGAAGCGATCGGCGAGCGCTTTGAGCGCGGCCTCAGTCAGCATCCCAATGTCGACGATGCGGTGCACTTAGTCACGCAGAAGGACCTGCGCCGCATATACGGCAGTACAGAGGAGGACCACGTCGAGATCGGTACGCTTTCGAGCGCGGAGAATATCGTCGTGCGACTGTCGCTCGACGCGCTTGTTACTCGGCACAGCGCAATCGTAGGTTCGACGGGAGCAGGTAAGTCGACCACCGTCGCGAGTCTGCTTCGCTCCGTAGTACGCAGTGCCGAAAGCGCTGCCGCCAGCGGTGCGCGCGTCCTGCTCTTGGACGTTCACGGTGAATACTCAGCCGCACTCGGCGACCTAGCCAAAACGTTCAGCGCTTCACCGTCTCCAGGCGAAGAGCTGCTGTTTGTTCCCTATTGGGCGCTGGAGGCCGGCGAACTGCTTGACTTCGTAGCCGGTGGGCTTAGTGACAATCATTTGATTGCGTTTACCGATAAGATCCACGAATTGAAGCAAACCCGGCTCGGCGCTGGCGCGCTTCCGGGTCTCGACGCTCGATCCCTGACGGTCGACAGCCCAGTGCCCTTCTCGCTGAAGCAGCTCTGGTACGACCTGATCGACTTCGAGACAGCCACCTTTACCGGGCCACAGCGCGACCAGCCTGCGCTCGAAGCTGCCGGAGATGCTGCGACTTTGACCGCGCCCCGGTATGCGCCGCACGCGATGGGAGCAGCCGGACCGTTCCTCAATCAGGCTGCCAAGGGTATCCGCCGACAGCTTAACCTGCTGCGTTCCCGTCTTCTCGACCGACGCTACGACTTTATCCTACACCCAGGACCTTGGGAGCCTGACCTTGCCGGACAGACGGCACAAGACCTCGACACACTGCTGGCAGGCTGGCTCGGCCATGATCGTCCGATCACCATCCTCGACCTTTCAGGTGTGCCTAGCACCGTCTTAGTTCGACTGATTGGATCCATCCTACGCATCGTTTACGAGGCGCTATACTGGAGTCGGGAGAAGACCGAGGGCGGCGTTCTCCGCCCCCTGCTTGTGGTGATGGAGGAGGCCCACCGTTACGTCAGCCCAGCCAGCGGCAATGTCGCCGCAGACGTCGTGAAGCGCATCGCGAAAGAAGGTCGAAAGTACGGGGTCGGCGCGATGCTCGTTTCACAGCGCCCGTCCGAGATCGACGAGACCGTGCTCTCCCAGTGCGGAACGCTGATAGCGCTGCGGCTATCCAACCCAGCCGACCGCGGCCGGGTGAAGGGTGCGCTGCCGGATAACCTGTCGGGCCTCATGGATCTACTGCCGGTGCTGCGTACGGGTGAGACGATCATCTCTGGCGAGGCCGCTAGGCTTCCCGTTCGCTGCCGCGTACTGCTACCGCCGGCAGATCGCCTGCCGCGCAGTTCTGACCCCGAAGTCAGCGCGGCCTGGCGGACCCGCCGCGTGGCAGAAGGCTATGATCGCATGGTAGCATCATGGCGCGCGCAACGGACCACCGCCGTGGTGCGGCATATCGCGGTCGAACGGATGGCAATTGACGAAAGCGAACAATAGGAAGGCCTCGTGATCCGAGACCCCGTCGCGTCAACCAACGTCGCGTCGATCGGCTACGACGCCGACAGCGCAACGCTAGAAGTTGAGTTTGTTAATGGCTTCGTTTACCAATACTTCAACGTTCCATCCGGACTCTATGAGCAGCTTATGGCTGCTCCGTCCAAGGGTCAGTTTCTTAATCGCTACATCAGGAACGGCTACCCGTATTCGCGTGTCGGCTAACCCACGACGACAGGTTGAGCTCCGTGGATATCTGGATGGGTGCAGGTCTTCTCAGGCGGCGTGAACTCGTGTGATTGCGGGAGCTTCGGGGAATTTTTGCGACGGGGCGTGAGGTTCTTCCGGCGAGGGCGAGCGTGGCCCTCGGAAGGAGCTGCCCGATGAGTGCCGTGCGTGCCGACCCGATCGATTCCGTCGAGATGCCGTTCGCTCGCTCGAGAG